>DASXFE010000016.1:0-2979 GCA_036489765.1 Allostellaceae bacterium | reverse complement strand
GACCCGGTCGACGAGCGCCTTCGAGGTCGGCCCGGCATTGGAGCCGCCCGAATTGTCGGCGGCGTAGGGAACCGGGATCGTCTTGGTCGAGTCTTTCGGATCGGGTTCGGTCGTCGCCGACGGGCGGCCGTGGAAATATTTTTCGGAGGTGAAGTTCTGCCCGATCAGCGACGAACCGATCACCTTGCCGTCGTGCTCGACGAGGCTGCCGTTTGCCTGGTGCGGGAAGACGAGCTGGGCGATCCCGGTCATGCCGAGCGGATAGGCGAGCCCGGTGATCACGGTCATCACGACGATCATCACGATCGCGGGGCGGATTTCTTTTAACATCATAACCTCGCTTGGAGCGCGGGCGTCTCGCCCGCACCCATCCAAAAACTTGCGGGCGGGACGCCCGCGCTCCCGCTATGCCAATCCCATCGCGGTCACCGCGAGGTCGATCAGTTTGATGCCGATGAACGGCACGACGATGCCGCCGAGGCCGTAGATCAGCAGGTTTCGGCGCAGGATGCTGGCGGCGCCGACCGGGCGGTATTTCACCCCCCTCAACGCCAGCGGGATCAGCGCGATGATGATGAGAGCATTGAAGATGATCGCCGACAGGATCGCGCTTTGCGGCGTCGCGAGATGCATAACGTTGAGCGCCTGGAGCTGCGGGTAGAACGCCAGGAACATCGCCGGGATGATGGCGAAATACTTGGCCACATCGTTCGCGATCGAGAACGTCGTCAGCGCCCCGCGCGTCATCAGGAGCTGCTTTCCGATCTCGACGATCTCGATGAGCTTTGTCGGATCGCTGTCGAGGTCGACCATGTTGCCGGCCTCGCGCGCGGCCATCGTGCCGGTGTTCATCGCGACGCCGACATCGGATTGCGCCAGGGCCGGCGCATCGTTGGTGCCGTCGCCGCACATCGCGACGAGCTTGCCCTTAGCCTGCTCCTCGCGGATGAGGGCGAGCTTGTCCTCCGGCGTCGCCTGGGCGAGGAAATCGTCGACCCCGGCCTCGGCCGCGATGGCCGCCGCGGTCATCGGGTTGTCGCCGGTGATCATCACGGTGCGGATGCCCATCTGGCGCAGCGCCGAGAAGCGCGCGCGGATGCCGCCCTTGACGATGTCCTTCAAATGGATGACGCCGAGCAGCCGGCCGTCCTTCGCGACCGCGAGCGGCGTGCCGCCGGATTTGGCGATGCGCTCGGAGATCGCGTTGAGCTCGGTCGCCGCGTCCGCGCGAACCAGCGTGTCGCCCCCGTCTACGCCCACGCCCCGCTCGACGAATTTCAGCACCGCGTCGACCGCGCCCTTGCGGATCGTCGCACCGCCGAGATCGACCCCGCTGATCCGCGTCTGGGCCGAGAACGGAATGAAGCGGGCATTGCCCTGGGCCTGTCCGGAAACCCGGTATTTCTCGCGTGCCAGCGCGACGATCGACCGACCTTCCGGGGTCTCGTCCGACAACGAGGCGAGGAACGCCGCCTCGGCCAATTCGCGCGGGTCGGCGCCGGCGACCGGCAGGAACTCGGTCGCCTGGCGGTTGCCGATCGTGATCGTGCCGGTCTTGTCGAGCAGCAGCGTGTCGACATCCCCCGCCGCCTCGACCGCGCGGCCGGACATCGCCAGCACGTTGAACCGCACGAGCCGGTCCATCCCGGCGATGCCGATCGCCGACAGGAGCGCGCCGATCGTCGTAGGGATCAGGCACACAAAGAGCGCCACCAGGATCAGCACCGAGGCGGTGCCGCCGGCATAGGAGATAAAGCTCGGGATCGTCGCGACGGCGAAGACGAAGATGATCGTCAGCCCGGCCAGGAGGATGTTGAGCGCGATCTCGTTTGGCGTCTTCTGCCGCTCGGCGCCCTCGACGAGCGCGATCATGCGGTCGAGAAAGGTGTGGCCCTGCGCCGCGGTGATCCTGACCTTGATCCAGTCGGAGATCACCTCCGTCCCGCCGGTGACCGCGGAGCGGTCCCCCCCGCTCTCGCGGATCACCGGCGCCGACTCCCCCGTGATCGCGGCTTCGTTGACCGAGGCGACGCCTTCGACGACATCGCCGTCGCTGGGGATGATGTCGCCGGCCTCGACCAGCACGACATCGCCCTGCTTCAGCGCGACGCCGCCGACTTCCTGCCACTCGCGGCCCGTGCCGGTCAGTTTCTTGGCCATCGTCTCGGTCTTGCTGCGCCGCAGCGTCGCCGCCTGCGCCTTGCCGCGGCCCTCGGCGACCGCCTCGGCGAAATTGGCGAAGACGACGGTGAACCACAGCCAGATGTTGATCTGCAACGCGAAACCGTAATGCCCGGCGCCCGTGACGATGTCGCGCAGGAACAGGATCGTCGTCAGCGTCGCCACCACCTCAACGACGAACATGACCGGATTGCGCATCATCACGCGCGGGTCCAGCTTCTTGAACGCCTCTCCGATCGCCGGGATGACGATGCCGGTGTCGGTGAGCGACGTTGCCCGCGCCCGCGGCGGGTTGTTGGAAATGCTCGATGAGATGTCCATGACCATGCCTCTCAGGGCCTAGTAGAGCGTGCCGGCATGCATCGCGAGATGCTCGACCACCGGGCCGAGCGACACCGCCGGGAAGTAGATCAGGCCGCCGGTGATCGCGATGACGCCGATCAGCAAGCCGACAAACAGCCCGCCATCGGTCGGAAACGTGCCGGCGGAGGCCGGGACGATCTTTTTCGCGGCGAGCGACCCGGCGACCGCGAGCATCGGCACGATCATCAGGAACCGGCCCATTAACATCGCGAGGCCGAGCGTCGTGTTGTAGAAGGGCGTGTTCGCCGACAGCCCGGCAAAGGCGCTGCCGTTGTTCCCGGTCGCCGACACGAATGCGTAGAGGATTTCACTGAACCCGTGTGGGCCGTTATTGGCGGTGCCGGCGAGCCCCGCCGGCAAGACGGTCGCGAGCGCGCTCCAGCCGAGGATCGACAGCGGCAGGATCAGGATGGCGAGCATCGCCATCTTCACCTC
>DASXFE010000084.1:0-2415 GCA_036489765.1 Allostellaceae bacterium | reverse complement strand
CGCGCCGTCGTCAGGCGGATCGCGCCCTCGTCGGTGCCGACCGGGATCGTCGTCTCGATCGCGCTTTCGCCAAACGTCTTGCTGCCGAGGAGCACGGCGCGGTGGTCGTCCTGCAGCGCGCCGGCGACCAGTTCGGCCTCGCGCGCGGTGCCGCCATTGACGATCGCGACGATCGGCAGCCCGCTCGCGACATCGCCCGGCGTCGCGGCGATGTGCTTGGGATCGCCCTTGCGCCCCTTGACGATCGCGATGTCGCCCTTGTCGATGAAGTCGTCGGCGGTCGCGACCGCGGCGTCGAAGGCGCCGCCCGGGTCGTTGCGCAGGTCGATCACATAGCCGATCAGCTTGTCGTTGGCCTGCTGCCGCAGATCCTTGACCGCCTGGGTGATGTCGGCCGCGGTCTTGTCGTCGAACCCGGCGACGCGAACATAGCCGATATCGCCCTGCTCGAGCCGCGATGTGACGCTTTTGAACCCGTCGGCGGCGCGCTTGACCGTGACGTCGATCGGCGCCGCGGTGCCGCGCCGCACGAGCAGCTTGACCTCGCTGTCGACCGGCCCGCGCAACTGCTGCTCGATATCGCCGAGCGAGGTGTCGTAGGTCGGGCTCTTGTCGATCATGTAGATCTGGTCGCCGGGCTTGACCCCGGCCGCGGCAGCGGGCGAGCCGTCGCGCGGCGAGACCACCTCGAGCTGCCCGTTCTCGATCGTCACGACGATGCCGAGCGACCCCGACTGCTCCGGCGTCGGCTGGCTCTGGGCCTTGTACTCCGCCGGGGTCAGATAAACCGCGTGCGGGTCCATCGCCTGCAGCATCCCGGCGATCGCCGTCGAGATCAGCCTGTCGTCGGCAACCGGGTCGACCGCATCCTGGCGGATCCGCTCGAACGCCTCGTCGAACAGGTTGAGCTGCTCGTAAACCGCGGCCTTCCCGCTGCTGCCGCTAGTACTGCCGCTGCCGTTTTTTGCCTGTGAAAAGGCCGAGACCGGCACGAGGAACGCGATCAAGAGGACCGCAACCGCCCATCTGCGCATCAAGTTCCAACTCCAAGAAAGCGCCCGCACACTAGACCGAACGCTGCTCGATTTGCACTGTCATTGCGAGGAGCGCGGCGACGCGGCAATCTCGATCGGGCCGAGACTCCTTCGGCGCGAGATTGCTTCGCTGCGCTCGCAATGACCAGCGGCTTCAACGTCGCAATCGCTCGCCGCCGCTGACAACGCGACCTATGATGGCTTTCAGGCTTATTCAAGGCGGGGAGGCCCAGATGGCGGCGGTTCGGCTCGGCGATGGCGCCTATGCGTTCGAGGTCAACGAGGATTGGGCCAAGATTCCGGATGAGATCGTGCTCGGCGACGTCGCCGCGGTCGGCGTCGACAGCCGCGACAACGTCTACGCCTTCAATCGCGGCGAACACCCGGTCGCGGTATTCGACAAAAGCGGCAACCTCTTGCGCACCTGGGGCGAAGGCGTCTTCACCCGGCCGCACGGCGTTCATGTCGCACCCGACGACACGATCTGGCTGACCGATGACGGCGACCATTCGGTGCGCCACTGCACGCTCGACGGCGAGATCCTCCTGACCCTCGGCGTTCCCGGCACGCCCAGCGCGTATATGAGCGGCGAGCCGTTCCACCGTTGCACCCATACCTGCCTCTCGCCGCACGGCGATTTCCTCTACATCTCCGACGGCTACGGCAACGCCCGCGTCCACAAATACACGCCGGCCGGCAAGCTCCTCTCATCCTGGGGCGAGCCCGGCACCGCACCCGGCCAGTTCAACATCCCGCACAATATCTGCTGCGACCCCGACGGCTGGCTCTACGTCGCCGACCGCGAAAACCACCGCGTCCAGATCTTCAACGGCAACGGCAAATGGGAGACGCAGTGGAACTACCTGCACCGCCCCAACGGCATGTGCCTCGCCCGCGGCGCCAATCCCCTCTGCTACATCGGCGAAGGCGGCCCCTCCGGCGAGATCAACCGCCTCTGGCCCAATATCGGCCCCCGCGTCAGCATCCACACCACAAAGAACCATGAAGTCATGGCCCAGCTCGGCCACACCCCCGGCGGCATGGAGCCCGGCAAATTCACCTCGCCCCACGGCATCGCCGTCGACAGCCAAGGCAACATCTACGTCGGCGAACTCACCGGCCGCTCCTGGGACCGCTACGCCTCCGGCCCCGCGCCGGCCAAGCGCCGCGTCATCCACAAGCTGGAGAAGGCGGCGGCTTAAGACGGCCCTTCCCTACCGTCACCCCGGCGAAGGCCGGGGCCCACGGTTCAAACATACCAGAAGCGGAAAAGTGGGTCCCGGCCTGCGCCGGGAGGACGACGTTTGGAGTCGTAGGATGGGTAGAGCGCAGCGAAACCCATCAGCCCAACGATGGGTTTCGCTGCGCTCTACCCATCCTA
>DASXFE010000097.1:0-5293 GCA_036489765.1 Allostellaceae bacterium | reverse complement strand
GACGAATTTCTCGGCCTCCTCGCGATTGTTGATCATCGGGCAGATGATGCCGTAGGCGCCGGCGTCGAGCGCCTTCTGGATATAGGCCGGGTCGTTCCACGGCACGCGCACGAGCGGCGTCGTGTTGGTGGTCGAGATGCCCTGCAGCATATGCACCATCATCTGGTAGTCGATCATGCCGTGCTGCATGTCGACGACCAGCGAGTCCCACCCGGCATGGGCCATGACCTCGGCCGAGAAGCTCGACGGGATGCCGAGCCAGCTATTGATCACCGGCTTCCCCGCCGCCCACAATTCCCGCACCCCATTCGGCCGCGCCATGTCTTCCTCCTTCGTGTTCCGTCCAGCGAAGGCCGATCCCGCCAGCGCCGGCCGCCCGTGTCAAGCCGCGCAGGGACTCTGGCTGCTTCTGCAGGGAATCTGCAGCCATGAACCTCCGGGATTTGACCGACGTGATCGAGGTTACACGCCAAATTTGGCAAAATTGCAGGAGCGGTCCGCTGCACGCAAATGACGGGCGAATGCCCCGCGGTTTGCTTGACGGGTTACGCTGCGCTCAACCCATCCTACGATGCCGTTGCTGTAGGATGGGTTGAGCGAAGCGATACCCATCTGCGCTTGCAGGCTTCTCTACCCGTAGATCTCGCGGTTGATGACGTTCTCCTTGTTCGGTGCGCCGTCGAGGACCGAGAGGATGTTTTCGACGGCGACGATGCCCATTCGGTCGACCGCCTCGCGGGTGACGCCGGCGACGTGGGGGGCGGCGATGAAGTTGGGGAGGGTCAGGAGGGGGTTGTTGGGTGGAGTGGGTTCTTCGATGAAGACGTCCAGGGCGGCGCCGGCGATGCGGTTGTTCTTGAGGGCGTCGTAAAGGGCGGGCTCGTCGACGATGCCGCCTCGCGCGGTGTTTACGAGGAAGGCGGTGGGTTTCATCCGGGCGATCCGGGCGGCGTTGAAGAGGCCGATCGTTTCCGGCGTCTTCGGGCAGTGGATCGTGATGAAATCGGCCCGGGCGACCGCGTCGTCGAGATTGGCGACGGGCTCGTAGCCGTTGCCGCGGATCGTCTCGGAATACATGTACGGGTCGTAGACCATCACCTTGGTCTCCATTGCCGCGAAGCGGCGGGCGGAGCGGGTGCCGATCTTGCCGAAGCCGACGATGAGGACTGTCTTGCCGTAGAGGTCGACCGGCATGTTCTTGTAGCGGTCGGCCCAGCGGCCCTCCTTGACGAGGGCGTCCATCGCCGCGCCCTTCCGCGCGAGGGTCATGGCGAGGAACACGCCGGCCTCGGCGACACTGACCGAATTCGCGGTGCCGCCGATCATCAGCGGCACCTTGCGGCGGGTGAGGGCCGGCACGTCGACCGCGTCGTAGCCGACGCCGATGCGCGAGACGACCTCCATCTGCGAGCCGGCATCGAGCTCGGGGTCGCTGAACGGGGTGATGCCCAGGCAGATGCCGGCGACGCCGTCGAGCTTTTGCCGGAACTCGGCGGTCGCAATGCCGGGCTCGAACGGCACGCCGTCGATATCGTCGCGCGCCTCGATCAGCGCCCATCCGGCCTTCGACATCGTCGTCGGCGCCATGATCTTTTTGCGGTTGGTGGTTTGCATGGGGTCCCCTTACAACGATGACATTCGTTCGATTTCCGCGACGTAGCGGCGGTTATGGGTGGGGCTCAGCATCACCTCGTTCATGACGAGGCGCGGCGGCAATAGCGCAATGTAGCGGATGAGGTCGGCGCAATCCTGGGGCTGCACCATGCGGGCGCGGACCTCGGGGCCGACCGGGTTGGGGCGGCGGTCGAGGATCGGGGTCGCGACCTCGCCGGGAAGAAAGACGCAGGACCGGATGCCGTTGATGCATTCCTGCATGTTGATCGAGTGGCTCATCGCGACGACGCCGTGCTTGGCCGCGGTGTACATCGGCCCCGGGAACCCGCCGATAAAGCGGCCGGCCATCGAGGCGGTGTGGATGATGAGGCCATCCTTGTTGGCCCGCATCAGCGGCAGCGCGACGGTGACGCACGCGGCCGCGGCGGCGAGGTTGCCGTCGACCATGTACTTGGTGCTGTCCGGGGTCAGCTTGTCCCAGTGGCGGTCGTTGATGTTGACCCCGGCATTGTTGATGAGGATGTCGAGGCGGCCGATCTCGCGGGCGATGTAGTCGCCGATCCTGCTGACCGCGGCAGGCTCGGTGAGATCGCCGGGTTGGACATGCGTGACGCCGCCCTGCTGATGGATGCGCGCGGCGACCTGTTCCAAGGGCTCGGTGCGGCGCCCGGTCAGCACGACCGCCGCCCCCTCCTCGGCCAGCATCAACGCCGCCGCCTCGCCGATCCCGGTGCCGGCGCCGGTCACCCATGCGACTTTGCCTGAAAGCTGCGGCACGTTCCCTCCCCTGACTTACCGCCCGATGTTGTCATTGCGAGCGGAGCGAAGCAATCTCGTGCCCAACGAGCCTCCCGCGGATCGAGATTGCTTCGCTCCGCCCGCAATGACGGAGAACACGATGCCGATCCCGTTCCTGATGCTGCCGCCGCAATCGGACAAGACGCGCGAATGGGGGAAGGCGCTGGCCGATACGCATCCCGAGCTCGAAGTGATCGTCGCCGAGACGCGCGAGGGGGCCGAGCAGGCGATCGCGGTGGCGGAGGGGGCGTATGGCACGATCCCTCCGGACATGCTGCCCAAGGCGCGGCATCTGCGCTGGCTGCAGGCGCCGCAGGCGGCGCCGCCGGCCGGGTTCTATTATCCCGAGCTGATCGCGCATCCGGTGCAGATCACCAATTTCCGCGAGATCTACAACGACCACATCGCCGCGCATGTGATGGCCTATGTGCTGGCCTTTGCCCGCGGCCTTCACATCTATCTGCCGCAGCAGCTCCGCCGCGAGTGGCGGCCGGCGCCGCGCGAGAGCGGTGATGTCGTGCATCTGCCCGAGGCGACGGCGCTAATCGTCGGGGTCGGCGGGATCGGCGGCGAGATCGCGCGGCTGGCGGCCGGGTTCGGCGTCACCGTCATCGGTGTCGACGAGCGGCGCACCGACAAGCCCGAGGGGGTGTCCGAACTGCATCGCGCGGCCGCGCTCGACACCCTGTTGCCGCGGGCCGATTTCGTGATCCTGACCGTGCCGCACACGCCGGAGACCGAGGGGTTCATGAACCGCGCCCGGTTCCAGCGCATGAAGAAGAGCGCGTTCTTCATCAATATCGGACGCGGGATGACGACGCGGCTCGACGACCTCGTCGCCGCGCTCGATGCGGGCGAGATCGCCGGCGCCGCGCTCGACGTCTACGAGATCGAGCCGCTGCCCGCCGACCACCGGCTGTGGACCATGCCGAACGTGCTGCTGACCCCGCACACGGCCGGGCACGGCCCCTATCTCGACGACCGCCGCTACGACGTGCTGAGCGACAATTGCCGCCGCTTTGCCCAGGGCGACGCCCTTCGCAACGTCGTCGACAAGGCACGCTGGTTCTGAGCCGCCGGGGCATCAAACCGGCGCGCAAGACCAGCCCGAGTAATTCTACATAAGGATGAAAGACGCATAAAACCTAAGGGCGTGGGGATCGAATCTGGCGAACCGCTGTTTAGAGGCAGTACACGACCGGAGCCCTGCAATGACCAAAACCCTACAAAAAGCGTTGTTGAGCGGTGTTGCTGCCGCGATTGTGGCCTCATTCAGCTTCGCCGCCGGCGCGCAGACGTTGTGCGCCTGGCCGACGATGCAGGGGCAGTGCCTGCCGCCGCCCCCGGGTGGATCGATCATCTCGTATCCCGCGCATTTCGGGATCCTGCTGATGTCGCCGTGGCAGACCGACGCCTATGTGCCGGGCAATTTCCCCGGGCCCGACACCGTCCACCTGGCCCAGTGATCGACGGCCCAACGGCACATTGCCCTTAACGGAGAAAAGACCATGCGATCCTTGACCAAAACCCTCCTCGGCGGCGCCGCGGCGGCGCTGATCGTCGGAACCGTCTTCGCCCCGAGCGCCAACGCCACCTGCTGGTGGGACGGCGGCAACTGGAACTGCCTCAGCCCGGCGCCCCAAGGCGCGGTGATCGCGCCCGGCGGCATCGCGCACGGCTCGTATTACATCCCGGCGCCGAGCTGGGGTTTCGATCCGCGCTCCTACTCGTATCCGGGCGCCCACTAACCTCGACCCCGGTTTACGGCACCACCAAAACGCCGAGCCCGCGGCAACGTTGCCGCGGGCTCGGGCATACCTGCCCCGCATCGGGGTGGGGATCGATTTCCCGAGCGGCCTGTTGACGCTCCCAGGACCCAACTGGGAGAACCGACATGACGAGAATCTCGATGAAGGCCCTGCTCGGGGCTAGTTCGCTCGCGGTCATCGCCGCGATTTCGCTGACCCCCGCCGTCCAGGCGCAGGAACAGCCGGGCGCGATGAGCCCCACCGGCCAGCCGGCCACCATGGCGCCCGCGCCGCAGCAATATCCGCCGCAGAACGCCTATGCCCCGCCGACGCAGGAGCAGACCCCGCCGAGCCCGCTGCAGCAGACCAATCCCCGTTATCCGGGGCCGAAACTCAATTAGCGGATCGGAGTGGCCGCGATGATGAAACCATCGATGAAATCGCTGCTGTTCGGGGGGGCCCTCGCGGCTGTCGCGCTGGCGCCGATGACGGGCGCCCTCGCCCAGGTGCAGTGCTCGACCGACGGCTATGACTGGCATTGTCGGGATTTCGGGCCGGCTCCGCCCCCTCTCTGGGGCTACGCGCCCGGTCCGAACAATTTCGGCGGGGATTACAATCAGATCCCGAACGACTATCCGGGCCCGGCGCCCGTCTACAACAACCGTTACTGAACGGACGCACGGCTGCAATCATCCCTTAACCCCGCGCTGCGACAATGACGGCGGATCGCGCGAGGTTGGACGGGATGACCACGCTGAGCAGCTGCTTCAAGGGACTGGCCGTGGTCGCGCTGATCGCGGCCAGTCCTGTTTTCATCATTTTCGCCGCGCCGTTCGGCTACGGGGTGGCCAGCGACGTGCTGGACACGACCGGCACCGCCGCCGCGCTCGCCGTGACCACCGGCATCTGCCTCGCCGCCCTGGAATGGACGCGTTATCGGGGCCGCTTTACCCGCCTGGCAATGCCGAGACGGCGCGTCGTCAGATCGCTGGGGTAAAGCGCCCGCGTTCCTATTTCATTCTACGCCAGCCCAAAATCGATGAGCTGGCGGACCGGGGCGCCGGATTTCAGGTTGGCGAAGCCGTCGTTGATCTGACCCAATTTGATGCGGCCCGAGATCAGGTGGTCGAGCT
>DASXFE010000093.1:0-2252 GCA_036489765.1 Allostellaceae bacterium | reverse complement strand
TCTTTTCAAGGCGACCAAGAATAAGTTCGGCCGGCTCGACGTCCTCTTCAACAATGCCGGGTTCGGCGCCGCGGGGCTCCTCGAAGACCTGGCCTACGACAAGTGGATGGGCGTCATCAACTCGATCGTCAACGGCACGTTCCTGTGCACGCAGCAGGCGTTCCGGATGATGAAGGAGCAGGACCCGATGGGCGGCCGCATCATCAACAACGGCTCGATCTCGGCCCATGTGCCGCGGCCGAACTCGATCGCCTACACGACCGCCAAGCATGCCGTCACCGGCCTCACCAAGTCGACCTCGCTCGACGGCCGCAAATACGACATCTCGTGCAGCCAGATCGATGTCGGCAACGCGCTCACCGAGATGACCCAGCGCATGACCCGCGGCGTTCAGCAGGCGAACGGCGAGACCGTCATCGAGCCGACGATGAATGTCGAAAACGTCGCCCGCTCGGTCGTCCTCTGCGCCACCGTCACGGCCGAGGCGAACATCCAGTTCCTGACCGTGATGGCGACCAAGATGCCGTTCGTCGGGCGCGGGTGAACGGCGCGCAGCGCCATTAGATTTTTACCATCGAGACACAGAGGGCACAGAAATGCCGTGCGACGGATACCTCCGTGTCCTCTGTGTCTCTGTGGTGAATTCTCTCTGGCGGCTTCGCCGCGGCTAGTTCCCGTCCCATTTCGCCTGGAAGGAGCGGTCGGGCTCGGCGTCGCAATAGCTCCACTTGCCGGTGTAGGTGCGGCCGGCGTCGCTCATGTCGAACGTGACCTTGCCCCAATAGCTCGATCCGTCCTTTTCCGCGTCGCATTGAGCCGGCGCGGTCGAGGCGGTCCAAAACCCGACATAGCTCGGGTTGGACATATTCCCTTTGACCGACAGCTTGCCGTCATTGTCGAACCTGCCGGTAAGCATGTCGTCGTCGCCGAGCATGGTGACGAGTTGACCGAAGGACGATCCCGTAAAGGTCGCCGGCTCGCCCTTCTTGCGGCTCATCGGATCGGCGGCGAAGGCCGCGGTCGTGCTTAGCAGAGCAGCAAGCAACACCAAGGTTCTGATAGCCATTCAAAGGTCCTTTCAGGTTTCGTCCTCGCTCTCGACGCTCTCGTGCCAATGGCGCAGCAGCGAGCGCGAGACCCAGTCGAGGATCAGGTAGATCACGATTCCGGTCAGCGACAGGAGCACCAGCGCCGCGAAGAGGCGGGGGATCGCGAGGCGGTAGCCGGCTTCAAGGATGCGAAAGGCGAGCCCCGTTTCGGACCCGCCGGTGCCGGCGACAAACTCGGCGACCACGGCACCGATGAGGGCGAGGCCGCCGCTGATCCTCAGCCCGGCGAGGAAATAGGGCAGCGCCGTCGGGATGCGCAGGAGCCACAGCACCTGCCAGCGCGAGGCGCCGTAGAGGCGGAACAGCGCCAGGAGGTTGCGGTCGGCGCTGTTGAGCCCGACGGTCGTGTTCGACACGATCGGGAAAAACGCGACGATCCAGGCGCAGACGAGCAGCGCCAGAAACGGTGTGTGCACCCAGATGATGATCAAGGGCGCGATCGCGACGATCGGCGTCACCTGCAGGATCACGGCATAGGGGAAAAAGCTCAGCTCGATGATCCGCGACAGCGAGAAGAGGAGCGCCAGCGCGCCGCCGAAGAGGGCTGCGGCGGCGAGCGCGGCCAGGGTCACGCGCAGGGTCACGAGCAGCGATCCGAGGAGACTCGGCCCATCGGTCCACAGGCTCGCGGCGATCGCGCTCGGCGGTGGCAGGATGTAGACCGGGATCTCCTCGAATCGCACGAATCCTTCCCAGAGCCCGAGGAACACGGCGCCGACCGCGACCGGCGCGAGCAGGGGCCAGACCCGGCTCACGCCGACTCTCCGCCCATCGCCGCTGCCAACCTGGCCGAGACGGTCTCGCACAGCGCCGCGTAATCCGGCGTCATCCGCACGCTGCGCTCCCGCGGTTGCGGTAAGTCCACCGCCAGGTCGGCGACGATATGGCCGGGGCGCGGCGCCATCACCGCGATCCGGGTCGACAGGTAGACCGATTCGAAGACGCTGTGCGTGACGAAAAGGATCGTCGGCCGGTGCCGTTCCCACAGCCGCAACAAATCGTCGTTGAGGGCAAGCCGGGTGATCTCGTCGAGCGCCGCGAAGGGTTCGTCGAGCAGCAGCAGGTCGGGGTCGGTGACGAGGGCGCGGGCGACCGACACGCGCATCCGCATCCCGCCCGAGAGCTGGTGCGGATAGGCGCCGC
>DASXFE010000023.1:0-3223 GCA_036489765.1 Allostellaceae bacterium | reverse complement strand
TTGCTGATCGTCGATACCGAGAACCACGCGATCCGGCTGATCGACCGGCGGACGATGCTGGTGACGAATTTCGCCGGCGGTCGGCAAGGCGGCGGCGGGGACGGCGAGCCGGCCGGCGGTGCCGGGCTCGACCGGCCGCATGGGGCCGTGGTTGGGGCCGATGGCGCGGTATGGATCGGAGATACGAACAACCACCGGGTAAGGAAGGTGGTGCGGGGATAATCTCGACCCGGCGTCCGGCGACAGGACGTGACCGTGCCGGCCGGCACGGTCAAAACCCTGAAGATCGAAGCCGACGCTCCTTTATGGTTCAGGTCGGCTGCAGGAAGCGGCGTAGCTCGGCGACGAGGTCTTTCGGATTGTCGCCTTGGACGGTGTGGCCGGCCTTCGGGACGGTGACGAATCTGCCCTCGGGGAGGCGCTGGGCGAGCCGGATGCCGTCGTCCTCGTGGAAGACGTCGCTTTCGCCGCCGCGGACGATCAGGGTCGGGCAGGTGATGCGGCTGAGGCCGTCGGCGAGAGCGGCGCGCTCGGCGCGGTGTTTTTCCTGGTCGAGGACCTGGAAGCGGCGGCGGTCGTATTTCCATTTCCAGCTGCCGTCGGGCTCCTGGCGGAGCGCGTGCATCAGGCTGCGGCGCAGGATCTTGGGGTCGCGGCGCGGGTTGAACTCCAGCGCCTTGGCGATGATGCCCTCGATCGTGACCGTGTCGGCGACGCCGTTGACGAAGTCGCGGATGCGGCTCGATCCGGGGCGGCGCATCTCGGGGCCGGCGTCGATGATGACGAGGTTGTTGAGGCGCTCGGGATTGTTGATCGCGAAGGCGAGCGAGTTGATCGCACCCAAGGACATGCCGACGAGGATGAATTTGTCGCGGCCGAGATGGTCGACAAAACCCTTCGTGTCGGCGAGCTGGGCGCCCATCGTGTAATCGGCGTCTTGCGCCCAGTCGCTGTCGCCGTGGCCGCGCTGGTCGAGGGCGACGCAATGGTATTCGTCGCGCAACGCGAGGCAGACGAGGTCCCACGTGTGCGCGTTGAGCGCGCCGCCGTGCAGGAACACGATGGTCGGCAGGTGCTTGTTGCCCCAGTCGAGATAATGAAAGCGCATGGCCCCGAGACTGAACTCGCGGCTCTCGGGCAGGACCACGCCGGGGAAGGCGAAGCCGGCGCGCACGGCCGTCGTTTCGAGGTGCTCGCGGTATTCTTCGGGCGACAGGCTCATGGCGGAAACGGGCTCCTTGGCGCTATGCGGCAGCGCAATATGGCGCGTGAGGGTTGCGGGTTGAAATGTTTTCCGCGATGGGGAAAGCCGTTACGATCGCATAGCTGATGATAAGCGAGGCTTGCGATGAGCGACGTCAACCTGCGCCATGGGATTTTCCTGCCGCCGTTTCACCCCAACGAGGAAGACCCGACGCAATGTCTCGAACGCGATCTCGAGCTGATGGTGTGGCTCGACAAGCTCGGGTTTCACGAGGCGTGGATCGGCGAGCACCATTCGGCCGGGTACGAGATCATCTCCAGCCCTGAGATCTTCATCGCCTTTGCCGCCGAGCGGACGCGGCACATCAAGTTCGGCACCGGGGTCGTCTCGCTGCCCTATCACCACCCGATGATGATCGCGGACCGGATCGTGCAGCTCGACCACATGACGCGCGGGCGGGTGATGTTCGGCGCGGGGCCGGGGCTCCTGGCGTCGGATGCGATCATGATGGGGATCGACCCGATGACCCAGCGCGACCGCATGGCCGAGTCGCTCGACGCGATCCTGCGGCTGTTCAACGGCGAGATCATCACCGAGAAAACCGACTGGTACACGATGGACGGGTGCCGGCTGCATCTGTTGCCCTACACGAAGCCGCATCCCGAGGTCGCCGTCGTCAGCGCGGTGACCCCGTCGGGCGGGCGGCTCGCCGGAAAATACGGGCTCAGCATGATCTGCGTCGCGGCGACCAACCCGTTCGGGTACGACGCGCTCGGCTCGAACTGGAAGATCGCCTGCGACCTCGCCGAGGCGGACGGACAGAAGATGGACGCGAACCAGCTTCGCCTCGTCGGGCCGATGCATATCGCGGAGACGCGCGAGCAGGCGTTCAAGAATGCGAAATGGGGGTTCGACCGGTATCTCGGATACCTCAACAACAACCAGCCGCGGTTCAACGTGCCGGCCGGTCAGGACGGGCTCGAATGGTTTGTCGACAACAAGTTCGGCGTGTGCGGGACGCCGGACGACGCGATCGCGCTGATCGAACGGTTGCAGGCGAAGCAGGGCGAGTTTGGCGTGTTCCTGCACCAGGCGCACAACTGGGCCGATTTCGAGGCGACGAAGCGGTCTTACGAGCTCTACGCCCGGTACGTGATGCCGCACTTCTCGAAGCAGAACCGGCCGCGCGCGGCGTCGTATGAGTGGTGCGGCGACAACCGGGCGGAATTCGGTGCCAAGCGGAATGCGGCGGCGAAGGCGATGTTCGACAAGCACGAGGCCGAGCAGCGCGGGGTGAAGGAGATGGCGGAGATCGCCGGGCGGCCGAACCGTGGGCGCGAGGCTTGGTAGGGATTTACCGCGGAGGGCGCGGAGGGTCGCCTTTGGCACCTTCTGCCTTTCGCTCCCCGGCGAAAGCCAGGGTCCATTCCTCACCCGCCTCGAAAGCTGAAGGATGGGTCCCGGCTTTCGCCGGGAAGCGGCACGTTGTTATGCCGGCGTAGCCCCAAACCGATCCAAATGATCCCTCGCCTCTGGCGTCGCGTTTTGTATGGCGGCTGCTTTTTCGAGGACGCGGGCGACGCGGTCGGGGGGCATTCCGGTTTGGACGAGGGCGACGCCGCGGTCGAAGGCTTCGGCGTAGTTGGCGATCAGGTCGCCGCGGAACTGGAAGCGGCTGATGCCTTCGAAGAGGACCGGTTTGCCCTCGGCGCCGGGGAGGCGGGAGGCGTAGCTGAAGCGCCAGCGGGCGTAGGCGATATGGCCGTCGCTGAGGGGTTCGGACCAGGTCCAGCGGTAGTCGCTTCCGGTGTCGTGGAAGCGCTGGAGCATCTGGGCGATCGCGGGGCGGCCGGTGTGGGCGCCGAAGAAGCCGTCATCGTAGGTGCCGTCTTCGGTAAAGAGCGCGGCGAGTCCGGCGCCGTCATTGGCGACGACGGCGGCGGCGAAACCGTCGAGCAGGGCGGCGAAATCGGGCATCTCGTCCTCTACGCCTGTCGTTGCGAGGAGCGGAGCGACCCG
>DASXFE010000092.1:0-20185 GCA_036489765.1 Allostellaceae bacterium | reverse complement strand
AGACGGCAAAAAGCTCAAGATGCTTAAGCGGCACCTGAAGACCGCATACAACATGACACCCGAAGCCTATCGCGAGCGCTGGAGCCTTCCGCCCGATTATCCGATGGTGGCTCCCAATTACGCCCGCCAGCGCAGCCGGCTCGCCAAGGAAATCGGGCTCGGCACGCGGGCGCGGCGGTCCCGCGGCTGACCCGCGCCGTGGCGCCCAGCAAATTTGTTCCAAGCCGGGAATTTGCTCTGAGCAATAGGCCGGCGGGCCGGGTTGGGCTATAATGGCGGCGGATGAATTCCGCGCCACAATTGATCCGATGATTTCACGTCTCGAGCAGCTTTGTCTCGATAAAGGCCTGAAAATGACCGAACAGCGCCGGGTGATCGCCCGCGTCCTGTCGGACTCGCTCGACCACCCCGATGTCGAGCAGGTCTATCGCCGCTCGACCGAGATCGACCCGCATATCAGCATCGCCACGGTCTACCGCACGGTGCGCCTCTTCGAGGAGGCGAACATCCTCGCCCGCCACGATTTCGGCGAAGGCCGCGCGCGGTACGAGGAAATGCCGAGCGCGCACCACGATCACCTGATCAATCTACAGACCGGCGAAGTCATCGAGTTCCGCAACGAGGACATCGAAAAACTGCAACACTTCGTTGCTAACGAGCTTGGCTATGACCTCGTCGGACATCGCCTTGAGCTCTATGCCATACCGCGCGGCGGCCGGCGCGACACCGGGCGCGAATGAGGCCGATCTCCCTGATTTCGGGCCTCCTGGGCCAGGGCCGGTGATGCCGGTCGGGATCGTCGAGCCGCCGTCTCCGCGGTTGAATGCCGCGCTCGCCGCGACCCAGACGCGACCCCCACCCCGAATCGTTGATCTGTCGGCCGGCCCGCTGCAGGTCCGCCTCGCCGAGGCGCGCGCCGATATCGACGCGGCCCAGGCGCTGCGCTACCGCGTGTTCTACGAGACCATGGGGGCGCAGCCCACCGCCGGCATGGCCCAGCGCCGCCGCGATTTCGACCCGTTCGACGACATCTGCGACCATCTCCTCGTGATCGATCGCGGCCGCGGACAGCCCCCCGGCGAGGTAGTCGGCACCTACCGCCTCATTCGCCGCGTCGCGGCCCGGCGGTGCGGTCGGTTCTATTCGTCGGGCGAATACGACATCGGGAACCTCGTCGCCCATCCCGGCGAGATCCTCGAACTGGGCCGGTCTTGCGTCGACCCGCTCTATCGCGGGCGGGCGGCGATGCAGTTGTTGTGGGGCGGGATCGCCGCCTATGTCTTCCATTACGAGATCGCGCTGATGTTCGGCTGCGCGAGCCTGCCCGGCACCGACCCCGAGGCGCTCGCCGAGCCGCTGTCCTACCTTCGGCACGAGCATCTGGCGCCGCCCGAACTCAGGGTGCGCGCGCTCGACGAGCGCTATGTCGATATGAACCGGCGCGACCCTGCGGCGCTCGACGGCGCCCGCATCCGCGCCGCGCTGCCGCCGCTGATCAAGGGCTACCTCCGGCTCGGCGGATTCGTCGGCGACGGCGCGGTCATCGACGCGCAGTTCAACACGACCGATGTCTGCATCGTGGTCAAAACCGATCTCGTGGCGGAGAAGTATTCGCGCCATTACGTCAGGACCGTGAAAGATCCGTGGCCGGCTTAGACCGCATGGGCTCGACGACGCTCCGCCTGTGGCGGCTGGCGGGGTATCTCGCCTGGACCCTTCCGCTGATGCCGGTGCAGGCCCTGGGGCTTTTGCTGAAGCAGCCTTGGACCGCCACCCTCCCGCGCTTCTACCACCGGATCTGCTGCCGCATTCTAGGGATCCGCATTCGCCGGATCGGCGAGCCGACGGCGCTGCGCCCGACGCTTTACGTCGCCAACCACATCTCCTATCTCGACATCACCGCGCTCGGCTCGGTGCTGAGCGGCGGATTTATCGCCAAAGCCGAGGTCGCGCGCTGGCCGCTCTACGGCTGGCTCGCCAAGATGCAGCGCTGCGTCTTTGTCGACCGCCAGGTGCGCAGCACTGCCGAGCAGCGCGACGCCATCGCCGACCGGCTGGCTGCCGGAGACGGGCTGATCCTCTTTCCCGAAGGCACCAGCCACGACGGCAACCGCATCCTGGCGTTCAAGAGCGCGCTCTTCGCCGCGGCGATGCATCCGGATGTGGTCGTGCAGCCGGTTTCGGTAACCTACACCCGGCTCAACGGCCTGCCGATAGGACGCGGGTTCCGGCCGCTTTTCGCGTGGTATGGCGACATGGCGATGGCGCCCCATCTGTGGCGTATGCTCGGGCTCGGCACGCTCGAGATCGAGATCGAGTTTCATCGCCCGACGAGCTTTGCCGAATGCGGGTCGCGCAAAGCGCTCGCCGCCTATTGCGAGGCGCAGGTCATTGCGGGCGTCAACACCGCGCGCACCGGCCATCGCCCGCCCCTACCGGCGCCCGAGCCAGACCGGCTCGAACCCGTCGGTGCCGAGCTTCCCGCAGCAGCAAACGGATGACGATGCGGCGCCTCTACATCAGGACCTACGGCTGCCAGATGAACGTCTACGATTCGGCACGGATGACCGAATTGATGACGCCGCTCGGCTATGCCTCGGTCGAGACGCCTGCCGGCGCCGATCTGGTGATCCTCAACACCTGCCATATCCGCGAAAAGGCGGCGGAGAAGGTCTATTCCGAGCTTGGCTCGATCCGCCGGCTCAAGCGCGCCAAGGAAAAGACCGGCGGCAACATGGTCGTCGCGGTCGCCGGCTGCGTCGCCCAGGCCGAGGGCGAAGAGATCATGGCGCGCGCGCCGATCGTCGACATGGTGTTCGGCCCCCAGGCGTATCACCGCCTCCCCGAGATGATCGCCAAGGCGACCCGCGCCGGCGGCGGCGTCCTCGACACGAGCTTCCCGCCCGAGGCCAAGTTCGACCACCTTCCCGCCCGCACCGGCGACGGCGCCGTCAGCGCCTTCCTGACGATCCAGGAGGGTTGCGACAAGTTCTGCACCTTCTGCGTCGTGCCCTATACGCGAGGCGCCGAGTTCTCTCGCCCGACCGAAGAAATCGTCGCCGAGGCGCGGACGCTGGTCGCCGGCGGCGCGCGCGAGATCACCCTCCTCGGCCAGAACGTCAACGCCTACCATGACGGCGACAGCGGCCTCGGCGACCTCCTTCGCGCGCTCGCCGAGATCCCGGGCCTGCCCCGCCTGCGCTACACGACCTCGCACCCGCGCGATATCGACGGCGGGCTCGTCGCCGCGCACCGCGACATCGAGGCGGTGATGCCGTTTCTGCATCTGCCGGTGCAAAGCGGGTCGGATCGGGTGTTGGCTCAGATGAACCGGCGCCATTCGGCCGACGATTATCGCCGCACGATCGCCCGGCTGCGTTCGGCGCGGCCGGATATCGCCTTTTCGTCCGATTTCATCGTCGGTTTCCCGGGCGAGACCGACAAGGAGTTCCGTGCAACGCTCGACTTGGTGAAGGAGATCGGTTTTGCGCAGTCGTTCTCGTTCAAGTACTCGCCGCGTCCCGGCACGCCCGCCGCATCGCTGCCGCAAGTGCTCGACATGGTAAAGGCCGAGCGCCTCGACGAGCTGCAATCCCTCCTGCGCAGCCAGCAACTCGCCTTCAACCGCGATGCGGTCGGGCGGGTCCTGCCGGTCCTTTTTGAAAGGCCGGGTCGCCATCCAGGCCAGCTCACCGGCCGCAGCCCGCACCTCCACCCGGTCCACGCGACGGTGGATGACGACATGATCGGCGCGGTGTTGCCGGTCAAGATCGATGCCGTCCAGGGCAACAGCCTTGCGGGAACGGTCATTGAAGGTCTGGGCGCATGAGCGCCTCGAACCAGGCCACCGCCGACCGCGCCGCGCGCAACCAGATCGAGTTCGACGACAACCTCCTCCTGCCGCAGCTTTACGGCGAGCGCGACCAGCATCTCGACCAGATCGAGCGAAAGCTCGGCGTATCGCTGGTGCCGCGCGGCAACCGTCTGGCGATCGCCGGGCCCGCTTCGGCGACCGAGGTCGCGCACCTCGCGCTGTCGCAGCTTTACGACCGGCTCAAGACCGGCGAGGAGGTCGATCCGGCCGCGGTCGACACCGCGATCCGCTTCGCGCAGGCCGCGGTCGACGACAAGACGCTGAGCCTATGGCGCGAGGACGCCGTGCTGCGCACGCGCAAGCGTCGCATCGCCGCCCGCTCCGTGACTCAGGCCGCCTACATCAAGGCGCTCAGGGAAAGCGAGCTCGTCTTCGGGCTCGGCCCCGCCGGCACCGGCAAGACCTATCTCGCGGTCGCCGCCGCGGTCGACATGCTGATGACCGGGCGCGTGGAGCGCATCATCCTGTCGCGCCCGGCGGTTGAGGCCGGTGAGCGGCTCGGCTTCCTGCCCGGCGATCTGCGCGACAAGGTCGACCCGTATCTCCGCCCGATCTACGACGCGCTCAACGACATGCTGCCCGGCGATCAGCTGCAAAAACGCATGACCAGCGGCGAGATCGAGGTTGCCCCGCTCGCCTTCATGCGCGGCCGCACGCTGAGCCACGCCTTCGTCATCCTCGATGAGGCGCAGAACACGTCGCCGATGCAGATGAAGATGTTCCTGACGCGCCTCGGCGAGGGCTCACGCATGGTCGTAACCGGCGACCCGACCCAGATGGACCTGCCGCTCGGCACCCGCTCCGGCCTCGCCGACGCGCTCGACGCGCTGCGCGGGGTGCCCGAAGCCGTCGTCATCCGCTTCACCGAGCAGGATGTCGTGCGCCACAACCTCGTCGCCCGCATCGTCGGCGCCTACGAAGCCCGCGACCGCGCCGGCCGGGGAAATGATTGAGGACACCGCGATTTCGTATTGCGCACACATCAAGTCATTCCGGGGCGCCGCTTGCAGCGAACCCGGAATGACCTCGTTGTGAGTGCGATCGAATGTCGAAAGCGACCGCTGTCGACATTGCAGTGACGATCCACGACGGCGACTGGGGCGACGCTGCGCCCACCGTCGAAAGCGCCGCTCGCCTCGCGCTCGCCGGCCAAACAGGAATCGTCGCCGTCGACATCACCCTTACCGACGACGCTGAGCAGCAGCGCCTCAACCGCACCTGGCGCGGCAAGGATGCACCGACCAACGTGCTCGCCTTCCCCGGCGACGGTCCCGTCGCACCGGGGGCGCCGCGAATCCTCGGCGATGTCGTGCTCGCGCTCTCGACGATCCGCCGCGAGGCGACCGAGCAGGAAAAGCCTTTTGCCGATCATCTGCGCCATCTCGTCGTTCATGGGGTATTGCATCTGCTCGGCCACGACCACGACGAACCCGTGGCGGCGGCCGCAATGGAGCGCCGCGAAATCGCCATCTTGGCCGCGCTAGGGATACCGGATCCTTATCGCGACACCATTTGAAGGATGAACAGGGGTTTCTCCTAGATGACCGCTTCAGAGCCGCCCAGTAGCGGCGGTCCCCTACCCAATGACAGCGCTCCGCACCGGGTGCGCCAGTTCCTGCGGTTCCTGCGCCGCAGCCGCAGCCACGCCACGCCGATCGACGCCATGGTCGCGGCCGCCAAGGCCGAGGGCGAAGAGATCGCCCCGCAAGAGCGGACGCTCATCGGCAATGTCCTCAAGTCGCATGACCAGACCGCGTCCGATGTGATGGTGCCGCGCGGCGACATCGTCGCGATCGATGTCGAGGCGCCGTTTTCCGATCTGATCAAAAGCCTCGTCCAGCACAGCCACTCGCGCCTGCCGGTCTATCGCGAGACGCTCGACGACGTGATCGGCTACGTTCACGTCAAGGACGTGCTGGCCCCGGTCGCCGAGCGCCGGCCCGCAAAACTCGCCGGTCTCATCCGCAAGGTGCTGTTCGTCGCGCCATCCTTGCCGGTCCTCGACCTTTTGGCGCAGATGCGCCGGGCGCGCACGCACATCGCGATGGTCGTCGACGAGTTCGGCGGCATCGACGGGCTGGTGACGATCGAGGATCTGATCGAGGAGATCGTCGGCGAGATCGAAGACGAGCACGATGTCGACGATCTGCCGGCGCTGATCGAACGCGCCGACGGCAGCGTCATCGCCGACGCGCGCACCCCGATCGAGATGCTGGAGCAGCACCGCGGCACGCCGCTGCGCGCGGGCGAGGAGCACGAGGATGTCGACACCCTCGGCGGCCTCGTCTTCACGCTGGCCGGCCGCGTGCCGAAGCGCGGCGAGGTGATCCCGCATCCGGGCGGGATCGAGTTCGAGGTGCTCGACGCCGACCCCAACCGCATCCGGCGCCTCCGCGTCCTCAACCTGCCCGCCAACGGCACCGACAAGACCACCGCCAGTGCTTAGAGCGGGCACCCTCAGGGTTCAGCCGGGCACTCCGGTCGATACCGCGCTGAGCCGCCTCGCCGAGACCCTGGCCAGCCTCCATGGATGGCCTCGTTATGGCCTCGCGGTGCTGCTCGGCGCGCTGATGGCGGCGGCGATGCCGCCGGTCGATCTCTCGCCCGTCGTGTTCATCTCCCTCCCCGGTCTCGTCTGGCTCGACGACGGTAGCGAGGGCGGGTGGTCGTCGTTCCGCCTCGGCTACGCCTTCGGCATGGGCTTTTTCATCGCCGGCTTTTACTGGATGACCGCGGCGCTCTTCGTCGACATCGCCCAGTTCTGGTGGGCCTTGCCCCTAGCGCTTCTCGGCGTCCCCGCCATCCTGTCGTTCTTTACCGGCGTCCCGATGGCGCTGCTCGGTCTCGCAACGCGACGCTTCGGCCTCGCGGGCACCGCGCGGGCGTGCCTCTTCGCGGTGCTGTGGTGCGCCGGCGAATGGGCGCGCGGCCATGTGCTGACCGGCTTGCCATGGAACCTGGTCGGCTATGCCTGGTCTGGCGGCTTTCCGGGCGCGCTGGCGCTGTTGCAAGTAACGGCCTGGACCGGGATCTACGGACTCAGCTTCGTCACCACGCTGGCTGCCGCGACGTTGGCCCTGCTCGGCGTCCCCCGGCGGTGGCCGCCGTCGCTCCGCTCGACCTTCGGCCCGGTCGTCGCTGCCGCGGCGATCCTCCTCCTCCCGGCCGGGTTCGGGGCGCTGCGCCTGTCGAAGTCGCCGACGCGCCTCGGCGACACCGTGCTGCGCCTCGTCCAGCCGTCGATCCCGCAATCGCTCAAATGGGATCAGACCGCCGGGGAAGAGAATTTTCACCGCCTGCTCGAATTGAGCGGGACCGGCGGCGATCGCCCGCCCGCCGCAGTGATCTGGCCCGAAGGTGCCGCGACCTTCTACCTGGAACGCGACGCAAAGCACCGGGGCGAGGCCGCCAAGGTCGCGCCTCAAGGCGGGTACCTGATCACCGGTGCCATCCGCGCCGATACCGCCGCCGGACAGCCGACGCGCTACTACAACAGCATCGAGGCGATCGACGGCAAGGGCGACATCCGCGCCACCTACGACAAGTCGCATCTGGTGCCGTTCGGCGAATACATGCCGCTGCGCCGGCTTTTGCCGATCAGCGACTTCATCGCCGGCGCCACCGACCTCAGCGCCGGGCCGGGGCCACGCACGATCTCGCTACCCGGCCTGCCGCCCTTCGCCGCCGCGGTCTGCTACGAGGCGATCTTCCCGCACGCTGTTGTCGACGAAAGCAACCGCCCGGCCTGGATCCTCAACGTGACCAACGATGCCTGGTACGGCCGCACCTCGGGCCCCTACCAGCATTTCGCGATCGCCCGCACCCGCGCCGTCGAGGAGGGATTGCCGCTTGTCCGCGTCGGCAACAACGGGATCAGCGGCGTCATCGACCCCGAAGGCCGGGTCGTCGCCCATACCACGCTCGACGCGATCGGCTATGCTGATGTGACCCTCCCCGACCCGCGCGGACGGACGCTGTACGCGCGCGCGGGCGACGGGGTCTTCGCCATCCTCTTGCTTCTCGGCCTCGTGCCGGCCCTCTGGCAGGCCCGCCGGCGGTTGCGCTGACCGAAAGGATGGTTGGGGGGTACCAGTGCGCCCCGTTCGCTTGACCACATACCATTGTGTGCTCTATCAACGCCGTACCCCTCCTTCGGCGAGCAAGCACCTATGGCCCAATCAACCAGACCGCCCCGGCGTCCCGGCCGCCGCAAGACCGACAAGCCCAATCCGATCGACGTGCATGTCGGCTCGCGCATCAGGCTGCGCCGCAACATGCTCGGGCTGAGCCAGGAAAAGCTCGGGGAGGCGATCGGCCTGACGTTTCAGCAGGTCCAGAAATACGAGCGCGGTGCCAATCGCGTCGGCGCCAGCCGGCTGCACGAGCTAAGCGGGGTGCTGGACGTGCCGGTGTCGTTCTTCTTCGACGCCATGGACCCGGTCCGCGCGCCGGCGATCCCCGACGGCTTTTCCGAAGCGCCGGCCGAGGCCTTCGATTCCGACCCGCTGCGCCGGCGCGAGACCGTCGATCTGGTCAGCGCCTATTACGATATCGACGACGCGACGCTGCGCCGCCGCTTCTTTGATTTGGCCAAGGCCCTGGTTGCCTCAGGCGGTCAGGTCGCGGCAGCCTGACCGGCCTCCGACCGGGCGCCGGTCGCCTTCGGGCTTGACGGCGGCCCGGCGAAATTCGACAACCTCGGCTCGCCGTGCGGTTCGCGGCGGGCCGATTGTTATTTCCGAAGGGGGATTCTCCTTTGCCAAAGCGCGATTTTGTTTTCACCAGCGAATCGGTTTCCGAGGGTCACCCCGACAAGATCTGCGACCGGATTTCCGACGCGATCGTCGACACCTACCTGTCCCGCGAGCCGCAGGCGCGCTGCGGGGTGGAGACGCTGGTCACGACCAACCGCGTCGTGCTCGCCGGCGAGACGCGCGGCCCCGCCTCGATCACGCCCGAGCTGCTGATCGACGTCGCCCGCAAGGCGATCCGCGACATCGGCTACGAGCAGGACAATTTCCATTGGCAACAGGCCAAGGTCGACTGCCACATCCACAGCCAGTCGGTCGATATCGCGAAGGGCGTCGACGCCTCGGGCAACAAGGACGAGGGCGCCGGCGACCAGGGCATGATGTTCGGCCATGCGTGCGCCGGCACGCCCGAGCTTATGCCGGCGCCGATCTATTATTCGCATCTGATCCTGCGCGCGCTCAGCGAAGCCCGGCATGCCGGCAAGACCCCGCTGCTCGGCCCCGATTCAAAAAGCCAGGTCACCCTGCAATACAAGGACGGCAAGCCCGTCCACGCGACCAAGGTCGTCGTCTCGATCCAGCACGACGAAAAGATCGACCAGGCTGAGGTGCGCGAGATCGTCCGCCCCTACGTGCTGTCGTCGCTGCCCGATGGCTGGATGTGCGACGAGGACAATTTCCTCGTCAACCCGACCGGCCGTTTTGTGATCGGCGGCCCCGACGGTGACGCCGGCGTCACCGGGCGCAAGATCATCGTCGACACCTACGGCGGCTGGGCCCCCCACGGCGGCGGGGCGTTTTCCGGCAAGGATCCGACGAAAGTCGACCGCTCCGGCGCCTATGCGGCGCGCTACCTTGCCAAGAACGTCGTCGCCGCGGGTCTCGCCGAGACCTGCACGATCCAGATCGCCTATGCGATCGGCGTCGCCAAGCCGCTCTCTTTCTACGTGGACACTCAGTCCGACATAGACGAGGCGAAGCTCGGCCGCGTCTTGCAGGAGCTGATGGACCTGTCGCCGCGCGGCATCCGCACCCATCTCGACCTCAATCGGCCGATCTATACCCCGACCTCGTCCTACGGACATTTCGGCCGGGCCGCCGGAACCGACGGCTCGTTCACCTGGGAAAAGACCGATCTCGTCGACGAGTTGCGCCGCGCCTTCTGATCAAAGCCTCCCGCGCCTCTATGGCCGGCGCCGCGGGCACAAGCTGCGTCCGGGGCAGCAGCGTCTGACCGAGACGCTGCTGCCGACGCTTACGTTTGGGCTGCCGGTCGACCTGCCGACGCTATTCCCCCACCCGGTCGCGGCGGTCTGGCTCGAGGTCGGCTTCGGCGGCGGCGAGCATCTCGCCGCCCAGGCCGAGGCGCACCCGGAGATCGGGTTTATCGGCTGCGAGGTCTTCGAGAACGGCATCGCCCGCCTGACAACCGCGATCGCCAACCGCAACCTCGCCAACATCCGCATCTTCCCGGAGGACGCCCGCCCCCTCCTCGCCGCCCTCCCGGCGAATTCGATCGCCCGCACCTTTATCCTCTTCCCCGACCCGTGGCCAAAGGCGCGCCACCACAAGCGGCGCCTCGTCTCGGAACCGGCTCTCAACGAACTCGCCCGGATCATGCCGCCCGGC
This sequence comes from Allostellaceae bacterium, assembly GCA_036489765.1. GTDB lineage: Bacteria > Pseudomonadota > Alphaproteobacteria > ATCC43930 > CGMCC-115725 > DATARH01. Next base: position 9,931 of record DASXFE010000092.1, on the reverse strand, counting down.
GCCGAGCTCCGCCTCGCCACCGACGACCCCGACTACCTCGCCTGGATGATCGACGCCGCGACCGCCCACCCCGCCTTCCGCTGGACCGCCCGCACCGCCGCCGACTGGCGCGGCCGGCCCGAAGACTGGCCGCCGACCCGCTACGAGCAAAAGGCGATCGCCGCTGGCCGGACGCCCGCGTTCCTGCGGTTCGTACGACGATGAATCTTCCTCTCCGCGGGTCATTCCGGGGCCCGGCGCAGCGCGCGGGAACCTGGAACCCATGAACACGGACCGCGCCCATACCCGAAAGACGGGTGCTTGGGGTCCGCGTTCGCCGCTGCGCGGCGCCACGGAATGACCAAATTTGTGGACGGCTTCGGCAGGCTTCCGGCCGAACTCCCTTGCCTCCCGCCCTCTTCGCGCTATATATGAGGCAACAAAATCAAGTGGGCCGGCGGCCCGCTTTTTTATTGGTGGTGAGCTCTCTGTCGGTCGATACCAACGCCATAACCCGGATCATCGAGCCGTCGCTCGAGGCGCTGGGGTATCGCGTCGTTCGTATCGCCGCTCTCGCCCAGCGTGGCACCACGTTGCAGATCATGGTCGAGCGGCTCGACGAGGCCGGGATGACGGTCGACGACTGTGCCACAGTCAGCCGCGCGGTCTCGGCCCTCCTCGATGTCGAGGATCCGATCGCTGAAGCCTACACGCTCGAAGTCAGCTCGCCCGGGATCGACCGGCCGCTGGTTCGGCCCGAGGATTACGACCGCTATGCCGGGTTCGAGGCCCGAATAGAGCTGAGCGCCCCGCACGAGGGCAGAAAGCGCTTTCGCGGCCGCCTGCTCGGGCGCGAGGACGGTACGGTCCGCATCGTCACCGAGGCCGGCGAAGCACATCTGCCCTTTGCTGCCATAGCCCGCGCCAAGCTCATACTGACCGACGATCTGATCGCCGCCCATACTGCCCAGCACTGACGCCTAGGACCACGCATCAACCCCAGAATTCGACGAGAGCCGTCATGGAAAGCACCACCACCTACGCCCGCCCGGAATTGCTGCAGGTCGCCGAGACCGTCGCCCGCGACAAGGGTATCGACCGCGACGAGGTGCTGGAGGCGATGGAGCAGGCGATCCAGAAGGCCGGCCGCTCCAAATATGGCCAGGAATACGACATCCGCGCCGAGATCGACCGCCGCAACGGCGAGATCAAATTGATGCGGTTCCGCGAGGTCGTCGAGGAAATCGAGAACGAGCCCGCCCAGATCCTCCTGATCCAGGCCCAGAAGCTGAACGCGGAAGCGGAGATCGGCGACTTCATCACCGACCCGCTGCCGCCGATCGATTTCGGCCGCATCGCCGCGCAGACCGCGAAGCAGGTCATCGTCCAGAAGGTCCGCGACGCCGAGCGCCAGCGCCAGTACATCGAGTTCAAAGATCGCGTCAGCGAGATCGTCAACGGCCTCGTCAAGCGGGTCGAGTACGGCAACGTCGTCGTCGATCTCGGCCGTGCCGAGGCGATGCTGCGCCGCGACGAACTGCTCCCGCGCGAAAGCTTCCGCCAGGGCGAGCGCGTCCGCGCCTATATCTACGACGTGCGCCCGGAGCCGCGCGGCCCGCAGATCTTCCTGTCGCGGACGCACCCGCAATTCATGGCCAAGCTGTTCGCGCAGGAAGTGCCGGAGATTTACGACGGCATCATCGAGATCAAGGCGGTCGCGCGCGATCCGGGCAGCCGCGCCAAGATCGCGGTCATCTCGCGCGACAGCGGCATCGACCCGGTCGGCGCTTGCGTCGGCATGCGCGGCAGCCGCGTCCAGGCCGTCGTCGGTGAGCTCCAAGGCGAAAAGATCGACATCATCCCGTGGGCGCAGGACCCGGCGACGTTCGTCGTCAACGGCCTCGCCCCGGCCGAGGTCACCAAGGTCGTCATGGACGAGGAGCAGCGCCGCATCGAGGTGGTTGTTCCGGACGACCAGCTCAGCCTCGCGATCGGCAGGCGCGGCCAGAACGTGCGCCTCGCCTCGCAGCTCACCGGCTGGGACATCGACATCCTGACCGAGGCGGAGGAATCGGAGCGCCGCACCGAAGAATTCCGCACCCGCACTCAGCTCTTCATCGACGCGCTCGATATCGACGACGTCATTGCGCACCTGCTCGTGACCGAGGGCTTTAGCTCGCTCGAAGAGGTCGCCTATGTCCCAGTCTCCGATGTCGCCGAGATCGAAGGCTTCGACACCGACATCGCCAGCGAGTTGCAGGACCGCGCGCGCACGGCGCTCGAGCGCCGCGACGAGGAATACCAGAACCGCTACCGTGAGCTAGGCGTCGACGACGGCCTCGCCGCAATCGACGGGCTAACCCCGGGAATGCTGGTCACGCTCGGCGAGAACGACGTCAAGACGATCGAGGATTTCGCCGGGCTCGCCGGCGACGAGCTTCTCGAAATGCTTGCCGCGTCCGACAAGGGCGGGGTCAAGCTCGAAGAGGATGAGGCCAACACGATGATCATGAACGCGCGCGTCGCGGCAGGCTGGATCACCGAGGTTGCGGAAGAGGAGCCGGCAGCCAGCGCGTGACCCTCGCCCCCGCCCATAACCAAGCCGATCCGCCTGAGACGCACCGCCGCTGCATTGTGACCGGCGAGTTGCACGAGCGCGCGGCGCTGATGCGTTTCGTCGTCTCGCCCGAAGGTGAGCTGGTGCCCGATGTGGCCGGGCGCCTGCCCGGACGGGGTTTGTGGTTGACGCCGCGGCGAGATATAGTGGATCGGGCAGTGGCGAAGCGACTCTTCGCGCGAGCGGCGCGGCGACCGATTTCGGCGCCGCCTGGGCTTGCCGACCGCATCGAGGCGTTGCTGGCGCAGCGTTGCTGCGACACGCTGGGTCTCGCGCGCCGGGCGGGCCAGGCGATCGCCGGGTTCGAGCGGGTAGCCGACGCGGCGCGGCATGGCAAGGTTGGGCTCCTGGTCTTCGCGCTTGATGCGGCCGAGGCCGGGCGCCGGCGGGTCGCTGCGCTGGGACGCGAGGTTCCGGCCGCGGGCGCGCTGACCGGGGCGGAACTGGGCGCGGCGTTCGGCCGTGACCGCGTTGCCCATGCGGCGGTGGCGCCGGGTCCGTTTGCGGACCGGCTGGCGGCGGATATGCGCCGGATCGCGGGATTTCGCGCCGGCGTGACGATAGTTGACGAAGCGACCCATGCTCCGACCAGGAGCGGCGAGAGGACGGTAGCGTAGCGAATGGCTGAATTGGACACGCAAGAGCAGAAGCGGCCGCTGACCCTCAACCGGACCGGCGGCACGTCCGGCGGAAGGCTCGAATTGCGGCGGCCGCCCGATACGGGTGGCCAGGTTCGCCAGAGCTTCTCGCATGGGCGGTCGAAGACCGTCACGGTCGAGGTCAAGAAGAAACGTGTCTTCGGTCCGGGCTCGGCACCCGAGCCGACCGCCCGCCCCGAGGCCGAGCCGGCCGTCGCGCGCGCGCCGGAGCAGCAGCCCGCGGCCGAGCCGGCGCGGCGCACGCTGCAGGTTCCCCGCGCGCTGACCGCCGAGGAGGCGCGCCTGCGCGTCCGCGCGGTACAGGACGCCGCCAAGGCCGACGCCGAATCGCGCCGTCTCCACGCCCTCGAAGAGGCCGATCGCCTGCGCCGCGAAGAGGAGCAGGCCGCCGAGGAAGCGCGCCTGCACGCCGAGGAGGAGGCGAAGCGTCGAACCGAGGAAGAGGAAGCAAAGAAACGCGGCGTCGAGGAGGCAAAAAAGCGCTCCGAGGACGAGGAAACCCGGCGCAAGGAAGAGGAATCCCGGCGCGAGGTCGCCGAGCGCGCCGGCAAGGCCGCCGCCGCCAAGGTCGCCGCGCTTGCCGCTGCCGGCAAGGTCACAATGCCCGCCGAAGAAGAGGAAGAGACCCCGGCCGTGCGGCGTCCGGGCGTCCCGCCGCCGCGCCGTCCTGCCGTACCCGTCCGCCGCGATCAGCGCCGCCAAACCGGCAAGCTGACGGTGACCCGCGCTCTCAGCGACGACGAAGGCGAGCGCATGCGCAGCCTCGCCTCGGTGCGCCGTGCCCGCGAGCGCGAGCGCCGTCTGCACCGTGGGGGCGACGACCAGCCAAAGGTCGTGCGCGACGTGATCATCCCCGAGACGATCACGGTCCAGGAATTAGCTAACCGCATGGCCGAGCGCGGCGTCGACGTGGTCAAGGCGTTGATGCGCATGGGCGTTATGGCGACCCAGTCGCAGATCATCGACGCCGACACGGCCGAGCTGATCGTGACCGAATTCGGCCACCGCCTGCGCCGCGTGGCCGAGGACGATGTCGAGATCGGGTTGCGTGGCGGCGATGACGAAGAGGGCGAGGCCCTGCCCCGCGCCCCGATCGTCACGATCATGGGCCATGTCGACCACGGCAAGACCTCGCTCCTTGATGCGCTGCGCGAGACCGATGTCGCCGGGGGCGAGGCGGGCGGCATCACCCAGCATATCGGCGCCTATCAGGTCACGCTGAAGGGCGGAAAGCAGATCACCTTTATCGACACGCCGGGCCACCAGGCCTTTACGTCGATGCGGGCGCGCGGCGCCAACGTCACCGACATCGTCGTGCTGGTGGTCGCCGCCGATGACGGGATCATGGAGCAGACCGTCGAGGCCATCCGCCATGCGAAGGCGGCCGAGGTGCCGATCATCGTCGCGATCAACAAGATCGACCGGCCCGATGCCAGGCCCGAGCGCGTGCGCCAGGAATTGCTGCAGCACGAGCTGGTCGTCGAAGAGCTCGGCGGCGACATCCTCAATGTCGAGGTCTCCGCGCTCAAGAAAACCAATCTCGACAAGCTCGAGGAGGCGATTCTGCTGCAGGCCGAATTGCTCGACCTGACCGCGAACCCGGACCGCCCGGCCGAGGGCGTCGTGCTCGAGGCCAAGCTCGAACGCGGCCGCGGACCGGTCGCGACGGTGCTGGTGCAGCGCGGCACGCTCAAGGTCGGCGACGTGTTCGTGGCCGGCGGCGAATGGGGCCGGGTGCGCGCGCTTATCGACGATCGCGGCCAGAACCAGCTGGACGCTGGCCCGTCCATGCCGATCGAGGTCCTGGGCCTCGACGGCGCGCCCTTGGCCGGCGACGACTTTATCGTCGTAGACGGCGAGTCCCGTGCCCGCGAGGTTGCCGAGTTCCGCCAGCGTCGCCGCCGTACCCAGGCCGTCGCGGCAGCCGGGCGCGGCACGCTCGAGGAGATGTTCTCGCAGATCCAGGCCGGCCAGGCGAAGGAGATGCCGATCGTCATCAAAGGCGATGTGCATGGCTCGGTCGAGGCGATCAACGGCGCGCTGGCCAAGATCGGCACCGACGAGGTGTCGGTGCGCAATCTGCATTCGGGCGTCGGCGCGATCACCGAAAGCGACGTGATCCTCGCCAAGTCGACGGGCGCGGTGATCATCGGGTTCAATGTCCGTGCCAACCCGCAGGCGCGCGACATGGCGCGGCGCGACGGGGTCGAGATCCGCTACTACTCGATCATCTACGACGTGATCGACGACGTGAAGGCAGTGCTGTCGGGTATGCTGGCCCCGACGTTGCGCGAACGCTTCCTCGGCAACGCGTCGATCCGCGAGGTGTACAACATCACTCGCGTCGGCAAGGTCGCCGGCTGCCGCGTCACCGAGGGCCAAGTCCGCCGCGGCGCCAAGGTACGCCTGCTGCGCGACAACGTCGTGATCCACGAAGGCACGCTGAAGACGCTCAAGCGCTTCAAGGACGAGGTCCGCGAGGTGCAGGAAGGCTTCGAATGCGGCATGGCCTTCGAGAACTACGAGAACATCCAGGTCGGCGACGTCATCGAGTGCTTCGACATCGAGGAAGTCGCCCGGGCGCTATAACCCTTCCGAGGTCATTCTGGGTCGGCCAACGGCCGGACCCGGAATGACGATATGTAGAAGATGCCCCGTAAGCACCACGACCACTCCGGCCCGCGCGAGGCGAGCCAGCGGCAGCTCCGCGTCGGCGAGGAACTACGTCATATCCTGGCCCAGTTGCTGCGTCCCGGCGAATTGCGCGACCCCGCGCTCGCCGACGCCAGCATCACCGTGACCGAAGTCCGGCTCAGCGCCGACCTCAAAAACGCCACCGCGTTTGTGATGCCCCTCGGCGGCGGCGGCGTGAACGACATCCTTGCAGGATTGAAGCGCAGCGCCCCGTATCTCAAATCTCGGATCGCCCGCGAGGTCACGCTCCGCTACGTGCCCAACCTCAGCTTCACTCTCGACCGCGCCTTCGACAGCGCCGCCCATATCACCGAGCTCCTCGCCCGCCCCGACGTCGCCCGCGACCTCGACCTCGACCCCCACGCCGAGGACGAGGCGTGAACGGCTGGCTCGTCATCGACAAACCTGAGGGCATTACCTCGAACCGCGCGGTCATGATCGTCCGTCGCGCGACGGGGGCGAAGACCGGCCATGCCGGGACGCTCGACCCGTTCGCCACCGGCGTGTTGCCGATCGCGCTCGGCGAGGCGACCAAGACGGTCCGGTTCGCGTCCGAGGGCCGGAAGCGCTATCGCTTTACGGTGCGCTGGGGTATCGCCACCGATACCGAGGACCGCGAAGGCTCGGTCGTCGCCGAGACCCCTGCCCGCCCCGCGCGCGACGAGATCGTCGCCGTGCTCCCCCGTTTCGTCGGCACGATCCAGCAGCGTCCGCCCGCATATTCCGCACTCAAGGTCGAGGGCCGCCGCGCCTACGCCCTCGCCCGCGCCGGAAAGCCTCCCGAGCTCGCGGCCCGCCCCGTCGAGATCGCCACCCTCGACCTCGTCGCGCTTCCCGACCCCGATCACGCCGAATTTGCCGCCGAGGTCGGTTCCGGGACCTACATCCGCGCCCTCGCCCGCGACCTCGCCGAAGCCCTCGGGGCGCATGGGCATGTGACCGCGCTCCGTCGCACCCACGTCGGCCGATTTACCGAGGCTCACGCGATTTCGCTGGATTCGTTGGCCCTCTTGGGAGATAGTCCGCCCGCTTCCGAGCACCTTCTGCCGCTCGAATTCGTGCTGGACGACATCCCGGCTCTGGTTTTATCGGCAGACGAAGTCGCTCGATTGCGTCACGGACAGCAGGTGACGCCGTGCGATCCGCACGAACGGGCGCAGCTCGATCGCCTCGATGAGGGCACGATCGTGGGCGTGCGGCATGACCAGCTTCTGATCGCCGTGGCGCGAATCGAAAAGGGCTGCCTTCGGCCGGTGCGCGTCATCAACCGCTAAACAAGGGGTATCCCGATGTCGATCACCGCAGAGCGTAAGCAGGCGCTCATTGGCGAATACGCCACCAAACCCGGCGACACCGGATCGCCGGAAGTACAAGTCTCTATACTGTCCGAGCGGATTCGTAATCTGACCGACCATTTGGGCACGCATAAAAAAGACTTTCATTCGCGGCGCGGGCTCTTGGTCATGGTCGGCCAGCGCCGGCGCCTCCTCGACTATCTCAAGCGCTCCGACGCCTCGCGCTATGAGACGCTGATCGGCCGGCTTGGGCTGCGGCGTTGATTTCTCGGTGAAACACGGCACATTCTCGCTTCATACCGCCCCGGCAAGTGGGGGCGCGTTGGATCGGATTGTGCATAGACGCAAGTGCACTCGCTGGCGGCGCACGGAAGAATCCGCTTCCGTGAGGGATGCCGCACGCTTCTACTAAAAAGGATGAATTGAATGTTCGACGTCTACCGCAAAGAGCTGATGTGGGGCGGCCGCCGCCTCGTGCTCGAGACCGGCCGGCTGGCGCGCCAGGCCGATGGCGCGGTGCTCGCCACCTATGGCGAAACGACGGTGCTGTGCACCGCGGTCGCAGCCAAGACCGCCAAGGCTAGCCAGGATTTCTTTCCACTGACCGTCAACTATCAGGAAAAGACCTTTGCCGCGGGCAAGATCCCCGGCGGCTTCTTCAAGCGCGAAGGGCGTCCCTCGGAAAAGGAGACGCTGACCTCACGCCTGATCGACCGGCCGATCCGGCCGCTCTTCGTCTCGGGCTTTTTGAACGAGACCCAGGTCGTCTGCACGGTGTTGAGCCACGATCTCGAAAATGACCCCGACATCGTCTCGCTCGTCGGCGCCTCGGCGGCGCTGACGATCTCCGGCATTCCGTTCCTCGGGCCGATCGCCGGGGCTCGGGTCGGCTATATCAACGGGCAGTACGTGCTCAACCCGACGATGGACCAGCTTGAGAAGTCCGACCTCGACCTTGTCGTCGCCGGCACCGGCGAAGGCGTGCTGATGGTCGAGTCGGAGGCGCAGGAGCTGTCCGAGGAGACGATGCTCGGCGCCGTCACTTTCGGCCACCAGGGCTTCCAGCCGGTCATCAACGCGATCATCGAGCTTGCCGAGAGCTGCGCCAAGGAGCCGTGGGGCATGGTTGAGCCGCTCCCCGAAAAGGCGGAGATCGAGGCCGAGTTGCGCAGCAAGATCAGCCCGCTGCTCGAAACCGCTTTCCGCGAGCGCGGCAAGCAGGACCGGCAGAACCAGCTCGACGCCGCGAAGGCCGCCGCCGTCGGCTGCTACCCGGACAATCCGGCCAAGCAGGCCCTCGCCGGCAAGGTCTTCAAGAACCTGGAACAGGAGATCGTCCGCGGCGCAATCCTCCGCGGTGAGCCGCGCATCGACGGACGGGACACCAAGACGGTGCGCGACATCTCCTGCGAGGTCGGCATCCTGCCGCGCGCGCACGGCTCGGCGCTCTTCACCCGCGGTGAGACCCAGGCGCTCGTCGTCGCCACGCTCGGCACCGGCCAGGACGAGCAGATCATCGACGCACTTGCCGGCGAGTACCGTGAAAACTTCATGCTGCACTACAACTTCCCGCCCTATTCCACGGGCGAGGCTGGCCGCATGGGCTCCCCGGGCCGTCGCGAGATCGGCCATGGCAAGCTTGCCTGGCGCGCGGTGCGGCCGCTGTTGCCGTCGAAGGAGGACTTCCCCTACACGATCCGCGTCGTCTCGGAGATCACCGAGTCGAACGGTTCGTCGTCGATGGCTTCGGTGTGCGGCGCCTCGCTGTCGCTGATGGATGCCGGCGTGCCGCTGCCGCGCCCGGTCGCCGGGATCGCGATGGGCCTCATCAAGGAACCGACCGGCTTTGCCGTCCTCTCCGACATCCTCGGCGACGAGGACCATCTCGGCGACATGGACTTCAAGGTCGCCGGCACCGAGGCCGGGGTCACCGCGCTGCAGATGGACATCAAGATCACTTCGATCACCGAGGAGATCATGCGCATCGCGCTCGACCAGGCGCGCGACGGCCGCCAGCACATCCTCGGCAAGATGGCGATCGCGCTGACCGGCGCCCGCGACGAGGTCAGCGGCAACGCCCCGCGCATCACCACGATCAACATCCCCAAGGACAAGATCCGCGAGGTGATCGGTTCGGGCGGCAAAGTGATCCGCGAGATCACCGAGACCACGGGCACCAAGATCGACATCAACGACGACGGCGTCATCAAGGTTGCTGCGGTCGACGCCAACAAGGCGCAGGCCGCGATCGACTGGATTCGCGGCATCGTCGCCGAGCCCGAGCTCAACGTCATCTACAACGGCAAGGTGGTGAAGACCGTCGATTTCGGCGCCTTCGTGAACTTCCTGGGCTCCCGCGACGGCCTCGTCCACATCAGCGAGCTGGCGCCGCAGCGGGTCGGCAAAACCACCGACATCGTCAATGTCGGCGATGTGGTCAAAGTCAAGGTGCTGGGCTTCGACGACCGCGGCAAGGTCAAGCTGTCGATGCGGCAGGTCGACCAGGAGACCGGCGAGGACCTCGGCTCCGGTCGCCGCGACCGCGAGCCCCGGCAGGAGCCGGCACCGGCCGCTGCGAAGTAAGCCGGGCGTCGTTGCGAGGAGCAAAGCGACGAAGCAATCTCAATGGTGAGGAGTCTCCTCCGCCCGAGATTGCTTCGCGGAGTTTATCCTCGGGCCGGCCGGCG
>DASXFE010000152.1:0-41496 GCA_036489765.1 Allostellaceae bacterium | reverse complement strand
GTTCCGGCGGCAGGGCCGCTATCAGATACTCGACCGTGTCGCCGGTGATGGGATGGCGCCAGCCCGGCGCGACCTCGGCAAGCGGCAGCAATACGAAGGCACGGTGATGGAGGCGCGGATGCGGCAGGTCCGGTTCGCCCTCGCCGCTCGCCTGCACGCGCTCGTCATAGGCCAGGAGATCGAGATCGAGCGGGCGCGCGCCATTGACCTCGCGGCGCACGCGGCCGAACCGCGCCTCGATGCGATGCAGCAACGCCAGCAACTCGCGCGGCGGCAAGTCGGTCGCGACCGCGATCACGGCGTTGATGTACCAGGGCTGATCGGAAGGCGGCGTCGGCGCCGACCGGTAATCGCGCGAACGCGCTTCGATCCGCACCCCCGCCGCCCTCAGCGCGTCGATCGCCGCGCCAATGGTGGCGTCGGGCGCGCCGGCATTGCTGGGAAGATTTCCGCCAAGCCCGATCAGAATCATGTCTTGGCCTCAATGAATCCTATTCGCCGCCGCTCGGCGGGTGCTATCCTGCCTTCTTTCATAACGGAGCGGATCCAATGTTGTTCTATCCGCAAGAAAAAATCGCCCTCTTCATCGACGGCGCCAACCTTTACGCTGCGGCACGCGCGCTCCAATTCGACATCGATTACAAACGACTGCTCGAGTTGTTCGGCTCGCACGGCCAGCTCATTCGCGCCTTCTATTATACGGCCCTGCTCGAGGATCAGGAATATTCGCCGCTGCGGCCGCTGGTGGATTGGCTCGATTACAATGGCTACACCATGGTGACCAAGCCGACGAAGGAATATACCGACGCGATGGGCCGGCGGAAAATCAAAGGCAACATGGATATCGAGCTTGCCATCGACGTGATGGAGATGGCGCAGCACCTCGATCATATCGTGCTGTTCTCCGGCGACGGCGATTTCCGCCGCTTGGTCGAGGCGGTGCAGCGCAAGGGCGTGCGCGTCACCGTGGTCTCGACCATCCGCTCGGCGCCGCCGATGGTCGCGGATGAACTGCGCCGCCAAGCCGACACGTTCGTCGACCTGACCGACATTCGCGAGCAGATCGAGCGCGCGCATCACCACGACATGATGCGGTCGTCGATGGCGCATGGCAGCGAGTGACGCGACGATCGCGACGCCGGATCGCGATTGTCCGCTCTGCCCGCGCCTGGTCGATTTCCGCCTCAAGCAGCGCGCCGCCTATCCCGATTGGCATAACGCGCCAGTGCCGTCGTTCGGCGACGCCGCCGGGCGATTGCTGATCGTCGGATTGGCGCCGGGGCTGCGCGGCGCCAATCGAACCGGCCGTCCTTTTACCGGCGACCATGCCGGCAACCTGCTCTACACGACGCTGCTCAAATACGGTTTCGCGCGGGGCGACTATCGCGAGCGGCCGGACGACGGCCTGACGCTGGTCGATTGCCGCATCGCCAACGCGGTACGCTGCGTGCCGCCGGAAAACAAGCCCGAGCCCAGCGAGATCAAGACCTGCCACCGGTTCCTCGTCGCCGAGATCGCCGTGATGAAGAATCTGCGCGCGGTGCTGGCGCTCGGCAAGATCGCGCATGACGCCGCCGTGCGGGCCTTCGGCGGCCGCATCGCCGCCCATCTCTTCGCGCATGGCGCGGTGCATGAACTGGGCGGCGTGACGCTCGCCGATTCCTATCACTGCTCGCGCTACAACACGAATACCGGCCGCCTCACGACCGCGATGTTCGAACACGTGGTGGGGGGAATCAAGGCGCGGCTGGGTTAGAGTCCAGAACCTCGCGCAAAGCACGCGCCAGTTCGGCGCGGCGATAGGGTTTGGACAAGAGGCGCAGGCCGTCGGGCATCGCGCCGTCGGCGGCCATGCGGGTCTCGGGAAAGCCCGAGGTCAGCAGCACCTTGAGTCCGGGCCAGCGAGTCATGGCCAGTTGCGCCAATTCGACGCCGTTCATGTCGCCGGCCATCACCACGTCGCTGAATAGAAGCGCCACCTTTTCCACCGCGAGCACGTCCAGCGCCGCTGCCGCCGCATCGGCTTCCAGCACGCGGTAGCCGAGCTCGGTCAACTGGCGCGTCACTACTTTGCGCATCGCGGCGTTGTCCTCGACCACAAGAATGATCTCGGTGCCACCGACCGCCGATGTGACCACCCGCGCCCGCTCGTCATCCAACACATCGCTACGGTCGCGCGGCAGATAGAGGCGGAAGGTCGTGCCGACGCTCGCCTCGCTATAGACATTGATATGACCGCCCGATTGCTTGACGAAACCGAACACCATGCTGAGCCCGAGGCCGGTCCCCTTGCCGACCTCCTTGGTCGTAAAGAACGGCTCGAAGATGCGCGCCAGCACGTCGGGCGGGATGCCCGTGCCGGTGTCGCTGACCTCGATCATCGCGTAGTCGCCCGGCGCCAGCTCGGCGTGGCCGGCGGCATAGTCGGCGTCGAGGCGGCGGTTCGCCGTCGCGATGATCAGCCGCCCGCCGTTCGGCATCGCATCGCGCGCGTTGGTGGCGAGGTTGACGAGGCTCGCCTCGATCTGCGCCGGGTCGGCGCGGACGGGCCAGACCTCGGCGGCGAGGTCGAGCGAGATCGGGATGTCCTCGCCGAGCGTGCGGGCGAGCATCCCGGCGATCCCCGACACCATCTCGTTGACGGCGATCGGCCGCGGCTGCAAGGGTTGGCGGCGGGAGAAGGCGAGGAGGCGGCGGATCAGATCGGCCCCGCGTGTCGCCGCGTCGAACGCCTCGGACAAAAGCTCGGTGTCGTCGGCGGAAAGCGGCGCGCTGTCGCGCAGCATGTCGAGATTGCCGATGATGATGCCGAGCAGATTGTTGAAATCGTGCGCCATCCCACCGGTCAGGTTGCCGATCGCCTCCATCTTTTGCGCTTGCTGAAGCTGCTGCTGGGTCGCGCGCAGATCGGTGATGTCGAGATGGGCGCCGACGAACCGGCCGGGTCGGCCGTCCTCGCCGGCCACGGTTTGCGTCGCCACCCGCACCCAGCGCTCGGCCCCCGTATCGGCCCGGTTGATACGAAACTCGCCGCGATAGAGCCCGCCGCGGCGGATGATCTTGAGCAGCTCGCCCGCGACGCGGTCGCGGTCTCCAGGGTGGATGAGACGGAGCAAGCCCCCGGCGGTCATGTGCGTGCTGTCGGACGCGGTGCCGTAGATGTGGTTGAACTGGGCGTCGGTCTGGGCCGGCTCGCTCGGGCTTTCGGCGGAGGCGAGGCCGATCTCGCTGATCTGCAAGGCGAGCGCGTGGCGCTCGGCATCGTCGCGGGCGCGGCGCGCGATTTCGGCGCGATCGGTGACGTCGCGGCCGATGAAGAAAAACTGCCCCTCGGCCGCCGACCACACACCGGTCCACCACAAGGTGACGATATGTCCGTCCTTGTGGACGTAGCGGGTCTCGAAATTGCGCGTCTCGTTCTCGTGCCGCGCCGCGCGCATCTCGGCACGGACCGGGGCGAGGTCGGGCGCATACACAAAGGCGCCGGCGTTGCGGCCGACAAGCTCCTCCGGGCGGTAGCCCAGAATCCGCTCGAGGCTCGGGCTGACGCGGATGAAATTGCCCTGACGATCGACGACGAGGATGAGGTCGAGCGAGGTCTCGAAGATCCGCCGGTTGATCGCGTTTTCGGCGTCGAGGTCGGGCACTGGTGCCGCCGCCGCGACGCGGGCGAGCGCGGCTATACGATGGTCAGCCCCCTGGTCGAGCGGTCCCGGCACCACCCCATCCTTCGGATGACAAACCCGGCGGGAGTATGTCGACCTACCCTTGCACGGTGTCAAGTGACGGTCAGGGTTAAGGCGGGCGGCTCACGCTCGGTCGATGACGGCGACAAGTCGCCGACGTTTGCTGGAACCTCAGGTTTTGATCGGCCGTAACGACGGCACGCTTGCGTAGCGAGCGCCACTAGTTCCCCGTTCCTGGGCAACGCGGCTAGTCCGCCGGAACCTCTTCGAGCAGCGCCCCGAGCCCCTTCAGCCCTTCTTTCGCCTCGAACTGGCGCAGCATCGCCCAGATGAGGGCCTGGTTCGTCGTGACGACCGGCTTTTTGAACTCCGCCTCCCAACCGGCGACGTGGCCCATCGTCGGGAAGTTCCCTCCGGGGACGATGAAGGCGTCGATCTCGGGCCGGTTGATGCGCTGGAACGCGTCGCGGGCGTTTTCCGGGCCGAGCGCGCCGATCGCGTAGGAATCGGTCGCGGCGAACCCTTCGACCGCGATGACCTCGCACCCGGCTCCGCCCTCGAACAGGCTCTTCGCCGCCTCGTTGACCGGCACCGAATAGGGCGACACGAGCGCGATCCGCTTTGCCTTCAGCGCCTTGATCGCACGGGTGATCGCGGTGGCGGAGGTGATCGCCGTCACGCCCGAGGCCGCCGCCATGCGCTTTGTCACGTCGGCGTCATAGCCCGGGCTGTGGAGGCTCGCCGAGGTCTGCACCAGCATCACCATCTCGACCTTGGCGGTGCCGAGCAGCTTCGCCTGATAGTCGAGGTCGGCATCGAGCGGCGACGAGAACGGCGACTTGGTCGGGCTGCTCGACATCATCCGCCCGTAATGCGCCTGATATTCGGGCGGCAGCAGGCGGGTGTATTCGATCTCGCATGTCGTGTTGGTCGAGGGGATCAGCGCGCCGAAATGGCGGGTCATCCGATTCCTTTCCGAAGGACCGGTCCTTTCCGAGGGACCAGGCCTTTCGCAGGTGGGCTTCTCGGCCCTACTGTGACGCGCCCGCGGCGGATTTGCGATGGCGAATATCCCGAACGACGCAGGGATGACTCCGCGTGTGGTGACGGCGGAGGAATATTTCGCGGAATTTCTGGCCTCGTAGCGGGTGGGGCACTCTCCGCCCTTCCTCATCCTGTGGAGCCCGCTGCGTGGCTCCACAGGATGAGGAAGACCTGTGATGCCATCCGGGAATCCTCTACCATCGCCACGGCCCACCCCACCGGGAGAGATCGAGATGACTGCGCTGCCCCTCAACGGCTTTACCGTGATCGATCTCACCGCGCATCGCGCCGGGCCGACGGCGGTGCGGCAGCTTGCCGACTGGGGCGCCGATGTCATCAAGATCGAATTGCCTGGCGAGCATACCGACGCGACCGGCAGCCGGCGGGACGGGCCCGACTTTCAGAACCTCCACCGCAACAAGCGCTCGCTGTCGCTCAATCTGAAGACCAAGGAAGGCCTTGCGATCTTCATGAAGCTCGCGGCGAAGGCCGATGTGATCGTCGAGAACTTCAAATCGACCGTGAAACACCGGCTCGGCGTCGATTACGAGGCCGTGAAAAAGATCAACCCGCGCATCGTCTACGGCAGCATCTCGGGTTTCGGCCAGGACGGGCCGTACGAGGGCCGCCCCGGCGTCGACCAGATCGCCCAGGGGATGGGCGGGCTGATGTCGATCACCGGGCATCCCGGCCAGGGACCGACGCGCGTCGGCATCGCGATCAACGACACCTCGGCGGGCCTCCTCCTCGCCAACGGGATCACGCTGGCGCTGCTTGCGCGCGAGCGCACCGGCGAGGGGCAATGGGTTCACACCTCGCTGCTCGAGGCGCAGATCTTCATGCTCGACTTCCAGGCCTCGCGCTACACGATGAAGGGTGAGGTCGCGAAGCAGGAGGGCAATTTCCACCCGACCTCGCCCGGCACCGGCATGTTCCAGACCGCCGACGGCTACATCAACATCGCCGCCTCGGGCGATAATCTCTGGAAGAAATTCTGCGAGGTGTCGGGCGACAAGGATCTGGCGTCGAACCCCGATTTCGCCACGGTCGTGTCGCGCGGCAAGAACCGCCAGGCGCTGATCGCCCACCTCAACGACGTCGTGCGGTCGAAGCCGAGCAAGTATTGGGTCGACGAACTCAACAAGGCCGGCGTGCCGTGCGGCCCGATCAACACGATCGACCAGGTCTTCGCCGACCCGCAGGTCAAGCATCTCGGCATCCGCCGGCCGGTCGACCATGCCAAGATCGGCACCTTCGACATCGTCGGCCAGCCGATCCACATGAGCGCCTTTCCGCAGCCGGAGCGACTCAAGCCGACGCCCGAGCAGGGGGAGCATACGGATCAGGTGCTGGGGGAACTCGGGTACGGTAACGTCGAGATCGCGGAGCTGCACCAGAAGGGTGTGGTGTAAAAGAAAAGGAGCGCGGGCATCCCGCCCGCAATTTTTGGTTTTGGATGCGGGCGAGACGCCCGCGCTCCCAGGATGCCGACAGCCCGCACCCTCTTTTCGCTGCTCGCCGAGCAATCACCCACCGCGACGGCGGTCCTCGCCGGTGATCGTGCGACCACTTACGGCGAGCTGACCGATACGGCTGCTCGTCTCGCCGGCGGGATGCGGGCGCTCGGGGTCAAGCGCGGGGGGCGGGTCGGTATCCTGATGGAAAACCGGCGCGAGTGGCTGGAGGTCGCCTTTGCGGCCGCCGCGCTCGGCGCCGCAGTCGTGCCGTTCAGCACCTGGTCGAAACCGGCCGAGCTTTCCTATCTGATCGCGGATGCGGAACTCGACCTGCTCGTCGCGGTTGGCGCGTTCGGGGGCCAGGATTTTGCTGCCGCGTTTGCCGCGCTCGACCAGCCCTTGCCGCCGATCGTCGTCCTCGACGCTGCGCCGCGCCTTGACTGGATCGCTTATGCCGATCTCGCCGGCGAGCCCGTTGCCGATACCGCCGCCCGGGCCGGGGACGATGCGTTCGTCCTCTACACCTCCGGGTCCAGCGCGCGGCCGAAGGCGGTGCGCCTCGTCCAGGGGCGTACCGTCGAAAACGGGTTCCATATCGGCGAGCGCATGCGGCTCGGCCCCCGCGATCGCGTACTGCTGGCCCCGCCGCTGTTCTGGTCCTACGGCGCTGCCAATGCGCTGCCGGCGACGGTTTCGCATGGTGCGGCGCTGGTGTTGCAGCCACGGTTCGAGCCGGGTGGGTGGCTTGATCTGATCGCGCGGCATCGCTGCACCGCGGTCTACACGTTGCCGAGCATGACCGGCGCGGCGCTGCGCCATCCCACGTTCCGCCGGGATCGCACCGCGAGCCTGCGCACCGGGCTGATGATCGGCAGCCCCGAGGAGGTGCGGATCGCGGCCGAGGAGCTTGCCGCGCCGGAGATTTGCAACGTCTACGGCTCGACCGAGACCTATGGGAATTGTTGCGTGACGCCGGCCGATTGGCCGCTCGCCCGGCGCATGGCGAGCCAAGGCCCGCCGCTGCCGGGGGTGCGGTTGCGGATCGCCGATCCGGAAACCGGCGCCGAATTGCCGGCCGGCGAGATCGGTGCGGTCGAGGTCGCGAGGTCGGCGACACCCGGCTACGCCGGTGCCAGCGCCGTCAACAATGCGGCCGCGTTCACCCCTGACGGGTATTTCCGCACCGGCGATCTCGGCAGCCTCGACGCGGCGGGCGATTTCCATTTCGCCGCGCGCGACAACGACATGATCAAGCGAGCCGGCATCAATGTCTCGCCGGCCGAGGTCGAGGCGCTGCTGCTGCAAGTTCCCGGCGTCGGCCAGGCCGCCGTCGTCGGTGCCGCGGCCGGCGAGCGCGGAGAGGCGATCGTCGCGTTTGTCGTGGCAACGGAAGGCGCGAGGGTCGATGCCGAGGCGCTGCGGGCCCATTGCCGCGCGCACGCGTCGAGCTACAAGGTGCCGGACCGTATCGAAATCTGCGCCGCGCTGCCGACGACCGAAACGGGAAAGCTGTTCCGGCGCGGGCTCAAAGAGATGGCAGCGGCGCTGCCACTTATGTCGGGGCCAGACGAGGTGCCCTGAGCCGGTCCCGCTTGATCGTCGGGCCGCCCCAGACGATCTGGACGATTCCGGCGCTGAAGCCGACCACCACGCCGATGTGCCAGGCGAGGTCGTAGTTGCCGAAATCGGTGAAGATCAGCCCGCCGCCCCAGGCGCCGAGCGACGAGCCGACCTGGTGCATGACAAACGAGACGCCGAGCAGCGTCGCCATGTAGCGGGTGCCGAACATCTCGGCGACGAGCCCGCTCACCAAGGGAGCCACGCTCAGCCACAGCATCCCCATCGCCGCGGCGAAGACGAGCGTGCTCGCCGGCGTCGGCGGCATGATGAAATAGGCGGTGAACACAAAGGCCCGCAGGATGTAGAGGAGGCCCAGGAGGATGTGCTTCGGATAGCGCGCGCCGAGCCAGCCCGCGGCGAGCGAGCCGATGCAGTTCATCCCGCCGATGACCGCGATCGCCTCGGCGCTCAACAGCGGGTCCTGTCCGCAGATCGCGAGATAGGTCGGCAGGTGCGTCGTCAGGAACACGAGGTTGAGCCCGCACACGAAATAGGCGCCCGACATCACCAGAAACGGCCGGTGCCGGGCAGCCTGGGCGATGGTGCTGCGCATCGTCATGCGGGCGGCGCCGTGCCCGGGCATCCGGTCCGCGCCGCCCGAGAGGAACCCGGCCGGCAGCATCCCCGCCGCCAGCGCCACGAAAAACAGCGCGCCGGTCTGCCAGGGATGGCCGGCAAGCAAATGCTGCGTGCCGAGCGGCACCAAAAGCGTGCCGAGCGACCCGGCGGCCGAGACGAGACCCAGTACCTTGCTGCGGCTTTGCTCCGATACCGAGCGGGCCACCGCGGTCATCACCAGCGACGAGGCGGTACACGAGAGCGCGACGCCGATAAGGGCGCCCGAGACGATCAGGGCTATCTCATGTCGCGCCGTCGCCATGACCAGGAGGCCGGCGACGTACACCACCGCCCCGCCCAGCATCGTCAGCCGCAACCCGAACCGGTCGGCAAGCGCCCCGACAAAGGCCTGCGACAGCCCCCAGACGATGTTCTGCACCGCGATCGCCAGGGTGAAATCCGCGGCGGTTATCGCGAGGTCGCGCGTCACCGGCGTCAGAAACAGCCCGAGGCTTTGCCGCAGCCCCATGCCGAGGCTCAAGAGCACGGCCGATCCGATCAGGATCAGCCAGGTCGAACGACGGGAAAGTGCGTTGGTCATGTCAGTGACTGTGACCCAACCGGCCAGCGAAACCGAATGCTTTCTGCCGATGGATTGGGCATAGCTGACCGGCGTAGCGCCGTGCACGGCGGTTACGGTTACTTATTCACGGGCAAACTCTAGCGGTGCTGGAAATGCGAATGAATTTCTTCTCGCTTGTCCCTCTCTTCCAATTTACCGTTCCCGTCAATGAGTTGTTACTCCACATTAAATCGTAGATCGCACCGGTTCTCGTGGTCACCACCAGCCTGTCGCCAGTGAGATGCGCCTTCCCGTCTTTTCCGAAGACATCTACTTGGCGATCGGCGACGTCGTATTTGCCCGGATCGCCGATGGCGGTATCGGCGCGGCTCCAATGTCGATTTCGCCAGCCCCACCAGCATCCGGCGACGCGGCCGTCCGATTCCACGCCGGTAATCGTGATGCCGACGGACATAGGATAACCACCATCCGACCAAGTTCCCGTCATGGATGCTGCGTCAAGTACTTGGGCGCAGTCGGCGGTTATCGACCCGACCACAGCCGCGCCGATAACGGACAGGAGGGCTATGAGATACCTATACATATCTCTCTCTAGAGATGTATTAATTGTATTTAATTCAACTAAACTCTTCAGAGATGTGCAAGTCAATCTGCCTTTGCGGAAGCCCTCACGAGTAATCCGGCCGCCGCTTCTCGCGGAACGCGGCGACTCCTTCAGTGAAATGCGTGCTGGTGCGGACGCGGTCGCCGAGGGTCTGTTCGAGGGCCTCGCGGCTTTTGGCGAAATCGGCGCTGGTGGTGCTGAGCTGTTCCTTGACCGCCTGCACCGCCGAGGGGCTGTTGGCGGCGATCGCGTCGGCGGTTTCGAGGGCCCAGGTCATCAGGCGGTCCGGCTCGACGATACCGTTGATGAGACCGATTTTCTCGGCGAAGGCGGCGTCGACGAGGCGGCCTGTCAACAGGAGGTCCATCGCATGGACGTGGCCGATCTGGCGGGCGAGCTTCACGGTCGCGCCGCCGAACGGATAGATCGACCATTTGACCTCGGGAAGGCCGAACCGGGCCGCCGGCACGGCCATGCGGATGTCGGTCGAGAGCAGGAGCTCGACCCCGCCGCCGACGCAGTCGCCGTTGATCGCGGCGATGATCGGCTTCGAGAACGGCGTGTCCTTGAGGAGGGCCCGGTTGATGACGTGCGCCATCTCCGGGCTCGCGCTGAGGTCGCCGCTGATGTCGGCGCCGACGCAGAACGAGCGCTCGCCGGCACCGGTCATTATCACCGCGCGGCATTCGGGGTCGGAGTCGAGCCGGTCCCACAATTCGGCGAGATCGGCCAGCATCGCCCGCGTCATCGCATTGCGCCGCGCCTCGTAGGCGATCGTCACCAGCGTGATGTGGGGTTTTGGTGCGTCGACCCGGATTTCCATCGCTTGCTCCCGGCGCGTTCGGCGGAGACACTTACCGCCCTGATCTGGAGAAACGCATCATGCGCAGTTTCGACCGCCTTCGCGTGCTCGATTTCACGACGACGATCGCGGGGCCGCATTGCACGCGCCTCCTCTCCGATCTCGGCGCCGATGTCGTCAAGATCGAGGCGCCGGAGGGCGACATGATGCGTTCGCGCCCGCCGCTGCGCGAGGGCGCGAGCACGTCGTTCGGCCAGCTCAATACGGGGAAGAAGAGCCTCGTCCTCGACCTGAAGCGGGCTGAGGCGGTGACGATCGTCAAGAAGCTGGTCGAGACCGCCGATGTCGTCGTCGAGAATTTCCGGCCGGGCGTCATGGAGCGGTTCGGGCTCGGCTATCCGGCGCTCAGCGCGATCAACCCGGCGCTCGTCTATTGCGCGATCTCGGGCTATGGCCAGAGCGGCCCATCGGCGGGGCGGCCGGCCTATGCGCCGGTGATTCATGCCGCCTCGGGCTACGACCGTGCCCACATGGCCTATCAGGGCGGCGACCGGCGCCCTGATTATTGCGGCATCTACATTGCCGACGTGTTGACCGGCACCTATGCGTTCGGCGCGATCTCGGCCGCGCTCTGCCAGCGCACGGCGACCGGCCAGGGCCAGATGATCGACGTGACGATGCTCGAAAGCATGCTGAGCCTGACGCTCAGCGAGATCCAGAACTCGCAGTTCTTTGTCCCACCGCTGCCGCGCCAGATCTTCGGCCCGGTCCAGTGCCGGGACGGGTACATCATGCTCGCCGTCGCCAGCGAGCGGACGTTCCAGAACATGGCGATCGCCTCCGGTCACCGCGAGTGGATCGACGACCCGCGCTTCAAGCTCTACCCCGACCGCCGCAACAACTGGGGCGAAATGATCGACGCTCTGGAGACGTGGTCGAAGGGATTGCCCACCGCGGAGGTGCAGGCGATCTTCGACCGCCATCAGGTGCCATCGTCGCCGTACCGCACGGTCAAGGAGGCGATGGAGGACCCGCAGCTCGCCCACCGCCACTCGCTCGCGACGATCAAGGACAAAGGCGGCGAGTTTCTGGCTCTCAACCCGCCCTTCCGCATGACCGGCAGCGACACGGCGACCCGGCCGTACGTGAATGCGCTGGGGGCCGACAGCGCGGAGGTGCTGGCGGAGCTGGGGTATTCGGAGAACGAGATCGCGGGGCTCGTCGAGAGCGGGGTGACGGCGCCGTAAGAGCGGGTCGAGGTGAATTCCGTCGCCCTCCCTAATCGTCACCCCCGCGCAGGCGGGTTGAGGGGCAATCGTTCCGTCGCTCGCGCCGGATTCCCGCTTTCGCGGGAATGACGAGGAAAAGCAGGCGTGGTGTGGTGAAGCCAGCCTTCAAATCACGCAATTTTCTGCTCCGCCTCTCCCTTCGGCGTGACGAGGTGCCGTCCTTCGACGCCTACCCCTTCAGCATTCCCGCCGTCGCTGGGCTCAGCGAGCTGCGCTTCGACCACCCGGTCACGTTTCTGATCGGCGAGAACGGGTCGGGGAAGTCGACGCTGATCGAGGCGCTCGCCGTTGCGTGGGGGCTCAACCCCGAAGGCGGCAGCCGAAACTTCAACTTCGCGACCCGAGCCTCGCATTCTGGCCTCGGCAGGTACCTACGGCTGACGCGGAGTCCGCGGCGCGCGCGCGACGCCTACTTCCTGCGGGCGGAGAGCTATTACAACGTCGCGACGCAGATCGAGGCGCTCGACGAGGAACCGGGCGGCGGCCCTAAGATCATCGGCTGGTACGGGGGGAAGTCGCTGCACGAGCAGTCGCACGGGGAGTCGTTTTTCGCCCTGTTCATGAACCGGCTCGGTGCCAAGGGGTTCTTCATCCTGGACGAGCCCGAGGCGGCGCTGTCGCCCAGCCGCCAGCTCGCCTTTTTATCGCGGATGCACGATCTCGTCAGGCGCGGCTCGCAATTCGTCATCGCCACGCATTCACCGATCCTGATGGCCTATCCGGATGCGGCGATCTATCAGCTCGGCGACGGCGCGGCGCGGCTCGTCGACTATCGCGAGACCGAGCACTTCACGGTGACCCGCAACTTCCTGACCCGCACCGACCAGATGCTGGCGGTGCTGCTGAAGGGGTCGGAAGAGGACGAGTGAGCCGACCCTCTCCGAGGCGGGACCCAATGGGACTTAGATTGAATCAGGGCCGGAGCTTCGATCGTTCGCACGGCCGCCGAACGCTTGACTCTCCGGGGCGGACCGGCGCTTTTACCGACCGCACCAAAATCAACCTTAGGGAGCACCTTGATGACGACCACGCGCCGAACCGTCCTGACCCGCGGCGCTGCCGCGATTGCTGGCGGCGTCGCCGCGCCGACGATCCTTTCGTGGCCGGCCGGCGCGGCGGAGTTCGCCTACAAATACGGCACCGCGCTCCCCGATGGGCACCCGATGGTCATTCGCGGCAAGGAGGCCGCGGCGAAGATCAAGGAAGAGACCGGCGGCAAGCTAGAGATCACGCTGTATCCGAACAGCGTGCTCGGCCAGGACACGGCGATGATGTCGCAAGCCGTCGTCGGCGGGCTCGAAATCTACGGGATGTCGGTCGATATCCTGGCGCAGCGCAACCCGTCGGCCGCGATCTTCGGCGTGGGCTTCGCGTTCCCCAATGTCGATGTCGCGTTCAAGGCGATGGACGGCGACCTCGGCAAGTTCGTCCGCGACATCTCGGAAAAGGTCGGGCTGTGGTGCGTCGACAAGGCCTATGACCACGGCTTCCGCGAGATCACCAGCAAAGCGAAGCCGATCCTCGTTCCCGAAGATTTGAAGGGGTTCAAGATCCGCCTGCCGGTGGCGCCGCTGTTCATCGCGCTCTTCAAGCATCTCGGCGCGTCGCCGACGCCGATCAATTTCGGCGAGGTCTATAGCGCCCTGCAGACGGGGCTGGTCGACGGGCAGGAAAACCCGCTCATCCTGATCGACACCGCCAAGCTCTACGAGGTGCAGAAATATTGCAGCATCACCAACCACATCTGGGTCGGGCTGCACGTCTCGTTCAACAATGCGGCGTGGAAGCGGCTGCCGAGCGATGTGCAGGCGATCGCCTACAAGCATTTCGCCGAAGGTGCGATCGCCGAGCGGCAGGATTGGCAGGAGATGAACAAGAGCGAGGTCGACAAGCTGACCAAGGGCGGCCTCACATTCAAAACCCCCGACACCAAGCCGTTCCAGGAAGCGCTGAAAAAATCGGGCTTCTACCCGGATATGAAGAAAGAGATGGGTGACCAGGCCTGGGCGCTGCTGGAGAAGTACACGGGGTCGCTCGCGTAGGCAGACCGCTCTCATCCATTCTCTCCACGGGGACACGCCCGCCCATGAGGCGATAGTGGATGTGCGTCTGTCGGATGCCGCTCTATTCGCCCAGAAGCGCTTTGGCCGTCATGCCGGCATCTCGCGGTGCTGGTGCGAGCGGCCGACGCGGGCGGCTTCCTCGCGATGACCGGCAAAGACGCGGACCCCCTCCTCGATCTTGGCGATGACGTTTTCCGGCGTGCCGATCTCGAGGAAGGCGATACCGTTCCGGCGGCAGGCGGCCATCACCTTGGCCCGCGCCTCCTGCATCTCGGGCGGGTATTTGTCGCGCGGCATCTCCCTGTAGCCGAGCGCGAGGCTGAGATCGCCGGGGCCCAGCTCGGCAAAGCCGAGGCCGGGAACCGCGAGGATCTCATCGGCATTGGCGATGCCCTCGGGGCTTTCGAGCTTGACGCCGAGCAGGAGCTCGCCATTCGGGTTGAGCGGCCACGGGTCGCATCGTTCCATGTAGTCCGGCGGGCTGACGCCCCAGATCGCCGCGGCATCGGTCTCCGACCCGCGCCCACGCGTGCCGGCGCCGAGCTTCCCGGCGGCAGGCTTGCCAGCCGCGCCCTTCAGCCGCGACAGCGGGGTCGGCAGGTTTGGATCGACCCCTTCGAGGTGATGCGGATACCGGCAGCTCTCGACAAAGGCGCGCGCCGCGCCGGCCGTCTCCGCCTGGCAAAGGAGGATGCCGTGAGCGCCCCTCCCGAGGATCTGGCGGAACTGCCAGGCATTGAAACGGACATGGTCCTCGTCGATGCCGTTGACCGGCGCCTCGACGATGACCGCCGGCGTGCGATGCCCGGACCGGGTCCCCCCTGCCTCGGCGAGCCCGCGCATGTAGGCGTAGAGCCCGGTCATGTCGAACGCGCCGTGCTCCATCCCGACATTGATGTAGTCGGCCCAGGTCCCGCTATCCCCGCGCCCCTGCGCCTGCGTCAGCACATGCCCCGTGTGGTTGCCGACGTAGTAGATCGCCTGATCCGCCGCCAAAAGCTCGATCGCGCGGTTGATGCGGGTTGGCATTGGGCCCTCCGTTCCGACTTATGATAGGTTTTAGCCGGCGCCATCGCGCGGAGGCCAGGGTTCGATGCCAGAGGTCGCCACGGAAACCCACATCACCCACGATGCGGCTTACGAGACTGTCGCGGCCGACGATTTCGCGGCGATGGTCGAGGTCGGACGGTATGGGCGGCGGAGCGATGCGTTCGACGGGATCATCGGCGCGACGCACGATCATTTCTGGGACCCGTACAACCCGGCCTATCTCGATTTCACTCAGGGCTGGGACCTCGACAGCGAGCCCTTGCTGCCGCTCGAGCGCTTCCCGGAATTGAACTGCGCGGAGACCGAGCGGCTCGACGAGGGGACGAAAATCCGCCTCGCCAATTCGATCCAGCGCTGGACCCTGTCGAACATTCTCCACGGCGAGCAGGGGGCGCTGTCGCTGTCGGCATCGCTCTGCGACATCCTGCTCGATCCGGGTGCGCAGGAATATGCTGCCAACCAGGCGCGGGAAGAGGCCCGCCACGTCGCCGCCTTTGGACGTTATGTGCAGGCGCGCTGGGGCACTCCTTATCCGGTCGGGCCGGTGCTCGGTGAGTTCCTGACGGATATCGTGCTGTCGCCGGTGGTCTACAAAAAGCTGATCGGCATGCAGATGCTCTTGGAGGGGCTGGCGATGGGCGCCTTTGCCAACCTCCACGCCCATGCCCGCGACCCGCTCCTCAAGCGCCTCGTGCAGCTCGTGATGACCGATGAGGCGTTTCACCACCGCTTCGGCAAGATCTGGGCCGACCGTACGATCCCGCGCCTCACGCGCGAGGAGCACGAGCAGGTCGAGGACTGGACCGCGCGGGTGTTCGAAATTCTGCTCTTCAACCTCTCCAGCATGGCCCAGCGCGCCTATGTGTACGAGCAATTCGGGCTCGATGTGGGGCGGCTGCGGGATTCCGTGCGCGAGCGCTTTCACGGCGGCCGCAAGAATTCGCTGAAGGAAGGCACCAATGTCTTCCGCGTGCTGGTCAAGACGCTGCTGAAGGCCGGCATCGTCACCGATCGCACGATCCACATCTATTCGGCCTGGGTCGACACCAACGAGCTCGAGGCCGAGGGCGATACGATGATCGGCGACGCGATCGCCGCCGACGGCATCGAATATCTCCGCGCGATCAACGCCAAACGCCGGGTGATCGGACAGAAGGTGGCATAGCCACAAGGATCGTTTCGCGCGCGCTTACCGTTGGCCCGGTCAGGTTCCAGGAGGGAAGCGATGGACGATCACATCTACCGCGTCATTCAAATCGTCGGTTCGTCGGACAAAAGCATCGACGACGCCATCCGCATAGCGGTCGCACGCGCCTCGAAAACGATCCGCGAGCTGCGCTGGTTCGAAGTCGTCGAAACCCGCGGCCACATCGAAAACGGCCAGGTCAGCCACTTTCAGGTGACCCTCAAGGTCGGGTTCACGCTCGACGATTGACAACTCGAAGCCGTCATCCCGGCGCAGGCCGGAACCCACCTATCGTCCACTTGTGCGTCTGAATCGTGGGTCCCGGCCTGCGCCGGGATGGTGAAAAAGCTACCGCCCCTGCCGCCGCAGGAAGTCGATGAAGATCGCGGCGAGGAGGCCCTCTTTTGCGTCCCAGTCCTCGAAGGCGACATCGACGTCGGTGCGGTCTTCGGGCATGACCTCGTGGTATTCGGCGTTTGGCATGAAGCGGTGGGCGGCCTGTCCCGGGAGGCGGGGGTGGACGCGGTCGTTGCCGGGGATGACGCAGGCCGGCATCGTCAGCGAGCGCAGGTCGGCCGGCGACAGCCCGATCACGGCGTGATCGGTGCCGGCGTTGAAGGCGTCGCGCCAACGGTTCATGCGGGCGATGAAATCCTGCGCGTCCATTGTCATCAGAGTGTCGCGGGCTTTAGGGTTGGCGGCGATAACCTCTGTCCAATGCTCCATCGCGCAGACTTCGGCCATTCCCCCCTTCTTCGCCGCCTCAATATGCGAGGTGTAGTACTGGTTGCAGAGCCGGTCGGCGGCATAGGCACCGCCGGTGACGCGCCACAAAAGGAGCCCGCGGACCGCCTCGGGCCGGCGCAATGCCAAGATCATCGCCAGCCGGCACCCCGACGAGCTGCCGCCGATATAGGCCGGCAGCGCGTCGATGCTCTTCAAGAGTTCGTAGAGGTCCTCGGCCCAGGCCTCGTTTTCGCTGTCGCCTTCGATGCGGACGGTGGACGCACCGGTGTTGCGGCGGTCGTAGACGACGACGCGGTACCCGGCCTCGGCGATCTTTTGCCCGAGCGAGCGCACCGACACGGCGCCGCGCCGCCCACCCGGCTGCAGCGCGACAAACGGGCCCCGGTCGCCGAGGATTTCGTAATGGAGTTCGATCCCGCGGATCTTGGCGATTTGCATCGGTTCCTCCCTGGTCGCGCCCCTGGCGGCGCCCATGTTACGGTGGTTTCGGAGGGACCGCCACGAAATGCAAATCGGCTTTTTCTTCTGGCCGTTCATGGCCGAACTCGTGGGCCGGATGGCGTTCCGGGACGGCGGCGGGCCGAACCCGGAACCCAAAAACATGAGCTGAGCCAATGTCGGGCTCGGGCGTCGCCGCATCCCTTCAACGTCAGAGTTCATGAGTTCCGGGTTCCTCGCTTCGCGACCCCCCGAACGACCTTGACGGGGAAGCTCGCAGGCGCTCGAGAAACAACGCGGTTCTCGCGACGCGCGGAAGCGGTGTAAGGTCTTGGCTCGAAGAGGCTGGCGGGGCGACCTGCCCGCTTCCGACAGGGTCAGAAGACGGGTGAGGGAGCACCACATGAAATTATGCTACTTCGATGATTTCAAACTCGGCGTCGTCAAGGGGAACGACGTCGTCGACGTGTCCGCCGTCGTCAAAGACATCCCCCACACCGGGCCCGGCGATCTCATCAATGGCCTGATCGCGCAGTTCGACGTCTACCGCCCGAAGATCGAGGCGGCGGTCGCGAGCGGCAAAGGCGTGCCGCTGTCGAGCGTCAAGATCCGGCCGCCGACGCCGAAGCCGACGACGATCGACTGCATGGCCGTCAATTATATGGAAGACGGCACGCGCAGCGCTCCGGCGCCGATCAACGCGTTCCACAAGAGCCCGAGCGCAATCATCGGCAACGGCGACACGATGGTGCTGCCCGACGTGCCCGCGCCGATCTTCGAGGGCGAGGCCGAGATGGCCGTCGTCATCGGCAAGACCGCGACCAACCTCACCGAGGACCAGGTCGATGCGCATATCTTCGGCTACATGAACTTCATCGACGGTTCGGCGCGCGGGCTGCCGCCGCCGGGCAACGTGTTCTTCCAGATGAAGAGCCGCGATACCTTCGCGCCGGTCGGCCCGTTCCTCGTCACCAAGGACGAGATCAAGGACCCGCAAAAGCTGCAGATCAAGCTGTGGAACAACGGAACCTTGATGCAGAACTTCAACACCGACGACATGGGCCACAGCATCAAGAAGTCGATCGCGTGGCTGACCTCGATCCACACGCTCGAGCCGGGCGACATCGTCGCCACCGGCACCAACCATCGCGGGCTCAACCCGTTTATGGACGGTGACAAGATCGAGCTCGAAACCGAAGGTCTCGGCCGGCTGACCTTCAGCGTGCGCGACGACCTGAAGCGCACCTGGGCGCGCAAGACTCGGCTCGATTGTCACAACGAGGCGAACGAAAAGACCGCGGGCGCCTACCCGGACTTCACCAAGCAGCTCACCGGCAAATACGCCAAGTAGGCTGTAGCGGTCGCCCCCATCCGCCCCTCGCGGCGGATGGGGTGCGAGCGCGACGGGAACCAACCGACATTTTGATTCCGGCGAAGGCGGGGGCCCATCCTTCCGCGGTCATGTCTGCCGGGGGAGAGAGGCCGCGAATGGCACAGGAGTGGGATTTCGACGCGGATGTCGTCGTCGTGGGGTTTGGCGCGGCCGGCGTTGCGGCGTCGGTGACGGCGCATGACCTCGGGGCGAAGACCGTCATTCTCGAAAAGGCGCCCGAAGGCGAGCACGGCGGCAACACGCGGGTCGCCGGGCAGGGATATCTGAACACGTCCGATGCGGACGACGCGGCGGCGTATCTCAACGCGCTGTGCGGCCCGTTTACCGTGCCGGCCGAGATGGTGGCGGTGTGGGCCGACGAGATGGGCCGCAACAACGACTGGCTCGCGAGCCTCGGCGGCGATCCGCAGGAGCACCAGCACCCGCCGGTCGGAATCGAGTTCCCCGATCTGCCGGGATCGGGGGCGGTGCACAAATTCCACGACGGGCCGACCTATGGGTATTCCTATACGTGGCAGCGGTTCGAGAGCCTGGTTGCGCAGCGGCCGATCCAGGTCTTTTACGACACGCCCGGCCGCACGCTGATCCAGGACAGGGAGACCGGCGCGGTCGTCGGTGTCAGGGCCGAGCGCGGCGGCAAGCCGTTCGCGGTCAAGGCGCGGAAGGGCGTCGTGCTGACCTGCGGCGGTTTCGAGAACAACCAGGAGATGATCCGCAACTACTTGCCGGGCATTCCCTATTGCTACACCTCGGGCAGCCCCTACAACGAGGGCGACGGCGTCTCGATGGCGATGGCGGTCGGCGCCGACCTCTGGCACATGAACAATTACGCCGGGCCGTCGATGGCGCTGAAAGTGCCCGAGGTGCGCACCTCGTTCTCGATGCAGGCCCTGCATTTCAGCAAGGTCGTACCGGGCGGGATGATCGTCGTCGGGCCTGACGGGCGGCGCTTCTGCGACGAGAAGTTCAAGACCCGCCACGGCAAGGTGCCGATGAACGGAAGCTGGATGCCGCTGCCGGTGCCGTGCCCGATGTTTCTCATCTGTGACCACAAGATGCTCGCCGCCGGGCCCCTTTACGACGCGCACCCGAGCCACGGCTGGACCCAGATCATCGAGCGCTACGAGTGGAGCGCCGACAACGGCGCCGAGATCGCGAAAGGATGGATCAAGCGTGCCGACGGCGTTTCGGGGCTCGCCGGCGAGATCGGGCTCGACCCGGCCGCGCTGGAGGAGAGCATCGCGAGGTGGAACCGGCAATGCGAGGCCGGCACGGATGCCGATTTCGGCCGCAAGCTGATGCTGAGCCCCATCGCCGAGGGACCGTTCTATGCGGTCGAGCTGTCGCCCTCGATGCTCAATACGCAGGGCGGACCACGGCGCAACGGAAAGGGGCAGATCGTCCGCCCCGACGGCTCGCCGATCCCGCGGCTCTACAGCGCCGGCGAACTGGGCTCGATCTACAGCTACCTCTACCAGGGTACCGGCAATATCGGCGAATGCCTCGCCTTCGGCCGCATCTCGGGGCGGAACGCCGCCGCCGAAGCAAGGTGGGAGTGACAGGCGCCCCCTTCCTGGCAAAAAAGAAGCAACAGCCCGGCCAAAGCCGGGGCCCATCCTCCCCAACGCACGAGAAGCGGGCCAATGGATCCCGGCTTTCGCCGGGGTGGCTCTTATGTGCTCAGGATACGAGCGGCGCCTTCTTCACCCACCCCGCCGCCTGCTCGTAGGCGTGGCCGACGCGGAGCACGGTCGCTTCGTCAAAGGCGCGGCCGATGAATTGGGCGGAGAGCGGCAGGCCGTTGGCGGCGAAGCCGCAGGGCATCGCCATCGCCGGCTGGCCGGTGACGTTGAAGACCGAGGCGAGCGGCTGCGGGTTGCGCCAGGGGTTGGTATCGGTCTCTTCGAGCACCGGGGCCGGGCCCGGGATCACCGCCGACAAAAGCACGTCGCAGCGCTCGAAGAGGGCGTCGACCTTGCTGGTCAGGATGCGGCGGAGGCGCTGGGCCTGGACGTATTGGTGGGCGGTGACAAAGGCGCCGAGGGTCAGGCGCTCCCGGGTGACGCGGGCGTAGAGCTCGGGCCGGGAGCGCAGATCCGGGGCGTGGATCGCAAACGATTCGCTGTGCGAGATCGCGCGGGCGCAGGCCTGGAAATGGTCGTTCGGCGGCAATTCGACCTCGATCACCTCTGCGCCAAGGCTTTGCAGCACCTCGGCGGTGCGGTCGAGCGCGGCGGCCTGCTCGGCGCCGACATGGGCGTTTTCGTTGAAGCGCCGGGCATAGCCGACGCGCAGCCCGACGACGCCCCGGCGCAGCCCGGCACGATAATCCGGCACCGGCACATCGGCCGAGCCGGGGTCGCGCGGGTCGTGGCCGGCGAGAACCTGGAGGGCGAGCGCGGCGTCCTCGGCCGTGCGGGTCAGCGGCCCGGTGGTGTCGAGGCTGAAGCAGAGCGGCACCACCCCGCGCCGGCTGACGCGGCCGTAGGTCGGCTTCAACCCCACCGTGCCGCAATAGGCCGCCGGGAGACGGATCGACCCGCCGGTGTCGGAGCCCATCGCCAGCGCGACGATGCTTGATGCGACCGCGGCGCCCGAGCCGCTCGACGAGCCGCCGGTGAAATGCGCCGTGTTCCACGGGTTGCGCGCCGGCGGGAACGGCAGGTCGAAGGCCGGGCCGCCGGTCGCGAATTCGTGCGTCGCGAGCTTGCCGATCAGGATCATCCCGGCGGCTTCGAGCCGCGCCGTGGTCTCGGCGTCTGCCGCCGCGACATTGTCGAGGAGGAGGCGCGAATGTGCCGTCGTGCGCAGCCCGGCCGCGTCGTAGATGTCCTTGAGCCCATAGGGGATGCCGTGCAGCGGGCCGCGCCGGCGGCCGCCCGATATCTCGCGCTCGGCGCGCTTCGCGGCGGCGCGGGCGCGGTCGGCGGTGATTTCGATAAAGGCGTCGAGCTGGGGGTTGAGCGCGGTGGCGCGGGTCAGCGCGAGCTCGGTCAATTCGACCGGCGAGACCTGGCCGTCGGCGAGCTGGCGGCCGGCTGCTGCGAGGGTCGGGATCATCGGGAAAGGCCCCGGTCATAGCGCGGCAGTTGCGCCGGCTCGTCCTCATAGGCAAGCGGGTCGTCGAGCACCTTCAACAGCACCTGCATCTGGCG
The DNA here is from genome assembly GCA_036489765.1 of Allostellaceae bacterium. GTDB lineage: Bacteria > Pseudomonadota > Alphaproteobacteria > ATCC43930 > CGMCC-115725 > DATARH01. Next base: position 19,821 of record DASXFE010000152.1, on the reverse strand, counting down.
ATAGGCGTCGCGCATGATCGCGTCGCGCTCCGCCGGCACGGTCACTCCCGCTCGGCGCAAAGCCGCATCGAAATCGAGATCGTCGCTCATCCTTGTGTCCCTCTCTCGACATCCGCCCGAGCATCGTGCGGCAAGGTGGGGGTTTGCGCTAGACTGAACCCGGCCGGCTAGGTCTGTGCCGGTCAGGTTCGGAGTAAACGCGGAATGGGCGATACGCTCGACACCCTGATTCTGACGATCCGCCGCGAGGGCTTTGCGTTCCTGCGCGCGCCGGCGACGCGGGAGATGCTCGAACGGGCGGGGCTCGCGGATTGGGGTCGCTTTGCCGCGAGCTGGGACGATCTCGGCGTCGACACCTTTATGGCCGATGGCGGGCGCTACCGCCGGCGGCGCTTTGCGGCCTTTCGCGCGACCCCCGAGGCGGTGAGCCGCAAGCCGCACCAGCCGCATTACCAAAGCCGCGACTACAACGCGCTCAACGGCGGTATCGAGCGGTGGTTCGAGCCGGTCACGGATGAGATCGGGGCGCACCCCGCGCTGCGGGCAATCCTCGACACCTGCCGCGATCTCTTCGACCGGCTGACCCCGCAGAAGGTGCGGCCCGATTCGTGGCATGTCGAAACCCACCAGTTCCGCATCGAGGCCCGCACCGGCCAGAATGGAAAGCCGACCCCCGAAGGGGTGCATCGCGACGGGGTCGACTGGGTGCTGGTGCTGCTCGTCAACCGCATCAACATCGCGAGCGGCGAGACCTCGATCCACGATCTCGGCAAGCAGGAGCTGGGCAGCTTTACGCTGACCGAGCCGCTCGACGCCGCCTTTACCGACGACAACCGGGTCTATCACGGGGTCACGCCGGTGTCGCCGCTCGACCCGGCGCGGCCCGGACACCGCGACGTGCTCGTCGTCACGTTTCGCCGAGAATAGCCATGCCGACCCGCCACCAGATCTGTTGCGTCGGGAGGACCGCGTTCATGAACCACCACCAGCGCCTGAGCCGCGTCGGCGGCGTCACCCCCGACGGCGCCTGGTGGAAGATCCCCGAAGCCGACGCCATCGCCGCGATCGAGGCGGGGCGGTGGAAATTCTTCGTCGCCGGCGACCGGGGCGAGCGCGAGGTCGTGGTGACCCTCAGCCGCTACGGGACGAAGTACCTGAAGACCGCGGGGGATGGGCTTCAGCCGGACGGGTTGTTGGCGCTGCCGGAGTGCCGGTAAGGACCTCGCTCGTCTCCAGGCTGCGCCCGAAGCGAGCGAGGGGGCCTGCTACCGGTCGAACCACGGCCACTCGGCGCCCCCGTCGTGCGTCACGGCGCCCTTGTCGGCTTGGCCTACCTGCTTCGCGTATTTCGCTAAAAGCCCGGCCTTATGCCTTGGTGGTGCGGCCTTCCATGCCGCACGCCTAGCGGCCAGCTCGGCATCGGAGATCAGCAGATCGATCCGCCGCGCTGCCGCGTCGATCCGCACGCGGTCGCCGTCGTGCACGAGCGCCAAGGGGCCGCCGATGGCGGCTTCGGGGGCGACGTAGCCGACGCAGATGCCGCGGGTGGCGCCGGAGAAGCGGCCATCGGTGACGAGGGCGACCTGCTCGCCCATCTGCTGGCCGTAGATGAGCGCGGTGACGCCGAGCATCTCGCGCATCCCCGGCCCGCCGACCGGGCCCTCGTTGCGGATGATCAAGACCTCGCCCGCCCGGTAGGCGCGGGTCTCGACGGCGCGGGCGCAATCCTCCTCGTTTTCGAATACCCGGGCCGGACCCTCAAAATCGAGTCGCTTCAAGCCCGCAACCTTGAGGAGCGCGCCATCGGGGCAGAGATTGCCCTTGAGCACGGCGAGGCCGCCGTCGCGGGCGATCGGGGCGGCGGTGTCGCGGACGACCTCGCCGTCGGGCGCCGGCGCGTCCGCGTAAACCGTTGCGAGCGTCTCGCCGGTGATCGTCAGGCAACTCCCGTCGATGTGACCCGACGCGATCAGCGCGCGGATGATCACCGCGGTGCCGCCGATTTCGTGGACATCCTTTGCCGTGAACCTTCCGCCGGGGCAGAGGTCGCCGATCAGCGGGGTGCGGGCGAAAACGCGCTCGACATCGTCGAACGAAAACGCGATCCCGGCCTCATGCGCGATCGCGGGGATATGCAAGGCGGCGTTGGTCGAGCCGCCGGTCGCGGCGACGATCGCGCAGGCGTTCTCGATCGCGGCGCGGGTGACGATGTCGCGCGGCAACGGCCCACCGTTCTCGACCGCCTTCATCACGATCGCGCCGGCGCGGCGGGCATAGGCGGCGCGCTCGGCATAGACGCCGGGGACCATCGACACGTTGGGCACGCTGAGCCCCAGCGCCTCCGACACCATCGCCATCGTGTTGGCGGTGAACTGCCCGGCGCAGGCCCCGACCGACGGCAGGCACGACCGTTCGAGCACCCCGAGCGCCGCCTCGTCCATCGCCCCGGTCATGACGGCACCGATCGCTTCATACGAATCGAGGATCGTCACCGGCTTGTTGTTGAACCGCCCGGGGAGCGCCGCGCCGCCATAGATGAAGGCGGCCGGTACGTTGCACCGCACCATCCCCATCATGACCCCCGGCAGGGTCTTGTCGCAGCCGCCAAAGCCAATGAGCCCGTCATAGGCGAGCCCGTGCACGACCGCCTCGATCGAGTCGGCGATCAATTCGCGCGAGACGAGTGAGAACTTCATCCCCTCGTGGTTCATCCCGATCCCGTCCGACATCGAGATCGTCGTGAACTCGCGCGGCGTCCCGCCGGCCTCGGCCACGCCCTCCTTCGCCGCATCGACCTGAAACCCGTGCGTCATGTTGCACGGCGTCTGCTCGCCCTTCATCGAGACGACGCCGATCATCGGCTTCTCGATGTCCCGATCCCCCAACCCCATCGCCCGCATAAACGCCCGATGCGGCGTGCGGGTGATCCCATGCTTGGTGACGTCGGAGCGGAGGTGTCTCATCGCCTGATTGTGCCTGTTCTGCCTGTTATTTGCAGGGTTTTATCAGGCCTCCGATCCGGTATGCCAATACCATCGGCGCACTTTGTACCAGGCGATCGCGGCGGATTTGCGGTCGGTCCGGCCGGCGATACTTCTGTTCGAAGCTTTTGGGTCGTTCCGAGCTCATCGCTGCGCGATGCCCGGAACGACCTCAGATGGGAGCCGCCCCCGGGTGGCCCCTAATCGGCTCCACGCGGCTCGTGGGCGAGGTCGGTGTCGATTTCCTCGATCGAGCGGCCGCGGGTTTCCTTGCCGAAGCAGAAGGCGAGGCCGCTGATGAAGTGGCAGGCGGCGAGGAAGAGGAAGGCGGGGAGGATCGCGTCGATGGTGGCCTTGGGGCTGACGACGTTGGAGGACCCGACGATCAGGGCAAGTCCGGCCGGGCCGATGATCTTGCCGAGGCTGCCGAAACCGTAGGCCGAGCCCATGCCGGTGGCTCGGAGGTGCGCCGGCCAGACCTCGGCCGCGTAGGGGCCGATCGCAGCAAAGCCGCCGCCCGAGAAGAAGCGGGAGAACATGATCGCGAGCCAGAACACCGAGGCGCCGCCGATAAACGAGTTGAAGTAAAACGCGGCGACGACGAGGCCGATGGTCGCGCCGAACCCGTCGGCGATGCAGCACGGCACGCGGCCAATCTTGTCGGACATATAGGCGAAGCTGAGCCGCCCGATAAACTCGCCGACGCTGGTCCAGATCATCAGATAGGACGCCTCGGCCGGCGGGATCTTGAGGAGAAGCGCGAAAAGCGTCGTCGACCACAGCGTGATGCCGTAGCCGCCGCACTGCTCGCCGAGGATGCCGATCCAGGTGACGAAGAGGCTGCGTGGATGCTGGAACAGCTCGCTCATTCGGGCCTTTTGCGGCTCGGGCAGCACTTTCGGGATGACGATGTCGTTCGGGTTCATGTGGAGGGCCCAGGCGAGGGACTTGCGGGCCTCGTCGATCCGCCCGACGCGGACGAGCCAGCGTGGCGATTCCGGAACCCAGGCGCGGACGAGCAGGGTCAGGAGGGCCGGCAACAACCCCGCGGCGAACAACCCGCGCCAACCGATGACCGGCGCGAGATAGGCGCCGAAGACGGCGCCGAGCCCGGTGCCGATCGGGATGCAGGCGGTGACGAGCCCGCCGATCACGCCGCGCTTTCGGGTCGCCACGTATTCCTGAACGAGAGGCAGGTCGACGACGTAGAGCCCGCCAACGCCGAACCCGACGAAAAAGCGGAAGAAGCTCATATAGAGCCAGCCGCGGTCCGGGGTCAGCGCGAGGAACCCGGTCGCGATCGAAAAGGTGAGGACCGTGGCGATAAAGATCTTGCGGCGGCCGACCCGGTCGGCGAGCCAGCCCCAGATCCACGCGCCCGGAATCGCGCCAACCCCCGACGACAGCAGCATGATCGCCGACTCGCCGTAGGTCAGATGCCAGGGCCTCACGATAAAGGCGAGGACGTAACCGATCAGGAAATAATCGAAGAACTCGAGCATGTCGCCAAGGATCGCGGCAAACACGATCTTGCGCTGGTTCCGCGTCAATGTTTGCTGGCGGTCCAACAATTCCAGCATGGTGCTTGGTCCTCGTCTACGAAGGGCGGCTGACGATCAGCCGGCGAGGCTAGTGTTGGGGCGTATCCATGGGCAATCGATGGCAGGCGCAGGCCTGTGCCGCAAAAAATGGCATTGCCCGTGATTCTATCATTTGGTTAGGCGGGGTTCGGCTTGGGCCGGATGGCGCCAGCATGACGAGGGCGGCGCGGCTAGGCTATGCTGTGCCGCAGAACCCGGACGCCGCGAGGACACAGTTCCGTGACCAAGGTTAGCTTGTGAGTAGGGTTGGGCCTCCGATCCGCCTCGGCTTTTTCACGCGCCTGCTCGACCAGGCGAGCGCGGCCGAGCGCTATCGCCTGGCGATCGCGCAGATCGCGCATGCCGAGCGCTGCGGCTACGATTCCGCCTGGGTTGCGCAGCATCATTTCCACGAGGACGAAGGCGGCTTGCCGGCGCCGTTCGTGTTCCTGTCGCAGGCCGCCGCGGCGACGACGCGGATCCGCCTCGGGACCGGGATCGTCACGCTGCCGCTGGAATTGCCGATCCGGGTCGCGGAGGACGCGGCGGTGCTCGACCTGATGTGCGGCGGGCGGCTCGAGGTCGGGATCGCGCCGGGCGGCAACCTCTCTGCCTATACCGCGTTCGGGTTCGACAGCGACGCGCGCAACGAAATCCTCGCCCGGCACCGCCGCGTGCTGCTCGACGCCTGGGCGGGGCGGGAATTGCCGGGCGGCGACACGCTTTATCCACCGAACCCGAGCCTCGTCGACCGGGTGTGGCAGGCGACCTTTAATGTCGAGGGGGCGCGGCGAGCCGGCGCGGCGGGGGACGGCCTGATGCTGTCGCGGACACAGCCCCGGCCGAGGGGCAGGGCGGAGCTGTCGCTGGCCGAGATCCAGAAACCGATGATCGACGCCTATCTCGAGGCGCTGCCGCGGGGCCGGGCGCCGCGTATCCTCGCCTCGCGCACGGTGTTTGTCGTCGATGACCGGAGCGAGGGGCTGCGCCTCGCCGAGGCGGGGCTCGCGCGGCTCCGCGCACGGTTTGCCGCGGTCGGGCGCGCGGGGCTTATCGAGGGCATGTCGGTCAACGACCAGATCGCGGCGATGGATATCCATACCGGGACGGCAGAGGAAGTGGTGGCCTCGCTCCATGACGACAGCGCGCTCGCGCGCGCGACCGATCTGACCGTACAGTCGCATTCGATCGATCCGCCGCACCCGTTCATCCTGCGCTCGATCGAGCTGGTCGCCGAAATCGTGGCGCCGGCGCTGGGGTGGGTGCGGCAGGGCGCGGCGGCGGCGCGGCAGGCCGCGGCAGATTAGGCGGAGGACATGGAGACGGACGTCATCGACACGCTGGTCGGGATCACCCCGGGCTCTCCGCTCGACGCGATCCGCGACCGGCGAAAGCAGGCGCGCGAGCAGGCGCAGGAAAGCTATCGCGCATTGTTCGCGCCCGGAGACATGGGCGACGTGGGCGCGGCCGAGCGGTTTGCGGTCGCGGCTTTCATCACTGGGCTCCACGGCGAGGCGGAGATCGCCGGGTTCTACGCCGATCGCCTTGCTGCGGCCGGGGCATCGGCGGAAGTGCGGGGCGCGGTCGAGGCGGCGATCGCGGCCGCGGAGGGGAAGGGGCCGTACGGCTCGTTTCCCGCCGGGCCGCTAAGCCGTGAGGACACGCCCGGGCCGACCCATCGCGTCGCCCCCGACACGCGCGCGGCGCTCGGGCCGCGCCTCGCCGCGGCGTTCGAGCACCTGCACGTGCTGGTGTTTCATCCGCGCGATGCCGCGCCCGAGGCGCTGCAGGAATTGCTCGATGCCGGCTGGTCGACGACCGGCATCGTGACGCTGTCGCAGATCGCGTCGTTTCTGTCGTTCCAGATTCGGGTGGTCGCCGGGTTGCGCGTCCTCGCCGGCACGCTCTGACCCACGAGGTTCCCGATGCCTGACCCGATCCCAGAATCGATTATTCGGCCGCCGCCGCACACGGTCCCTGTCGTGTTCACCCGGGCGATGCTCGACTGGCTGCCCTGGTTGGAGCCGCTGGCGGAGGCGGCGCTGAGCGAACGGCACAAGGACGCGCTGGTCGATGCGGCGCGGGCCAAATCGGCCTATTTCCGGCTCCTGGCGCGCGACCCCGACGCGCTGAAGGCGCGGACGCTGACCGACAAGGACATCTTCTACAACCCTGATGCCGGGCTACCGCGGGCCGAGCGCGAACTGGCCGCCGCGGCGACCTCGCGGTTCAACGGCTGCATCTACTGCGCCTCGGTGCATTCGCGGTTTGCGGCGACCTATTCGAAGCGCGAGGCGGATGTGCAGCGGTTGCTGGATGATGGCGTCGGGGCCGATCTCGGCGAGCGCTGGAACGCGATCGTCTCCGCCGCCGTCGCGCTCGGCTCGACGCCGATCGCGTTTGGGCCGGAGCATGTCGAGCGCTTGCGCCGCGCCGGCCTGGACGACCTCGCGATCGCCGATGTGATCCAGGCCGCGTCGTTCTTCAACTGGGCCAACCGGCTCATGCTGTCGCTCGGGGAGCCGACGCCGGCTGGGTAACGCTGACCGTCATTGCGAAGCGCTTATTGATTCTTCAGCCGATACCGCAGCCAGACCGTGCCGCCTTCGAGCACCCGGCAGCTTTCGAGGGTCATGGCGTCGATCGGGGCGCGGGCTTCGGTTTCGTCGTCGTTCGAATCGTAGACGTGCGGGCCGCCGCGGGCGCCGTCGATCGTGGGACAGATCGCGAGGCTGATCTCGTCGATGAGGCCGGCGCGGAGGAATGACCCGTTCATCTTGCCGCCGCCCTCGAGCAGCAGGCGCTCGATGCCGAGTTCGCGGTTGAGGATCTCCAGGGCGAGGGCGAGATCGAGCTTTTCCTTGCCGGCGAAGATGTAGGAGATCCCTTCGCCGCGCAGCCCGGCGAGGTGTGCGTCGGCGACCTTTTCGGTCAGGATCGCGACGATCGCGTCGCCGCCGATGTCGGAGCGGCCCCAGACGATCTTGCCGTCGGCGTCGAGCGCGATGCCGTAGGCGGCGGCGTCGCGGCGGGCGAGCCAGGGCTCGCGCGGAAAGGTCTCGCCGGCGTGGGCGGGATAGGCCGTGCCCTTGGCGTATTCGCTGCCGGTGACGCGGCCGATCAGCCACGAGCCGTTGCCGAGCTCTTCGTGGATCTTCTCGAAGAGGCCCGGCATGCGGTTGCCGCTCGGCCGCCACCGGCTGTGCCAGATGCGGCCGTCGACGCTCGCGTTCATGTGGCAGACGACATAGGGCTTCACGGCAGCTTCCACCCCACCCAGTTGCACGCGGCCTCGCCCATCACGAGGTCGAGGTCGCGGCCCTTGAGCCACGGCAGTTCCTCGGTGAACACGGTCACGCATTGCCGCCACGGGCACGGCATGCGGGTGATGTCGGTGCCCCAGAACATCCGGTCGGGACCAAAGGCGTCGAAAGTGCGGTGCAGTTCGTCGTGGAAGCTGCGGTACGGGTAGGAATCGTCGGCATAGCCGATCTGGCCCGTCGCCTTGACCGCGACGTTGGGGTGCTTGGCGAGGGCCCGCAGCTCGGGCTGGAAACGATAGGCACTGGCGCCGCGGCTCGCCGGCGGCACGGCCATGTGGTCGACGGTCAGTTTGAGGCCGGGATGGCGCTCGGCGATCTGCCCCACGGTTGGCAGGAACAAGGCGGCGGCCAGGTTGATCGGCACGCCGGCCTTTTCCGCCGCCGGCCACAGCCAGTCGAGCCTGCCGTCGGTCACCCATTCGCGCGGATGGCGGTCGTTGAAATAGAAGCGGAGGCCGACCATGCCCGGCCGTTCGAGCCAGCGCGCGACATGGTCCGGCCCCTTCGGGTCGTCGAGCCAGAACCAGCCCATGATGCGGAAGCGGTCGGGGTATTTCGCCACGGCGGCCTGCGCGAGCTCGTTGGAATCGGGGTCCCAATACACCGGGTGGACGAGGGCGCGGTCTACCCCGGCCTCGTCCATCTTGGCGATCGCCTCATCGGCCAAAAACGGTTGCTGCTGGTGCTGCGGGGACGGCGTGCCCTTTTCCCACAGATGGATCTGGGCGTCGGTGACGAGCATGGCGGCATCCTTTCGATCTGGTCGGGTCGATCTGGTCGGGTCGATCTGGTCGGCCCGATCTGGTCGGGAGAGGCTACAGCGCGGGATGCGGGCGTGCTATCACGCTCGGCAGAGGCCCGAGAAAAGGACGATCCCGATGCTGCGGTTCTATTACAATACCGGCACCTGCGCGCTCGCCACGCATATCGCCCTCGAAGAGGCCGGCGCCGATTACGAGGCGGTCAAGGTCGATTTCGGCACACAGGCGCAGCGCAGCCCGGAATACCTTGCGGTCAACCCGAAGGGCCGCGTCCCGGCGCTGGTGACCGATGCCGGCACCCTCAGCGAAACGCCGGCCCTGCTGGTCTATGTCGCGCAGCAATTCCCGAAGGCCGAGCTTGCCCCGATCTCGGACCCGTTCGCGCTCGCGCAGATCCAGGAGTTCAACAGCTATCTCTGCGCGACCGTGCATGTCGCGCACGCGCATGGGCGGCGCGCGCCGCGCTGGGCCGACGACACCGCCGCGCACGAGTCGATGAGCCGCAAGGTCGCCGGGAACATGACCGAGTGCTTTGCCTTGATCGAGGAGAACTCCCTCAAGGGGCCGTGGGTCATGGGCGACCGCTATACGATCGCCGACCCGTACCTGTTCACGATCGCGTCATGGCTCGAAGGGGACGGCGTCGACACCGCCAAATTCCCCCGCGTCATGGAGCACCGGCGCCGCATGCTCGCCCGCCCCGCCGTGCAAAAGGCCGTGGCGGTGGAAGGGACGCGGATACGCTGAGAGGGTCTCGGCGAGGCGCGGCTCGGGGACCCGGCTAGCGGCCTTCGGCCTCGCGCTGGGTCTCGTTCTCGTTCCCGCCCGAAGCGGCATGGCCCAGCCGTGGCGGCGGGTGGCGCTGAGCGCACTCGCCGCCACTTTCGTGCCGCCGCTGGCGCCGGCCAACCAGCCGAATTACGACACGATGCAATTCTGCGCTTTCGTTTCGCCTGTTGCCGCCGCTGGCACTCGAGTTTCGAACGCCGGGGTCATGGCTTTCCGCAAGATCGTGCGCGCGGCCGCGTCGATCCCTATGGTGAGCCGGGGATCTAGGACTACGCCCCAACCGGTGACCGTCGATGTCGGTATGCCGGGTGAAGCCGGCGTGTTCGCGAACGGAGGAGAGTCACCGATGAAAACGCCCGAAAATCCGAAGACGCAACGACGGCCGGCGCCGGTTTTTCGGTGCCGCCGTGGGGACGATCGCGGCTGCCAGACTCGGCATGATCGGAACCGCGAACGCCCGGCCGGCGAAGCTTCCCGCCATCAAGCCAGGAACGAACACGTCGTTTCGCACGCTCAATCAGATCGATGCCGGCCCCCTCGATGTCGGCCACGCGAGGCCGGTCCGAGCGATGGTCCGGCCGTCATTCTCCTGCACGGCTGGCCCTATGACATTCACAGCTATGCCGACGTAGCGCCGTTACTGGCGACGGCGGGCTATCGGGTCATCGTCCTCTATGTGCGGTAAGCTATCGCACCTGCAAACGAAGTGAACTTGCACTTGCATTAAAATCAAGGCGCGGTTGATCGCCGAATGTAGATATTGCTGGTCCCATCTGCGCCCGAATACCGGAACGATCGGACATCGCCCATCTCGCCCGACGCGAGATCGAGACGAACCGGTATCTTGAGGGCGCCGCAGCTTGGACCGCTCGGAAGCCTTCGCCAAGGTGGCGCCAGCAGACAGGCTCCGGAGCCGCCGTAAACCCCGCGGAAGCGGACGCGACGGTAGCACGAAGTGCGAACGATTGTGCCCGCGTTTGTGCGTCGCCCTGTTCCGAGAGTACGAGATTTGCGCAGGTTGCGAAGGGCTGAAAACCGCAGAAACACGAGTATTTGGGGTGGCTGGGGGACTAGGATTCGAACCTAGACTGGCGGAGTCAGAGTCCGCTGTCCTACCGTTAGACGATCCCCCACCGGGATGCGTGGCCGAGCCCTGCGGGTAGATGGCCCGGCGCGGCGGTCTGATAGCACACGAGGGGCATGTTGGGTAGGGGTTGGGCGCCGGGGAGGGGCGCCGTGTGAGGCACCGCGTCGCAGCCCTTCGGTTTGGCGCGCAGGTGCGCTACCATCACCAATTGCGTGGAAGGATAAAGGCGGTGGCGATAGGCGAGGCCACTCACGGCATCGGCGGGGTCGGCCTGGCGCGGGCCGACGGCCGTGCTGCGCTGTTTCGGGCCGACGCGCCGCCTTCAGAGGCGTTACCGGGCGGGACCCTTGCGCCCCGGATCCTGGCGCCCAACTACGCTGCGCTCGATCTCGGCACCAATAATTGCCGGCTGTTGATCGCCCGACCCGGCGCGGGCGGGTTCCGCGTCGTCGATGCGTTTTCGCGGATCGTACGGCTCGGCGAGGGGCTGGCGGCGACCGGCCGGCTCAGCGAGGCGGCGATGGGGCGGACGCTCGAAGCCCTCAAGATCTGCGCCGACAAGATCGAGCACCGGCACGCGACCTGCGGGCGGTTTGTCGCGACCGAGGCCTGCCGCCGTGCCGCGAATTGCGACGAATTCATTGCCCGCGCCCGCGACGCCACCGGGATCGAGCTCGAAATCATCTCCACCGCCGAGGAGGCGCGGCTCGTCGTCGCCGGCTGCGCCCCGCTGCTGAGCCCGCGGGCGCCCTACGCTGTCGTGTTCGACATCGGCGGCGGCTCGACCGAGATCGTCTGGCTGCGCCAGAGCGGGCGGCGCCACCGCGGCGCGCCCGAGATCATCGGGTCGACCTCGCTACCGTTCGGCGTCGTCACCTTGACCGAGCGGTTCGGCGGCGTCCATGTACCGCCCTCGGCCTATGGCGCGATGGTGGCCGAGGCGATGGCGGCGCTGGCCCCGTTCGCGGCGGAGCACCGCATCGCCCGCCATATCGCGCACGACCGGGTGCAAATGCTCGGCAGTTCGGGCACGGTGACGACGCTCGCGGGCGTGCACCTCGCGCTGCCGCGCTATACCCGGGCGCTCGTCGACGGCAGCATGCTGACCTTCGACCAGATCGCCGCGGTGTCGGGCCACCTTGCCGGGCTCGACCTCGACGGCCGCGCGGCCAACCCCTGCGTCGGCCGCGAGCGCGCCGACCTCGTGCTGAGCGGCTGCGCGATCCTCGATGCGATCTGCGCGACCTGGCCGGTCGGGCGCCTGCGGGTCGCCGACCGCGGCATCCGCGAAGGCATCCTCTTCGACCTGATGCACGGCTAGGTTTGTCATGCGGCGGCGCGACCTGCTCGCCATCCTCGGCGGCGCGACGCTTGCCCGGCCGGCACGGGCTGCGGCCGGATTGCCAAGGCTGGGCGCGATCATGTCGACCGACGCGAGCGATCCGGTTCATGCCCGCGGTGTGTTCGCGCTGCAGCAAGGGCTCCCGCCCTCTCTCCCCATTGGGCGAAGAGAGGATTTCTGGTGATGCGCACCGACCGTAAGCCGCCCGGCGGTCGCGATCTGGCCGTGCGGGTCAAGGCCTCGCGGCGGCGGAAGCCGTCTTCGACCGAATGGCTCAATCGCCAGCTCAACGACCCGTACGTCGCCGAGGCGAAGCGCCAGGGCTATCGCTCCCGCGCCGCCTTCAAGCTGCAGCAGCTCGACGAGCGGTTTCACCTGTTGAAGCGCGGCGTGCGAGTCGTCGATCTCGGCTGCGCGCCCGGCGGATGGAGCCAGGTCGCGGCCAAGGCCGGGGCGACGGTCGTCGGTGTCGACCTGTCGCCGACCGACCCGCTGCCCGGCGCGGTGTTGATCGAGGGCGATTTTCGCGACGAGGCGATCGCCGCGGCGACGGTGGCCGCGCTCGGCGGCGGGGCCGATGTCGTGCTCAGCGACATGGCGGCGCCCGCGACCGGGCATGCCGCGACCGACCATCTGCGCGTCGTCGCGCTCGCCGAGGACGCTTTCGCCTTTGCCGAAACCGTGCTCCGGCCCGGCGGGGCGTTCGTCGCCAAGATGTTCAAGGGCGGCACCGAGGGGGCGCTGCTCGCCGCGCTCAAGCAGGCCTTTGCCGAGGTGCGCCACGCCAAGCCGGCGGCGAGCCGTGCCGAATCGGCCGAGACCTATGTCGTCGCCAAAGGATTCCGCGGCGGCGCGTGACGCGCGCATTTCTGCACTGCACACAATGTGCTGGACCGTGGCCGGGAAAGGCACCACATAGTGCTGGGAACTCCGATCATTCTCGTGTAGGGCACGCATGATGGAGATCCGACAAGCCTTCACTTTCGACGACGTCATGCTGGTTCCGGCGGCGTCCAGCGTATTGCCGGCCGACACCGACACGCGCACCCGCATCACCCGCGAGATCGAGATCGGCATCCCGCTGATATCGGCCGCGATGGACACGGTGACCGAGGGGTCGCTGGCGATCGCGATGGCCCAGGCAGGCGGGCTCGGCGTCATCCACCGCAACATGCCGGTCGACCAGCAGGCAGCCGAAGTGCGCAAGGTCAAGCGGTTCGAGGCCGGGATGGTCGTCAACCCGGTGACGATCCACCCTGACGCGCCGTTGTCCGAGGCCCTCAAATTGATGGCCGATCATCGCATCTCGGGAGTCCCCGTCCTCGAGCATAACGGCCGGCTCGTCGGTATCCTGACCAACCGCGACGTACGTTTCGCCAGCAACCCACGTCAGCCGGTCGCCGAGCTGATGACCAAGGAAAAGCTCGTCACGGTGCGCGAAAACGTGAACCGCGAGGAGGCGAAGCGGCTCCTCCACCAGCACCGGATCGAAAAGCTGCTCGTCGTCGACGAGGCCTATCGCTGCATCGGGCTCATCACGGTCAAGGACATCGAAAAGGCCCAGCTCTACCCGCAGGCGGCGAAGGACGAGCACGGGCGCCTGCGCGTCGCCGCCGCCTCGGGCACCGGCAGGGGCGAGCTCGAACGGGCCGAGGCCCTGTTCGACGCCGGGGTCGACATCATGGTCGTCGACACCGCGCATGGGCATTCGTCGCGGGTCATCGAGGCGGTCAGCGAGATCCGCCGGATGTCGAACTATACCCAGGTCATCGTCGGCAATGTCGCGACCGCCGAGGGCGCCCGGGCACTGATGGAGGCCGGCGCCGACGCGATCAAGGTCGGGATCGGGCCGGGCTCGATCTGCACGACTCGGGTCGTCGCCGGGGTCGGCGTGCCGCAATTCACCGCGATCCTCGACGTCGTCGGCGAGTGCCGCGGGCGCGGCGTGCCGGTGATCGCCGATGGGGGGATCAAATTCTCCGGCGACCTGGCGAAGGCGATCGCCGCCGGTGCGGATTGCGCGATGATCGGGTCGCTCTTTGCGGGAACGGACGAAAGCCCCGGCGAGGTCTTCCTCTACCAGGGCCGCAGCTACAAATATTATCGCGGCATGGGCTCGATCGGCGCGATGGCGCGCGGCTCGGCCGACCGCTATTTCCAGCAGGAAGTCACCGACACGCTAAAGCTGGTGCCCGAAGGGGTCGAGGGCCGCGTGCCGCACAAGGGGCCGGTCGGCAGCATCGTGCACCAGCTTATCGGCGGGCTCAAAGCCTCGATGGGCTATACCGGCAACCGCACGATCGCCGAGATGCAGCAAAACTGCCGCTTTGTCCGCATCACCAGCGCCGGCTTGCGCGAGAGTCACGTCCACGATGTCTCGATTACCCGCGAGGCACCCAACTACCGCCACGACTAGCCAAGGGCATTGTCATTGCGAGGAGCGGAGCGAGGCGGCAATCTCGGGCGGATTTGCCTCCTGCGGATCGAGATTGCCGTGCCGCCTTCGGCTCCTCGTAATGACGGGGCAAGGATATGACCCCCGGAGCGCGGATTTCCGCAGCCATCGACATCCTGTCCGCCGTCGAGACTGCGGCGCGGCCGGCAGACGGCACCGCTGCTGAGTATTTCCGGCGGCGGCGCTATATCGGCGCCAAGGACCGCGCCACGATCTCCAGCCAGGTCTATGCCGTCTTGCGCCACCGTTCGGCGCTCGACTGGTGGGTCGCGCGCGAAGGGAACGGCGTCGGCGACCGGGTGCGAGGGCGGGTGATCGCGGCTCTGACGCTCGCCGAAGGGCACTCGGCCGATGCGGTGGCCCATAGCTTCGACGGCGGCCGCTTCCGCCCGGCGGTGCTCGCGCCTCCGGAGCAGACCCTGGCGAAACGCCTCGCCGGCCGCACGCTGCACCACCCGGCGATGCCGCGCGCGGTCGCCAACGATCTGCCCGAGTGGCTCGAACCGCGGCTCGCGGCGATCTACGGCGACCGGCTCGAAGACGAGATGGCGGCGCTCAATAGCCCGGCGCCGATGGATCTTCGCGTCAACGCGGTGAAGGGCGATCGCGACGCGGCGCTGCGTGCGCTCGCCGCCGCCGGCATCCACGCCGAAAAGACGCGCTGGTCCCCGCTCGGCCTGCGCCTCAAATCGCGCGCGCCGCTCGCCGGTCTCGCCGCGTTCAAGGACGGGCTGATCGAGGTCCAGGACGAAGCATCGCAGCTCGCGGCGATCCTCGCGGGCGTGCGGCCGGGGATGCGGGTCGTCGATTTCTGCGCCGGCGCCGGCGGCAAGACGCTTGCATTGGCGGCGGCGATGAAGAATCGGGGCAAGCTCGTCGCCTGCGACACCGCCGCCTGGCGCCTGGAGCGCGCCGGCCAGCGCCTCCGCCGCGCCGGCCTCACCAATGTCGAGCGCCGCCCGCTTTCGACCGAACGCGACCCCTGGGTCAAGCGCCACGCCAAGACCTTCGACCGCGTCTTCGTCGACGCCCCTTGCCTCGGCATCGGCACCTGGCGCCGCAACCCGGACGCCAAGTGGCGAGCGACCGAGGGGGATTTGGCGGAGCTGGTGGTGCGCCAGCACGACATCCTCGCGAGCGCCGCGCGGCTGGCGAAGCCCGGCGGAAGGGTGATCTACGCGACCTGCTCGCTGCTGTCCGAAGAGAACGAAAACCAGGCCGAACGGTTTCTCGACGAGAACCCGGATTTCGTCGCCTATCCGGTGGCGTGGGCGTGGGAGGAGATTGTCGGCGGCGCATGCCCCGGCGGCTCTGACATGTTGCGGCTGACGCCGGCGCGGCACGGCACGGACGGGTTTTTCGTTGCGATTTTCGAGCGTAAGCCCCCGGCAGGCGGCAGCTCCGACGAAGCGTCCTTGGAGACGGACCCTGCGGGTGATCCTCAGGATGAGGAACAACAGTGATGGCCCCAATAGCGAGCGTGCTGGGATCAAAATCAGTCCTCACCCCGAGGAGCCCGCCCAACGGGGGTCTCGAAGGATGCGCGGCGCTTCCCCAAGACACCGGGGACACCCCATGACAGACCGCGTCCTGATCCTCGATTTCGGCAGCCAGGTGACGCAGCTGATCGCGCGGCGGGTGCGGGAGAACGGGGTTTATTGCGAGATCCAGCCGTTCACGATCGCGCCGGAAAAGATCCGCGAGTTTGCGCCGAAAGCGATCATCCTGTCAGGCGGGCCGGCTTCGGTGACGCTGACGACGACGCCGCGGGCGCCGCAGCTCGTCTTCGAGATGGGCGTGCCGGTGTTGGCGATCTGCTATGGCATGCAGACGATGTGTCACCAGCTCGGCGGCCGGGTCACGATCAGTGACAAACAGGAATTCGGGCGTGCGACGATCGACATCGTCGCCGAGAGCCCGTTGTTCGACGCGCTGTGGCCGCTGGGGACGCGGGCCGAGGTGTGGATGAGCCACGGCGACCGCATCGACGCGATCCCGCCCGGCTTTCATGCGATCGCCGCGACCTCGAGCGCCCCCTACGCCGCGATCGCCGACGAGACCCGCCGCTTCTACGGCGTGCTCTTCCATCCCGAGGTCGTCCACACGCCGCAGGGCGGCGCGCTTCTCAGGAATTTCACGCACAACATCGCCGGCTGCCGCGGCGACTGGACGATGGCGGCGTTCCGCGCGCAGGCGACGCAGCGCATCCGCGACCAGGTCGGTGTCGGTGCGGGGGGCGGGCGCGTCGTCTGCGGCTTGTCGGGCGGGGTCGATTCGGCGGTGGCGGCGGCTCTCATTCATGAGGCCATCGGCGACCGGCTCACCTGCATCTTTGTCGACACCGGTCTCCTCCGACTCGGCGAGGCGGAGGAGGTCGTGCGGCTCTTCCGCGGCCACCACAACATCCCGCTTATTCACCGCGACGCCGGCGCGCTCTTTCTCGAAAAGCTCGACAGCGTCACCGACCCCGAGCAGAAGCGCAAGGTCATCGGCGCCACCTTTATCGATGTGTTCGACGAGGAGGCGCAGAAGATCGGCGGCGTCGATTTCCTCGCACAGGGCACGCTCTACCCCGATGTCATCGAGTCGGTCAGCGCCACCGGCGGCCCGAGTGTCACGATCAAATCGCACCACAATGTCGGCGGTCTCCCGGCGCGGATGAAGATGGCGCTGGTCGAGCCGTTGCGCGAACTCTTTAAGGACGAGGTCCGCGTCCTCGGCCGCGAGCTGGGTCTGCCCGAGCATTTTGTCGAGCGTCACCCGTTCCCCGGCCCCGGCCTCGCGATCCGCATCCCCGGCGCGATCACCCGCGACAAGCTGGAGATCCTCCGCCGTGCCGACGCGGTATTCCTCGACGAAATCCGTGAAGCCGGCCTCTACAACGACATTTGGCAGGCCTTCGCCGTCCTCCTCCCGGTGAAAACCGTCGGCGTCATGGGCGACGCGCGCTCTTACGATTTTGTCTGCGCCCTCCGCGCCGTCACCTCGACCGACGGTATGACCGCCGACTACTACCCGTTCCCGCACGAGATCCTCGGCCGCGCCGCCACCCGCATCATCAACGAAGTGCGCGGCATCAACCGCGTCGTCTACGACATCACCTCAAAGCCTCCGGGGACTATAGAGTGGGAGTGATCTAAGGTCGTTTCAGACCATCTCGCTCCATGCCAAAAATCGCACGATCTCCTTGACTGACAAGGATAATTTGTCCCACCCCGTATCGCTGCATGTCACCGCAACCCGGTCACTTTGTTGGTAGCGATGTTGGTATGGCGCAGGATGGTCAAGAAACGGGCCTTCGCTACCAACATCCCCTTTGTTGGTATCCGTTCGCCCCCTGACCGGATGCAGATTTATGGGCGATCTCACTGATAAAGAACTGAAAAATCTCAAGCCGAGGGCCAAGCTCTACAAGGTGACGGACCGCGACGGGATGCACGCGGCCGTCACTCCGACCGGGGTCATTTCATTCCGGTATCAGTATCGGGTGAACGGGCGGCAGGAGGTTTTGACGGTCGGCCGGTATAGCGCCGAGGCGGCGCGCACGCTGACGCGAGCGCCCGACGCGCTGGAATTCGGAATGGATGTGTCGCTTGCGGAGGCGAGGACGCTGCTGGCGCGCGCCAGGCGTCAGGTCGAGCGGGGCGAGTCGCCGTCGAAAGCAAAGGTGCAGAAGCGCAACGCGTCAGCCGAGGCAGTCACCTTCGGAGGCTGGGCGGAAGCCTATTTCAAACACAAGGCCGATCCCAAGTCGGGGGCCGAAAAACTGGCCGACAGCACCCTAGCGATGCGCCGGTCCGTCTATGATCGCGCCATCGCGGGAGACTTGTCGAAGCTGAAGCTGGCGGAGGTGACGCCCCAGCGTCTCAAACGTCTGTGCGATGAGGTCAAGGAGAAGCGCGGGCCGGCCGTGGCCGTCCATGTCCGCGAGATCGTGTTGCTGGTGTACCGCCACGCCCAGGCATGCGGACTGGATGTCAGCAATCCAGCCGAGTCGATCCGCACCAGCGCCATCGCCACGTTCGAGCCGCGCGAGCGCGCCCTGTCGCCGTCCGAAGTTCGCGCGGTCCTGACGGCGTTGGATCACGTGACAGCGGCGCCTACGCTGCGCTCAGCGGTGAAGTTCGTCCTGCTGACCGGAGTCCGCAAATCGGAGTTCATCGACGCCACATGGAAGGAAATCGACTTCGCCGCCGCGCGTTGGACGATCCCGGCCGAGCGTATGAAGGCTGGCAAGGCGCATGTCGTCCCGCTGAGCGATCAGGCGCTCGACATTCTGACGGCATTCCGCACCATGTTCGGCGTCAGCCGATACCTGCATCCTGGCCGATACGACGGCGATACGCCTATAAGCAACGCCACTCTCAACCGCGTGATCGATACGGTTGTGGAGCGTATCCGCGAGAATGACCCGGACTTTCAAAGCCTCGGCGTTCATGACCTGCGCCGCACGTTTTCGACCGGCCTGAACCGCGCCAAGTTCGATGATCGCTGGATCGAGATGAGCATGGCTCACCCGCCTCGGAACCGGATTGCGGCAGTCTACAACGTGAACCGGTATCTGGCCGAGCGGAAGATCATGCTTCAGTGCTGGGCCGATATGCTCGACGCTTGGGTAAGGGGCGAGTCTGCCAAAGAGCTGATCGCCAACGCGAAGCAGCGCGCAGCCGACGTTCACGACGACGAGCTGGACGACGATCTCTGAACTAAGCGCGGCTCGCGCGCATTCTCTCGGTCGTCGCCTCTGGTGGCCGCCAGCCGGCGGGATTGGCGATCCAACAATCGATATCGGACTCGTGCCAACCGCTGCCGTTCATGCTGATTTTTAGCTGGGCTGGGAACGAGCCCTCGGCGATTTTGCGGTAAATGGTGGAGCGGCTGAGGCCGGTGCGGGCGAGAACGGTTTTCAGACGAACGATACGGTCTGCTACGAGCATGGTCGTGTTGCCTCCTGCTGGATGCTTTTGACATTGCAGAGACAAGACAGAGCGACGATTTGTTGTTTCGCAATAGATATTTAGAGGTCGTAGTGGCTGGGCGTGGAGGGGAGAAAAAATACTAAGGTAGATGCCGTGGCTGAACGCGTGTTCGGGACCAAGACTGCGGCCCGCGTCGATCCGATACGAAGTCTCGCTTGCGGCCTTTGAGCATGGATTCAAGCTGCGGATCGCGTTCGAGACACTTGGCCAGATCGTGCATCGCCGACCGCGTGGATCTGTACCCGGACATGTCGGCAGCCCCGACATTGGCGCTGGCTGGCTTGGCCGAGTTCGCGCCAGCGTTCCACGAAGCGGTCCGCGCGGCGGCGGGAGGGAGAGGTACATCCGTAGCTCAACTTGATCGAGTGACGGTCTCCGAAGGTGGAGGCCACACGTTCGAATCGTGTCGGGCGCGCCACCCTTCTTAAGGGTTGGCTTCGAGGGTCGGGCGATTGCTCCTCGTTTTACGCTTCTCAGACTTCTTGCAGGTCCGCATATCGCGTCGGCGGCAGCCCGACATGGCG
>DASXFE010000148.1:0-23707 GCA_036489765.1 Allostellaceae bacterium | reverse complement strand
CGACGAGCGCTTTGCCTATGACAGCTATCGCCGCTTCCTGCAGATGTATGGCCAGGTCGTGCTCGGCATCGAGCACCATCATTTCGAGCAGCTCATCGAGGAGCATAAGATCGATTCGGGGGTCGTGCTCGACACCGAGCTCACCGCCGAGGACTGGAAAGAACTCACCGGCGCCTTCAAGGAGGTGATCGAGAGCGAGACGCGCAAGCCCTTCCCGCAAGACGTCCATGCCCAGCTCAAGGGCGCGATCGACGCGGTGTTCGGGAGCTGGATGAACCAGCGCGCGGTCACCTACCGCCGCCTCCACGGCATCCCGTCCGACTGGGGCACGGCGGTCAACGTGCAGGCGATGGTGTTCGGCAACATGGGCGAAGACTGTGCGACCGGCGTCGCCTTCACTCGCGACCCTTCGACGGGCGCCAACGAGTTCTACGGCGAATACCTCGTCAATGCCCAAGGCGAGGACGTCGTCGCCGGCATCCGCACACCCCAGCGCCTGACCAAGGCGGCGAGGGAGGAGTCGAAGTCGCCGCTGCCGGCGATGGAAGAGGTGATGCCAGACGTCTTTGCGGAGCTTGCCAATGTGCGCAAGACGCTCGAAGACCATTACCGCGACATGCAGGACATCGAGTTCACCGTCGAGCGCAGCAAGCTGTGGATGCTGCAGACCCGCACCGGCAAGCGCACCGCGCACGCAGCGCTGAAAATCGCGGTTTCCCTCGTCGAGGAAGGCGTTATCGACAAGGAAGAGGCGATCCGGCGTATCGAGCCGGCCTCGCTCGACCAGCTATTGCATCCGATGCTCGACCCGTCGGCGAAGACCACGGTGCTGGCGCGTGGGCTGCCGGCCTCGCCCGGTGCAGCCTGCGGCAAGGTCGTCTTTTCCGCCGACGAGGCGGAGTGGCTGGCCGGACGCGGTGAGTCGGTGATCCTCGTGCGGGTCGAGACGAGCCCCGAGGACATCCACGGCATGCACGCCGCACGAGGCATCCTGACGACGCGCGGCGGCATGACCAGCCACGCTGCCGTCGTCGCGCGCGGCATGGGCCGGCCCTGCGTCGCCGGCGCCGGCGATATCCGCGTCGATTACGAATCCGGCAATTTCACCGTGCGCAACGTCCAGGTTGCGGCCGGCGACGTGATCACGCTCAACGGCTCGAACGGCGAGGTCATGCTCGGCGAGGTGCCGACGATACAGCCCAGGCTTTCCGGCGACTTTGCGACGCTGATGGGCTGGGCCGACGGGCTCAGGAAGCTCGGCGTCCGCGCCAACGCCGAAACCCCGGCCGACGCCCGCGCCGCAAAGAATTTCGGGGCGCAGGGGATCGGCCTGTCGCGCACCGAGCACATGTTCTTTGAGGCCGATCGCATCGATGCGATGCGCGAGATGATCATGGCCGACGAAGAGGCCGGGCGCCGCACCGCGCTCGCCAAGCTGTTGCCGATGCAGCGCGACGACTTTGCCGAGCTGTTCCGGATCATGGAGGGCGCGCCGGTGACGATCCGGCTGCTCGACCCGCCGCTCCACGAATTCCTGCCCAAGACCGACGCCGAATTCGCCGAGCTGGCGCGCGCGACCGGCAAGGGTGTCGACGAGATACGCGCCCGCAGCCACTACCTCCACGAGGCGAACCCGATGCTCGGCCATCGCGGTTGCCGGCTCGGGATCACCTATCCCGAGATCTACGAGATGCAGGTGATCGCGATCTTCGAGGCGGCGATCGCCGTGACCAAGGAGACCGGGAAGCCGGTTTCGCCCGAGATCATGGTGCCGCTGATCGCGACCCGGCGTGAATTCGACATCCTGAAGGAGATGGTCGAGCGCGTTGGGCGCGAGGCGATGGAGAAGGCCGAGGTCGATGTGCCCTACCAGATCGGCACGATGATCGAATTGCCGCGTGCGGCCCTGATGGCGGCAGACATCGCCGAAAGTGCCAGCTTCTTCAGCTTTGGCACCAACGATCTGACGCAGACCGTATTCGGCCTGTCGCGCGACGACGCGGCGAGCTTTATCGGCACCTACCAGCGGCTCGGCGTCCTGGCGCAGGATCCGTTCCAGACGCTCGACATCGAAGGCGTCGGCGAGCTGATCCGCATCGCCAAGGAGCGCGGTCGCAAGACCCGCCCCGACCTCAAGCTCGGCATCTGCGGCGAGCATGGCGGAGACCCCGCCTCGATCCGCTTCTGCCGCGAAATCGGGTTGGATTACGTGAGCTGCTCGCCATATCGGGTGCCGATCGCCCGGCTGGCGGCGGCGCAGGCGGAGTTGGAAGAGGGGGCGGGAACGGCCTAGCTGCGCTCGGCGGTAAAGGCGAAGCAAGCGCTGTTCGGGTTCGCGACATCCTCGTCGATCACCGTGACCCGGTCGAAGCCGGCGGCTGCGAAGCCGTCCAGGATGTCCTGACGCTTGAGCCACATTGTGACCGGCTTGTTGCCGCCCCAGAAGGTATCGAGACGTCGATCCTGATGGTCGTGGAGGTACATCTCAATGCCGGGGCGAGCGGGGTCGGTCACCGGGCGACGCGGTGGCCCGCGATAGTTTGCCGCGTCGTAATAGTGCGTCCACACAAAGCATTTCGAGGTGACCCGCGGCAGGGCATCGATGAGCCGAAACGGCGCGGCCATATGATATAGAACGCCCGAACACAGCACGATGTCGTAGCGCTTTGCGGTTGTTTCCAAGTAGGGAACGAAGTCACCGAGCAGGAAGCGGGCGTTCCGTAGCCCGGCCAATTCCTTGGTGACCAGGCATTTCAAATAGGCTTCGACGTTGCTCTCGATGGCCAGAATCGATGCCGCGCCAAGCCGTTCCAGATGATAAGTGTGCCCGCCTTCAAGCGGTCCCAACTCAAGCACGCTCATTCCGTCGAGCCGACCGCCTTGTCCGAAAGCCTCGGCGAGGTCGCGCATGCGTATGCCGTTGGAGAAGGCCGGTACCGCTCCTGCGACAACTCCAGGGGCTATCGGCGTCAAGTCTGAAGCCCACTTTCCGGCGAAGATATCGACCGCGTTTCGTTGCGCGGGCGGCCGTTGCTCGAATTTGTCGACCGTGAGCGAGGCCAGGGGTGGCGAAGTCTGCGTCGGCGGGGCCACGCGCGTCCTCGGTCGTTTGAACGGGTTCAATCCACCTCCGCCCGCATCCATTTAGGCGGCGTCGCACGAACTGTCGCGTCGTCAGCAACCAGCGTTCCGTCCACATTCTCCAGTCGCACGAGCGCCAGCCCGATATCGCCGAGGCTCGACCGCATCTCTCCGGCTTCCTTGCCGTCGAGCGTCAGGATCGTGCCGGATCTGGGCGCGGGGCCGTCTATCTTGACCGGAAACAACCGCTTCTTGATGAGGCCGCGGTACTTGGTGCGGGCGGTCAGCTCCTGGCCGATATAGCAGCCCTTTTGCCAATCGACGCCGTGGAGCTCGTCGAACCCCGCTTCGAGCAGGATCGACTTGTCGACGACGAGGTCGCGGCTGCCGTCGGGAATCCCGAGGCCGAGGCGCAACCGGTCGTACTCGGCGAACCCGGCCTCGGCGAGGCCGAGCCCGGTCAGCGTCGAGCGCAGCGAATCGCGCGGCAGGATCACCCGGCCGCCGAGCTCCGGGAGGCGCGGGTCGGAGAGGGCGATGTCGGGCAGATCGCCGCCGAACACGGCGGCGACAGCGAGGTCGGGCAGCTCTTCGATCGTAACCTTGGCGCGCAGCCTGTACATCGACAGCCGGCGCCGCAGATCGGCGATCCGGGCGGCCTCGGCATCCAGCCGGATGACGCCGTCATGCTCGACCATGATGAAATCGTGCAGGTACTTGCCCTGCGCGGTCAGGAACGCGGCGTAAAGCGCACGGTCCGGGGCCAGCCTGGTCGTGTCGTTGGAGATCAGCCCCTGCAGGAAACTTGCGCGATCATCGCCGCCGACGGCGAGGATGCCGCGGTCTGGGAGCAGGGCAAAACGGGAGTTCGGCATGGGTCAACACGTAGAACCCCGCGGTTCGCTTGGCAAGGCCGCAGGCCGGGCCTATAAGCGCCCGGAGGCCATGAACATCCTTTTCGTGACTGCGACGCGCATCGGCGACGCCGTGTTGTCGACCGGCCTCCTGTCCTTTCTGCTCGACCGCCATCCCGAGGCGCGTTTCACGATCGCGGCCGGCCCGCTTGCCGCGCCGCTATTCGCCGACGCGCCGCGCGTCGAACGGGTGATCGCGGTCACCAAGCAGGCGGCGTCGCTGCATTGGCTCAAGCTCTACGCCGCGGTCGCCGGGCGGCGCTGGGACCTGATTGTCGACCTGCGCGGCTCGGCGCTGGCGTGGCTGCTGCGGGCCGGCGAGCGCAAGGTCGCGGCGAAGGAGGGCGTGGACACGCACCGCGTGCGCCATCTGGGGGCGCTGTTCGGCCTCAACCCGCCGCCAAACCCGACCCTCTGGCTCGGCGCCGATACCCTCGCCAAGGCCGGGCGGCTGGTGCCGCCGGGACCGCCGGTGGTGGCGATCGGCCCGGCCGCCAACTGGCGCGGCAAGCAGTGGCGCGGCGAACGCTTCGCGGAACTGGCGCAGCGTCTGACCGCGCCGAGCGGAGCGTTCGATGGCGCGCGTGTGGCGGTGCTCGCGGCGGCGCATGAGCGGCCTCAGGCCGGGAATCTGCTTTGCGCGCTGCCGCCCGACCGGGTCATCGACCTCGTCGGCCGGACCGACGTATTGACCGCCGCCGGGGTGGTCAGATCGGCGGACATGTTCATCGGCAACGATACCGGGCTCATGCACATCGCCGCCGCGGTCGGCACGCCGACGCTCGGCCTTTTCGGCCCGAGCCCGGCGGCGCGCTATGCGCCGTGGGGGCGGTGCACGGCAATCGTGCAGACCGACCGGACCCCGGCGGAGCTGATGGGGCCGGGGTTTGACCACCGCACCACCGACACCCTGATGGACTCGCTGTCCGTCGAGCGGGTCGAGGCGGCGGTCCGGGCGCTGCGCCGGCGAGCCGAGGCGGCGTGAGCGACGTCCTGCTGTCGGCGCTGGTCGTCGCGCATAACGAGGAGGGCCAGCTCGCCGAATGCCTCTCGCGGCTCGGCTTTGGCGACGAGCTCGTCGTTGTTCTCGACCGCTGCACCGACCGCTCGCGGGAGATCGCGCTCGAATTCACCTCCCGCATCGTCGAAGGGGCGTGGGAGCGCGAGGGACCGCGCCGGCACGCCGGCATCGATACCTGCGCCGGCGCCTGGATCGTCGAGATCGACGCCGACGAGCGCGTCTCCCCCGAACTCGCCGCCGAGATTCGCGCGGTTGCCGCGTCGTCCGAGGCGGATCGGCACCTGATTCCGGTCGACAATTATATCGGCGACCGGCTGGTGCGGTGGGGATGGGGCGCGTCGTTCGGCAAGTCCGCCTATCCCGGGCTTTTCCGCAAGGGCACCAAGGAATGGGGCGGCGAGCGGGTGCATCCCCGGCTCAGGCTTTCGGGCACGCAGGGCGCGCCGCTCGCCTGCCGCCTCGAGCACCGGGTCGACCGCAACATCTCCGAGATGCTGCAGCGTCTCGACCGCTACTCGACACTGCACGCCCGCGACCTGCGCGACAGCGGCGATATCGGCGGCTACGGCCGCAATCTCCGCCGAATCTTCTCGCGCTTCTGGAAATGCTACGTCGCCCGGCGCGGCTACCGCGAAGGGCCGTACGGCTTCGTCATCGCGCTCTGTGCCGGGCTCTATCCGATCCTGTCGTACCTCAAGGCGCGGCTGGAGCGCGAGTGATGGCGCTCGTCGTGATGGCCGACGACGGCATCCCGTTCGACGGCAGGATGGCCGAAACCGGCCCGCTCGGCGGCGCCGAGACTGCTTTCGTTGCGCTCACAGAGGGGCTGGCGGCGCGCGGGCACCAGGTGTTGGCGCGAAGCCGTTGCAAGGCTCCGGTCGAGCACAAGGGCGTCGAGTGGGCGCCCTTGTCGGCCGGTGTGCCGGAACGTTGCGACCTCTACATCGGCAATCGCGGCCACCGCGTGATCGGTCTCTGCGCCCATGCCGCGCGGCGCGTGTTCTGGCTGCACAACCCGGCGCGCTACCTCAAGAAGCCACGCAATGTCTGGCGCCTCGCCTGGTATCGGCCAATCGTGGTGACGACCGGGGCCTATCATGCTTCGACCGTGCCGAGGTGGCTGGTCACCGGCGAGCGGATGGTGATCCCCTACGGCGTGCTTGACCGCTTCCGCCACGCCGAGTCCCGAGAACCGCCACCGCCGCGCGCGGTCTTTACCTCGAACCCGATGCGCGGACTCGACTGGCTGCTCGACTTGTGGGTCGGCCGAGTCAGGCCGGCCGTGCCGGACGCCGAGCTGCACATCTATGCCGGGCCGGCCGTCTATGGTGCGAGCGGCGGGCCGATGGAGACGGTATTGGCGCGGGCCGAGGCGCTCGCCGGGCATGGCGTCCATCGTCACGCGCCGGTGGGGCGGGACGCGCTGGTGCGCGTGCTGTCCGAGGCGCGGGCCATGCTCTATCGCGGGGACTGGGGCGAGACGTTCTGCCTGGCCCTTGCCGAGGCGCAGGCGATGGGGGTGCCGGCGATTGTGCAGCCGCTGGGCTCGGTCGGGGAGCGGGTCATCGACGGGATCACCGGGCGGGTTGCCGCGACTGACGACGAGTTCGCCGCGGCCGCGATCGCCGCGCTCTCCGACGACGATCTGTGGCGAGGCTGGCACCGTAACGCGCTCGATCGCCAGCGCGGCGAAGGCTGGGATGCGGTCGCGGCGCGGTTCGAGGCCCTGATAGGATGACGCGGCTGCTGCAGGCGATGGCAGGGAGGCCCCATGGCGGAGCGGAGAATTTTTTCGTCCGCCTCGCCGGCGCCCTGCAGCGCGCCGGGCAGGAGCAGCGCGTGCTGATCCGTTGCGATCCGGCGCGCGCCGGGCAGCTTCGCGGCGCCGGGGTCGAGGTCGCCGAGGCGGCATTCGGCGGCCGTTTCGATTTCGCGACCGGCCGCGCCTTTCGTCGCGAGATCGCGTCGTGGCGGCCGGAGATCGTGCTGAGCTGGATGAGCCGCGCGACGCAATTCTGCCCGCGCGGCGATTTCGTCCATCTCGCCCGGCTTGGCGGCTACTATGACCTCAAATATTACCGGCATTGCGATCACCTGATCGGCAATACGCGCAGCATCGTCGATTATGCCGTGGCGCATGGCTGGACGCCGGAACGCGTTCATTACCTGCCGAATTTCGTTCCCGACCCCGGCCCGCGCTCTCGCGCACCGCGCGAAGAGGGGACGATGCGCGCGCTCACGCTGGGGCGGCTGCATCCGAACAAGGCGTTCGACGTGCTGCTCGACGCGCTTGCGCTGGCGCCGGGCATCGATTTATGGATCGGTGGTGACGGCGATCTCCTCGGCGCCTTGCAGGCGCAGGCGGCGCGGCTCGGTCTCGACGGACGCGTGCGGTTTCTCGGTTGGCAGGACGAGGTGTGGCCTTTGCTCGAAACCGCCGATTTCCTCGTCTGCCCGTCGCGGCTGGAACCTTTGGGGAATGTCGTGATCGAGGCCTGGGCCGCGGGTGTGCCCGTCGTGGCGACGCAAAGCGACGGCCCCCGGGCGCTGATCGCCGATGAGGCGAGCGGGCTCCTCGTGCCGGTCGACGACGCACCCGCGCTGGCCGCGTCGATGACGCGCCTTGCCGGCGATCCGGCGCTGCGCGCGCGCCTCGCCGCAGCCGGCCGCCAATCCTATGAGGCCGAATTCACCGAGGCGGCCGTCGTCGCGGCCTATCGCGACCTCTTCGCGCGGGTGGTGCGCTGATGTGCGGGTTTGCGGGGCTGATGACGCGTGACGGCGAGGCGCCGCCGAGCGTCCTCGTGCGCGCGCTGGAGCCGCCGCTGGCGCATCGCGGACCGGACGGCAAGGGGCACTATCGCTCGGGCGATGTCGGGATGATGCAGACCCGGCTCGCGATCATCGACCTCGATACCGGCGACCAGCCGCTCTACGAGCCCGGCGGCGCGGCCCTCATCGCCAATGCGGAGATCTACAACTACATCGAGCTGCGCGCCGAGTTGCCGGATGTCGTCTTCACGACCCAATCCGATTGCGAATTGCCGCTGCACCTCTACCGCCGCCATGGGCTCGACTTCACGGAGAAGCTGCGGGGCATGTACGCGATCGCGCTGCATGACCCGGGGACCGGGCGGCTGGTGCTGGCGCGCGACCCGTTCGGCATCAAGCCGCTCTATTACGTTGAGACCCTGCGCTTTTTCGCCTTTGCTTCCGAGCCGCAGGCGCTGATCGCCGCCGGGATCGCGGCGCCGGTGCTGAACCGGCCGGTGCGCGACGAGCTGCTGCAGATGCAGTTCTCGACCGGGCGCGAGACGATCTTCGCCGGGATCAACCGGGTCCTGCCGGGCGAGACGATCGTCGTGCGCCAGGGCCGCATCGTCGAGCGCCGCCGCCGTCTCGCGCTGCCCGAGGGCGGCCCGGTCTCGTGCAATGAAGAGGAGGCGCTTGAGCGGCTCGACGCGGTGCTGCTCGACAGCGTCAAGGTGCACCAGCGTTCGGATGTGCCGTTCGGCATGTTCCTGTCGGGCGGGATCGATTCGACCGCCGTGCTGGTGATGATGGCACGGCTTGCCGAGCGGCCGGTGCAGGCGTTCACGGTCGGGTTTGCGGATGCCGCCGGAGCCGACGAGCGGCCGATGGCGCGGGCTGTCGCACGGGCAGTCGGGGCTGAGCATGTCGAGGTGGATTTCACCGAAGACGATTTCTGGCGCCTCCTGCCCCGCGTCGCGCGCACGGTCGACGACCCGGCCGCTGATTACGCGATGCTGCCGACCTACAAGCTCGCCGACGTCGCGCACCAGGCCGGGCTGAAGGTGATCCTGTCCGGTGAAGGCGGCGACGAGCTCTTTGCCGGGTACGGCCGCTATCGCAGCGTCATGCGGCCGTGGTGGATCGGCGGGCGCATGCCGCGGGTGCGGGGGATGCTCGACGGGCTCGGTCTCTTGCGCGATGAGATCACCGGGTGGCGTGACGGCATCGCCGCGGCCGAGGCGCGCGCCGCAGCCGGCGGCCGCGACCGGCTTCAGGTCGCGCAGGCGGTCGATTGCGCGGCGTGGCTGCCGAACGACCTTCTGGTCAAGCTCGATCGCTGCCTGATGGCGCATGCCACCGAGGGCCGGACGCCATTCCTCGATCCCGAAGTCGCCGGCTTCGCATTCCGCTTGCCGGATGATCTGAAGATCCGCAAGGGGCTGGGTAAATACCTGCTGCGGCAATGGCTCGCGCGACAGATGCCGATTGCCGAGCCGTTTGGCCGCAAGCGCGGCTTCACGGTACCGGCGACACGATGGATCGCCCGCCGTGCCACGGAGGTGGGCCGCATGGTCGCCGCCTCCGATGGCGTTCGCGAGATGTGCGATCCGGTCGCGGTGCAGCGGGTCTTTATCGAGGCCGGCCAGAAGCGTGCCGGCCGCGCCGCCTGGGGGCTGTTGTTCTACGCGCTATGGCACCGCTGCCATATCGAGGGCAAAGACCTTCCCGCCGATGCGCGGGAAGTGCTGGCGGCGGCTTAGCGGCCGGTTACGACGTCCGCTCGGCGCCCAGCGCGGCGGCCTTGCCGTTGAGCGTCGCGATCAGGCCGTTGATACCCTGGCTCTGCAGGATCGAGGCGAATTCCGAGCGGCGGGTGGCCAGCTCGCTGATCGTGCCGTTGAGGTAGACGTCGGCGATCTGCCAGCCGGCGCCGGACTGGCGCATCAGGTAGTTGATTTCCACCGGCTCGCCGGTGGATTTCACGATGCGGCTCGTGATGATCATGCCGCCGCTCGATTGCTGCGTGCCGGTCACCTCGAGCTTCTCGCCGGAATAGGAATCGAAGCGGTCGGCATAGACCGCGGCAATGTAACGGCCGAACGCGCGGGTCACTTGCTGCTGCTGCGCCGGGTTCATCGCCGCCCAACTGGGGCCGACCGCCAGTCGCGTCATCAGCGGCAGGTCGAAGACCTGGCCGACGACCGGCTCGATCCGGGCATAGCGACCGCTCGCGCCGAGCGACGGGCCATTCTGCATGACGTTGAGGAGCGTCGCGTAAAGCGTGCGGACCGCGTCGGCGCCAGCCTCGGCCCGGGCGGAACTTGCCGGAAACGCCAGCGCCAGAGCCAATGCGGCGGCGGAAACAGTGGAAGTCGCCCAGCGCCGAAACCGTCGCATCGTAGCCCCTTACAAAAAGCTGACCATGGCCGGGTTAAATGCGCACTAACAGGCGGCATTCAAGCGCAGCCATGACAATTTCACATTTCCCCTCGGAACCGGTCGGCCGACGCGGGCGCTGTCGTGGTGCGCGTAATCGGCTAAGCTGGAACTTTGCGGAGGGAACAGCCCATGTCTTACATCTATATGGTCCAGATGGATATCCCCGCGGCGATGGAAGCCGAACTGAACCGCGTCTACGACGCCGAGCACGTGCCGGCGCTGTCGAAGGTGCCGGGGGTCCACAAGGTTACGCGCTACCGGCTCGAAAAATCCAACGACAGCCGGATGCAGAAGTACCTGGCGGTCTACGAGATCGATTCGCCGGCGGTCGTCGACTCGAAGGAATGGGAGGTCGCCGGCGCCTGGGGCGACTGGGCCACCAAGATCCGCCCCCACACGACGAGCCGCCACCACACCTTTTTCGAGAAGATTTAGAGGAGCGCGGGCGTCTCGCCCGCATTCCCCCGAAGACTTGCGGGCGGGACGCCCGCGCTCGCTTTGCTACGACCGCAGCACCGCGCCGCTGGCCGAGCCGGTGACCTGGCCGCCGGCATAGGCAACCGCGCCGTTGACGATCGTGTGGGTGACGCCGCGCGCAGGCATGACCATGCGCTTGGCGCCGCCCGGCAGGTCGAAGCGGCGCTCGCCGCGGCTCGCCGAGCCGATCGTCGCCGGGTCGAAGATCGCGATGTCGGCCGCGTAGCCCTGGGTGAGCCGGCCGCGGCCCTTGATCCCGAAGAGGTCCGCGGGCTGTGAAGTGAGGCGCGCGATCGCCTGTTCCAGCGTCATGATCTGCCGCTCGCGCACCCAGGTGCCGAGGAGGTAGGTCGGATAGCCGGCGTCGCACAGCATGTCGACATGCGCGCCCGCGTCGCCGAGCGCGATCAGCACGCGCGGATCGACGAGGTTTTCCTCGACCCGCTTCACATTGGCGTTGAACTGGGCGAGCACGAACTCGATGTCGAGATCGTCTTCGAGGGTCAGGTCGAGGAAGGTGTCCAGCCCGTCCTTGCCGCGCTCCTTGGCGATGTCGGCGACATTGCGGCCTTCATAGCGCTTCATCTCGGGCTTGTGGCACTCGTGCACGGTGATCCGGCTCCAGTCGCCGCTGAACCCGACCGCGCTCTTGAGCTGATCGCGGAAATGGTTGCGGAAGGCGGGGTCGGCATAGACCGCGCGCTGCGCCTCCTTCGACTGGTCGGCAAAGATCCGCGCCCACGACGTGTAAGACGCAAACGAGAACGGGTTGCGCATGTTGACCTCGCGGGTCAGCGCCAGCGGCGAGGTCTGCGGCGTCGCGCCGGGCAGCGCCTTGGCCTTGCGCAAGGTCTCGGGGCAGGCGTCGGGGATGTCGTCGCGCTGGAACAGGGCGAGGAAGGTGACCGGCTTGCTGCTCTCGGCGAGGAGGAACGACAAGAGGTCGTGCTCGTCGTCGTCCATGACCGAGATCTTCTTGGTCAGCGCAATCTCGATCGCGCCCTTGCCGCTTTCCTTGAGCACGTTGGCATAGGCCTTGAGTTCGGCGCGGTCGGCGTTGCGGCAGGCGAGGGGTCGGGCCTGGTAGCCCATGTGCTGGTTGAGGACCGTCGTCGAAAAGCCGAACGCGCCGGCGTCGACGGCCTCGCGCAACAGCGCCTTGATCTTCGCCGTCTCGTCAGGCGTCGCCGAGCGCTCCATCGAGGCTTCGCCCATCACGTAGTGCCGAAACGGGGTCAGCGGCGCGAGAAAGCCGAGGTTGAGCGCTGGGCCGCGCGCCGCGGCCGCGTCGAGGAACTCGGGAAAGGTCTGCCAGTCCCAGGTGATCCCGGCGTTCAGCACGTCGAACGGGATGGCCTCGACATTGACGAGGTCGCGCATCGCGACTTCGCGCGCCTCGGGCAGGCACGGCGCGATCCCGACCCCGCAATTCCCCATCACCACCGAGGTGACGCCATGCCAGATCGACGGGGTGATCGCCTTGTCCCAGCAGATCTGCGCGTCGTAATGCGTGTGCGGGTCGATAAAGCCGGGGGCGACGACGAGGTCGGCGGCATCGATGACCCGGTTCGACCCGTCGGTGATCTTGCCGATCTCGGCGATCTTGCCGCCTGAGACCGCGATGTCCGCGATCCGCCCGGGTGCGCCGGTGCCGTCAACGATGGTGCCGTTCTTGATCACGAGATCGTAGGCCATGCGGGGTCTCCGTCGGCGGGAATGTGTCTCCCGAAACGGTAAGCCTGGCTTACGGTCCTGTCGATTGCGAATACGGCATGGCCTCGTGCGCGGGAGGGCGCCGGCCCCAGGCCAGCGCCCGGCTTTCGACGAGGTGCCACGACAGATAGGCGAGCGGCCCGGCGATGGCGACGGCGCCGAGGAACACCTGCCACCACGCAGCGTGCCCGTGCGAAAGCCAGACGACGAGGTTCTCCGCCGGCCAGCCGTAGATGTAGAGCCCGTAGGACAGATCGCCGAGGTGGCGGGAATAATCGAGGCCGGGGTCGTGCCGCGTCGCAAACCCGATCACGAGATAGGCGCCGGCGAGCGGGAACAGCATGATGAAGACATGCAGCCATACAAAACCGGCGAGCACCGCGACGGCCAGCAGCATGTAGGGCCAGCGGAAGCTCAGATATGGCCGCAGAAAATGCATCGCCATGCCCGAGGCGAAAAACCCGAGAAGCCAGGCCATTTCGCCGAAATCGCCGAACGGCTTGAGCGAGTTCTCGAATGCGACCGCGACGATGCCGAGCGCGGTGAGGAGCAGCGTCGTCGACAGCCTGAGCAAGCCGGCGAGACCGAGCAGCAGCACCATCGCGTACATCATCATCTCGTAGCGCAGCGTCCACAGCGACCCGTTGACGATGTTGCCGACCGCGTTGTCGACAAAGGTGACGCCGGGCAGCGGCGGCGAGTTCGGGCTCAGCAGGAAGGACTGTCCTAGGTAGCGGTACAGCGTGCCGCTGGCGAAATAGTCGTGCCCGGAGAGGCTCGTCACCAAGGGGCCGAGCGCGAAGGCGCAGACCAAGAGGTTGACGATCAGCCCCGGAAAGATCCGCAGCACCCGGTGCAGCGCAAACCGCCCCGGCCGCGGGTGCCGGCAATAGCTGGCCGTGACGAGATACCCGCTGATCACGAAAAACACGAACACGCCGACGAGACCCAGCACACACTGGTTGCCGCTCAACCGGACAAACCACTCATGTGCCTCGCTGCCTTCGGCGATCAGGAACGAATGCGAGAACATCACCGACAGCGCCGCGACGAGCCGCAGCGAGTCGAAATTGTTGGCGCGCTCGGCGGTCCTCGATTGCGGTATAGAAGCGATGTGATCGCGGGAAAGTGGGGCGGAAGGTCCGAAGGGAATGACGGCCATGACCGACGACATCCTCGTTCGACAGGCACGGCCGGGCGATGGGCCCGCCTTGGAGGAGGCCGTCGAGCAGATCAATAACGAAACCGAGTTCCTCGGGGTTCCCGGCGAGGGCCATCCTTGGGACGGTCGGTTCGAGGAGGAGCTCGCGCGGCTCGACGAGCAGCGCTCGGGCGTCATGCTGGTCGCGCTCGATGGCGAGGCGATCATCGGCTACCTGTCGGCCTTCGCCGGCTGGTACGAGCGGCATCGCGGGAATGTCTTCATTGCCACCGTTGGATTGCTGGAGCGGTACCGCGGCCTCGGGATCGGGACGCGGCTCTTCGCGGCGATCGAAGACTGGGCGCGCGGGCAGGGGGGGTG
Source organism: Allostellaceae bacterium (assembly GCA_036489765.1). GTDB lineage: Bacteria > Pseudomonadota > Alphaproteobacteria > ATCC43930 > CGMCC-115725 > DATARH01. The sequence goes on along the minus strand of DASXFE010000148.1, from coordinate 9,786 downwards.
GCGGCTCGAACTGCGCGTCAGCTCGCTGAACGAGCGCGGTCAAGGACTCTATCGCAAATGCGGCTTCGCCAACGAGGGCACAATCCGTGCAGGCGTCCTGCGCGGCGGCGTTTGGACCGACGATTTCTGGATGGGGAAACTGCTCGCCCCCGCAACGCCCAGAATGCCGGTGCCGGACGCGAGCCTGCGCCCGTCGGGCCGCCATGCGACCCACACGCTGGTGCTGCGCGAGCTGCGGCCGGGCGACGGGCCGGCGTTTCGCGACTGGGAGACGCGGCTGTGCGCGACGACCCCGCTGGCGCTGAAGCTGCCGGGCGAGGTCGCGCCGGTCGATGCGATCGAGCGCGATTTCGCGGCGACCTCCGACGATCCGCGCTTATGGCTCGCCGCCGTGCAGCAGGACATGTATGGGCCCGAGGCGATCATCGGCTTTGCGACGGCGTCGATCGAGCGGCGGTTCCGCATGGCCTCCGATGCCTGGGTCGGCGTCAACGTGCTGCCCGAATGGGCCGGCCAGGGGCTGGGCCGCCGCCTGCACGCCCGCCTCGAAGCCTGGGCCCGCGCTCAAGGCGTCCGTCGCCTCAGCGCCGCCCTCCAAGCCCCCAACCGCCACGCCCGCGCCTTCGCAGCGACGATGGGCTACGAGGAAGAGGTGACGATGCGCGGCATGTCGCGGATCGACGGGCTCCTCGTCGACCGCGTGAGGGTGGGAAAGCTGCTCGTTTGATGTGGCCCATCACGGACGCACGAAGCGCGCGAAGGCGGCAGAGCGCGCAGCATATTTATTTGCCACAGAGACAGAGAGGACGAGCGACGGATACCTCTGTGCCTCTGTGGCAAATTTTGGCGCTCGGCGCCTTTACGTCGTGTCCTTCGTGCCTTCGTGGCGGCCTCAACTCAACCCGAAAGCGGCGGCATTGCCAGGAGCGGGTCGAGGAGACGGTCGAGGAGGGGGGCGATGCGAGCGTAGCCGGCGGCGCTGAAGTGCAAGAGGTCGGGCGAAATCGCGCGGGTGAGCTCGCCGCGGCTGTCGGTCAGCACGCCGCCGATATCGGCGTAGAAGACGCTCTTGTCGTCGCCGCAGGTCTGGATCAGGTCGTTGACCGCGACGACCTTCCGGCGCAGCGGATCGGTGGGGCTGGCGCCGCGCGGCCACAGGCCTAGGAGCACGATCCGCGTCGCCGGCTCACGCACGCGCAGCTTGAGCAGGACGGCGCGAATCCCCTCCGCCGCGTCCTCGACAAGGCGGCCATGGCCGATGTCGTTGGTGCCGATCAGCACGATCGCGACCTTGGGCGGCGGCCCGTCGAGATTGCCGTGATCGAGCCGCCACAAGAGATGCTCGGTGCGGTCGCCGCTGACCCCGGCATTGAACACGCCGCGCGGCGCCATGTTCTGCTGCCAGATCTTCGGGTCCCAAAGCTGCGTGATCGAATCGCCGAGATAGAGCGCTCGGTAGGGCTGAACTTTGAGCGCCTGCCTTATCCCCTCGAACCGCTTGATCGGTGCGGCGGCCTCGCGCGGCTCGGGGGCGGCGATCACGTCCTTTGTGAATGGGCGGCAGGCGAGGCTTTGCGCCGTAGCAGCGATCGGTAGCAGCATCACGGCGAGGGCGATCGCCGCAGCGCGCTGGGCGAGGATCATTAGGCAGAAACTCCCGTACGGGCGGCGAGACGGCGGCGGGGCCGAGCGCTAGGATAGTCGCCGAACAGGCGGACACAAGTGCGATGCCCCTCGAAATCAGACCGATCCGGGGAACGCAGTAGGGGAGAACGAAGATGCCAGATTGGCCGAACTTCACCGAGGCCGGTTTCATCCTGAAGGACTACCGGTTCGCGAGCGGCGAGGTCTTGCCCGAGCTGAAGCTGCATTACCGCACGATGGGCGTGCCGCGGCGCGACGCGAGCGGCAAGATCGTCAACGGTGTGCTCCTGCTGCAGGGCAATACCGGCACGGGCGAGAACTGGCTCAGGCCGAGCCTTGCCGACCATCTCTACGGCCCCGGCCAGCCGCTCGATGCGCGGGAGTATTTCCTGATCATGCAGGACGCGATCGGGCGCGGGCAATCGTCGAAGCCGTCGGACGGGCTTCGCGGCAACTTCCCGCATTACCGCTACCGCGACATGGTCGACAGCGGTTATCGGCTGATCACCGAGGGGCTCGGGGTCGGGCACCTGCGGCTCGTCATCGGCAGCTCGATGGGCGGGATGCATGCTTGGATGTGGGCCGAGGCGTACCCCGACCTGATGGACGGCGTGATCCCGATCTCGTGCCAGCCGGTCGAGATCAGCGGCCGCAACTGGCTCGGCCGCAAGGGCCAGGCCGAGGCGATCCGCAACGACCCGGATTGGAACGGCGGGTTCTACGACAAGAACCCGCGCCACTACATCTACGCCGCCGCCGGCAATTTCGGGACCGAGAGCCCGACCCGCATCCAGGAGATGGCGCCGACCCTTGCCGCCGCCAACGCGCTTTACGAAAAGCGCCTTGCCGATGCCGCCAAGGGCGACGCCAACAACCAGCTTTGGGCGATCGAGGCGATCCAGGACTACAATCCCGAGCCCGACCTCGACAAGATCAGGGCCAAGGTCTTGCTGATCAACGATCAGGAAGACCATGCCAACCCGCCCGAGCTCGGCACCGTCGAGCGGGCGATGAAGCGCGTTAAAAACGGTCGCTATGTCCTTATTCCGGCTGGTCCCAACACGCACGGCCATTTCAGCCACTACTACGCCGAGCTGTGGAAGCCGTACCTGATCGAGTTCCTCGCTGAGCTCGGGCCCGCGCGGGCTCAGGCGGCGGAATAGGATGACGAGCAAGGCCGGGTACTGGCTTTCGCCGGTTCCGCTTCTCCTCGGCCTCGCGGTCGCGGCATGGGTCGGGTGGGGCGCGGTGACCGACGTCCGCAACGCGTTTGCTCGTATCGTCGTCCCGGGCACCGGCTTCGTCACCCTCAGCAAGCCGGGCACCTATCTGGTCTTCCACGAGACCAGGAGCCATATCGACGGCCGCATCTATGAGGCCAAAGACATCCCGGGGATGACGGTCGAGGTGGTGCCGGACGCGGGTGGTACGCCGATCCCGGCAAGGCCTCCGAACCTGCACTCGACCTATACTGTCGGCAGCAGCGCCGGGGAATCGCTACTGGAATTCACCATCACCGAGCCGGGCAATTATCGCGTGACCGCCCGTTATGCCGATGGACAGAACGGGCCGAAGACGGTGCTGGCGATCGGTACCGGCATCGTCGGGATCATCTTTCGCGCCGTCGCGATCGCCATCGGATCGCTGATCCTGGGTTTCGCGCTGTCGCTGGCGCTGTTGCTGACCACATACTTCCGCCGCCGCCGGCTGCTCGGCGCCGCTGCTGCCGTCTGAATGCTTCTCCGAGGTTTCGCCCCATGCTCCTCCGCGCCCTGATCGTCGCCGCGCTGATCGGCCTCGCCGCGCCCGCCATTGCCGCGGACCCGAAGACCGATTGGCCGAACTACCAGCAAGGCGACTACACGATCGCCAACTATAAGTTCGCCAGCGGCGAGACGATGGATTCCGTCAAAATCCATTACCGTACGATCGGCACGCCGCGGAAAAACGCCGAGGGCGGCATCGTCAACGGCATCCTGCTGCTCCAAGGCAACACCGGCACCGGCGCCAACTGGTTCCGCCCGACCCTCGCCGACGAATTGTTCAAAGCGGGGCAGCCGCTCGACGCCGGCAAGTACTACATCATCATCCCCGACCAGCTCGGCCGCGGCGGGTCGTCCAAGCCGTCGGACGGGCTCAAGGGCAAGTTCCCGCATTACCGCTATCACGACATGGTCGACGTGCTGCACCGGCTCGTCACCGACGGGCTCAAGGTCGCGCATCTGCGGCTGATCATCGGCAGCTCATTGGGTTGCATGCATACCTTTATGTGGGATGAGATGTATCCCGGGCTGATGGACGGCTCGGTCGGGCTCTCGTGCCAGCCGGTCGAGATCAGCGGCCGCAACTACATGCTGCGCCACGGCGGCGCCGAGGCGATCCGGCACGACCCCGACTGGAACAACGGCGACTACACCAAGGAGCCGACCGCCTATACCTACCGCGCCGCCGGCGAGGATTTGACCGACAGTCCGGTGCGCATCCAAGAGGAGGCTCCGACGATGGAAGCGGCGAAGGCGCTTTACGACAAGCGCCTTGCACAGGTGCAGAAAGGCGACGCGAACAATTCTCTCTACGAGATTGAATCGATTTACGATTATAGCCCCGAGACCGACCTGTCGAAGATCACGGCGCATGTGCTGCTGGTGAACAATGTCGAGGATTTCGCCGATCCGCCCGACCTCGACACGATCCCGCGCGCGATGAAGAAGATCAAATACGGCACTTACGTCTTGACCCCCTACGGCAAGAATACGCACGGCCATTTCAGCCATTACTACGCCGACATCTGGAAACCTGCGTTGATCAAGTTCATGGCCACGTTACCAACGGCACAGTAATGGGAGGACCGTCCCTGCGTCCTTCGACACGGCCGCTGCGCGCCCTCCTCAGGATGAGGAAGGTCGGAACGCGCTATGGGCTGCCGATGCCGCCACCAACCCTCCTCATCCTGAGGAGCGCCCGGAAGGGCGCGTCTCGAAGGACGCACAACGGATCCGCCGCATGAACCGCTTCACCACGACTGATGGCATCAGCCTCGCCTACTACGTCGACGACTTCACCGATCCATGGCGCAACGCGCCGGCGCTGCTGCTCCTCCACGCGGCGATGGGGAGCGCGCGGCGGTATTATGCCTGGGTCCCCACGCTGGCGCGGCATTTCCGGACCGTGCGGCTCGATCTGCGCGGGCACGGCGCCTCGGAGATCCCGCCCGAGGACCGGCCGCCGACGCTGGAGCGGCTCGTCGCCGATGTCGGCGAGTTGCTCGACCATCTCGGCTGCGGCCCGGCGCATGTGGTCGGGAACTCGGCCGGCGGGTATCTCGGGCAGCAGCTCGCGATGAACCAACCCGAGAGGCTTCAAAGCCTCTGCCTCTTCGGCTCGACCCCGGGGCTCCGGAACAGCCAGGCGCCGACATGGATCCCGCAGATCCAGGCGAAGGGGCTGCGCGGGTTTTTCGCGGCGACGATCCGCGACCGCCTGCCCGCTGACGCCGATCCCGGCCTCGTCGAGTGGTTTCTCGACGAGGCGGCGAAGAACGACCCGGCCTACATCGGCAAGTTCGTCCTCCTGATGGCGAGCTACGATTGGAGCGGCGAGGTCGAGCGTATCCGCTGCCCGACGATGGTGGTGATCCCCGGCGCCGAAACGGTCGGTACGGTTGCGAATTACGACCCGTTCTGCAAGCTGCGCGACGTCGAGTTCCGCACGTATGACGGCCTGCCGCACAACATCTGCGACGCCGTCCCCGAGCGCTGCGCCGCCGATGTGCTGGAGTTTCTAAAGCGGCGGTTTCGCTAGGCCAGGCGCACGGACAGGGCTGCGAGGGGATTACATCCCTGCCGGCCGCCTTAGGTGCCACTCGGTGACGTTCTGGTAGGCCCAGCCGATGCGGAGGGCCATCGCTTCGTCGTAAGGGTGGCAGGCGATCTGGAGGGAGATCGGGAGGCCGTCGCGGGTGAACCCGTTCGGGAGCGACAAGGCGCACATCTCCAACAGGTTGAAGACGCGCGTGTAATGCGCCGGGGTCGTGTTCTGGTCGACATCCGCTACCGGGATCGCGGCGGTTTGCGTGGTGGGGGTGAGGAGCGCGTCGATCCCCTCCATCGCTGCGAGAAACTCGCGCTTGACGCGGTCGCGGTCGGCGAGGGCTTCGAGGTATTCGCGCGCGGAGATCGAGCGGCCGAGGCGGATGCGCGGACGCACCGCCTCGTCGATCGGCAGGTTCGGATTGTCGACGAGGTCGCCGACGAGTGCGTAGCTCTCCGAGCCGATGATCCGGCCCGTTTGCAGCATCGTGTCGGCGAAGCGGAAAGGCAGGGGCGGCGACACGATCTCGGCCCCCATCCTGCTGAGCTGGTCTAGCGCGGCGTCGTAGGCGGCCAATACGTCGGGGGCGGTGCCCTCGCGCTCGGCCTCGGGCATGCGGCCGAGCCTGAGGCCGTTGACCCCGCGCTTGAGGGTCGGCATCGGGTTGCAGGGAGGCGGCGCGGAGAGGGTGCGCGGGTCGAGCGGATCGACGCCTTGCATGACCGTGAAGAGGAGCGCTGCGTCGTGGACGTTGCGCGCCATCGGGCCCGGGGTGTCGAGCGACGGCGCCAGCGGCAGGATGCCGTGGGTCGAGACGCGGCCGATCGTCGTCTTGAGCCCGGAGAGGCCGCACCACGACGACGGCAGCCGCACCGAACCCCCCGTATCCGTGCCGATTCCCCACGGTGCGAACCCGGCCGCGACGGCGACGCCGGTGCCGCTCGACGACCCGCCGGGCGTGCGGGCGACCTCGAGATCCCACGGGTTGTGCGGGGTGCCGCGGTGCTGATTGGTGCCCCAACCGCCCATCGCGAACTCGACCGTATGGGTCTTTCCGATGATGATGAGGCCGGCGGCGATCAGCTTTTTGGCCAGCGTCGCGGTGACCGGCGAAATGCGGTCGCGCCACGCCTCCGACCCGCCGGTCGTGACCCGCCCTTCCATGTCGATCAGGTCCTTGAGCGCGATCGGCACACCATGCAGCGGCCCGACCGCGTGGCCCGATCGGATCGCCTTGTCGGCGGCCTCGGCGGCGAGCCGCGCCTCGTCCTCATAGACATCGACAAAGGCGTGGAGTTTGGGCTCGTGCTTGGCGATGCGGGCGAGGCAGGCCTCGACGACATCGACGGGGGATAGACTCCCGTCGGCGATCTCGGCAGCGAGGGTATGGGCCGGCAGCAGGCTCGGGTCGGTCGATGAAGAGGGCATGGCGCCACCGATGACGGAAAAGGGAAGGGCGCCAGGATAACCGGCGCCCTCCCGAGGTCCAAGCCTGCGCAGTGCCGCTATTCGCCGCTTCTGCTCGCCTGGGCGATCTGCTCGATATGTGCGCCTTGCGAAGCCGCCTGATCGTTGCGCGCGACATGAGCGCGTCGCGTGGCCGGATGTCTCGAGTCGTGGGCGGCCGCGGTCTTGGTATCGGCGTGGCGCTTCGCGGGTTCCTGATCGGCCTTGGCGAGCTTGGTGTGATCGGCCTTTTCGGGCACGGCCTTGGCGAGCTTCGCCTGCTGCGCCCTCTCGTGAGTGACCTTTGCCGCCGCCAGCTTCTCCTGTTTTTCGTGCTCGGCCTTGGCCAGCTTGTCCTGGTGCGCCTTGTCGTGTTCGGCCTTGGCGAGCTTTTCGGGCCCGGCCTTGGCTGCCGCGAGTTTCGTGCGCTCGGCCTTGTCCTGCTCGGTCTTGGCCAGCTTCTCCTGATGCGCCTTTTCGTGTTCGGCCTTGGCCGCCGCGAGCTTCTCTTGCCCTGCCTTGTCGTGCCCGCCGACCTTGGCTTCCAGCTTCTCGTGGTGATCGAGCTTTGCCCTTATCGACTTCGCATCGGCCAACTCACGATCATGCTCGGGCTTGGCTTTTGCCTTCGCCGCCAGTTCCTTGCGGGAGCGCGGGGCATCGGCCTTATCGGGCGTCCGCGGGGTCGGCGTGGCATGACGGCGCGTGGAGGCCGGCGCGTCGTCGTCGTCCGCTTCCTGGGTTTCGGCGGGCGGGACTTCGAACCGCGGCCGAGATTGCGCCGCCCGGGGTTGCGGCTGCATCGGTTGGGGTTGAGCCTGAGCCTGGGGTTGAGCCTGAGCCTGGGCTTGAGGTTGTTCAGGCTGAGCCTGAGCTTGAGTCTGAGCGGCTGTGGGCTCGGCACGAGACCAGGGTTGCGTCGCCCACGATTGCGGCTGCGGGAATTGAGGCTGGGCCTCGGCCACGATCGGCTGCTCGCGCGCCGGTCCGCCATCGCGATAGATGAAGCCGAACGTCGGGTTGAACCGGCCCCAGTTTCCGCCGGAAACGACGGCGACGCGGACCATGGTCCAATTGTTGTTCGGCGAGACGTCGTAGACCGCGGCGCCCTCGACGACGTCGCCGTGCGGCCAATTCGCCTGGTTGACCAGGATCTCGCGCGCGTTCACCACCTGGGACACGACCGCCACATGCCCGGCCCACATGTGATTCGACGGACGGAACACAAGAACCGCGCCCGCCTCGGGCTTTTGCCCGCGGCGATAGTTGCCGGCAGCGTTGTCCCACCAGTCTCCGGCGTTGCCGGAGATCTCCATGCCTGTCACCGCGCGAACGTAGGTGACGCAATTGCTGCCGTAATCCGCCGACGCTTTTGTCGACAGGCTCAGCATAGCTGCAAGCAGGCCGCAGATAAGGCTAGTAACCCCCGATCTCACCCCGTGTCCCCCTCCCCCTTCGGTGGAACTTCCCCATTCCTACCGAGCGGACGCGTGTATCGCTGGGGCAAGACTACAGATTTATCTTGTCGGCGCTACCCCTTTTCGCGGTTGTGCAAGGCCGTAGCCCTAATAATACCGAATTGGTCCCATGTGTTCTTGTGGAAACACTGTGTTATTTGGGAAACACCCGCCGATACACACCGCGCGGTCGAATATCGTGCCGCATCGCCGGCCGGACCCGGTTCGACCACGGGTTGGAGTCGCGCGCCGTTGCTCATCGGCGGTTTCCGAAACTCCCGCGTCAGCAAACTCGTAGAGGGTTAAGTACTTGGGTTGGCTATCGATTGCGACATTGCGCGGACGCCGAGGCACCCCGGGCAGGCGAGATAGGGCGGGATGTAGGCGGTGTCGTACCAGTCGTTGAACTCCTGCTCATCGCCGTCGAAATGTCGATGCGTCCCATCTGCGGGAACGGAGCCGGCCCCTGTGTCGTTTCGATCGCGTGGGTCTTGGTCGGGAAGATCTGGCGGTAGCCGTTGAGCAGGTAGCTTCGCCCGTCGTGGCGCCCGAGGCGCGGACGCGCTGCGCCGAGGGCCGAAACCGGACCCCGTCGAGGAACGCTGCGGCGCGCAGCGCATCCGGGGTCTCGAGTTCGTAGAGGGCGAGATGTTCGGTGCGCCCTTTAGGGCAAGATAGACGCCGGCGCTAAGAAAACCCGGGATCGCCAGCAGGTGGGCGAGGTGCTCTTCGTCGTACCGGCGGAAGTAATCGGCCTCGTATTCCGGCGCGATGTCCGCCCAAACCCAGCAGGCCGGTGCGGCACGTCTTGGCCATCTCCCCCTCCCACGATTCGCGTGCCTGCCATTAAACATGCTCGGGGCGCGGGGCGGGCGAAAATGCGCTACGATGGAGCAGGGCGGGCCTCGTGCCGGCCGGGATAGTGGAGAGAGTGGAGAGCCTTGCCCTTGTCGAACCCGGAGGTCAGACGGCTCATCCGGCAATGGGACCGGGAGATCGACGACGAGCGCCGTGCCGAGGCGGCCCACCGCGGCAAGGAGCCGTGGCGCGTCGTGTCGTGGTTCGCGCTGTGGCTGTTGTGGCTCGCGGTACTCGTAGCGATCGTCGGAATCATCCGGCCGCTGGCCTGGTAGCGGAAATGGCCCCGCCGGGACGGGGCCGCTGTCGTCGACACTATCGCGCAGGCGCTTACCGCGGCGGCGGGGGCGGCACCGGGGCGCCGGGCGCGGGCGCATAGCCGGCCGGCGGCGGCGCTGCGGGCGCGTAGCCCGGGGGCGGCGCACCGGGGATGGCGTTGCCCTTCGCCTGCATGCATTGCGCATAATACATGTTGTACTGACCCTGGATGCCATATCCGGCGCTGGCTGAGTTGGAGGCGCCCATGCTGCCGCCGACGACCGCGCCCGAGGCCGCGCCGATCGCCGCGCCG
>DASXFE010000140.1:0-20613 GCA_036489765.1 Allostellaceae bacterium | reverse complement strand
CACCCTGCCCTTCGACGTCACCGACGCCTCGGCGGCGACAGCGGCCTTCACCCAAATCGACCACCTCGACATCCTCGTCAACAACGCTGGGGTCAACCGGCCGCAGCCGTTTCTCGAAGTCGACGAGGCGACGCTCGACCGGCTGATCGACCTCAACATCCGCGCCCTCTTCCGCGTCGCCCAGGCCGGCGCCCGGCTGATGGCCGCGAACAATGACGGCGTCATCATCAACATGTCGTCGCAGATGGGCCATGTCGGATCGGAGCGGAACCGCACGGTCTATGTGATGACCAAGCACGCGGTCGAAGGCCTCACCAAGGCGATGGCCGTCGAGCTCGCGCCCAAGGGCATCCGCGTCGTCACGATCGCCCCGACCTTTGTCGAGACGCCGCTGACCCGCCCGTTCTTCGACGACCCCGAAACCCGCAAATGGATTCTCGACCGCATCCCCTTGGGCCGCGCCGGCACCATCGACGAGGTCGCCCAGGCGGTCGTCTTCCTCGCCTCCCCCGCCGCGGCGCTGGTGACCGGATCGAGCCTCCTCGCCGACGGCGGCTGGACCGCATGGTAATGCGTCGGCGCGAGCTGCCCGTCGGAATGGCGGCTGCGACGGCGCCGAGACTCGCCTGACAATTCACTGATAAGGACAGCGCAACAGGTACGGAGGAAGTCATGCCGCGACACATCAAGACCGCCGCGCTCGCCGGCACCCAGGAAGACACCGACGCGAAGACGCGCGCCACGGTCGAGGGCATCATCACGGATATCCGCGCGCGCGGCGACGCGGCGGTGCGCGAGCTTTCCGAGCGGTTCGACAAATGGTCGCCCAAGAGCTTCCGCCTGTCGCAATCCGAGATCGAGGACCTCGTCGCCAAGGTGTCGCCGCAGACGATCGACGACATCAAATTCGCCCAGCAGCAGATCCGCAATTTCGCCGAGATCCAGCGTGCCGCGATGAAGGATGTCGAAGTCGAGACACTGCCCGGCATCGTGCTTGGGCATCGCCACATCCCGGTCGGCCATGTCGGCTGCTATGTGCCGGGCGGGCGCTATCCGATGGTCGCCTCGGCGCATATGTCGATCGTCACGGCCAAGGTTGCGGGTGTCGCGCACATCACCGCCTGCACCCCGCCCAACCAGGGCGGCCCGCACCCGGAGACGATCGCGGCGATGCATTTGGGCGGCGCCGACGAGATCTGCGTGCTCGGCGGCGTCCAGGCGGTCGCGGCGATGGGGGTCGGCACCCAGACGTTCCGCCCGGTCGACATGCTGGTCGGTCCCGGCAACGCCTATGTCGCCGAGGCGAAGCGCCAGCTTTACGGCAAGGTCGGCATCGACCTTTTCGCCGGCCCGACCGAAATCCTCGTCATCGCCGACGACAGCGCGGACGCCGAGATGTGCGCGACCGATCTCCTGGGCCAGGCCGAGCACGGCCCGACCTCGCCCGCGATCCTCCTCACCACCAGCGAAAAACTTGCCGACGACACGATCAAGGAGGTCGAGCGCCAGCTCGCCGTGCTGCCGACGGCCGATGTCGCCGGCGTCGCGTGGCGCGACTATGGCGAGGTGATCCTCTGCGCCAACGAGGACGAGCTCGTGTCGGAAAGCGACCGCATCGCCGCCGAGCATGTCGAGGTGCTGACCCGCGACCCGCGGAGCTATCTCGGGCGCCTCAGAAACTACGGCGCCCTCTTTCTCGGCGAGCGCACCAATGTGTCCTACGGCGACAAGGTGATCGGCACCAACCACACCCTCCCGACCAAGGGCGCCGCCCGCTATACCGGCGGCCTCTGGGTCGGCAAGTTCCTTAAGACCTGCACCTACCAGGAAGTAAAGACCCCCGAGGCCTCGGCGATGATCGGCGAATATTGCAGCCGCCTCTGCGCGATCGAGCGATTCTGGGGCCACAAGGAGCAAGCCGACCTGCGCGTCCGCCGCTACGGGGGCAAGAACGCGGCGGAATGACGCCGCGCCCACCGTTTATGAACGCCCGTCTCGGCTCCCCCGGCTTGTCCCGGGGTCCACGAAACGTCTTCGAATGGCGGCGGCGCAGAGGGTGAAGTTCCGATCCGGGCAAGACTAGGCCTGTCTTCTTCCTCTGGGGCTTGCGGTCGAACCGCGTCGTTGGCTTCCCCTCGAACGACCGTCCGGGGGCCAACCGGCACCTGATCCAGTCACCCTCTGCGTTCCGCGCGCGGCGGAAATATGCAATGCTCGATTCACCCAGGGATTGATCCGCCCGATGGCCAAAAAGCTTATCTTCACCCTTGTCTTCGCTGCGCTCCTTTCGCTCGGCTGCCGCGCGGCGCGCGCGGCCGACAATGCCGGGGAGGTGCTGACCTTCAACGGCAATTGCTTTGTCGTGAATGGCGACCAGCGCACGCCCCTAAAGATGGGCGATCCGGTCCATGTCGGCGACGTGATCGATGTACCCGAAGGGGCGAAGCTCAAACTGCGCATGGCTGACGGGTCGGTGCTCGCGCTCGCCTCGGGCACGCACATGACGATTCAGAGCTACACGGTATCGAGCAACGGCCAGCAGCGCGACGCGCGACTGGGCCTCGACACCGGCCTCGTGCACGCCGTCGTCTCGACGATGAGCCAGCCGTCGAATTTTGAGGTCGGCACCGCGACCGGCGTCGCGGCCGCGCGTTCTACCGATTGGTTCGTCGAGGATTCGCCGGACCGCATGGCGGTCGGCGTGCTCGACGGCAATGTCAGCTTTGCCGCGCGCGATCCCAAGACCGGCGCGATGGTCGGCACCGTCAACATCCCGCCCGATTCGGGCAGCGAGATCGATATGGCGCAGCCCCCGCCGCCCGCCGCCCCACCCGCCCCGGGCGCCAAGGGCAAGCCGGCCCCCGCGCCGGTCGCGCGCCGGATCGCGCCGACCCCGGCCGCGCCCTGGGCGCGCCAGGTGTTCGCGACGATGCTCGACCGCACCAGCGTCAAATTCGGCTTCTGCCAGTGCATCACCGACACCACCGGGATCAACGGCCACTGCGTGACCGGGGTCGACGGGTGCAAGGCAGTCTGCGCCGGTGTCGGCAACATCTCGTCCTATGTTCCGGACGCCCACGGCAGCTGCGCGCGGTTCTACGGGGATGTCTCGGTCCCGCGCGGCAATCGTCACTGATCCCGCCCATTGAGCCTCTCGAACGGCGTTCGCGAATGTCTTCTCGCGGTCGCCGTGGCGCTCGTCGTGCTGGGGGCCCTGGCCTTCGGCAACGCGCCGGTGCTCCGCGGTCTCGAAACCTCGTCGCTCGACCTGCGCTTCCGGCTGCGCGGCACGGTGCCGCCGGGGCAGGAAATCGCCCTCGTGATGGTCGACGACAAGAGCATCGACGCGCTCGGCCGCTGGCCGCTGAGCCATCGCCTCTTTGCCCGGACACTGGAGACCCTCGACCGCGATCACGCCAAGACGATCGTGTTCGACCTGCTGTTCGCCCAGCCCGAGCAGCCGATCCCGCCCGACCTGCAACAAGCCGCCAAGACCGCCGCGGCCGCGCTTCCCGCCGAGGGCAACCCGGCGCTCGGAAACGCGCTCAAGGCGCTGGCCGATGACGACCCGGACGGCGACCTCGCCCGCGCGATGCGCGCTTCGGGCAACGTCTACCTGCCGATCGCCTTCAGCTTTTCCGGCAACAAGGGCACCGCGCCCGATTTCGTCTCCGACGCCGGCTATCAGCGCTTTCCCAAGAGCCCGATCCCGCCCAATTTCCCGCTAAAGCCGGTCTCGGCGCTGACCCCGCTGCCGGTTTGGGCCAAGGAGGCGGCCGGGTTCGGCCATGTCAACATCGCCTTCGACCGCGACGGCGCACCGCGGTACGACTATCTCGCGCTGCCGTTCGAGGGCGATTTCCTGCCGTCGCTGCCGGTGCGGGCGGCGGCGGCCTATCTCGGGGTCAAGTGGCCCGATGTCGGGCTCGCGCTGGGCCAAGGCGTAGAGATAGGGCGGATCGCGATCCCGACCGACGCGGCGATGCGGCTCCTGATCGACTATCGCGGTCCGCGCGGCACGTTTCCGAGCTACTCCTTTGTCGACCTCCTCGACGGCCGCATCCCGCCGACGGCGTTCGCCGGCAAGATCGTGCTGATCGGCGCCTCGTTTCTCGGCCTCCCCGATTCGAACGCGTCACCCTTCGGCAGCACTCCGCTGCCCGGCACCGAGCGGATGGCCACGATCATCGACCAGATCCTGCACCGCGACTTCATCGCCGAAAACCCGGGGGAATGGCCGATCGCGGTTATCGCCGCGGTGGTGATGCTGGCGGCGCTGGCCGGGATCGGCGGCACATTCCTGCCGACCCGCCTCGCGGTGCTCTCGGCCGGGCTGCCCGTCGTGCTCTGGGCCGGCGCCACCCAGGCGGCCTTTCTGCACGGGCTGTGGCTGCCGCTCGTCAAGCCGGTCGCGGCGCTCGCCGCCGCCAGCGTCGCGGTGCTGTTGTTCCGCTATCGCGTGGTCGATTACGAGGGGCGGGTGATCAAGACCGCGTTCCGCCGCTATCTCGCCCCCGACATGGTCAACTACCTGTCGCGCCATCCCGACCGGCTCAAGCTCGGCGGCGAGACGCGCAACATGACGCTGCTCTTTTGCGACGTGCGCGGCTTTACCGCGATCTCCGAGCGGTACAAGGCCAACCCGCACGGACTGACCCACCTGATCAACCGCTTCCTGACCCCGATGACCGATCTGATCCTGGAGCGCCGGGGGACAATCGACAAATACATGGGCGATTGCATCATGGCGTTCTGGAATGCCCCGCTCGACGACCCCGACCACGCCGAGCATGCCTGCGCCAGCGCGCTTGCGATGGTCGCGGCGCTCGACGGCATCAACGCCGGGCTCGCGGCCGAGGCGGAAGCGGTCGAGAGCAGCTTCACGCCGCTCAGGGTCGGGATCGGGATCAACACCGGCGATTGCGTCGTCGGCAATGTCGGGTCCGACCAGCGCTTCGACTATTCGGTGCTGGGCGATGCGGTCAATCTCGCCGCCCGGCTCGAGCCGCAATCGAAGACCTACGACGTCGCGATCGTCATCGGCGAGGAGACGCACAACCGCGCGCCCGGCTTTGCCGCGATCGAACTCGACCGCATCGCCGTCTACGGCAAGCAGGAGGCGGTGCGCGTCTACACGCTGCTCGGCGACGAAGCCGTCGCGGCCTCGCCGGAATTCGCCGCCCTGTCGGCACGGCATGAGGCGATGCTCGCTTGCTATCGGGCCCAGGACTGGGACGGCGCCGACTCGGCGCTCGCCGCCTGCCGCGATCGCGACGGACGGATCGAGCGGCTTTACGACCTTTACGCGGAGCGCGTTACCTATTTCCGGCTCAACCCGCCGGGGCCCGATTGGGACGGCGTTTTCGTCGCGTCGACGAAATAGGAACGCGTTTTCGCCGCTAGCGTTTGCTAACACCTAGCAACGCGCGAGTACCTAGGATGGCCCACAAATCGACTACCTCGGCCTCGTCTTCCGGGGACCGCTCCCTACCGCTCTTCGCCAAGTTTTCCCGCGCCGTCGAGCGTCAGGTCGGCCGGTCAACCACGTTTGTGCTGGCCGTCGGCGTCGTCCTGGTCTGGGCGATTTCCGGCCCGCTCTTTGAATGGTCGGATACCTGGCAGCTCGTCATCAACACCGGGACGACGATCGTCACCTTCCTGATGGTATTCGTGATTCAGAACACGCAAAGCCGGGACACGACCGCGCTGCACCTCAAGATCGACGAGCTGATCCGGGTGACCGCGAAAGCGCGTGACGAGCTGCTCGGCGCCGAGGACATGTCCGACAAGAAGATCGTCGAGGCGCGCGAGACCCTCAACGAACTCGCCGTCGGCGAGGAGGTCGTCGTCGAATCCAACCACACCAAGGTCGCCCGAAAAGCCCCGGCCAAACGGCGCGCCAACGGTCGGAAGACGGCCGCCCGCGCCAACGGGCGCAAGACAGTCGCTGTCGAGGTTACTGCACCCGCTCGATAACCGTCGCGATGCCCTGGCCGACGCCGACGCACATCGCGACGAGCGCATAACGCCCGCCGGTGCGCTGAAGCTGGCGCGCCGCGGTCAGGCAGATGCGCGGGCCCGAGGCGCCGAGCGGATGACCGATCGCGATCGCGCCGCCATTCGGGTTGACCCGGCTGTCGTCGAACGACACGTCGAGCCCTCTGAGGCAGGCCAGCACCTGCGAAGCAAAGGCCTCGTTGATCTCGATCACGTCCATGTCCTTGACCGAGAGCCCGGCGCGCTCGAGCGCCTTGTGCGCCGCCGGCACCGGGCCGTAGCCCATGACGCGCGGGGCGACGCCGGCCACACCGGTCGACAGGATGCGGACGATCGGCTGCTGCCCGGCGGCGTCGCCGGCCTTGCGGCTGGCGACGATCATCGCGACGGCGCCGTCATTGATGCCCGACGCGTTGCCGGCGGTCGTCACGCCATCCGAGAACAGCGGCCGCAGCTTGGCGAGCGTTTCCATGTTGGTCTGCGGGCGGGGGTGCTCGTCCTCGCCGACCGTGACCGGCCCGGCACGGCCGCCCGGAACCTCGACCGCGGTGATCTCGCCGGCATAGAACCCGTCGGCCTTCGCCGCGGCGTATTTGGTCTGCGATCCGAGCGCGAAGACATCGGCCTGCTCGCGGCTGATCTGATAGTCGCGCGCCAGGTTGTCGGCGGTTTCCGGCATCGTGTCGCCGCCGTAGCGGCTCTCGACCTTCGGGTTCGGGAAGCGCGCGCCGATCGTCGAATCGAAGATCTGCATGTTGCGGCTGTAGGGCCCGTCGGCCTTGCCCATGACAAACGGCGCCCGGCTCATGCTCTCGACGCCGCCGGCGACGAACACGTCGCCCTCGCCGCAGGTGATCTGCTGGGCTGCGACGGCGATCGCGTTGAGCCCGCTGCCGCAATTCCGCTGCAAGACCGAGCCCGGAACCTCGATCGGCAAGCCCGCGACGAGCGCCGCATGCCGCGCGACGCAGCGCGCATCCTCGCCGCCCTGGTTGCCGCAGCCGACGACGACATCCTCGATCTTCTCGGGCGCGAACCCGCTGTCTGCGACGACCTTGGCGATCACCGCCGCCAGCATGTCGTCGGGCCGCATCTTGGCGAGCGCGCCGGCATGGCGGCCAAACGGGGTGCGCAGACCGGCATAGAGGTAGGCATCGAGCATGGGGCGGCTCCCGTTTCTGGGTGTGCGACTTTGAAATGCATCTCCCCCCGACACGCCCCCGCTGTCAAGCACCTGCCGCTCGCCGGCCCCCAGCGGGGATCTCCCTCCTCTTCCCGCAGCGTCGCAACAAGAGAGGACGTGGGGACAGGCGCCGTTTTATGGTTGCATTTCGGCCACCCGGCGACGGGCAGCGCCAACGACACCGTCGTCAACTTCAGCCAGGCGGCCGGCGATCACCCTGGTCGGCATCGCCTCGATCAACACCGGCTTTTTCGCCTGAACCCGCGGTTCAGACCGGGATTCTCGGCGGGGTCAGCGGGTTGGGCGGCGGACGGCGGAGGAGGACGATCACGAGGAGCCCGGCGAGCGAGGCCCACGCGATCAGCCAGAACGCGTCGATATAGGCGAGAACGTAGGCCTCGCGCTGCACCGTCGCCGCGAGAAGGCCGATGCTTTTCGCGGCGGGATCGCCGGCGTGGCTGGCCAAGAGGCCGGATAGCTGAGCCTGGGCGCCTGCCGTCGCGGTCGCGCCGCTCTCCACATGAAGCCCGAGCAGGTTCGAATGGGTCTGCTCGCGCACGCGCACAAAGGTCTGGATCACGGCGCTGCCCAGCTCCGCCCCCATCAGCCGGGCGATCTGGATCGTTGTCGCGATCGCCGCCGCCTGCGCCGGGGTGATGTGCGAGATCGCATAGGTCACGAGCGCCGTGATCGCAAAGGCGAGCCCGACGGCCTCGACGCATTGCGACGGCAGGAAATCGCCGCTCGCCCAGTCGTGCGTCAGCCCCGTATCCATCCAGCTCCCGATCGCGATCGTCGCAAACCCGACGACGAGGATGTGCCGGGCGTCGATACGCCTGACGAGCAGCGCGACGAGCGGCACCAGCACGACCTGGGGCAGCGCGATCCAGTTGAGCGTGTCGCTGATCTGGATGTCGCGCAGCCCCTGGATCCGCGTCAGATAGTCGGGCAGCACATACCCGGTCGCTGTCGAGCCGAAGCCGTAGAGCGAGATGAGCAGCGCCGGCCCCCAGACATTCGGCTTCGCCAGCACCGGCAGGTGAACGAGCGGATAGGGCGTCCACCACTCGTAGATGAAGAACGCGATGACCAGCACCGCGCCGCCGAGCAGCAATCCGTTGACCAGCCCCGAGTTGAACCAGTCGATCCGGTTGCCCTGGTCGAGCCCGGCATAGATCAACCCGAACCCGACCCCGGCATAGATGATCCCGCCCCAGTCGGTCCGCGCCAGCAGCACCCGGTCGATCGGACGGTGCGGCATCGCCGCCCATACCAGAACCAGCATCAACAGCGTCAGGGGCACGTTCTGCCAGAAGATCCACTGCCAGTGACCGGTCTCCGAGTACCACCCCTCGATCGCTCCGGCGATGTTCTGCGAGAACACGAAGCGGAAGGAATAGGCGGCGATGCCCCACATCCACCAGCGCGGCGCGAGGCTGCGCAGCACAAAGCCGAGCGCCGCCGGAATGAACGCACCGACCGCGAGCCCGCGCACGAACTGCAGCGCGATCAGCGCGTCGTAACCGTGCGCCAGCGGCGGAAACAGCGAGGTGAGCGCGAACACCGTGCCGGTCCACAGCAGCACCCGCCGCGTGCTGAGCACCGTGCTCATCCACGCCGCGGCCGGAGTGACGGCCATCTGCGCGAGACCAAATGCGGTGCCGATCCACGTGGCCTCGTCAAAGCCGAGGCTCAAGCCTCCGCGGATGTCGGCGATACCGAAGGTGGTCAGCTTGGTGTTGAGGGATGAGATGAACGCGCCGAGCATCACCGCCGCAATACCGATGATCGGGCGATCGGAGCGGTTGACGGCGACCGGTGCGACGGGCGCCGCGACGGTCATAGCGGCGGGGTTGTGTCGGTGAGGATCGTCGCCTCGACCGACATCCCCGGCCGCAGCTTGCCGGCGAGCGGGTTGCCGGGCTTGAGCGACAGCTTTACCGGAATGCGCTGCACGACCTTGGTGAAATTCCCGGTCGCGTTGTCGGGCGGCAGGAGGCTGAACTGCGAGCCGCTCGCCGGTGCGATCGCCTCGACCTTGGCGCGGACCACCGCGCCCGGATAGGTGTCGACGCGGATTTCGGCGCCTTGGCCGACGATGACGTGGGTGAGCTGGGTTTCCTTGAAATTGGCGACGACCCAGACATTGTCGAGCGGCACCACCGAGATGACCTGGGTCCCGGCATGGGCGTATTGCCCGTCGCGCACGCCACGCTCGCTGACGACGCCGCTGACCGGGGCGGTGATCCGCGTGTAGCTGAGGTTGATCTTGGCGAGATCGAGCGAGGCCGCCTTGGCCTTGGCGGCGGCCCGCAGCTCGGATTCCTGGGTGTCGAGCACGGCGAGCTGGCGACGCTGGGCATCGACCTCGGCCTGGCGGCCGGCCAGCGTCGCGGCAAAGCGCTTGGCGTCGGCATCGGCCTGCTCGACCCTTTGCGGCGTGCCGTAGGTGGTCGCGTAGAGCGCGCGCTGGCGGTTCGCTTCGAGCCGCGTACGTTCGGCATCGGCCGCCGTCGCCGACAGCGACGCCTCCGCATCGGCGACTTGCGCCTTCTGCGCATCCTTGTGCGCCTTGATGTTCTGAATCGCGGCTTCGGCGCCGGCAAGATCGGCCTCGGCCTGGGCGACCCTGGCGCGATAGTCGGTATCGTCGATCTGCACCAGCAGGTCGCCGGCCTTGACGTATTGGAAATCGTCGACGGCGACATGGCTGACAAGACCGTCGATCTGTGCGCTCAGCGGCGTCACATCGCCCCGCACATAGGCGTCGTCGGTCTCCTCGCGCGTGGCGCTGCCGACCCAGCGGTTCCACTGCGTCGTAAACAGCACGACGATGGCGCCGGCGATCAGGAGCGCGCCCAACCGTACGACCCAATCGGTGCGTCGGCCCCGCGACCCGGCCGTCGAGGCCGGTCGCAGCACCGTGCCGGCCTGGGAGTCGAGCGGGGCGGAGGGCTCGGTCATGCGGACAGATTAGCAGGTCGCCGCCACCGCGCCACGCCGCCGTTCCACCAGAAAGCTTCACTCTTGCCCAACACTCGACAATCGCGGCAACTACCCGGTGGTGGAGTTTCCGAGAGCGGGCTTCTTTCAAGGGAGATGCCGATGAGCCAGACGATTGCGGTCGAACGGGTCGATCACATCGGGATCCGCGTGCGCGATCTCGACCGCGCGCTCCGTTTCTATCGGGCGCTAGGGTTCAGCCTCTTGCACCGTGCCGAAAACGACGACGTGGCGATCATCCGCAATGAGCACGACGTCGAGCTGAACCTGATCTTCAACGCCAATGCGGGCGACCCGGCTGCCAACGTGCTGATGGACATTCCCGAGAAATACGCCGGCTACACCCACATGGCGCTGCGCGTCATGTCGATCCCGGCAACGATCGCGGCCCTCGAGGCAAACGGCATCGCGATCACCCAGGGGCCGGTCAGCTTCGGCGACGACGGGCACGTCTCGGTCTTTGTCCGCGACCCCGACCGCAACGTGATCGAGCTGCGCGGCCGCGGGCAGGATGCCCTCGACGGTGTGACCCGCTACGAGCCGTAGGGATCAATCCGTCGCGCCTGCGAACGATTCACCGAGCGTTTGCCGCCGCCTGACCGCCGGATGACCAGTCCTCATCGCGCCGGAGCCGACGCCGCTCTACGCGCTCTACCGCAAGGCGTTCGGCTTTAACGAAGTGACGCTGACTGATCTATGCCGTGTACGTGCTCAGCAATGTCGGGGCGCTGTTTCTTAATGGCCGGCCGTCGGACCAGATCGGCCGCGCCGGGCGAGCCTGCCGGCGATCGGGTTCGCGGCCGCGGCGAGTCGTGTTCCTGTTCGCGTCGGGGACGGCGTGGCTGTTCGTCGGACAAGTGTTGACCGGCCTCGCGACGGGGCTCGGCGCCGGGACCGCGACGGCGTGGGTCGCCGAGCTGCAACCGCCGGGGAACAAGCAATCGGCGGCCGCGATCGCCCCGCGAATGACCTCACCGCTTGACCCTCCCCCATCCAGGGCCCTGGATGGGGGAGGGTCAAGCGAGATGCGACGCGCCGATTTTCGTATCGTCGTCGATCGGGTATGATCCCGCGATCCCGGCAGCACAGGGCGCACCTTGGCCCACGACCACTTCGCCCATAGCCACCATCATCACGGGCACCAGCACGCGCCCGATTACGGCCGGGCGTTTGCGGTCGGGATTGCGATCAACCTTGCCTACCTGGTCGGCGAGGCCGGGTTCGGGCTTTACGCGGGGTCGCTCGCGCTGCTCGCCGATGCCGGCCACAATCTCGGCGACGTGTTGGGGCTCGGGCTGTCGTGGGGCGCGGCGCTGCTGGCGCGGCGCGAACCGAGCGGCCGGTACACCTACGGGCTGCGCTCGACCTCGATCCTGGCGGCGCTCGCCAACGCCACGATCCTCCTCGTCGTGACCGGCGGGATCGCGTGGGAGGCGCTGTGGCGGCTCTGGCACCCGGTCGCGGTCGGCGGCGCGGTCGTGGCCTGGGTCGCCGCTGCGGGCATCGTCGTCAACGGCGCGACGGCGCTGCTCTTCGTCAGCGGCCGGCATCGCGACCTCAACGTCATGAGCGCCTTTGCCCACATGGCCGCCGACGCGCTGATCGCGGCCGGGGTCGTCGTCGCCGGCATAGCGATCGCGCTGAGCGGCTGGCTGTGGCTCGATCCGGTCGTGAGCCTCGTCGTCTCGGTAGTCGTCATCTACGGCACCGCCGGGATCATCCGGCAGGCGATCGCCTTCGCGCTCAACGCGGTGCCGAGCGGGATCGACCTGGCGGCGATTCGCACCCATCTCGTCGCCATACCTGGGGTCATCGCGCTGCACGATCTCCATATCTGGGGCATGAGCACGACCGAGACGGCTTTGACCTGTCATCTGGTGATGCCGGGCGGCCATCCCGGCGACGCCGCCCTCGCCGCCCTTGCTCACGACCTCGAAGATGAGTTCGGCATCGGCCACGCGACGATCCAGATCGAGCTCGGCGACACCGAGGAAGCCTGTGCGCTGACCCCCGAGCACGTCGTCTAAACCCCTCAGATTGCGAAAAGGGCGCCGCTCATCTACCTTGCGGCATGCGCGAAGCCCGTTCCCGCACCCGGATCGCGGCCTTGGCAGCCTTTTTGACGCTGCTTTCGGCCTGCGAGATCGAGCAGAATCCCCCACCGCCGCCACCACCGCCGGCACCGGCACCGGCTCCCGCCCCCATCGCGCGCGCCGCACCGTCGATGCCGAAAGAGGTCGAGGCCGAGATCCTGCACTGGTTCTGGCAGGCCGGGTATAAGGATTACCAAAGCCAGGCGATGGCCGAGCACGCCTGGATCGAAAGCGGCGATCACCCTTGCGTCGCCGGCCCGCATGGCCTGCGCTATACCTATCAATGGGGCGGCGGACGGCTCGCGCAGCTCCAGTCCTTCGCCGGCGGCGACAACTGCCCCGCGCTCGACGTGCAGCTCGCCTTCGCCGACAACGAGCTGCGCAACAACCCGAATTTTTGGTGCTTCTGGCAGGCGACCGACTACGACTCCGCCGTCACCGCGCTCCGCCGTGGGTTCGGCCAGGGACGGTGCTGATCGGTTTACATCCTACACCCCGTTGCCGCCTCCCCTCTCTCCGCTTAGATTTTCCCTGTAGACAGGCGCGGAGGATGAGATGGGCGACACGGTGTTACTGCGCGAGGTGGGCATGCGCGACGGCTTGCAGTCGATCGCCGAGGTGATGCCGACCGAGACGAAGCTCGCCTGGCTCGACGCCGAATACGATGCCGGGGTGCGCGCCATCGAGGTGTCGTCGTTCGTGCCGGCAAAGCTCTTGCCGCAGCTCGCCGACGCCGAGACGGTGATCGCCCACGCGATGACAAAGCCCGGCCTCCACGTTTCCGCCCTGATCCCGAACTCGCGCGGCGCCGAACGCGGGCTCGCGATCGGCGTGCCTGAGATGAACTACGTGCTGTCGGTCAGCGAGGGGCACAACCTGTCGAACGTGCGCCGCTCGACCGGCGAGTCGATCGAGGATTTCCGCCGCGTCGTTCGGCTTTGCCGCGACTCGGGCAAGACAGTGAAGGTGAATTGCGGCCTCGCCACCTCCTTCGGTTGCACGATCGAAGGCGATGTCGACGAGGACCGCGTCCGCCGCATCGCGAACGAGATCGCCGAGGCCGGCGCCGACGGCATCATCCTCGCCGATACGGTCGGATACGGCCAGCCGGCGGCGATCGAGCGCGTGTTCAGAAAGGTGATCGCCGATGTCGGCCCCTTGCCGGTCGCGGCGCATTTCCATGACACGCGCGGGCTCGGCATCGCCAACGTGCTGGCCGCGTTCAACGCCGGCTGCCGCGAGTTCGACGCCTCGCTCGGCGGGCTCGGCGGCTGCCCGTACGCGCCCGGCGCCACCGGCAACATCGTCATGGAGGACACGGCGTTCCTCTTCGAATCGATGGGCTGGGACACCGGCATCGACATCGAGGCGCTCACCGACGTCCGCGCGGTCGTCGCCAAGGCGCTTCCCGCCGTCGCCCTTTACGGCGCGATCGCCAAGGCCGGCCTCCCGCGCAACTTCCACCCGGTCGCCGAGGCCGCGCAGTGAGCGCCCCCGACAGCGAGCCCGCGTCCCCGGCGAAATTCGCCGAGATGCTCAAGGATGCCGGGCTCGACCCGACCCACGACCCCGCTCGCTTCGAGGAACTGCGCGAGGGGACGGCGTTTATCGACCGGCTGAAGCGCTCGGTGCGGCGCCCGCGCGACCGCGCCGCCGAGCCCGCGCACATCTTCCACGCCAGGGGCTGAGCCGCCGGATGGGCGGAATCGCGCCCGCTATTGCCGGCAGTCGAGCGCGAACTCGTCAGGGTTCACGCTCGTCACCGACCCGCTCGCCGACAAACACAACGCCTGGATCCCGCCGCCATGCCCCCCGCCGCCGCCCGAGCCGCCCGGCGATCCTGAAACCGTCGAGCCACCTGTTGCCGCGAGGCTCGTGCCGGCTGGTGCCGAACCCGTCGTCGTCGAACTCGCAGCCGTGCCTTGCGACGGCGGCGTCGTTATCGCCGAACTTGCCGAGGCCGCATTCACTCCGCCGGAACCCCGTTGCGGCTCGATCGCCCCGGTCCCGACCTGATTGCCGCCGAGGCTCCCCGGCGTCGTCGAGCTTTGCGCCAAAGCGGGCACGGCGAGGAGCGACAGGGTCACGGCAAGAAGAACGCGCTTCATGCTCGGGCAACGCCCAGCCGGCCCGTGAGTTCAAAGCCCTCCGCCTGGATGGGGGAGGGTATGGGTGGGGGTGGCGATCAGCGCCGGACGTACCCCAGCATCACCCCCTCTCTCTCCCCCATCGAGGGGGAGGGTGCTCGATTTCGCAATTAGCTTAAGCGGAGCGATGCGATGGCCGATCCGACCCAACTCTCTCTTGCCGAGGCGAGCCGTGCGATCGCGGCGGGGACGCTGTCGCCGGTCGATCTGACCGCCGGGTATCTCGAACGCATCGCCGCGCTCGATGGGGAGCTGCATTCGTATCTCCTGACCCTCCCCGATGCCGCGCTTGCCGCTGCCCGCGAGGCCGAGGCCGAGATCAAGGCCGGGCGCCGGCGCGGCCCGCTGCATGGCATGCCGATCGGGCTCAAGGACATCTACAAGACCAAAGGCATCCGCACGACCGCCGGCAGCCGCGTCTACGAGACCCACGTGCCGGCAGAGGACGCCGAGACCTGGGTGCGGTTGCGCGCGGCCGGCGCGATCCTTCTCGGCAAACAGGAAACGCACGAATTCGCAATCGGGGGTCCCGATTTCACCCTGCCCTTCCCGCCGGCGCGCAACCCGTGGAACACCGCGCATTACCCGGCCGGGTCGTCGAGCGGGTCGGCCGCGGCGGTCGGGGCGCATCTCTGCGCGGCGGCGATGGGCTCGGATACCGGCGGCTCGATCCGCGGCCCGGCCGCCTATTGCGGCCTTGCCGGGCTCAAGCCGACCTATGGCCGGGTCAGTCGCCGCGGCGTCTTTCCGCTGAGCTACACGCTCGACCATTGCGGGCCCTTGACCCGCACGGTCGAGGATTGCGCGCTGATGATGCAGGTCCTCGCCGGCCACGACCCGCTCGACCCGGCCAGCGCCGACGTGCCGGTGCCCGACTACGCCGCCGCGCTCACCGCACGCCTCGACGGCCTGCGCATCGGCGTGATCCGTCACTGGCACGAAAAGGATGCGGTCACCGGGTTCGGCGCCGACAGCGCGCCGTTGCCCGCCTATTGCACCGCGTTCGACGCAGCCTGCCGCACGCTCGCCGGCCTCGGCGCTAGGGTGAGCGACATCACGGTGTCGCCGCTCATCGATTTCGCCGACGCCAACCGCATCATCATGATCAGCGAGGCCTATGCGCTGCACGAGCAGGATTTCCGCACCCGGCCGCAGATCTTCGGCCGGCATATGTTCGCGAGGATCGGACTGGGCGCCTTCCTGTCGGCGGCGGACTACGTCGAGGCGCTGCGCCAGCGCCGCGAGCTGTGCGCCGAATTCGCCACGGCGATGGCCGGGCTCGACGCCGTCGTCTCGGCCAACGCGACCGGCCCGGCGCCGCGTATCGATGCGGTCGGCACCTGGAGCACGTTCAATCGCGCCTCCTATACCGCGCCGTACAACATCACCGGCCTGCCGGCGCTATCGGTGCCGATCGGGTTCGAGAGCGGGCTGCCGATCGCCTTCCAGATCGCCGGCAAGCCGTTCGACGAAGCCACCGTATTGCGCGTCGGCCGCGCCTTCGAGCAGGCGACCGAGTTCCACACGCGCCAGCCGGCGATCGCGGCGCCGCTGCCGTCGCGCCGGTGACGAGGAGCCGCCTCGCCGCCTTGATCGTCGGGCTCGCGCTGGCGGGCTGTGCGGTCGTTCATCAAGGCCCGTCGCTCAACGACGCGCAGACCGCGGTGACGCAGCTCCATTTCACCAACAACAACGCGCCGGCCGACCTCAGCATCACCGCCCGCTTCGACCGTCCCGACGGCAGCTACAAGACCGGCGATCCGATCACCCTCGACGTCACCACCAACAAGCCGGCATGGCTTGCGGTGCTGCGCGTCATGCATAGCGGCGACACGACGATCGTCTTCCCCAATCGCACCCAGCCCGACGCCCATGCGAACGGGGTCGTCCACGTTACCGTGCCGGCGGGTCCCGAAGGCACCGAGCTTTTCGAATTCATCGCCGCCACCGACGGCACCGCCTGGGTTTTCACCAAAAAGCCGGCGGGCCCGTCGAATTACATCGATCTCGGCGGCACCACCCGCGCGGTCGTCAGCGGCCTCGAGACGACCTTCCGCCACGCCGAGCGCGGCACCGTCGCGGTGTCGCATCTGGCGGTGAAAGTGGGCGGCAGTTAGACCTGCACAAGCGCCGGCGTCCTTAGAGATGCACCGCTGCCGATCCAGCCCTACCCCACCGGCATGAAGTCGTATACGCCGACACCCTGGATGATCAGGAACCGGCACGGGCCGCCGTCGACGCCGTGGACGTGATGGGCGGTCATCGGCGGAACCTGGCAGCGGTCGCCTTTTTCGAGCCGGCGCGTCTCCCGCGGCGCGCGCGTCTCGACGACCATCGGCCCGTCGAGGCAGACCATCTGATCGGTGATCTCGCTGTGGTAGTGCCATGGCACCGCCTGGCCGGCCGCCAGCGTCAGCACCGAAACGCGAAGATCGGCGCCCTCGGCGACGACTTCGTGCCCGGCCAGCTCATAGACCCCGCGGTTGCGTGACTGCATCGTCGCCTCTCTCCACCGTCATTGCGAGCGCAGCGAAGCAATCTCGTTACCTAGGACACTTCGCGACACTTCGCGACACTTCATGACCCTTCCTGAGACTTCTAAATCAATATGTTAACTTAATAAGGCCTTGTTTCCCGCGGGACTCGCGGCCATTTTTTCGGTGGGAACAAGGGTGAGAAACGATGCCGAAGATCATTGCCAAGATGGCGCTCCGGAAGATCGAGCAGCTTGGGCCGGGTCTGCATGCTGTCGGCCCTCAATTATACCTCGCGGTCGGTGCGACCGGCTCGCGGTCATAGATATTCAGGTACGGCGCCGGCAGCCGCAAGAGGGACTTCGGCCTCGGCAGCGTCCGCGACGACGCCGAGCGGAGGTGCAAAAGCTCCGCGAGATGGTGCGCCGAGGTGAAGACCCGATCGAGGGCCAAGCGAGCCAAGGCGCTGTCAGTCACCTTCGAGCAGTGCGCCCGCAACTTCTATCGAAGCCAGGAAGCCGGATGGTCCGCATCACATAAACGGGCGTGGCTCGCCGATCTCGGTCGCGGTCGACAAGGTAGGCGTCCGGGAGTCCTAGCAGCGATCGAACCCCATTGGGTCTCGAAACATGAAACAGCCTCGCGCAACCGCGGACGCATCGAAAGGGTCTTGGATTACGCGAAGGCCATGCGCCACCGAACCGGCGACATTAATCGGGCGAGTTGCAAGGGAAACCTCTCAGCGGTCCTCGCGGTGCCGAAAAGCGTGCGGGTGAAGACGCACCTCGAGGCAATGGACTTTACGGCCGTTCCCGGCTTCGTCGCGCAGCTTCGGGTAGTGTCCTAATTTGGATTCGGCGCGTCGTCGTATTCGAACGTCAGAAGCCAGCCGGTCGCCGTAGCTCGATCCTCGATCATCCGACATTCGGGATGCCGCTTCCGCCATCCGTCCGCTGTGGCCAGCGCTTTCTCACGCGTGGGAGCCGTAAAGGATTGCGGTCTGATCATGAGAGCCCCCGATGTTCCGCGACGATCGCCGCTCGAACGGCCTCTATCGGTGAATTGATCCGCTCAGTATGCAGCACAGCAAAGAACCGGCGCTTGGTGCTTCCCTCTAACGGCGATGACCAGGCATAGGCGCGCGTCGCCTTCGGATTGTCGGCCAAGTCGAACACGTGCACCACGCCTTCCCATACCGTGTTGCCCTCGAATGCCTCGACCACGGGCACGGATTGGGCGAGCGTCGCGGTGCCGCCGTGCATGTTCTCGACGGCCTCGCCGTAGGTGGCTTTCTATTTCCATTTTAACGGCCACACCGGATCGGCAAGCGCGACCTCGTAACCGCGACCACGTTCATGACCGATCTGGCCAGGCGGCTGGCAAACCGAGTGCAGCTATCGAGCGACGCGCTCCTCACAAACGTGTGCAAGTGCCTTCGCATCCTCTGGTCGCCCGCGGCTAGCTTCCGACCGCCCTCTCGATCGAAACGGCGGCTGGTCAGCCGTACCGCGTCCCGCCTTCTGAGATGACGTATGGTGACATGACGGATCGCTGTTCTGCCGGCAGACGCGGTTGTCACCCCCAGCACTCGCCATGCACTCCGTGGCCTCACCTGGCGCTTAAGTAGGTGTACCCGCCACACCGCCAAGCCATTTGCCGAACCATTCGATGAGGATTTCGAGGCGAGCCACGCGCTCATCCGGCGGGCCCGTTTCGGCAAAGCTGTGGGGCCCGCCGTCGAATTCGACCAATTCCGTGGGCACTCCCGATTGCAGCAGCGTCGCAAAAAGCTGGCGGCCCTGGCTGAAGGGAATGCGCAGATCGGAAAGGTACTGCATCACCATGAAGGGTGTAACGCCTGGATGGACGTACCCGAGTGGCGACAAAGCGCGCCAAGTCTCCGGGTCCGCTCCGACCATCTCGGTCAGTTGCCAGCCGATATCGCTGGTCGAAACGACCGAGTTCCAGTCGTAAATGCCACATTCGCCGACAGCAGCCCGAAACTTCCCAGTATGCCGGATAGCGAGCCATCCGGTCATAAAGCCGCCGTATGAACGACCCGTGACCCCGACCCTCGAACCGTCGATGTCCTCACGCGCCAGCGCAACATCGAGAAGCGCCAGGATGTCTTCCGCGTCGATCGTGCCCAGGCGACCGTTGAGCACACGCGCGTGAGCCTCGCCGTAGCCCGCAGAGCCGCGAGGGTTCGGCATCAGCACGGCGAAACCGGCCGCCGCATATGCCTGTGCTTCCTCATTCAGGAAATAGCCCCATTGCGTGTCCGGGCCGCCATGGATCAGCAGCAACAGCGGGTGGGGGCCTGTTGTCGGCGGCGTCACCAGCCAGCCATGAACCGGGTATCCGTCTCGCGAAGCGGCGTGGAGCTCGATGCTGACGCGGAGTGAAACGTCGACGTAGGCCGAGCCGAAATTGGTGAGGCGCCTTGGGGCTTGGTCGCCGATGACAAAGAGATCGCCGGCATCGGTTTCATGCGCGATGACGGCGGTGACGATCGGGCCGCTCCGCGCGTACGAGGATACTTGGCAGTTGCCGCTCACGAGCGGCGCCCAGCCCCCGTTCCCTATGGTTCCCAGGTGGACGCCGCCCCGTGACAGGGCGGTGACAGTAGCCTCGCCCGTGCCGTCGAAGATCACCGGACGGAGCCGGCTTTCGTCGAAATCGAACGTCTCGGCGACGGTCAGACGTTGCGGTTCGGCACCGGCCGCATCGCGCGCAATCGCCCACAGCGATGCGTTGCGCGCGCGGATATCCGGGCTCGTCGGCGGAAAGCGACCGATCCCGACGAAGGCGATGGTCTCTCCGTCCGGTGAGTAGGCAGGGTTGTTCACCGTCGAAGTGCCGTCCGTCAGGCACCGGCGGTTTACTTCCCGGCCCGATCCTGGGTCGATTTCGGCCTCGTAGAGGGCTTGGCTGGCGATCCTCCTCGCCAGCCATTCGGCCGAAGCGAAGCACAGCGCGGCGCCATCCGGCCGCCAACACAGATCCCAATGATCGGCCGGCGTCGTCGTGAACTGGCGCGACGACGCCCCCGCGGCGGCCTCGGCGATGAAGATTTGGATGTGATTGTCGTCGATCCGGCCCCGGTCATCGATTTGAAACGGCATTCCTGCAACGCGCCGCACCGAGCCCAGGCCGCTCCTCGGCTTTTCGACCGCAGCGACATAGGCGAGGAAGCGGCCGCTCGGGGACCATGCCGGCGGCGAGACGCCCCGCAAGTGCCGAACGCTCACGGCCAGCCCCAAGCCGCGATCATGCTCGGCGACCACCGAAATCGCTTCGTCGGCGAAGTCGAGGATGCACAATCGGCCGCCCGCTCCGCGGCGACGGAGAAAGGCCACTCTGGTCCCGTCCGGGGAGATCGCCGGGGCGAGGTCATGGGGACCCGATGTCAATCGCCGAGGCGCGGCGGCGCCCGATGTCGGGACGCTCCACAATTCGGTCGCGCCCGCGGTGCCGACGACCATGACGGCGAGCGTGCCGTCAGGTGAAAGCACATGATCGGTGACCTTGACGATGCGCCTGATGTCCTCCGGTTTCATCGCTGCAACCTCTCGGAGCCATACCAGGCCGTCGCGCGCCGGCCGATCAGCTGCAGCAGCTCGGCCATGAACATCGTGATGATCGCGAGCAGAATGATGATCGCGAAAAACTTGTTCACTTCGAACGTATTGGCGAATTCCTGCAGGCGGACGCCG
>DASXFE010000124.1:0-13120 GCA_036489765.1 Allostellaceae bacterium | reverse complement strand
GCGAATAGGCGACTATAGTTTTCTTACATCTGGCGAGGGTTTCCTCATGCCTAATTTATGCGGCCCCGCGCATGTTGGAGCGGGTGGGCCGGCAGCGAAGCGACGCGCGACAAGGGGGACGAACATGAAAAGATTGGTGCTTCTCGCCGTGGCGGCCGGATGGGCCGGAGCGAGCGCGGCGGCCTATGCCGACGATACCGCCCCGCCTGCGGCACCCGGTGCTCCGGCGCCGGCAGCGCCCGCGGCGCCCACATCGAACGCGATGACGAGCCCCGCCCTGTCCGGTCCTTTGGTCGCCAACCCGAACCCGGCGAAGTTCGACAGCAACTCGATCTTCGGCCCTGTCTATGTGACCGGCGTCCTCAGCGGGGTCGGGCTTTGGGAGAGCAACCATTTCTCGACCGACCACGAATCCTATGCCGACATCAGCAACGGCCAGGTCATCGTTCAGAACACATCGGGCCCGATGCAGTTCTTTGCGCAGGCCGGCATCTACTCGATCCCCGACCTCGGCAGCCCCTATATCCGTGCCTCGCAGTTAAACAGCCTCCTGTACGGGCCGCTGCCGGTCGCGTGGGGCAAGTACGTCTTCAATGACACTTTCAACGTGCAGGCCGGCAAGCTGCCGACCCTGATCGGCGCCGAATACACGTTCAGCTTTCAGAACATGAACATCGAGCGCGGGCTTTTGTGGAACCAGGAACCGGCAGTCAGCAAGGGCGTCCAGGCCAACCTGACGACGGGTCCGGTCGCCTGGTCGGTGAGTTTTACCGACGGGTTCGATTCCGACCGCTACAACTGGCTGACCGGCGCCGCGATCTGGACGATCGACCCGGCGAATACGCTTGAGGTCGCCGCCGGCGGCAATTTCGGACAGACCAACGTCGCGACGCTGCTGACTCCGACCGCGCAGTCGAACAGCACGATCATCAACCTGATGTACACCTACAATGCCGCGCCGTGGACGATCACGCCGTACTTCCAGTACACGGAGGTTCCCAAGAACACGAGCCTCGGCTTCTTCCACGATGCGTCGACGGTCGGCTTTGCCGTGCTGGCGAACTATTCGATCAACGACAACTGGAACCTGGCCGGACGTGCCGAGTACATCAGCTCGAGCGGCAGCGTCGCCAACGGCGCAGCGAACCTGCTCTACGGCCCCGGCAGCGACGCGTGGTCGCTGACGCTGACCCCGACCTGGCAGCAAGGCATCTTCTTCGCCCGCGCGGAAGGTTCGATCGTCGAGGCGAGCAGCACCACGCCCGGCTTCGCGTTCGGCAAATCCGGCAACCAGAAAACTCAGGGCCGGCTGATGCTCGAAGGCGGGATCTTGTTCTAGTACGGGCTCGAGCTCGAACCGCCGGCGCCGGGCTTGGCGACGCCGGTGCGCATTTCCTGGACTGCGCTGGCGGCGCCCATCGTCACGAACCGGGTGTCGCCGCCGACCGTGACGAACTTGAAGCCCATCTCGATCCCCTTCAGCGCGTAGGCCGGCGAGGCGCAATGGAGGCCGGGGATGACATTGTGCCGCTTGCAGGCGTCGAGCACCTTGCCCAACAGGTCCATCATCCACTGGTCAGGCTTGTCGCCGCCCGGCGGATAGCCGTGCGAGATCGACAGGTCGGAGGGGCCGATATAGACAGCGTCGAGCCCCTTCACCGAGCAGATCTCGTCGAGATTGGCGATCGCCTCGCGCGTCTCGATCATCCCGAGCGCGACGACGATGTCGTTGGCCTTGGCGTGATAGTCGGGGCCGCCGTAGAGCGAGGCGCGGATCGGGCCCGAGCTGCGCGTGCCGAGCGGCGCATAGCGCATCGACGAGACGAATTTCTCGGCCTCGGCGCGGGTGTTGATCATCGGGCAGATGATGCCGTAGGCGCCGGCGTCGAGCGCCTTCTGGATATAGGCGGGGTCGTTCCACGGCACGCGCACGAGCGGCGTCGTGTTGGTGGTCGAGATGCCCTGCAGCATCGTGATCATCATCTGGTAGTCGATCATGCCATGCTGCATGTCGACGACCAGCGAGTCCCAGCCGGCATGGGCCATGACCTCGGCCGAGAAGCTCGACGGGATGCCGAGCCAGCTGTTGATCACCGGCTTCCCGGCCGCCCATAATTCCCGCACCCCATTCGGCCGCGCCATCTCATCCTCCTCGTCTCGAAAAGCGGACGCCGATCCCGCCAGCTAGGGCCGCAAGTGTCAAGCAGATCGGCCACCACGGGGCCCCAGGTTCGGGCTCAGCCCGGCCGCGCCGCCTGCCTGCTTGTGAACCACGAGACGCACAATGCGGGCGACCGCCGCCGGCCAGGATGACGGGCGGGGAACGGTCGGCGCGAGGTTGAGATTGCTTGATCGCAGCGGCGGAAGCCGACCGCTCGCGCCGCCCCGAGATCAGTGCCGCATCAGCACCGGCAGGTCCGCGGAGGCGAGCATGTAACTCGTCACGCCGCCAAAGATGAGGCCGCGCAGCGGGCTGTGGACATAGGCGCCCATGACCAGGAGGTCGACGGCGAGATCGTGTGCGACGTCGAGAAGCGTCTGGCCGAACGGCGCCCGCAGCGGCAGCGCGTGCAGGCGAGCCCTCAGCCCGCGCTCCGGCAGGACGGCCGGGAGATAGTTTATGACAGGCACGCCGGGTTGTTCCGGAAATTGCCGGGCCTGATCGAAGGGCGGCGAACCGGCCGAACCAGCAGCTCGCTAGTCCGCGACGCCGGCGCACTTGGCGAGGGCAGCGCGGACCTTGCGGGCGAGTTCGTCGATATGGAAGGGTTTGCCGACGATCTCGCTCTCGCCGATGCCGGCGAGCGCGGTGCGGTCGGCAAAGCCGGTGACGTAGAGGGCCGGCAGGAGCGGGATGGCGATCCGGGCCTGGCGGACGAAGTCGGCGCCGCTCATCCCCGGCATCGCGAAATCAACGAGCAGCAAGTCGAATTTGCGGCTGCGCTGGAGCAGGTCGAGCGCGGCGCCGCCGCTGCCCGCCTCCTCGACCTGGTAGCCGAGGTCGCGGAGCATCGCCGCGGTGACCTCGCGGACGCTATTGTCGTCGTCGACGAGGAGGATCGTCGCCGACCGCGCCGGTGTGGCCTCCGCGTCTTCGCGCGGCGGCGCGTCGAGCTGGGCCAGCGCGTCGGCGCGGGGAAGGTAGATCGAGACGGCGGTACCCTGGCCCGGTCGCGACTCGATGCGCACGCCGCCACCCGACTGCTTGGCGAAGCCGAGCACCTGGCTGAGACCGAGCCCGGAACCCTTGCCGATTTCCTTGGTCGTGAAAAACGGCTCGAAGACCTTTTCGCGCACCTCCGGCGTCATGCCGGTTCCGGTATCGCGGACGCGGACCGCGACGTAATCGCCCCCCGCCGGCTCCTCGGGCCGGCGCGGGTCGCCGAGCGTTTCGTTGAACGTCTCGACGGTGAGGCGCCCGCCGATCTCCATCGCATCGCGCGCATTGATCGCGAGGTTAAGAACAGCGAGCTCGATCTGGGTCGGGTCGACGAGCGCAGACCACAGCTCGGGGTCCTCGCGCGTCTCGATCGCGATCGTGCCGCCCATCGTGCTCTGCAACAGGTCGCGCATCGCGCCGACGGCTTGGTTCAGATCGACCACCTTGGGCTCCAGCCGCTGACGGCGGGAAAACGCGAGAAGCTGGTCGGTCAGTTTGGCGCCGCGCTCGGCAGCGATGCGCATGCTGCCGAGACGGCGGGTCACGTCCTTATCGGAACCGGCCCGCGCCATCCGCCCTTCGAGAACCTCGACATTGCCGAGAACGACGGTCAGCAGGTTGTTGAAATCATGCGCGACGCCCGAGGTGAGTTGGCCGACCGCCTCGAGCCGCTGCATCTGTCGCAGGGTCGCCTCGACCTTTTCGCGCTCCGCGATCTGGGCGAGGAGCTGGCGGTTGGCGGCGCCCAGCTCAGACGTGCGTTCCTCGACCCGGCTTTCGAGCTGTTCGTTGAGCCGCCGGCATTCGTATTGCCGCTGCCGGCTCCTGAGACCGGCGCGGACGACGCTGATCAGCGTCATCGGGTGGAACGGCCGCTCGATAAACGTGAGGTTGCCGAGGAGATGGACGAAGTGCTCCGCCTCCGGGTTGCGTTCCAGCCCGCCGCCGTGTCCGGTCAGGATGACGAACGGAAAATCGGACCACGGCGGCTGCGCGGCGACCCAGGCGGCGAGATCGCGCAAATCGGCGTGACGAAGCGCCTCTTCCGTGATGATCGCGAGATCGGCCCCGGCATCGATCTTGATCATGAGGTCGGGAAGGTCCGCGCAGGACTCCGACGCGATCGCGGCCTCGCCGAGGATCGAGCCCGCGACCGTTGCATCCCGCCCCCGGGGTGCCAGGATCAGCGAACGTTCGCCCGCGGTGGCTGCGAGAGCCGTCACTCGGTCGACTCCATCAGCGGGATATCTGATCCGACATAGGTCGGCACGCCGCGCAGGACGCCCTGAAACTCGGTCAAAGGCTCGCCGAGCAGGACGCCGCGATTGCTGATCGTGAATTCGCGGATCGTATTCTCGTGCATGCCGGTACGCTTCTTGATCACCGAGATCGCCCGCCGGACACGCCCCAGCGCCTCGAAGAATCGCACGAGGATGACCGTATCGGCGAGGTAGGTGACGTCGATCGCCTGGCTCATGTCGCCGATCGTGCCGTGCTGGGCGACGGTCAGGAACGTCGCGACGCCCTGGCGGGTCAGGTATTGCAGCAATTCGCGGAGGTGCAGGACCAGGAATTGCTCCTCCGGCATCGCCGCCCGATAGCCGTTGAGGCTATCGATCGCCACGATGCGGACGTTGCCGATATCGACGCAGTTACGGACCCGATCGGTGAACTCCCCGGGGGACAGCTCGGCCGCGTGGACCTGCTCGACGACGAGGTCGCCGGCGTCGCGCATCGCTTCGAGATCGAGGCCGAGGGCGCGCGCCCGCGCGAACAGCAGCCCCAGCTCCTCGTCGAAGACGAAGAGCGCGGCCCGCTCGCCGCGGGCGACCGCCTGGGCGATGTACTGGAAGACGAGAATCGACTTGCCGCCACCGGCCGGGCCGAGGATCAGGGTGCTCGATCCGGCCGAGATCCCGCCTCCCAGCAGAACATCGAGCTCGTCGACCCCGCTGGTGATGTTCTCGCCGCTCACCGCGCGACGATGCTCGGCGGAAACGAGGCGGGGAAAGACGGCAACGCCGCCCCGGTGGACAGTGAAATCGTGGTAGCCGCTGCGGAACGATTGGCCGCGGCTTTTGGCGATGCGCAGCCGGCGCCGCTCGCCGCCGTAGATCGGCGCCAGCTGCTCGAGGTGGATGACGCCGTGCGCGATGCTGTGCACGGCACGGTCGACCGTTTCGGCGGTCAGATCGTCGAGCAGCATGACCGTCGAACGGTTGCGGACGAAATAATGCTTCAGCGCCAGGATCTGACGGCGGTAGCGCAACGAGCTTTGGGCGAGGAGCCTGATCTCGCTGAGGCTGTCGATGACGACCCGGCTCGGCTTCAGCCGCTCGATCGCGGCAAAGATGCGGGCGATCGCCTCTCCCAGCTCGAGATCCGACGAATAGAGGAGGCTCTGGTGCTGGTCGGGGTCGAGCACCCCTTCCGGCGGCACCAGCTCCATGATCTCGACCAGCGGATCGATCTCCCAGCCGTGCGAGCGGGCGCCGTCGCGCAATTCCTCCTCGGTCTCGGCCAGGCTGATATAGATGCCCCGCTCTCCCGCGGCCGCGCCGGCCATCAAGAACTGCAAGGCGATCGTCGTCTTGCCGGTCCCGGGGCTCCCTTCGAGAAGATGCAGCCGATAGCGCGCAATCCCGCCGCCGAGAACATCATCAAGGCCGGCGACACCCGTCGACGCCTTCGTCAGCCCCTCAGTCGATGTTGTGCTCACGTTCGCAACCTGCATGGAGAAGATGCTTGGGCCGCGCAGCCGAACCGACCGCCGCCCCGAGGTGGGTTACAAAACCGCCTGCGCAAACACGGGCTTTCGTCCGACGGTTCCGTACCGACCGATCTTCTTGCGGGTTTCGTTAGGCGGGCTTGCTGCCCCAACGCGGCGCGGTCCCGCGCGGCCGCCGCGACGTCTGGGCCTCGTGCCGGCCGACTTTGACCACGTACATCACGCGGTCCGCGGCCGCCGGTAAGGAGGCGGCGCCGGCCCCGTCCTGCGGAAAGCGGGCGATGCCAATACTGGCGGTGACGACACCGTCCCCAAGCTCGGGGATCAGCCGGGATAACTTAAAGAAAGCGTCTCGCAGGCCCCGCGAGGTCGGCCCTGCGTGAGGGCGTTCAGCGGCAGGCGACCGTCTCTATGAGGCTGCCCCTGGAACTCACCCGACAAGGTTCCCGTTTCGTAAAGGCCACCTCTGCTCGACCGATCGGCCGTCCCCGTGGCGCCGTCTACAGGTTGCCAGGGAGTTGGTGATGAGCGTCATCTCGGATCTCGGTCATGCGGGCGCGGCGGCGCGCGAGCGTCTCTTCCCGCTCGCCGTGCCGCTGCGAAGCGCGATAAGGCAGGGC
This sequence comes from Allostellaceae bacterium, assembly GCA_036489765.1. Lineage (GTDB taxonomy): Bacteria > Pseudomonadota > Alphaproteobacteria > ATCC43930 > CGMCC-115725 > DATARH01. Next base: position 6,612 of record DASXFE010000124.1, on the reverse strand, counting down.
AGTCTGACGGTCATCGAGGCCGATGGGACCGCGCATAGCTTCGGGCGACCCGGCACCAACCCCCAGGCCGCGATCCGCCTGCATAACCGCCGCCTTCCGTTCACGCTGCTTCAGAACACCGAACTGCGGTTCGGGGAAGCTTACATGGACGGGACGATCACAATCGAGGAGGGCACGCTGCGGGATCTCGTTGAAATCGTGGCGCTCAACTCGGCCAGCGGCGGTCTGGTGCCATGGCAGATCGGGGCCGAGTGGTTTTTCGGGTTGCGGCGCAGGCTGCAGCAGCACAATCCGATCAAGCGCGCCCGCGCTAATGTTGCCCACCATTACGATCTCTCCGATCAGCTCTACGAGCTCTTTCTCGACCCCAACCGACAGTATTCCTGCGCCTATTTCCGCAGCACCGACGACACGCTCGAGACCGCACAGGTCAACAAGATGCGCCACCTGGCGGACAAGCTGATGATCGAGCCCGGCATGCGGGTGCTCGACATCGGGTCCGGCTGGGGCGGTCTCGCGATGTACCTAGCGCGAGAGACCGGGGCGGAGGTCACCGGCCTCACTCTATCGACGGAGCAACAAAAATACGCCTCGCTCGGGGCGTTGAAATCCGGCCTAGCCGACCGCGTCCAATTTCATCTGCGCGACTATCGCGAGGAAACGGGGATGTACGACCGGATTGTGTCGGTCGGCATGCTCGAGCATGTTGGGGTCAATCATTACCCCGAGTTCTTTGCCAAGGTCCGGAACCTCCTCGATATCCACGGCATCGCGCTGCTGCACGCGATCGGCCGGCGGGACGGTCCGGGAGCCACCTCGGCATGGCTCCGCAAATATATCTTCCCCGGAGGCTACGCGCCGGCGCTCTCCGAAGTGCTGCCGCACATCGAGGCGTCGGACCTATGGGTGACGGACATCGAGGTTCTGCGGCTGCACTACGCCCGGACGCTCCACGAATGGCACCGCCGCTTCAGCGCCAATCGCGCCCAGATTGCCGAACTTTACGACGAGCGCTTCTGCCGGATGTGGGAATTGTACCTGGTCGGCTGCGAAATGCAGTTCCGTCACCTGGACATGATGGTCTTTCAGATACAACTCGCCCGTGAAGTCGACGCCGTGCCGATCACGCGTGACTATTTGTACGCGTGATCGGTCGGGCGTTTCGGTAGCCTCCGCCCGCCTCGGCGCTATCCATAGATCTCGCGGTTGATGACGTTTTCCTTGTTCGGGTTGCCGTCGAGCACCGAAAGGATGTTTTCGACCGCGACGATGCCCATGCGGTCGACCGCCTCGCGCGTGACGCCCGCGACGTGCGGGGCGGCGATGAAGTTGGGGAGCGTCAGGAGCGGGTTGTCTTTCGGGGTCGGCTCCTCGACGAAGACGTCGAGCGCGGCCCCGGCGATGCGGTTGTTTTTCAGCGCGTCATAGAGCGCCGGCTCGTCGACGATGCCGCCGCGGGCGGTGTTCACGAGATAAGCCGTCGGCTTCATCCTGGCGATCCGGGCGGCGTTGAAGAGGCCGACGGTCTCGGGCGTCTTCGGGCAGTGGATCGTGATGAAGTCGGCGCGGGCGATGGCGTCGTCGAGGTTGGCGACCGGCTCGTACCCGTTGCCGCGGATCGTCTCGGAATACATGTACGGATCGTAGACCATCACCCGGGTCTCCATCGCCGCGAAGCGGCGGGCCGAGCGGGTGCCGATCTTGCCGAAGCCGACGATCAGCACGTTCTTGCCGTAGAGATCGGCCGGCAGGCTTTTGTAGCGGTCGTTCCAGCGGCCTTCCCTGACCAGCGCGTCCATCGCCGCGCCCTTGCGCGCGAGGCTCATGGTCAGGAACACGCCGGCCTCGGCGACCGAAACCGAGTTCGCCGTGCCGCCGATCATCAGCGGAACCTTGCGGCGGGTCAGGGCCGGCACGTCGACCGCGTCATAGCCGACGCCGATGCGCGAGACGACCTCGATCTGCGATCCGGCATCGAGTTCCGGATCGCTGAACGGGGTGACGCCGAGGCAGATGCCGGCGACCCCGTCGAGCATCTTGTGGAAATCGGGCTTGGCGATGCCCGCCTCGAACGGCACGCCGTCGATATCGTCGCGCTGCTCGATCAGCGCCCATCCCGCCTTCGACATCGTCGTCGGCGCCATGATCTTCTTGCGGTTGGTGGTTTGCATGGGGTCCTCCGGGTTGCTTTGTCTCGGTGGCTCAGATGGACCCTCACCCGCCCTTCGGTGGGGCCCATCGCGGAGCGATGGGAGGGTGAGGATTCACAGCGACGACATTCTCTCTATCTCGGCGACGTAGCGGCGGTTATGGGTGGGGCTCAGCATCACCTCGTTCATGCACAAGCGCGCCGGCAACAGCGCGATGTAGCGGATGAGGCTGGCGCAATCCTCGGGCTGGACCATGCGGGCGCGCACTTCCGGGCCGACCGGGTTGGGGCGGCGGTCGAGGATCGGGGTCGCGACCTCGCCGGGCAGGAAGACGCAGGAGCGGATGCCGTTGACGCATTCCTGCATGTTGATCGAATGGCTCATCGCGACGACGCCGTGTTTCGCCGCCGTGTAAAGCGGTCCGGGGAAGCCGCCGATAAAACGGCCGGCCATCGATGCGGTGTGGATGATCAGCCCGTCCTTGTTCGCGCGCATCAGCGGCAGCGCCACGGTGACGCATTGCGCCGACGCGGCCAGGTTGCCGTCGACCATCAGCTTTGCGTTTTCCGGGGTCAGCTTGTCCCAATGCCGGTCGTTGATGTTGATCCCGGCATTGTTGATGAGGATGTCGAGACGGCCGATCTCCTTGGCGATGAAGTCGCCGATGCGCCGCACGGCCTCGGGTTCGGTGAGATCGCCCGGCTGGACATGCGCGATCCCACCCTGCTGATGGATGCGGGCAGCAACGCCCTCAAGCGGATCGCGGCGCCGCCCGGTCAGAATTACCGCCGCCCCCTCCTCGGCAAGCATCAGCGCCGCCGCCTCGCCGATCCCGGTTCCGGCGCCGGTCACCCATGCCACCTTGCCTGAAAGCCCGCTATCTTGAAGACTCGGCACGTCCCCTCCCCCTGTTTCCCTGCCGATGTTGTCATTGCGAGCCGAGCGAAGCAATCTCGTGCCAGCGGGGTCTCGGCCCGCCGAGATTGCCGCGTCGCCTTCGGCTCCTCGCAATGACGGAGAAAATATCATGCCGATCCCATTCCTGATGCTGCCCCCGCAGTCGGACAAGACGCGTGAGTGGGGGAAGGCGCTGGCAGAGGCGCATCCCGAGCTCGAGGTGATCGTCGCCGAGACGCGCGAGGGCGCCGAGCAGGCGATCGCGGTCGCGGAGGGGGCCTATGGCACGATCCCTCCCGATCTGTTGCCGAAGGCGCAGCATCTGCGGTGGCTCCAGGCGCCGCAGGCGGCGCCGCCGGCCGGGTACTATTACCCAGAGCTGATCTCGCACCCGGTGCAGATCACCAATTTCCGCGAGATCTACAACGACCACATCGCCGCGCATGTGATGGCCTATCTGCTGGCCTTTGCCCGCGGCCTCCACATCTACCTGCCGCAGCAGCTTCGCCGCGAATGGAAGCCGGCGCCGCGCGAGAGCGGCGATGTCGTGCATCTGCCCGAGGCGACGGCGCTCGTCGTCGGCGTCGGCGGGATCGGCGGCGAGATCGCGCGGCTCGCGTCCGGGTTCGGCATCAAGGTCATCGGCATCGACGAGCGGCGCACCGACAAGCCCGAGGGCGTCGCCGAAATGCATCGCGCGGGGGCGCTCGACAGCCTGCTGCCCCAGGCCGATTTCGTGATCCTGACCGTGCCGCATACGCCCGAGACCGAGGGGTTCATGAACCGGGCGCGGTTCCAGCGCATGAAGAAAAGCGCGTTCTTCATCAATATCGGCCGCGGCAGGACCACCCGGCTCGACGACCTCGTCGCCGCGCTCAAGGCGGGCGAGATCGCCGGCGCGGCCCTCGACGTCTACGAGATCGAGCCGCTGCCCGCCGACCACGCGTTGTGGACGATGCCGAACGTTCTCCTGACCCCGCATACGGCGGGACACGGCCCCTATCTCGACGATCGGCGCTATGACGTCTTGAGCGACAATTGCCGCCGCTTTGCCCACGGAGAGGCGCTGCGCAACATCGTCGACAAGGCCCGCTGGTTCTGACCCAATCGGCGCGCAACAGCGGTGCCGTCAATTCCACGGAAGGATGAATAACGCATAAAACCTAAGGGCGTAGGGATCGAATCTGGCTAACCGCTGTTTGAATGCCAGTACACGACCGGAGCCCTCAAATGACCAAAACCTTACAGAAAGTGTTGTTGAGCGGTGCTGCCGCCGCGCTTGTGGCGTCGATCACCGTCGCCGCGAACGCCCAGGCCATGTGCGCTTGGCCGACGATGGTGGGCCAGTGCCTGCCGCCGCCTCCGGGTGGATCGATCATTTCGTATCCGGCGCCTCTGGGGATCCCGGCGTTCTCGCCGTGGCAGACCGAGGCCTATGTGCCGGGCGCCTTCCCGACGGCCGACACCGTCCACCTGGCGCAGTAAGCGACAGCCCAGCGGCACATTGCCTTTGATGGAGATAAGATGATGCGATCCCTGACCAAAACCCTTCTCGGCGGCGGCGCGGCGGCGCTGATCGTCGGCACCGTCTTCGCCCCGACCGCCAACGCCACCTGCTGGTGGGCCGGCGGCAACTGGGAATGCCTCAAGCCGGCGCCCGCGGGGGCGGTGATCGCGCCGGGCGGCGTGGCCACCGGCTCGTACTACATCCCCGCGCCGAGCTGGGGTTTCGACCCGCGCTCCTACAACTATCCGGGGCCGCGCCCCTCGGGCCACTAACCAAGCAAACGCAAGACCCGCGGCGCCCGTCGCCGCGGGTCTTGGCATGTCTGCCCCGCCTCGCCCCCGGGGATCGATTTCTCCTCCGACTTGTTGATGCTCCAGAACCAAAGATGGGAGAACCGACATGACGAGGATTTCGATGAAAACCCTGCTCGGGGCCGGTTCGCTGGCGGCGATCGCCGCCCTTTCCCTGACCCCGGCTGCCCATGCGCAAATGCAGCCCGGCGCGATGAACGGGTCGCCCGCGGCCGCGATGCCCGCCCAGCCGAGCACAGCAGCACCAAACGGTTACCCGAACGGCTATGCGCCGCAGGCGAACGGCTATGCGCCGCAGCAGAACGCCTATATCCAGCCCCAGCAGGGTATTACCGAGCCAAGCGAGCTCCACCAGACGAACCCGGCCTATCCGGGCCCGAAACTCAACTAGCGGGCGGCCAATGGGAGAAACGCCATGAGCTCCTTGGTCAGAACCCTCGCAGGCGGCATCGCTATCGCAGCGGTCATCGCATTGATGCCGGTCGCTGGAGCGCAGGCCCAGGTGCGCTGCTCGAGCGACGGATGGAGCTGGCACTGCACCGACTTCAGGCCCGCGCCGCCGCCGATGTATCAGCCGGGTTTCTACAACAATTTCTACGGGGATTACAACGAAATCCCCAACGACTATCCGGGCCCGTCTGCGGTCTATAACAATCGCTGACACGCGGCCGTAATCGTCCCTTAACGCCGCGCCCTGATAATCACATCGGGTCGCGCGGGGTTGCCGGGATGAGCACGCTGAACACTTGCCTCAAGGGACTGGCCGCGGGCGCGCTGATCGCCGCCAGTCCCATCTTTATCGTCTTTATCGTGCCCTTCGGATGCGGACTGGCGAGCGACATGCTCGACGCCGCCGGCGCACCGGCCGCGCTCGCCGTAATGATCTCGATCTGTATCGCTGCGTTGGCTTGGACCCGCTATCGCTGGCGTCCCGCAATGCCCGACCGGCGTGCGGTCGGCGCCCTCGGCAAACCGATCGGGACCTAGCGGGTCCAACGACCCGGCCTTGGGCTACGGTCCGCGCAGCGCCTCATCCCATCCCTTTCGCCCGGACCCGCGCGGCGGGTCCCAGCACGAAGGCCGAACCGATGTCGACCACCGACGCGCTTTACGCCAATCCGAAATCGATCAATTGTCGCACCGAGGTGCCGGATTTCAGGTTCGCGAAGCCCTCGTTGATCTGTTCGAGCTTGATGCGGCCCGAGATCAGGTGGTCGAGCTTGAGCCGGCCCTGCTTCCACAGCGACAGCAGACGCGGCATGTCGACCCGGAAGCGGTTGCCGCCCATCGAGGTGCCCTGGATCTTGCGGTCGCGCAGGAAGTCGAAGCCGTGGAGCTCGATCTTGGTGCCGAACGGGACCATGCCGATGATCGTCGCAGTGCCGCCGGCGCGCAACATGCCGAACGCCTGCTCGGCCGTCTTCTTGGCGCCGAGGGCCTCGAACGAGTAGTGGACGCCGCCGCCGGTCATGTCGCGGATCGCCTTGACCGGCTCGTCGATGTTGCTGACGTTTAGCGTGTCGGTGGCGCCGAGCTCCCGCGCGAGATCGAGCTTCGATTGCTGGGTGTCGATGGCGATGATCCGCTCGGCCCCGGCGAGCGCCGCGCCGTTGACCGCCGACAAGCCCACCCCGCCGCAGCCGATCACGGCGACCGTCGTCCCGGGCTCGACCTTGGCGGCGTTGAACACGGCGCCGACACCGGTCATCACCCCGCAGCCGACAAGCGCGCCGCGGTCCAGGGGGAT
>DASXFE010000098.1:0-15140 GCA_036489765.1 Allostellaceae bacterium | reverse complement strand
GCGCGGTGCTCCTTGGCGGCGTCGAGGATCGCGCCGATCGGCTGCTTGATGCCGAGATTGACCACCCGGTAGCCGTTATTGGTGAGGATGATATCGACCAGGTTCTTGCCGATGTCGTGCACGTCGCCGCGCACCGTGGCGAGCACCACGATGCCTTTCTCCTGGCCCTCGACCCGCTCCATGTGCGGTTCGAGGTACTTGACCGCGGCTTTCATCGTCTCGGCCGATTGCAGCACGAAGGGGAGCTGCATCTTGCCGGCGCCAAAGAGGTCGCCGACGGTCTTCATCCCGTCGAGCAGGATCTCGTTGATGATGTCGAGCGGCGGATGGGTCTCCATCGCCAGGTCGAGATCGGATTCGAGGTCGAGCCGGTCGCCCTCGACGATGCGGTAGGCGAGGCGTTCTTCCAGCACCTCGGGCCGGCCCTTCTTTTCGGCCTTTTCGACGGTGCGGTCCTCGAAGAGCGCGATAAAGGCCTGGAGCGGGTCGTACCCCTCACGGCGCCGGTCGAAGATCAGGTCCTCGGCGGCCTGCAACTCGGCCTCGGGGACGCGATGCAGCGGCAGGATGCGCGAGAAATGCACGATCGCGCCGGTGAGCCCGCGCCGCAGCGCGTGGTCGAGGAATACCGAGTTCAGCACCTGCCGCGCCGGCGGGTTGAGGCCGAACGAGATGTTAGAGAGGCCGAGGATGATCTGGCATTCCGGCAGGATCTTCGCGATGCGCTCGATCGCGTCGAGCGTGTTGAGCCCGAGCTTGCGGTCGTCCTCGTTGCCGGTACAGATCGTAAAGGTCAACGGGTCGAACATCAGGTCGCTCGGCGGCAGCCCGTGCGTGACGCAGGCGAAATCGTAGAGCCGCCGGGCGACCGCGATCTTGTCGTCGACCTCCTTGGCCATGCCGCGCTCGTCGATCGTCAGCGCGATCACCGCGGCGCCGAACCGGCGGGCGAGGATCATCCGCTTTTCCGCCGCGTCCTCACCGTCCTCGAAATTGATCGAGTTGATGATCGGCTTGCCGCCGTAAAGCTTCAGCGCGGCTTCGAGCACCGGATATTCGGTCGAGTCGATGACGAGGGGCGCGTTGACCGCCCCGCGCATGCGGCTGACCATCTCGGTCATGTCGGAGACCTCGTCGCGCCCGACAAAGGCGGTGCAAATGTCGAGCGTGTGCGAGCCCTCCTTGACCTGCTCGCGCCCCATCTCGACGCAGCCGTCCCAATCGTGCTGCTCCTGCAGCCGGCGGAAGGCGCGCGAGCCGTTGGCGTTGCAGCGCTCGCCGATCGACAGATACGCGTTTTCCTGGCGCAGCGAGACCGGGGTGTAGAGCGAGGCGACCGAGGGTGCCCAGGTCGGCGCCCGGTGCTTCGGCACCGGCCGCGGGCGGTCACGGCCGATACGGCGCAGCATCTGGTCGAGCGCGGCGACGTGCTCGACCTCGGTGCCGCAACATCCGCCGATGATGTTGACCCCGTCTTCGAGCACGAACCGCTCGAGCCACTGGGTCAGCTCCTGCGGGGTCAGCGGGTATTTCGTCTTGCCGTCAACCAGCTCCGGGAGGCCGGCGTTGGGCTGCACCGAGATCAGCCGCGGCCAGTTTTCGCCGAGCCATTTGACGTGCTCGGCCATCTCGCGCGGGCCGGTCGCGCAGTTGAGTCCGAGGCTGTCGACGCCGAGCGCATCGACGATCGTCGCCGCCGCCGCGATGTCGGCGCCGACGAGCAACGTGCCGGTGGTCTCGACCGTCACCTGGACGAGGATCGGGATGTCCTTGTTCGCGGCTGCCCGCGCCCGCTTGGCACCGTTGACCGCGGCCTTGATCTGCAGCGGGTCCTGGCAGGTTTCGATCAGGATCGCGTCGACCCCACCGGCGATGAGGCCGTCGCATTGGATCGACAGCGCATCCTCGGCATCCTGATAACCGACGTGACCCAATGTCGGCAGCCGCGTTCCCGGGCCGACCGAGCCGAAGACAAAGCGCGTGCGCCCGTCATGCGCGAATTCGCCGATCGCCTCGCGTGCCAGCTCGGCCGACAATTTGTTGAGGCTGAACGCCTTTTCGGCGATGCCGAACTCGCCGAGCGTGATCGGCGATCCGCCAAAGCTGTTGGTCTGGATCGCGTCGCACCCGGCGGCGAGATAGCCGCGGTGGATCTCCAGCACCAGATCGGGGCGGCTGTCGGTGAGTATCTCGGTGCAATTCTCGTGGTCGTGGAAGTCGCGCGCGATATCGAGATTGCGCGCCTGGGTCTGCGTGCCCATCGCGCCGTCGCAGAGGAGCACGCGGTCTTTGAGGTAGTCGAGAAGGTGAGCCATGAGCTTGTTACCGTTTAACTCTCTCGTTCTCGTCACACCCGCGCAGGCGGGGGTCCAGGGGCAACCGGCTCGTCGCCCGCCCTGGATTTCCGCTTTCGCGGGAATGCCGAATCCCAAAATGGCGCGGCATCACGCGGCCTGGGCGCGCGGGGCGCGCACGCCGAGGAGGTGGCAGATCGCGACGATCAGGTCGGCGCGGTTCAGCGTGTAGAAATGAAATTCGTGGACGCCCTCGGCATGGAGCCGGCGGCATTGCTCGGCGGCGAGCGAGGCGGCGACGAGGCGGCGCGTGTCGGGGTCGTCGTCGAGCCCGTCGAAATGGGCCGCCATCCAGGGCGGGATCGACGCGCCGCAGCCGCCGGCCATGCGCTTCAGCTGGGCGAAGTTGGTCACCGGCAGAATGCCCGGGACGATCGGCACCGAGACGCCGGCCGCGGCCGCGCGGTCACGGAAATCGAGGAACTGGTCGACGTCGAAAAAGAACTGGGTGATCGCCCGATTGGCGCCGGCGTCGAGCTTGCGCCGCAGGTTGTCGATGTCGCGACCGGGGCTTTCCGCCTCGGGGTGCGTCTCGGGATAGGCCGCGACCGAGATCTCGAAATCGGCGACGCGCCTCAGCCCCGCCACCAGATCGGCAGCGAAGGCATAGCCGCCGTCATGCGGCTGATAATGCTCACCGATCCCGCCCGGCGGGTCGCCGCGCAGCGCGACGATATGGCGGATGCCGGAATTCCAGTAATCCTGCGCGACCCGGTCGATCTCGTCGCGCGTGGCGGCGACGCAGGTCAGGTGCGCGGCAGGTTCGAGGTTCGTCTCCTGGCGGATGCGGCGCACCGTCGCGTGGGTGCGCTCGCGGGTCGAGCCGCCGGCGCCGTAGGTCACCGAGACAAAGCGGGGGCCAAGCGGTTCCAGCCGCTTCACGACATCCCACAGCCGCGCATCCATCTCCGCGGTCTTCGGCGGGAAGAACTCGAACGAGACGCGCGGCGGGCGGCCGTCGAAATCGCCGACCGGATCGGCGGCGAGAAGTCCACGGGATCGGTTCATCGCGGCACCACGGGTTCGCGTGAGGGGGTCTCAGCCAGGACGGCCTGCCGCACGCCGCCGGGGCGATAACCGGCCCAGATCGTCACGGTCAGCGGGTCGCCCGGCAGGCGCCGCGGCGGCGCCGGCACGAGCCCGGCCGCCTCGAACCATTCATCGACCTCGGCATCGGCAAAGCCGAGCCGGCGATGCGCGTGCTCCTCGCGCAGGAATTCGAGCGTGTGCGGGGCGAAATCGATCAGGATCAGCACCCCGCCGGGGCGCAGCACCCGCGCCGACTCGGCCAACACGGCGTCGGGCCGGTCGGCGTAGTGCAGCACCTGGTGGATCACCGCCGCATCGAAGCTGCTGTCGGGCAGCGGCAGCTGATACATATCGCCGCGTCGCACGATGCCGTTTTCGAGCCCGGCCTTTTCGAGATTGACCCGCGCCACCGCCAGCATCTCGCGCGACAGATCGATGCCGAGCGCGTGCTCGACCGACGGCGCCAGCACTTCGAGCATCCGGCCGGTGCCGGTGCCGATATCGATGAGGTCGCGCGGCGCCGCCGCGGCGATGATCTCGCCGAGCACCGCCTCGACCTCGCGCTCGTCGACATAGAGCGAGCGGATCTTGTGCCACTGCGCGGCATTTTCGCGGAAATAGGCGGCGGCGTGCTCGGCGCGCTGGCGCTTGATCGCGGCGAGGCGCTGCAGGTCGAGCGCAATCGTCGCGTCGCTGTCGCCGCACGCCGCGACGAGATGCCGGGCCAGCGCGCTCGCCGGCTGGCCGGCGCTGACGCGATAGAACACCCAGCTTCCCTCGCGGAACCGGTCGACGAGCCCCGCCTCGCACAGCAGCTTCAGATGTCGCGACACCCGCGGCTGGCTTTGCCCAAGGATTTGCGCCAGCTCGCTGACGGTCAGCTCGCTTCGCGCGCACAACACCAGAAGGCGCAGCCGCGTCGTCTCCGCGACCGCGCGCAACGCCGCAAGCAACGCATCCATCGAGACACCGAGGTCAGCCGCGGACTCCATGGACCAAGACATATAAAGATATCTTTAAGTCGTCAATAGCGCTCCCTGGGCGGAATCGGCGCGCGCATGTGAACAAACGCCTTCAACCTGGCGTTAACCGTCGCCATGTAGGAACGACCCGAGATTTGAGCGGCCGGCCTCTTGCCAGACACGCCAGCCGGTCACATCGGCGGGGAGGATCGCAGGGATGACACGGGGCGCCCACCAGTATGACACAAGGGCCCGTTAAGGAGCGCTTGCCCGTGGGGTGCCTTTTTCGTCATTATCCCGTGCCGCCGTCACGCCGCCCCTAGACGCGAGGGCCAAATGTATCTTTGTTTTACGAGGTTTGCCCGGGCCGAACGCATGCTTACCGTGGCCTTGGGCCTCGCGGTTTGCGCTCTGTTCTACGCCGTCCCCGCCCACGCACAGCAGCAGCCGGCGGCGCCGGTCGCCGTCGCGCCGCCGGGACCCGGTGAAGCCGAGGCGAACGATCCGTTCGAAAAAACCAACCGCGCGATCTTCGATTTCAACAATCAGGTCGACAAGATCGTGCTGGTTCCGGTCGCCAACGCCTATCGGGGGGTTCTGCCCGAGCCGGTGCGGGATTCGATCCACTCGGTTCTGCAAAACCTGGACGAGCCGATCATCTTCGCCAATGACGTGCTGCAGGCGCGCCCCGATCTCGCCAGCACCACGCTGGCGCGGTTTGTCGTCAACTCGACGATCGGTCTCGGCGGGATCTTCGATGTCGCGAGCAAGACCAACCTGCCGTTCCACAGCAACGACCTGGGCGTGACGTTTGCCGTCTGGGGCTTTGGCGAGGGCCCCTACCTGATGCTGCCGATCCTCGGCCCGTCGAACGTGCGCGATGCGATCGGCGAGGGCGGCGACGCCTATGGCGATCCCGGCAACATCGTCGCCAGCGACAACCACTACCTGTGGGCGACCTTTGCCCGCGGCGCCACGCAGGGGGTCGACGAGCGATCGCGCAATATCGAGACGCTCGCCGATATCGAGCGGACCTCGCTCGACTACTACGCGACGATCCGCTCGCTCTACCGTCAGCGGCGGGCCGCGGAGATCCGGCACGAGCAGAGCAACACCCCGAACGTCGGACCGCTGCAGGGCGGCTCCGACGCGGTCACGGCGCCGATCTCCTACCAGGTCGCGCCGGCGCCGGGGGCCCCGCCGAGATGATGCGGCGCCTCTTTACGGCAGGGGCTTTGGCCATCGCGATCGCGCTTTGCGCCGGCGCCCCTCGGGCTCAGGCGCAAGCCGACGCGACCGGCTTTATCGCGCAACTCGGCGGCCAGGCGATCCAGGTGCTGGGCCCCGGCGTTCCGGCATCGGAACGGCTCGCCCGGTTTCGCCAGCTGTTCCAGAACGATTTCGACGTGCCGGGCATCGGCCAGTTCGTCCTCGGCCGCTACTGGCGCACCGCGACGCCGCAGGAGCAGCAGGAATTCCTCGGCCTCTTCCAGGAATATATTGTCGAGGCCTATAGCGCCCGGCTCGGCCAATACGGCGGCGAGCCGTTCCGCGTCACCGGCAACCGCCCGAGCGGCGGCGACATCGTCGTGACCAGCCAGATCATCCAGAAAAGCGGCGCGCCGATCGAGGTCGACTGGTACCTGATACAGGCGGGCGGCGGCTTCAAGATCACCGACGTCTATGTCGGCGGCGTCAGCATGAAGGTCACCGAGCGCGACGAATTCGGCGCCGTGATCCAGCGTAACGGCGGCCAGATCGCGCCGCTTCTGGCGCAGCTCCGCCAGAAGATCCAGCGGTAGCCGGCCCGCACGTCGGCCGCAGGATGGGCAGAGCGCAGCGACACCCAGCCCCCCGAGGCAACGCAGCACGAGGCAACGCAGCTTCCGCCGCCATACGTCAGGATTGGATAAAGGCGAGCAGGTCCGCGTTGATGACGTCCGCATGGGTCGTCGGCATCCCGTGCGGGAAGCCCTTATAGGTTTTCAGCGTCCCGTTTCTCAACAGCTTGGCCGATAGAGGCCCGGAATCGGCGTAGGGGACGATCTGATCGTCTTCGCTGTGCATCACCAGCACCGGCGATCGGATCTTTTTGAGATCCTCGGTGAAGTCGGTCTGCGAGAAGGCGACGATGCCGTCATAGTGCGCCTTGGCACCGCCCATCATGCCCTGTCGCCACCAATTCTGGATGATGGCTTCCGACGGTGTCGCGCCGGGCCGGTTGTACCCGTAGAACGGCCCCTCCGCGACGGAGCGGTAGAACCCGGAGCGATCGGCGGCAAGCTGTTCCTGAAAGTCGTCGAAGACGGTTTTCGGCAAACCGCCCGGGTTGGCGGGTGTCTGCACCATCAGCGGCGGCACCGCCGCGATGATCGCGGCCTTTGCCACGCGGCCCTCGCCGTGACGCGCCATGTAATGCACGACCTCGCCGCCGCCCGTCGAGTGTCCGACATGGATCGCCTGCTTGAGGTCGAGATGGGCGGTCACCGCGGCGAGATCGTCGGCGTAGTGATCCATATCATGGCCGCCGGAAACTTGCGTCGAGCGGCCATGGCCGCGGCGGTCATGCGCGATGACGCGAAAGCCCTTGTTGAGGAAAAACAGCATCTGGGCATCCCAGTCGTCAGCCGATAGCGGCCAACCATGGCTGAAGACGATCGGCTGTCCTTCACCCCAATCCTTGTAGTAAATTTCGACGCCGTCCCTCGTCGTCACGCTCGGCATGTCATTGCTCCTGCATCGGCAACCGGTGGATGCCCGGGCTGGCACGGTCAAAAAACCGATACGCCACGCCATTGCCGTAAACCGCCCACGTCCGCTTTGCGGGTAATGTCCGCCAGCCAACCCAAACGGGCAAGGTTGCGATGCCCGCTAGTTGCGGGTCAGCGGCTTGTATTTGATCCGGTGCGGCTGGTCGGCCTCGGTGCCGAGGCGGCGGCGGCGGTCGGCTTCGTAATCGCCGTAATTGCCCTCGAACCACACGACCTGGCTGTCGCCTTCGAAGGCGAGGATGTGGGTCGCGATGCGGTCGAGGAACCAACGGTCGTGGGTGATGATCACGGCGCAGCCGGGGAAATCCAACAGCGCCTCCTCGAGCGCCCGCAGCGTGTCGACATCGAGATCGTTGGTCGGCTCGTCGAGGAGAAGCAGGTTCGCCCCTTCCTTCAGCATCTTCGCGAGGTGCACGCGGTTGCGCTCGCCGCCCGAGAGCCGCCCGACCTTTTTCTGCTGGTCCGGCCCGCGGAAATTAAAAAGGGAGCAATAGGCGCGGCTCGCGATCTTGCGGCGCCCGAGATCGATCTCCTCGACCCCGCCCGACACCTCCTGCCACACCGTGTTGTTGGCGTTGAGCGCGTCGCGCGACTGGTCGACATAGCCGAGCTTGACCGTCTCCCCGAGCCGGAACCCGCCGCGGTCCGGCGTGTCGGCGCCGGTGATCATGCGAAAGAGCGTCGTCTTGCCGGCCCCGTTCGGGCCGATCACCCCAACGATCCCGCCTGGGGGCAGGCGGAAATTCATGTCCTCGATCAGGAGCCGAGCGCCAAACCCCTTGGCGACCGCATTGGCGTCGATCACCAGGTCGCCGAGCCGCGGTCCCGGCGGGAGGACGATCTGCGCGGTTTCCGGCGCCTTCTCGCGGCTTTGCGCGACAAGCTCGTCATAGGCGGCGACGCGCGCCTTGCTCTTGGCCTGCCGTGCCCGCGGGCTCTGCCGCACCCATTCCAGTTCGCGCTCGAGCGTCCGCTGCCGCGCCTCTTCCTGGCGCCCTTCCTGCGCCAGCCGCGCCTGCTTCTGCTCGAGCCAGCCTGTGTAGTTGCCCTCGAAGGGAATGCCGTGGCCGCGGTCGAGCTCGAGGATCCAGCCGGCGACCTCGTCGAGGAAATAGCGGTCGTGCGTGACCGTCACGACGGTGCCCGGATAGTCGCGCAGGAAGCGCTGGAGCCAGGCCACCGACTCGGCGTCGAGATGATTGGTCGGCTCGTCGAGCAGCAGCAGGTCCGGCCGTTGCAGCAAGAGACGGCACAGCGCCACGCGCCGCCGCTCGCCGCCGGACAACTCGGTCACCGCCGAGTCTCCGGGCGGGCAGCGTAGCGCATCCATCGCGATCTCGACCGTGCGGTCGAGCTCCCACCCGTCGGCTTGGTCGATCTGCTCCTGCAATTCGCCCTGCTCGGCGAGCAGCGCCTCCATCTCGTCTGGGGACAATTCCTCGGCAAAGCGGGCGCTGACCGCCTCGAACCGGTCGAGCACCTCGCGGATATGCCCGAGCCCCAGCCGCACGTTGCCGGCGACATCGAGCGCCGGGTCGAGCTGGGGCTCCTGCGGCAGATACCCGACCGTCGACCCCTCCGCCGCCCAAGCCTCGCCGCCGAAATCCTTCTCCTGGCCCGCCATGATCCTGAGGAGCGTCGACTTCCCCGCCCCGTTCAGCCCCAAGACTCCGATTTTGGCCCCGGGCAGGAACGACAGCCAGATATCCCGCAACACCTCCCGCCCCCCGGGATACGACTTCCCAAGGCCTTTCATCACATAGATGTACTGGTAGGCGGGCATCCAGCTGGCTTCCCGAGGTTGTTTCCCAATCGGCACATTCTAATAGGCTGATTGCGGCGCCGCGACACTGGATTTCATTGCATACAGTGTCGCCGGTCCTCGTAATCGGTGAAAAATAAAGAAAATCCTTCGGACATGGGCAAAATCGGGATGGCCTTTATCTTAAGGTCGCATCCGCCCACCTTTGTTAAAGCTTCACGGTAAGATTCTAGCCGAACCTCGGCGGGTCGCCTCTTGCCCGTCGGCTTCACACGTCGCGCAACTAGACAGATGGAAATCGAAGGTGGAGGCGGTATCAACGATCGTGACGGCTCTCGCGGCGTCTGCGAGCGGCAAGGAGTCTGCAAGAAACAGAGACCTATTCTACGTCGAATGGTCATGCTACCCTTTGCAATTATCTCGTTTTCTTGGAATGAATTGGATGAAATAAGGTATCTGGATTGGCCAGATGAAAATCTGCATCGTCTCGCCGGACATCGTCGGCCCGATCCTGAACGGCGGCGTCGGCACCGCCAGCACGGCCCTCGCCCAGGCCCTGACGGAGGAGGGTCACACGGTCGACCTGTTCTACACGTCGACCTACTTCGAGACAGGCGACCTTGCCGGGTGGCGCGAGCACTACGCGGCGCTGGGCATCGGCTTCCTCGGTCTCGATGAGAACACGCGGCCGCCGGTTCACCGCACGCCGACGGTCTACGGCGAAGACGCGGTGGCGCAGTCGTACCACGTCTATCAGGCCTTGAAGGGCAGCGACTACGATGTGATCCAGTTCGTCGACTATCTCGGACTCGGCTATTTCACGGCGCTGGCGAAGCATCAGGGGCTGTGCCTCAGCGCTACGACCCTGGTGGTCACGGCGCACAGTCCGACACTTTGGTCGCGCCTCACAAACGGGGCCGTCATCGATGACGTCACCTACCTGATGCGCGACCGGATGGAGCGACGGCTCGTCGAATACGCCGATGTTCTGGTCAGTCCGAGCCGATACATGCTGGGCTGGATGGAGCGGGAAGGCTGGACGCTGCCGGCGCGACAGGAGGTGATCCCAAACCTCCTGCCGACCCGCGGACCGCCGGCCGCAATCCGACCACCGGCGCCTGTGCAGGAGCTCGTTTTCTTCGGCCGGCTTGAGCCCCGAAAGGGGTTGCTGGTTTTCTGCGACGCCATCGACCGCATCGACGCGCCGCTGGACCCCTCCGTCCCGGTGACGTTTCTCGGGAAAGCCGGAGAGGATTACCCCCTGGCGACGCTGCGGGCCCGTGCCGCGCGGTGGCGCCGGAAGGTGACCTTCTTGACCGACCGGGACACGTTTGGTGCCCTCGAATATCTGCGCGAGCCGGGTCGGCTTGCGGTGCTCGCCGCCATTCGGGACAACTCGCCCTATACGGTTCTGGAGTCTTTGTTCAACGGCATTCCGTTCATCTCCACCACGGTCGGGGGCGTCCCGGAGCTTGTGGCCGAAAGCGAGCAGGCGCGCGTGCTGGTCGAACCGACCCCCGGGGGGCTCGGGCGCGGCATACTGGAGGCGTGCACCGCAGAGGCGTTCCCGCCGGCCGCGGCTGCCTTTACCCTCGAGGCGGTGCGCGAGCGCCATGTGGCGCTGTACGCGGGGCTGCGGCCGGCGGCGCACCCCGCCAAGCTGGCGGTGCCGGCCACGGCCGGTGCAGGGCCGCTCGTCACCGTCAACCTTCTCCACCGCGAGCGGCCCCGGGAGCTGATGCGGGCGCTCGGCTCGATCGAGGCGCAGACGTACGATTCCATCGAGATCGTCGTCGTCGACAACGGCAGCACCTCGGCTGCCGCCACCGAGTACCTGCATAACCTGGAAGCGGCACCCCGACGCTTTCCTACCCGGGTCGTCCGAATGGCGGAAAACTGCTACGAGCCCACCGCCCGCAACAAGGGCGCCGAGCTGGCCGCGGGGCGCCATATCCTGTTCATGGATGACGACAACGTAGCCAAGCCGCACGAGGTCTCGACCTTTTGCGCCGCCGCCGCGCGAACCGAGTTCGATGTGCTCACGTGCTTTTCCGACTACTTCCTGACGGAAGAACCACCCGCGAGCGAGGCTGACGCGTTGAGGCGCTTTGTGGTGCTGGGCGATTTCGGGGTGCTCGGCCTGCTGCTCAACGGCTACGGCGATCTCAACTGCTTCGTGCGCCGGGACCGGTTTCTCGAGGTCGGCGGGTTTGTGGTGGACGGCTGCTTCAACCACGCGGAGGATTGGCGCTTTTTCGCCAAAGCGCAGGCGCGGGGTTTCAAGATCGGTGTCGTACCCGAGGCGCTGTTCTGGTATCGGACGGAATCCGAGGGATACGGTCGCGGCTGGCGAAGGCGCGACCGCGGCGGCGCGCTGGAACGGGCAGCGGCGGCCGTGGGCCTGGACGGCGCAGGGGGGACCGAACCCTTGCTCCGGCTGGCGCAAGGGCTGTTCTGGCGGTCGATCGAAACCGAAGCCGCGCGACGGTCCGAACGGGCGGAGCTGAAAGAGGCGCAAGGCCAAACGGAACGCCTCCTGGAGCTCGTCGAGCAGCTCACCGCGACGAACGCGGCCTTGCGCCGCGACCTGCTGACGGTGATCGATTTCACGGAGCGGTCGACCGACCCGCAGACCCCTGTCTCCTCCGAAGCGGTTCGACGGGGCCTGGACAGTCTCGCGCTCTTCGCCGCTCGTCGGCTGTAACGGGCTTTCGGAGGGGCGCGCCATGGACGTGAAGCTCGCGGTCCCGATCGCAGTAGGCGACCGCCACCGCCTCCTGTTCCGGCGCGGCGCCGGCTCCGCGCTGGCCACGGTCGACTACCAGGGACAAGACGCCATCCTGTTGCATTTCAGTCTGCGACGGGCCACCAGACAACTGGTGGTGAACGACTGCAAGGACGGCCGTTGGGGCCACGAGGATGTCCTCACGCTGACCCCCGAGGATGTCGCGAGCGACATCGCGGTGGATGTCGGGTTCGGCGGGCACGGGATCGAGGTGGCGGTCAACGACCGGCCCGCCGTGCCGATTTCGCGGCGCGTCGACATCGCCCGGACGGACGGCATTCGCCTCGAGGGGGAAGCGGAGTTTGACAGCGGGGAAGTCGCGCTCGGGGCTCCCGCCGACGCGCGCGACACCCCGCCTTTCCTTGAGATTCGCGCCGAGATCGAACGGGCCGACATCGCGCATGTCGCGGGCCGGCTGTGGGCGCCTCCCGGCACCCAGGGCGATCTGGTCGCCACCGTCGACGGGCGCCCCGCCGGACAGTGGCCGATCGATTCGCTTGTCGGCGCCGGCGAGCCGAACCCGTCGGGCGCGGCGTTCAGCCTGGTGCTGCGCGAGGACTGCCTCGTGGCAGATGGGATGGAACTTGGGCTCGTCCTCGCCGGCCCGGATGGGACGATGATGCCGCTGGCGAGCCGCGCAGTCGCCTCCATCTTTCTCGGCGGTCTCGACCGCTGTTCCGAAACCCTCGTTCGCGGCTGGGTCTGCAATCCCTTTCTGCCCAACCGCCCGGTCAATGTCTCGATTTTTCTCAACGAGCTCTACCAGGGCACCGTGCTCGCCAACCGCGCGCGCGAGGATCTCAGCGAGATCTGGCCCGAGGCCGAGCGCTCTGGCTTTATCTTTCGTTTTTCCAGAACCATCTTCCTCCCGGTCGGGACCGAGGCGCTGGTGTCGGTGAAGGTGCACAACACGGGTATCGAGCTCGACCACAGCCCATGGCACCTCTCGCGGCGCATCGAGGCGACGCAACTGGCCCTGAAGCTGGCCGCCACCCGTATGCGTCTTGATGCAGGATGACCTTCATTTACTTTTTCGTAGTCGAGATAGTTTGTACTATGGGGTCGCGACGGCTGCTATCCGGTCGCCGCTTAGAAGCCGGGCTGCAGGAGCAATACCTCGCATGTGACGGGATGAACGGACGTCTTCGCTTTCGCGATAGCGGCGAGAGCGAAAAAGCCTAGCTGGACTGATTCCCATCCTCGCGGAGCGCTTGCTAAGCAAGGTGAGGTCAGTCAAATCGACAGCGGGCACGCGTCAGGAACAACCAGGAGGCGCTAAAGCGAACTCTTGAGAGGAGCCGTGATGACGAGCTGGACAGCGTACCAACGCGAGCGGGTCGAAGGTCGTGAGAAGGATGTCCCTTGGTTCGTCGGGGACAAGACCGCCGCGTACGATTTCGCCAAATCGGTGGGAGTCGAGATTCCATTGATTTATCGGCTGTTCGATAAAGCCGAAGATTTTCGCGATGAGGATTTTCCCGACAATTTTGTGGTGAAGCCAAAAGGCTTGCATTCAACCCAAGGCGTCATGGTGCTGAAGCGGATCGGCCCCTCGCGATACTTTGACTTTATGAAGAAGCGCGAGTGGTCGGAGCAAGAAATCCGCACCGCACAGTCCGAGTGGTTCGAAAAAAACAGATTCAAAGGAAACTACAAATTAATCGTAGAAGAAAAGCTCATCGACGACAATGGAGATGATAAAATCCCATTCGACTACAAGCTTTACATGTTTCGAGGTGTGAATAAACTGATCATTCAGTATGATCGTAATTCAATACCGCCGACGGGCTCGTGGTTTGGCGATGACTGGTCGCCGTTCGATACTGATCTGAATTTCGATAGCGAGTGGAAGGTTTTGCAGCGGGGTGAGCCGAAGAAACCTGCTTGCGCGTACGCATTGCTCGAAGCCGCGCGCAAAATATCGGTGGCCCTCCCCACGCCGTTTGTAAGCGTTGATATGTACGCCACCACTCGCGGTCCTGTTTTGGGAGAGTTAACCCTTGCACCTGGAGGACCGTATTACGGTCGCCAATACAAATTCAGAGAACATTTCGATCAGGAACTCGGCGCAGCATGGGACGTCGCCCTCCAGCAATTGGGCAGACCAATTGGCGTATAGAGGCCATATCCTCCAGCATATACTTGCTCTCACGCTTCTGACGGTGTCCTTTGCGTCGACCGCAATGGCGCTCGATTTGCCTCTTATCGGCGTGAACGAGCCTAATATGGCCTGGCTAAGTGAGAGCGATCGGGTTGCCATGTTCGCGAACATGGCGAAGGCTGGCGTCAAGGCGGTTCGCCTGAACCTGCAGCCGCCGCTTGAGCAGAGCCGTCAAGCCATTATCGAGGCCCACCGGGCGGGTCTGGAAGTAGTCCTCGTAACGACGTTTTCCGCTCCGCAATTCTATGAAGCCGGAACCACAGAACGACCGCGGATCGGAAGGATCCCCGCGGCCCACCGCCTGTCCGAAATCAGCGTGACCAACTTCGCGAACTTCTTTGGCGAGTTCTGGCGGTCTTTGGCCAAGAGCGGCGTAACACTGGCTGCGATCGAGGTCGGCAATGAAATAAATTGGGCCGAGTTCAACGGCGACCTGGGTGTCTACAACGACAAGGGCGGCGGCGTCGGTCTTGAACAGCTGGCGAATTGGGGCGCTATCAGCGACGGCTTGCAGCGATACATCGGCATACTGAAAGCCGTCGCAACGTTGAAGAGGTCGATCCCGGGAGCAAGCGACACCCTGATCGTTGGCCCAGGACTCGCGACGATTTCACCCCGATGGGCAGCAGATCTGAGAGCGGATGCCCTCGATGCGCGAGCGCTTCATGTCTGGCTTCTGGCGCATGGCGCGGGACAGTACGTCGACGCTCTCGCAATCCACCATTACCCCGATCCGACGGCCTCTCTTGAGGCGCGCCGCAGCGCACTGCAGGAGGCGATCGCGGCATGTCTGCCGGATCGCGTGCGCCTTGGCTGCATGGTCACCGAATGGGGCGTCCGGAACGATGGGCGCGAGTGTCCGCTCGATGATGCCACTCGGGCCGGAATCGTGCGGGAGGAGCGAGCAATATTGGACCAGGCCGTCACGACAAAGCAACTTAGTGGATTTATGTACTTCGAGTGGTCCGGCACATCCGCGACTTCGATTTGGCGCTGCGGGGAGCTTTCCGCCGCCGGGCGCGCGGCGATAGCTCCTCTAGCTCACTGACTCCAGCCGCGAGAGACCCATGCCGAAACGCCTCCTCGTCGAGGGCTCACGGTGTGCGGTTCCGTCACCAAAGTGATGCTGACTGTTCTCTCGCGGACAGACCGATCTGACCAATTCGAATACCTAATCTAGAGCGGTATCCGAACTGACGGAGTCGGATAAAGTGGATTCCCAAAGAGATTGAATTGGGATTCAAGGTGTGGGCTGGGAAGGGGGCCAGCCTGCATGGCACGACCATATGCGCGCGATTTACGGGAACGAGTTGTCC
>DASXFE010000081.1:0-2584 GCA_036489765.1 Allostellaceae bacterium | reverse complement strand
TGACCGACGGCAAGGCGGCGCTCGACGTCAAGCTGTGCCAGCTCGTCAACCTCTTCGACAACGGCCGACCGGTGCGTATGTCGAAGCGGGCCGGGACCTTTGTCACGCTGCGCGAGGTGGTGGACGAGGTCGGCAAGGACGCGTTCCGCTTTATCATGCTGACCCGCAAGAACGATCAGGCGCTTGACTTCGACTTCGCCAAGGTCACCGAGCAGTCGCGCGACAACCCGGTTTTCTACGTGCAGTACGCCCATGCGCGGGCCTGTTCGGTCATGCGCCATGCTGCTGACGAAATTCCACCGCAGGATTTGACCGATGCGGCACTCGTTTCGGCGCCGCTCGACCGGCTCGTCGAGCCGCAGGAGCTAAAGGTGATTCGCTTGCTTGCGGGGTGGCCGAGGGTGGTGGAAGCGGCTGCCGATTCGCACGAACCCCACCGGATCGCATTCTTTCTGCAGGAGGTTGCGGCTGAGTTTCACCTGCTTTGGACGAAGGGGAGGGACGAGGCGACGCTTCGGTTCATCATCGGGGGGGATCCTGACCTCACTCGGGCGCGCCTTGCGCTCGTGCGCGGGGTCGCGGTCGTGATTGCCGCAGGGCTCGCCGTGTTCGGTGTAGAGCCGGTGGGGGAGATGTAAAGAATGTCTTATCAGCAGTTCGGGCATGTCGACCGCGACGAGCGTATCGAGCTCGCCGCCGACGAGCCGATGGGGGAAGCGCCCCGCTGGAGCCTCGTGCCCAAGCCGCTGGTCAACGTGCTCGTGATGGCCGGGTTCGCGGGCGGCCTCTATTTCGCCTATGTCCAGGGTACGCACCATCCGGTCACGACCCCGCCTGCATCGGCCCAGCAGTCGGCAGCCCAGCCGAACCTGGTGGCCGGCCAGCAGCCGGCGACCCCGGCGGTCGTCGCGCAGAACCCGCCCCCGCCCGACAACGTTCCGCTGATCAGGGCCGACCCGAACCCGATCAAGGTCAAGCCCGACCAGCCCGGCGGCCTCGTCGTGCCCGACCGCAACATGATGATCTACAACGAGCGGCCGGGCGGTCCGCCGGTCGAGAAGCTGCTGCCGGCGTCCGAGCAGCCGGCGGCGCGCCCGGTGGCGCCGCCGCCCGCCGCACCGCAACAGCAGCGATACGCGATGGCGTCGCCGGCTGCGCCCATGTCCGGGGTCAAGCCGTTCACACCCGAGCCGGTCGCGCCGCGTGCGGCCTCGCCGCCGGCGGGGCTTGGCGCCGCCAAGGGCGGGCACGTCCGCGTCGTCGTCGCCTCGCTCAAGACGCCCGACGAGGCTCGCGCCGAATGGGCGCGGCTGAAAAAGGAGAGCCCGGACATCCTCGGCAAGATGACCGCTGACGCGGTGCGCGCCGATCTCGGCGACAAGGGCGTCTGGTACCGGATCGAGGCAGGCTCGTTCGCCCAGGCGGCCGCGGCCGAGCGGGTGTGCCGCGAGCTGAAAGCGCGGCATCTGGGGTGCTCGGTTGCCAAATGACCGGGAGCGTCCTTCTCCGGTGCCGCGCGCCGTCGTGTTCGGCTGCGCCGGCCTGACGCTGCCCCCGGCCGAGCGCGATTTCTTCGCTGTGGCTGACCCGCTAGGCTTCTGTCTGTTCGCCCGCAATTGCCAGGAGCCGGCGCAACTCCGCGACCTGGTCGCCGCGCTGCGTGATGCAGTCGGGCGTGCCGATGCGCCGATCCTCATAGATCAGGAAGGCGGCCGAGTTGCCCGGCTGACCCCGCCGCATTGGCGCCGCATCCCGGCTGCTGCGCGCCTTGCCGAATTGCCGGAGGCCGAGGAGGCGGTGCGCGTCGCGATGCGCCTCACCGCCGATGATCTCACCCAGCTCGGCATCACGATCGATGCCGCCCCCGTGCTCGATCTGCCGGTGAGGGGCGCCGACAAGGTGATCGGCGATCGCGCCTATGGCACCGAGCCCGCCAGGGTCGCCGCGCTGGGGCGGGCCGCCTGCGAGGGGTTGCTGGCGGGCGGCGTGCTGCCGATCATCAAGCACATCCCCGGTCACGGCCGGGCCACGGTGGACAGCCACCGCGAGTGCCCGCGGGTCTCGACCGAGCGCGAATTGCTCGACCGGACCGATTTCGCATCGTTCCGCGCGCTGGCGGCGATGCCGTGGGCGATGACTGCGCATGTCGTCTTCGCCGCGATCGATCCTGCCGAGCCGGCGACCTTGTCGCCGCGCGTTGTCGGCGAGGTCATTCGCGGCGCGGTCGGGTTCGATGGCGTGCTGATTTCCGACGATTTGTCGATGGGCGCGCTTGGTGGCGGACTCGGCGAACGGGCGGCCAAGGCGATTGCGGCGGGGTGCGACGTGGCCTTGCATTGTAATGGCGAGCGGGCAGAGATGGAGGCGGTCGCCGAGCATACGGCCACGCTGACGGAGGCGGCGGCCGCGCGGGTTGCGCGCGGCGAGACGGTGCGGCTCGGGTCTCGGCGCGACTTCGACCGTGCGGCGGCTGAGGCGCGGTTGGCGGAGCTCGTTGGCGCATGATGCCGAGCTCGATCAATGCGATGATCTTTTCGGCGACGACCTGGATCCTGCCGCTGGTCTTCGCCGTGACCCTGCACGA
>DASXFE010000022.1:0-22711 GCA_036489765.1 Allostellaceae bacterium | reverse complement strand
GTGGCGCAGACCAGCATGCAGTCGATCGTCCCCGATTTGGCGCTGCGCTGGGATTTGAGCGAGGACGGCAAGGAGTTGAAGTTTCCGCTGCACCAGGGCGTCAAATGGCATGACGGCAAGCCGTTCACGGCTGCCGACGTCAAATGCACCTGGGACCTCCTGATGGGGCTCAGCAAGGACAAGTTGCGCGTCAACCCGCGCGCGTCCTGGTACGAGAACATCGCGTCGGTGACGACGAATGGTGATTTCGAGGTCACGTTTCACCTGAAGCAGCCGCAGCCCGCGCTTCTCGCGCTGCTCGCTTCGGGTTGGGCGCCGATCTATCCGTGCCACGTTCCGGCGCGCGAGATGCGGCAGCATCCGATCGGCACCGGGCCGTTCAAGTTCGTCGAGTTCAAGCCGAACGAATACATCAAGGTGGCCCGCAACCCGGATTATTGGAAGCCGGGGCGCCCTTATCTCGACGGGATCGAGTTCACGATCATGCGCGAGATCGGGCCGCGCAATCTCGCCTTCTTTGCCGGCAAGTTCGATGTCGGCTCGCCCTATGGCGTATCGCCGCCGACCCTCAAGGACTTCAAGGAGCAGGCGCCGAACGCGGTGTGCAACACGACCGGGGTCAACGTGCCGCGGACGATGCTGATCAACCTGCACAAGCCGCCCTTCGACAACCCCGAATTGCGCAAAGCGATGACCCTGGCGATCGACCGCGACGCGTTCTCGACCATCATCAACGGCGGCGTCCGCCATGTCGGCGCGACGATGATGCCGCCGCCGAACGGCGTCTGGGGCATGCCCGAGGACATGCTGAAGACCCTCCCCGGCTACGGCCCCGACGTGGCGAAGAACCGCGACGAGGCGCGGGCGATCATGAAAAAGCTGGGCTACGGCCCCGACAAGCCGCTCGTCACCAAGATCTCGACGCGCGATATCCCGTCCTGGCGCGACCCGGCCGTGCTGCTCAACGCGCAGCTCAAGGAGATCTATATCGACGGCGAGCTCGACATCGTTGACACGACCCAGTGGTACCCGAAGATCATGCGCAAGGATTTCGCGATCGGCGCCGTGCCGATCGAGACCGGCGTCGATGATCCGGACCAGATGTACTACGAGAACTTCCACTCCGGCTCGCCGCGCAATTACGCCGGCTACAGCGACCCGGAATTCGACAAGATGGTCGACCAGGAGTCGATGGAGTCGAACCTCGACAAGCGCAAAGAGATCGTCTGGCAGATCGAGCGCAAGCTCGCCGAAGCCGCCGTCCGCCCGGTCCTCTTCTACCCGGTCGCCGCCACCTGCATGCAGCCCTACGTCAAAGGCCTGACAATCATGGTCAACACCATCTACAGCGGCTGGCGCTTCGAGGACGTGTGGATGAACAAGTAGGCCTGAATGGCGTCCCCGACAGGACTCGAACCTGTGACCCCCGGTTTAGGAAACCGATGCTCTATCCGGCTGAGCTACGGGGACGTGTGGCGGAGTATATAGGCGCGGGCGGGTGATTTCCTCTACCCTTTGCCGGTGCAGCGATTTTCGATCCTGAGTTTGGCGCGGCATGCGCTCTCCCGCCATCGCGGCTGGGAATCGATGTGGCGCAAGGCGGCGCCGAAACCGCGCTATTCCGTCGTCATCGTCGGCGGCGGCGGGCATGGGCTGGCGACCGCGTACTACCTCGCGAAGGAGCACGGGATTCGCGATGTCGCGGTCGTCGACAAGGGGCCGGTGGGGCTCGGCAATACCGGGCGCAACACGACGATCATCCGCTCGAATTATCTGTGGGACGAGAGCGCCCGGCTTTACGAGCATTCGCTAAAGCTGTGGGAGGGGCTGGCGGCCGAGCTCAACTTCAATCTGATGCTGTCGCAGCGCGGCGTTTTAAACCTGGCGCACAACGAGGCGGACATCCGGGAGGGGCGTCGGCGGGTCTTCGCCAACCGCGCCAACGGCATCGACGCCGAGTGGCTCGACCCCACCGAGGTCAAGGCCTTCTGCCCAATCCTCAATATTGCGCCCGGCGCGCGCCACCCGGTCCTCGGCGCGACGTTGCAGCGGCGCGGCGGGGTCGCGCGGCACGACGCGGTCGCCTGGGGGTTTGCGCGGGCCGCCGATTCGCTCGGCGTCGACATCATCGAGGATTGCGAGGTGTCGGCGATCCGCATTGAGGGCGGCCGCGTCATCGGCATCGAGACCGGCCGGGGCGACATCGCCGCCGACAAGGTCGCGATCTCGGCGGCCGGGCACAACTCGGTGCTGGCGGCGATGGCGGGCGTGCGGCTGCCGCTGCAAAGCCATCCGCTGCAGGCGCTGGTGTCGGAACCGGTGAAGCCGGTTCTCGACTGCGTCGTGATGTCGAATACCGTGCATGTGTATGTGAGCCAGAGCGACAAGGGCGAACTCGTCATGGGCGCGGGGATCGATTCGTTCAATTCCTACGCCCAGCGCGGCTCGTTTCATGTGATCGAGGCGCAGATGGGAGCGGCGCTCGAGCTGTTTCCGATTTTCTCGCGGCTCCGGATGATGCGGAGCTGGGCCGGGATCGTCGATGTCTCGCCCGACGCCTCGCCGATCATCGGGAAATTGCCTGTCCAGGGGCTCTACCTGAACGGCGGCTGGGGCACCGGCGGGTTCAAGGCGACGCCCGGGGCCGGCAATGTCTTCGCCCACACGATCGCCCGCGACGAACCACACCCCCTCGCCACCCCCTTCGCCCTCGACCGCTTTACGAGCGGCGCGCTCATCGACGAGCACGGCGCCGCCGCGGTGGCGCACTGACATGCTGCTGATCCCCTGCCCCTGGTGCGGCGAGCGCGACGAGGCGGAGTTTCGCTATGGCGGCGAGGCGCATATCTCGCGCGCCGATCCGGACAAATCCGACGACGCGGGGTGGGCGGATTACCTCTACATGCGCAACAACCCGCGCGGGGTCTTTGCCGAGCGCTGGGTGCATCAGGCCGGGTGCCGGCGCTGGTTCAACGTGCTGCGCGATACGGTCTCGCACCGCATCCTCGCGGTCTACCGGATCGGTGAGAAGCCCCCCGACCCGGGCTCGCACGGCGGCGATCCGTGACCCAACCGCACCGCCTGGCGCAGGGCGGCCGCATCGACCGTGCGCGCGTGCTGCGCTTCCGCTTCGACGGGCGAGATTATGAGGGTCATCCGGGCGACACGCTCGCCTCTGCGCTGCTCGCGAATGGGGTCAAGATCGTGGGCCGCAGCTTCAAGTACCACCGGCCGCGCGGGATCTTTTCCGCCGGGCCGGAGGAGCCGTCGGCGCTGGTGCAGCTCGAAACGGGCGCCCTGACGGAACCGAATTGCCGGCCGAGCGAGACGCCGCTTTACGACGGGCTCGTCGCGACCAGCCAGAATTGCTGGCCGAGCCGCCGCTTCGATCTCGGCGCGCTTGCCGACCGGGCCGCGCCGCTCTTGCCGGCCGGGTTCTACTACAAGACGTTCCTCGCCGGCTGGGAGCGGGTGTGGGAGCGGGTGCTGCGGCGGATGGCGGGGCTCGGCCGCGCTCCGCAATTTCCCGACCCGTCGCGCTACGACAAGACCCACGCGCATTGCGATGTGCTCGTGGTCGGCGGCGGGCCTGCCGGGCTCGCCGCGGCGCTGGCGGCGGGGCGAGGCGGGGCGCGGGTGATCCTCGCCGAAAGCGATGTCGAGCCCGGCGGCTGGCTGTTGCGGCTCGGACAGCAGGAGGCTTGGATCGCGGAAATGCGGGGCAGGCTAGCCGAGCTGCCGGAGGTGCGGGTCCTGCCGCGCACCACCGTCCTCGGGCGCTATGACGGGAATTACGCGATCGCCGCGCAGTATATCGAGGGCGGCGCGACGCGGCAGATGCTGTGGCACATCCGCGCGCGCCGCATCATCCTCGCGACGGGCGCGCAGGAGCGGCCGATCGCGTTTCCCGGCAACGATCGGCCCGGGATCATGCTGGCGGGTGCGGCGGCGACCTATGCGGCGCGATTCGGGGTCAAGCCTGGGCTGCGCGCTGTCGTCTTCACCAATGACGACAGCGCCTACACCGCCGCGGCGATCCTTGCCGAGGCCGGGGTCGCGATCGCCGCGATCGCCGATCTGCGCGCCGAGCCGGGCGCCGCAGCCCGGAAACGCGGGCACGGGACGCCGTTCTATCCGGGTCAGGCGGTGGTCGCGACGGCCGGACGCCACGGCCTGCGGCGGGTTTGGGTGCAACCGCTGAGCGACGACGGCTCCACGCTCGTCGGGAAGCGGGCGGCGATCGATTGCGATCTTCTCGCCGTCTCGGGCGGATGGAACCCGAATGTCCAGCTATTCGCGCACGCGCGCGGGCAGCTCGGCTTGGACCCGCGGATCTCGGGGCTAGTGCCGCTGTCCGGGGATGACACGGTCGTCTGCGTCGGCGGGGCCAACGGGACCTTTGCCCGCGACGCTGCGACTGCCGAGGGCGCGGCGGCCGGCGCCGGGTTGCCGGTGCCGGGGCGCGTGCCCGATGGGACGCCGCCGCGTCCGCTGTGGCTCGTGCCGGGCGACGACGGCCGGGCCTTTGTCGATCTGCACAACGATGTCACCGCCGCCGATATTGCGCTGGCGGCGCGTGAAGGATTTGCGTCGATCGAGCATGTCAAGCGCTACACGACGCTCGGCATGGGCACCGATCAGGGCCGCACCGGCAATCTCGTCGGCGCCGCGCTTCTGTCGGCGGCGGTCGGGCGAGACCTCGGCCAGATCGGCACGACCACATTCCGCCCGCCGGCCGTGCCGGTCGCTTTCGGCGCGCTCGCCGGGCGCGAGCGCGGGATGTTGTCGGATCCGGTGCGGGTGACGCCGATGCATGATTGGCATGAGGCCGCCGGCGCCGTGTTCGAGAATGTCGGGCAATGGAAGCGGCCGCGCTATTTCCCGCGCGCCGGCGAGAGTATGGAAGCGGCGGTGCGGCGCGAGTGCCTCACGGCGCGCGACGGCGCGGCGATGCTCGACGCCTCGACCCTCGGCAAGATCGAGATCACCGGCCCCGATGCCGGCGAATTCCTGGACCGCATCTACATAAACCGTTGGAGCACGCTGGCGCCGGGGCGGTGCCGGTACGGTGTGATGTGCCACGACGACGGCTTCGTGTTCGACGACGGGGTCGGCATGCGACTCGGCCACGACCGGTTCCTGATCTCAACGACCACCGGCAATGCCGGTACCGTGCTCGATTGGCTCGAAGAATGGCTGCAGACCGAATGGCCCGATCTCGATGTCTTCTGCACCTCGCTGACCGAGGAACTCGTCAACGCGACGCTGGTCGGCCCCGACTCGCGGGTGATCCTGGCGGCGCTGGCGCCGAGCCTCGACCTTGCCGATTTCCCGTTCATGGCGATGCGCGGGGCGGATGTCGCCGGCCTCCCCGCCCGCGTCTTTCGCATCAGTTTTTCGGGCGAGCTCAGCTACGAGATCAACGTGCCGGCCGATTGTGGTCTCACGTTGTGGCAGCGTCTCGCAGAGGCGGGCGCGACGCCCTATGGCACCGAGGCCATGCACGTCCTGCGGGCGGAGAAGGGATATTTCATGATCGGGCACGAGACCGACGGATCGGTGACGCCGCTCGATCTCGGCCTCGACCGGATGATCGCCGCGGACAGGGACTTTCTCGGAAAGCGGTCGCTGTCGCGGGGGGAGCTGGCGCGGCCCGACCGCAAACAGCTCGTCGGCGTCGTCTGTGACGACCCGAACATTCTTTTGCCGGAGGGCGCGGCGCTGGTCGCCGAAAACCGGCCTGGCGCAGCGATCGTCGGTCATGTGACGTCGAGCTATTTCGGCCCCCGCATCGGTCGCCATTTCGCGCTGGGGATGCTCAGGGGCGGGCGCGCCCGGCATGGCGAGAGTGTCTGGGCGCCGCTGCCCGGCGGGACGGTGTCGGCCCGGATCGCGCCGCCGGTGTTCTACGATCCCGAGGGGCGGCGGCGCGATGGGTGAGATCCGCCATTCGCCGCTTGGAACCGTGCTGCCGTGGCAGGCCCCGGAGAGAGCGGTGCTGATCGAAGAGTTGGCTTTCACCCGCCAGTTCGGTGTCAGACGGCGCGGGCGGGCGTCCGCGTATCTCGCCGGTCTGCCGCTGCCGCTGGAGCCGAACCGGGTGGCGGCGATGGGGGCTGTGCGGGTGCTGTGGCTCGGGCCCGACGAATGGCTCGTCACCGCGACCGAAGGGAGCGAGGCGGGGCTCGGCGAGCGGTTGGCGCGGATCGAAGGCACCACGATCACCGATCTGTCGTCGAGCCGCACCGTCATCTCGGTCTCCGGCCCCGCCGCGCGACGTTTGCTCGAGGCGGGGTGCGGGCTCGACCTGCATCCGCGGGCCTTCGCGCCCGGCGACTGCGCGCAGACGCTGCTCGCGCGAGTGCCGGTGATCATCGACCAGGTCTCGCCCTCGCCGACCTATCGCGTCTTCATCCGGCGCTCGTTCGCACGGTGGCTCGCCGGCTGGATGATCGACGCGGCACCCGGGCTGTGAGGGCCGTGGTGCGGTAAGCCCCCATCCCAACCATGCCCCCGCTCGCGGGCGAAGGGGCTCGATGTGCCGGTTGCTGCCCTTGTTCCCTCCCCCGCAAGCGAGGGAGGGTCAGGGTGGGGCTACCACTCGCCTCAGTCCCCGGCGGCGGCCACCTTGGCCCGGATCGCCTCGTCGCGGCGCTTGCGGGCGAGCGCGGCCGTGCCGCCGGCGGTCGCCTGATAGAGGTCGAGTGTCTCGAACTCGCCCTCATTTTGCGGCGTGATCGCGATGTCGGTATAGGAGGCGCGGTCCGGATCGTGCCGCACCTCTTTCAGAATCCGGTTCCAGCGCAGGAAATAGGCGGTGTAAATCGCGAGCTTCCTGGCGGTTTCGGCCCAATAGCGCCGGTAGAATACCAACGGGCTTTCCCATTTCATCCCGTGGCGTCGGTCGCGGCGGTATTTCAGCCGAAGCGCGCCGCCTTCGAGCGGGTGGACGTGCTCGTACCGGTCCATCAGGCTGAACCAGAGCAGGTTGCGCATCACCGTGCCCGGCCGGCCGCGCGGGGTCGCGGCCTGGCGGCGTAGGATCGTGCGGACGTGGTCGGTCGTGTAGAAGGTCGCCCAGGCGGCGCGATACGCCTCCTCCCACTCCGTGTCCGACATCGTCGGGTGATGCGAGACGCGGTGGGTCAGGTCGTACTTGTTGAGGTCGGGGTCCATCCATACGCCGGTCGCGCGCTGCCGCTGGTGGTCCTCGGACCCCGGCAGCGGGGTCAGGAGGAAGAATTCCAGCAGGTCGAGCGGCAGCTCGCGCTTGATGATCTCGACATCGCGGATGATCGATTCCTTGGTGTCGCCGGGAAAGCCGAGGATGTAGCCGGCGTAGGTGATCGCCCCCGCCGCCCGCCATTGCTGCAGCATCGTGCGGTATTCGGTGATCTTGTTCTGGTTCTTTTTGGCCGCCAGCAGATTGTCGGGATTGATGTTTTCGAGCCCAAGAAAAACGAACCGCACGCCGGCCTGCCCCGCCTTTTCGATGAAATTCGGGATGCGGTGGCAGAGCGTATCGACCTGGATCGTCAGGCGCGTCTCGACTTTCTCACGCCTCCGCAGCTCGATCATCCGGTCGAACAGCGGTTCCCAGTTGCGGTTGCGGGCGAAATTGTCGTCAGAGACGAAGAACCGGGTGATGCCCTGGTTGCCGTTTTCGCGGATGCAGCGTTCGAGGTCGTCGGGGCGGCGATAGCGGCTCTTGCGCCCCTGCACGTTGATGATCGTGCAGAACGAGCACTGGTACGGGCAGCCGCGGCCGAGATCGATGCTGGTGACAGCGCCCATCGTCCGGCGGATGTGCTCGTAGGGCAAGAGCGGCGTCGGCTCTTCCTCGAGGCCGGGCAGATCGTTCATGTGGTTGTAGATCGGCTTGAGCTGCCCTGCCCAGGCGTCGCGCAAAACCTCGTCGAGCCTCCCACCCTCGGCCTCGCCGGCGAAGAACGAGATGCCCATCGCCTGCGCCTCGACCATCTCGGGCGGCATTTCGGGCAACATCGCGAGACAGCCGGAGACATGGAACCCGCCGATGCAGACCGGGAGCCCGGCGGCAAGAAATGGCCGGGCGAGGTCGACCGCACGCGGAAACTGGTTCGATTGAACGCCGATCAGCCCGATCAGCGCCCGGCCCCCCGCGCGCCGCAGGTTGCGGATGATCCGCCGCGGATGGACCCGCCGATTGGTTTCGTCATAGGTGCCGAGGCGGATCTCGACGCCGGGTCCGAGGACTTGCCGAGACTGCGCGTCTTCCGCGAGCCCGTTAAGGCAAGCCAAGGTATTCGAGGGAATTGCCGATCTGAACCATTGAATCGGATAGCCGTCATCATCGTAATGCGTCGGCTTGATCAAGACAAAATTCAGGACAGGGGTGTCGTCGCTATGGGTCAGCGTCTTCACTCCGGTTGCGCATCGCGGGTTCGGGCAATGACGTTTGCACCGTAGGAAATATTCGCGCGGCCCGCACTTGAAATCGTATCGATCTGCGGCAGCGTTGAGCATCACGCAAGGCGCCCTGCGCTTTCCGGCGTTGCGGGCCCGCTGAATAAGCCTGTAGGCTTATCATCAGCAACCGAGAGCAGCGGGGAAACGCGATGGCAGGGTGGCGCGAGGAGTTCATCGATCTGGGCGGCCTCAAGCTGCGCATCGGCCGCGGCGGCAGCGGCCGGCCCGTGCTGGTTTTGCACCACGACACCGGCACGCCCGACAAATTGCCGTTTTACGAGGCGCTTTCGGCCAAATTCGACGTCATCGTCCCGAACCACCCCGGTTACGGCGAGAAGGCGGAGCGGCCGCAATGGATGCGCCACCCGCGCGACATCGCCTCACTCTATGCGTGGCTTTTGCAGGAGTTGAAAGTCGAGCGGCCGACCCTCGTCGGGCTCGGTTTTGGGGGCTGGATCGCGGCCGAAATGGCCACCCAGGCGCCGCGCGACTATCACCGTGTCGTGCTCGTCGGCGCGATGGGCGTGAAACCGCCCGAAGGCGACATTTTCGACCAGGCGATCGTCAGCTACATCGATTATGCGCAAGCCGGATTTCACGAGGAAAAGGCGTTTGAGCGCGTCTACGGCGACGTGACGACCGAGCAGCTCGTCGACTGGGACCTGTGCCGCGAGATGAGCTTTCGCATCGCCTGGAAGCCCTACATGTACACGCCGAGCCTGCCGCACCTCCTCGGCGGGGTGAAGTCGCCGTCGCTTGTCGTCTGGGGCGAGCACGACCGGATCGTCCCGCGCAGCGCCGGCGAGCTCTACGCGAAATCGCTCGGCAACGCCCGGTTCGAGACCGTGGCCGGGTCCGGCCATTGCGTCGACATGGAAAAGCCCGAAGAACTGGCGCGGATGGTCACCAGCTTCGTCGAGGAGAACTAGGCATACCACCCCTCTCCGCCCCTGGGGGGGAGAAGAAGGGGCCGCGCAGCGGGACGGTGAGGTGGGCATACGCCGAGGCTTCCCACCTCACCCCGGCCCTCTCCCCCCCAGTGGTCGGAGAGGGGGATAACGAGAGAAGGAGGCCGCCATGCATGTGATGTATTTCACCGAACAGCCGATGTCGACCTATCCGGCGGATATCGGGCTCGAGACCGGCCATACCGCGCTGATGTTCTCGAACAAGCACTTCGACCCGGTGGCGGGCAGCCGGCTCTATAACCAGTACCTTGAGCATTACATCTATGCCGAGGAGCAGGGCATCGAAGGCATCATGCTGAACGAGCACCACAATGCGCCGTTCTGCATGCAGGCGAAGTGCAATGTCTTCGCCTCGATCCTCGCCGGCGTGACCAAGAAGGCGAAGATCGTCCTTCTCGGCAACCCGCTGCCGCTCGCCGAGAACCCGGTGCGGCTCGCCGAAGAGCTGGCGATGATCGACATGATCTCGAAGGGCCGGCTCGTCTCGGGCTTTGTCCGCGGCGGCGGGCAGGAGCAGCTCGCCACCGGCGTCAACCCGGCTTTCAACCGCGAGCGCTTCGAGGAGGCGCACGACCTCGTCACTGCCGCCTGGAGCCGGCAGGGGCCATTCCGCTGGGAGGGCACGCATTATCAGCACCGCGTCGTCAACCCATGGGCGGTGCCGCTGCAGAAACCCTATCCGCGCGTCTGGATCCCCGGCGTTTTGAGCCGTGAGACGATCATCTGGGCGGCTAAGCAGCGCTACCCGTACATCGCGCTCAACACCTCGATCGAGGCGACCAAGAAGATCTGGGAGCTATACGACGCGACCGCGGAAGAGGTCGGCTATACCGCAGGCCCGGAAAACCACGGCTACCTGCAGCAGGTCCACGTCTCCGACACCGAGGAAAAGGCCGAAAAGAACGCCCGCCAGTTCCTGTGGATGCAGGGCGAGTTTACCGGGCTCGCGCACCCGGTGTGGTCGAGCCCGTCGGGTTATTTCTCGCCCGAGCATCGGCGAAATTTCGTCGAGTTCGCGGTCGGCCGCGCCGTCAATCCCCGCGGGCGCCCAACCTTCGAGCAACAGGTCGCCGACGGCCGCATCTTCCACGGCACGCCGAAGACGGTCATTCCAAAACTGCGCCGCGTGCTCGAAGAGACGCGCCCCGGCATCTACGCGCTGTGGGGCAATGACGGCTCGGTCTCTGACGAAGACGCCCGCACCTGCATCCGCCTGATGGGCCAGGAAGTGATGCCGGCGATGCGCGAAATCGGCAAGGAACTCGGCCTCAAGAGCCCCTTCGAGGTCGACGCCCCCGTTCACCTCAAATACTCGACCGACATCAAGGGGATGAAACAGGCGGCGGAGTAGGGGCCGGGAAGAGGTGCGGGCGGAACGCCCGCGCTCCTTAATGGGTGGCATGGCATTGCGGGCGTCTCGCCCGCAATGCCGCTACGTCGCCGCGCGCGCCGGCTGGCGTTTGCGAAACGCCTCGTGCCTTAGGAGATACAGGCCGGTGAGGGTGACGATCGCGCCGCCGATGATTGTCGGGACGGTCGGGATTTCGCTCCATACGATAAAGCCCAGCACCGACGACCAGATCAGGGCCGTGTAGTTGAACGGCGAGACCGCGGCGGCGGGGGCATAGTAAAGCGCGAGGGTCGTCCAGTACTGCGACACGCCGCCGATCAGACCGATCGAGCAGAACAGGCAGAAATCGAGCGGGGTCGGGGTCACCCAGTAGAACGGCAGGACCGGCAGCGCGCCCAAGGTCATGAAAATCGCGGTCCAGGTGACGATCGAGGCGCTGTGGTCGGTCTTGGTGAGGCCGCGCACGGTCAGGGTGCCGACGGCGTTGCAGATCGCGCAGGCGAGCGCGCTGCCCATCCCGATAAGACTGCCGTTGCCGCTTGGGTGGGCGACGACGAGCACCCCGAGAAACCCGACGCTGACCGCGATCCACCGCGTCTGCCCGACCCGTTCCTTCAGCATCGGGTAGCTGAGCGCGGTCAGGAACAGCGGCGCCGCGAAAGTCAGCGCCACCGCGTCGGCCAAGGGCAGCAGGTGATAGGCGAAAAACGACGCGACATTCGAGCCGCCCCAGATCGCGGCGCGGCTGAACTGCGCGCCGAGCCGGTTCGTGCGCATGACCCCGAGCCCGCCGGCGCGCATCACCAGGATGAACGACGGGATCAGCGCCACCGCGCTCCGGAAGAACACCAGCATCGGGATCGGGTAGGTCTGCGCCAGCCACTTCCCGATCGCGTTCTGGATCGAGAACGCGAAGACCGAGACCAGCATGTAGAGGATGCCGAGCCGGATATCGTCGTCATGCGCGATCACCCGCGCGACGGGCGGGACAGTCGTCGGCGGCGTCAAAGCAGGTCGGGGTCGAAATCGACGACCGTGGCACCGCCCTTGATCGCCGGCAGATACGAGACGGCGCGGGCGAGGTAGTGCTGGGCATAGACCCGGGCGGTTGCCGCCTTGGCCTGGGCCGAACCTGAAGCCGCGGCGACGCGGGCGAGGAGCCAGCCAGCGGCGACGGTGCCGAACAGCGCCAGATATGGTGCAGCCCCGGCCGCCGCGCCTTCGGGGCTGGTGCCGACAAGATAGGCAGTTGCGTCTTCGAGCGCGGCGAGGCCATCGGCGATCTCGTCGCGATGCGGCAGCCCCGGCAAGCTCGCGCGGATTTCGGCGAAGAACCCGCGCGCCGCCTCCCCGCCGTCGCGGCCCAGCTTGCGGCCGACGAGGTCGTTGGCCTGAATGCCGTTGGTGCCTTCGTAGATCGGCGCGATGCGGGCGTCGCGCCAATGCTGGGCGGCACCGGTTTCCTCGATATACCCCATCCCGCCATGCACCTGGACGCCGAGCGAGGCGATCTCGACGCCGAGATCGGTGCACCATGCCTTCAGCACAGGGATCAACAGGTCGACGCGGCGTTCGGCGCACAACCTGGCGTCGGGGTCGGTCTCGGCGTGGGAGCGATCGATTGCCGCCGCCGCGAAATATGATAGTGCGCGCATCGCCTCGGTGCCGGCGCGCATCACGAGGAGCATCCGGCGCACATCGGGATGATGGACGATCGGCGGCACCGCGCCGTCACGCCCGCCGCCCACCGGCCGCCCCTGGACGCGTGTGCGCGCATAGTCGAGCGCCTGCTGATAGGCCCGCTCGGCGATCGCGACGCCTTGCACGCCCACCAACAGGCGTTCGCTGTTCATCATCGTGAACATCGCCTCGAGGCCGCGGTTTTCCCCGCCGATCATCCAGCCGACCGCGCCGCCGTCGTCGCCGTATGACATCACGCAGGTCGGCGAGGCGTGGATGCCGAGCTTGTCTTCAAGGCGCAAAGGGCGCAGATCGTTGCGCTCGCCCGGCTTGCCGTCGCCGTCGGGCAGGAATTTCGGCACCAGGAACAATGAGATACCGCGGCTCCCCGGCGGCGCGTCGGGAGTGCGCGCCAGGACCATGTGGACGATGTTGTCGGTGAAATCATGGTCGCCATAGGTGATGAAGATCTTCTGGCCGCTGATCCGGTAATGCTCGCCCCATTTGGCATCGTTGGCAGGCACGGCTCGAGTGCGCAGCGCGCCGAGATCCGAGCCCGCCTGCGGCTCGGTCAGGTTCATCGTCCCGACCCACTCGCCGGAAACGAGCTTGTCGAGATAGAGCTGCTTTTGCTCGGGCGAGCCGTGCGCCTCCAGCAGATTGATCGCGCCGTGGTTCAACAACGGACAAAGCGCCCAGGCCATGCAGGCCGAGTTCCACATCTCGACCAGCGGGACCGCCAGCGCCACCGGCAACCCCTGCCCGCCATGTCGCGGATCGCAGGAAATGCCCATCCAGCCGCCTTCGGCGAACTTGCGATACGCCTCGCGGAACCCCGTCGGCGTGCGCACGACGCCGTTTTCGAGCCGGCTGCGCTCGCGGTCGCCGACCGCGTTGAGCGGCGCCAATTCGCCGGCCGCGAACTTCGCCGCCTCGCCGAGGATCGTCTCGGCCAGCTCCGCATCCTCGCCGGCGATCCCGGCGACCGCCGATAGTGTCAGGCGCATATCGGCGATGGGAGCGGCATAGGTCATCGGCGTCTCTCGGGACGGAGGTGCGAGCAGCAACCATACAGCATCGACATCCCCGCGAAAGCGGCGGTCCGGAGCCCACCCCGGCGAAAGCGGGAGCGACGAAGCGCCTCGCCGCATCATTCCCGCATGCAGGAATGACGATAGAATAGGAGCCGCTGGGCTCAGGGAGGCCGCCATGCCCGATAGCTTTATCGGAAAGACCGTGTTGGTAACCGGCGGCGGCAGCGGCATTGGGGCGGCCACCTGCCGGGTGATGGCCGCCGCCGGGGCGCGCGGCGCAGTGATCGACCGCGACGGCCGGCAGCCGGAAAGGTCGAGGCAGCGCTCAGCAACAGCACGGCCTCTCCACATGTGCTCGACGTGTCGGACGGGCCCGGCAGAGCCCGAGGACATTGCCGATGCCGTCCTCTTCCTCGTCAGCCCCGCCGCCAGCATGGTTACCGGCATCGCCCTCAACGTCGACGGCGGCATCCTGATCTCGAACGACATCCCCTACGAGGACTACTTCCGCCGAATGGGGTGACGGAGAGAAGTTCTTAGCCCCTTCGCTACTGCTTTCGCGCCTTCGAATACGGGTAGACCATGTCGCCGGTCTTGTACTTGTCCGGGGCGAGGATTGTGACGGTCTGCGAGCCGCGAAACTGCTCGATATCGTGGCCCTTGATGCCGTGGTACTGCACCCAGATCGGGCGCGCCACGGTCCATTCGCCGTCGGGGCCGAAGGCGAGGTCACCCTCGATCGTGCTGAACGGGTGCCCGTGCATGTAGTCGGCGAGCTTGGCGTCGTCGAGCGACTTTGTCGCTTCGACCGCCTGCGCCAGCACTTGCAGTTCGCTATAGGCGAAGGGCGGCAGGAAGTAGCCGAGCTGGTCGATCCCCTCCTTTGCCGCCACCGCCTGGTATTTCTTTAGGAAATCCATGACGCCGGGGAACTGCATCGTCGGGGTCGGCTCCCACAGATCGGTGTTGACGACGCCGTTCGCCGCATCGCCGAGCTGGGTCCTGACCGCCGCGGCCTGGAGGCCGGCCAGGCCGCCGCCGATCATCTTGGCATCGAGCCCGATCTCGCCGACCGAGCGCAGGATGCCCACGGTGTCGGACGGGTAGGACGACATGTAGACGATATCCGGCTTGGCCGCCTGGATCGCCCGCACGATCGGTGAGAAATCCACCGTGTTCGGCGGGTAGGACTTGTCGTAGACCACCTCCATGCCAACCCGCTTGGCGTGCCCGCGCGCGCTGTCGGTCGCCTTGTGCTGAAACTCGGCATCGGCGCCGACGATCGCGACGGTCTTCGGCTTCGGGTTTTGCGCCGCCGCCAGATCGAAATAGCCCTCGGCGAAGGTCTTCACCGGGTCGGGACCGAACGGCAGCATCGAGAAGTATTTCGGATAATGGAACTTGTCGTTGGCGGCGAGCGCGAACAGGCCGAAGAAAAGCCGGTTGTGCTGGATCGCCACCGGCATCGCCGGCACGACGAGGTTGGTGCCGTAGCTCGAGATCAACAGGTCGACCTTGTCGACGTCGATCAGCTTTGTGTAGATGCCGGGCACATTCGCTGGGTTCGACTGGTCGTCGTAATAGACGAGCTTGACCGGCCGGCCCAAGAGCCCGCCCTTGGCGTTGACGTCCTCGGCCCAGATCTGGAACGCCGCGAGCCCGGTCTTGCCGACCACCGAGAACGGCCCTGTCAGCTCCATGCTGAACCCGATCTTGATCGGCTCGGCATCCGCGGCGCAGGCAACCGGAACGGCAGCGGCCAAGCCGGCGATCGCCACCACCAAGCCCGCCAAGCCACACCTGAGGCGATTGCGCGTCGTCATGGGCCGAACCCCTCCCCGCGATTTCTTCTCGCAGCACTCTACCGGGAGGTTGGTCAGTCGCGCAATTCGGCGACTTGGGCCGGTGTCAGGAATCGTGTCTTGGCACCGCGCAGCAGCAGGTAGAGCTTTGCCGTCTCCTCCAGCTCCTCGACCGCGTTGATCGCGGCGTCGAGGCTCGACCCGGCGACGACCGGGCCGTGATTGGCGAGGAGCACCGCGTGGTGCTTGCCGGCAAACCCACGCACCGCCTCGGCGAGCGCGAGGTCGCCGGGCTTGAAATACGGCACCAGCGGCAGCTTGCCGACGCGCATCACGTAGTAGGCGGTGATCGGCGGCAATAAATCGTGCGGGTCGAGCTCGGCGAGGCATGACACCGCGACCGAATGCGTCGAATGGAGGTGCACGACCGCGCCGGTGTCGTTGCGCTCCTCATACATGACGCGATGCAGGAAACTCTCCTTGGTCGGCGCGTCGCCCGATTTGAGCTTGCCGTCGTCGCCGATCAGCGACAGCCGAGCCGGGTCGAGCCGGCCGAGCGAGGCGTTGGTCGGCGTCATCAGCCAGCCGCCCTCGACTTTCATGCTCAGATTGCCCGACGAACCCGCGGTCAGCCCCCGCTCGAAGATCGACGCGCCGATCCGGCAGATCGCCTCACGAGCCTTGGCGTCGCTCATGCCGATGCTCCCTCAAGCACTTCAAACGCGCGCAGGAAAAAGTCGGGGGCGCCGAAATTCCCGGATTTGAGCGCGAGCGCCAGCGGGCGATCGCCGAGGCTGACCGTCCACGGCACCCCCGGGTCGATCTGTCCGCCGATCCGGAGCCCGGTGACCCCGAGCGCCTGCACCACCGCCCCCGCCGTCTCGCCGCCGGCGACGACGAGCCGCCGCGCCCCCGCCTCGACCAGCCCCTTCGCGATCGCCGCCAGCGTCTCCTCGACCAGCGCTCCGGCGCGCTCGCGGCCGAGCCGCTCCTGCACCGCTGCGACCCGATCCGGGGCGGCCGTTGCAGAAATCAGCACCGGCTTTCCGCCGAGCTGCGGCTTCGCCCAGGCGAGCACCTCGGCGACGACCGGCTTGCCCTCCGCGACCGCGATCGGGTCGACATCGAAAACCGGCGCATGTTTACGCATATGCGCGAGCTGCCCCTGCGTCGCGGTCGAGCACGACCCGGAAATGACCGCGGCCGATCCGTCGACGCGCGGCAGCGAAGCCGCCTCGCCGGCCTTGAGCAGCCCCTGGCGCCGGAAGTTCTCCGGCAATCCAAGGGCGATCCCCGAGCCGCCGGTGATCAGCGGGAAATCGGCCGCAGCCGCGCCGATCGCCTCGAGGTCGCGGTCGGCGATCGCATCGACGACGGCATGACGATAGCCTTCGGCGCGCAGCTTCGCGAAGGCCGCAGCGATCGCCTCCGGCCCCTGCGCGACCGCCGCGCGCTGGACGAGCCCGACCTTGCCGAGGCTCTGCGCCTGCAGCACCCGCACCAGCGACGGGTCGCGCATCGGCGTCAGGGGATGATCCTTCATTCCCGATTCCGACAGCAGCACGTCGCCGACAAACAGATATCCCTTGAAGATCGTCCGGCCGGCCTCCGGAAAGGCCGGGCAATAGAGGGTCAAATCGGTCTTGAGCGCGTCGAGCAGCGCCTCGCCGACCGGGCCGATATTGCCGAGCGCCGTCGAGTCGAACGTCGAGCAGTATTTGAAGAGGATCTGCCGCGCTCCGGCCCGTTGCAGCCAGGTGAGCGCCTTGAGGCTCATCGCGACCGCATCCGCCGCCGGGATCGTCCGGCTCTTCAGCGCGACGACGATCGCCTCCGCATCCGGCACCGGCGCCCCGTCGGGCGGCACGTCGATCAGCTGCACCGACCGCATTCCACGGCGCACGAGCGTGTTGCACAGGTCGGTCGCTCCCGTGAAATCGTCCGCGATCGCACCC
Organism: Allostellaceae bacterium; assembly: GCA_036489765.1. GTDB lineage: Bacteria > Pseudomonadota > Alphaproteobacteria > ATCC43930 > CGMCC-115725 > DATARH01. Next base: position 5,473 of record DASXFE010000022.1, on the reverse strand, counting down.
AGCAGCACTGCCATCCGTTCCTCCCGCGACTTGCGGAGACCAGAGTAGCCGGCTTCCTTCTCGGTGTCATTTGCGAGGCGGCCGGAGGTCGCCGCGGCAATCTCGTGCGGAGGAGGCTCCTGCTGCGCGAGACTGCTTCACTACGCTCGCAATGACGGCGGGATGGGACGATCAGCCCGCCCGGATCGCCGCTTCCGTCGTCGGCGAGTTCCGCAGCGTCTGCAGGACCACGCAATAGCGTTCGGTCAGCTTCAGGAGGTTGGCGCGGCGGTCTTCGGGTTCGTCGGTGTCGAGGGTGAAGGTGAGGCGGATGTCGCGGAAGCCGACGGGGGCGGTTCGCTCGACGCCGAGGGTGCCGCGGAAGTCGAGATCGCCCTCGGCGTGGACCGAGCCGCCGCGGAGGTTGAAGTCGATCGCGGTGGCGACCGCCTTCAAGGTCACGCCGGCGCAGGCGACGAGGGCTTCGAGGAGCATGTCGCCGGAGCAGGCTTCCAGGCCGCTGCCGCCGGTGGCGGGGTGAAGACCGGCCTCGACGAGGGCGCGGCCGGTTTCGACCTTGCAGGCGATAGCGCCGTCGGCGAGGTCGCCGCGCGCCCTGAGCGTGATCACGGCGGCGTCGGGGTCGGTACGATATTTGTCCTTGAGCGGCGCCTGGAGATTGCGGAGCTGGGTGCTGTCCATGGAGGGCTACCTCGCGTTGGCGACGATCAGTTCGGGCCGGCGCGCCGCTCAAATCGGCGCCGGGATTTAGGTTAATACCGCATCCCAAATCCGCCAGTGATCAGGATACACATATCCTGCATGTTATAGAGACGACGCCGGACGGACTTGTTTTTGTGAAGCCGCGGGCGAAAAGTAGCGTCGTCTCGCAGGGAGCCCCCGATGCCGAAATTTGCCGCCAATCTCAGCATGATGTTCAACGAGGTCGATTTCCTCGACCGGTTCGAAGCGGCGGCCAAGCATGGCTTCAAAGGCGTCGAGTTCCTGTTTCCCTACGACTATCCGCCTGAGACCATTGCCGAGAGACTGGCGACGAACGGGCTCGCGCTGGCCCTCTTCAACACCGTCCCGGGCGACTGGGCCGGCGGCGAGCGCGGCCTCGCGGCGCAACCGGGACGCGAGGCCGAGTTCCGCGTCGGGGTCGACACCGCGATCAAGTATGCGAAGGCGGCGAAATGCCCGGTTGTCCACACAATGGCCGGTCTGTGGCCCGACGGGAAGGACAAGGCCGAGGGGCGGCGCGTCTATATCGAGAACCTGCGCTGGGCCGCTGACCGCCTCGCGCCCGAGGGGCTGGGCGCGATCATCGAGCCGATCAACACGCGCGACATCCCCGGCTATTTCCTCAATTACAGCCATGACGCCATCGCGATCATCGACGAGGTGGGGCGGGCCAACCTCAACCTGCAGCTCGACCTCTACCACATGCAGATCATGGAAGGGGACATCGCCACCAAGGTGCGCGCGCTCAAGGGCCGTTACCCGCACGTGCAGATCGCCGGCAATCCCGGCCGCAACGAGCCCGATGTCGGCGAGGTCAATTTCCAATACGTCTACGACGTGTTCGACGAGATCGGTTACGGCGGCTGGATCGGCTGCGAGTACCGCCCCAAAGGCGATACCGTCGCCGGGCTCGGCTGGGCAAAGCGGTACGGGATCGGCTGAGCCATGAAGATCGTCATCACCGGCGGGTGCGGGTTTCTCGGGCGGCGCCTCGCGCTGCTGCTCCTCGAACAGGACAAGGCCGACGAGCTCGTCCTGTTCGACAATGCGCCGTCGGCCCTGCCCTTGCCCGACGACAAGCGCGTGCGCGTCGTCACCGGCGACATCGCCGACCGGGCGACGGTTTCCGCGCTGATCGGCCCCGGCACCGATGCGGTCTATCACCTCGCCGCGATCGTCAGCGGCCAGGCCGAGGCCGACACCGATCTCGGCTACCGGGTCAACCTCGAAGGCACCCGCGCGGTGCTCGACGCCTGCCGGGCGCTCGGCAGCGTGCCGAAGGTGATCTTCGCCAGCTCGCTCGCGGTTTACGGCGGCGCGTTGCCGCATGCGGTTGGCGACGACACGACGCTGACCCCGCAAAGCTCCTATGGCACGCAAAAGGCGATCGGCGAGCTGTTGGTCAACGACTACACCCGCAAGGGGTTTGTCGACGGCCGGGCGCTGCGCCTGCCGACCGTCGTCGTGCGGCCGGGACTGCCGAACCGTGCCGCCTCGACCTTTGCCTCGTCGATGATCCGCGAGCCGCTCTCCGGGCAGGATGCGGTGTGCCCGGTCTCGCCGGAGACCGTGATGGCGCTCGCCTCGCCGCGCCGTGTCGTGGCCTCCCTGGCGCACGCGCTCGACGTGTCGGGCGAGGCGCTCGGCTATAACCGCGTCCTGCAGCTTCCCGGCTATTCGGTCGCCGTCCGCGACATGGCCGAGGCGCTGAAGCGCGCCGGCGGCGCCGCGGCTCACGCCCGCCTCAAGTGGCAGCACGACCCGGCGATCCAGAAGATCGTCGGAAGCTGGCCCGAGGCGCTGACCGCCCCGCGCGCCGAGGCGCTCGGCTTCCGCCCCGATTCCGGGATCGACGAGGCGGTGCAATTCTTCATTGAAGACGATCTCGAACTGCAGAAGACGCTGGTGGGATAGCGGCTGCATCAACGCCGTGCGTCTTTCGAGACGCACCCTCCAGGTGCTCGCCAGGATGGGGAATCACGGCGGATGGCACACTACGGATCCTCATCCTGAGGAACGGGCGGAGCCCGTTCGAAGGACGCACAGCGTTGATCCAGGTCACGAAATCTAAAGAATTTTAACCTTAACTGACGCCATGCGACGCGGCGCCCTCTTCGGCATCATCGGGTTTACCCAGTGGCTGACGACGTCGGCCTTTGGGCCGGGTGACCCGTCGCTGTTGGCGTGTCATGGCGATTTCGGGCGGTTTGCCAACAAGCAGTATGTCGCCCGCGTGTCCGAGCGCGACTTCATCGTCTATTGGGCCGCCGGCCAGGTCACGACCGATATGGGTGAGCCCGGCCAGGTGCTGGCGATCACGCCCACCTCCCTCGTATTCGACATGCCCTACCCGGAGTATGTCGCCCGCTACCGGGTCAACCGCATCGACGGCTCGGTCAGCGAGGCCAGCAACTACGGCGGCGTGTTCTGGGGCGAATGCGACATGGGCCCGGTAACGACGAAGTTCTGACCGCCCCGTCCGTCATGCAGCGGCGAGGCGGGCATTGGCCTCCTGGAACAGCCGCATGTTCTTGTCGATATCGTAGGGCCGCTCGGTGAGCGTCTCGGGATCCCATTCGCTGCGTTTGACGGCAAAGAAATCGCCGCCATAGACGTGGATCGCGCCGGTCAGTTTGCCCATCGGATTGGTGACGGAGTGGACGATGTCGCGGCCGAGCGGCTCGGCGTCGCCGACGCGCAGCGCGCATCCGCCGGCGATCTCGACCCGGCTGTTCCCCGCCTCGCCGAGGCGCCGCCAATACACATTGTCCTCGCCGCCGGTATAGACGCCGATCACGGCCCACATCCGGTGCTCGTGCGGCATCACCGTGAAGAGCGGCGGCCACACGACATTGAGAATCGTCACATCATCGCCGCGATAAAGCGCCTCCACCGCGCCGAAACGCGGCTCGCCGACCGCCTTCAGCACGCCGGTGGGATCGGCAACCCCACGCGCCACGACCTCGCGCGCTGCCTTGTGACTCGGGTCCGCCGCGACGGCGGCACGACAATCGGCGATGAATTGGTCGAGATCGAACATGCTTCTCTCTCCCTTACACCGTCGCTACCGCGTTAGCCGGGGAGCCGACGGCGCCGGGGAGGCGCAGGGGCGGGGCGGTCAGCAGGAAGCGGCTGCGGTTGTGCGCGTGGAGCCAGTCGGCGAGCTCGCTGAGGTGCCAGATTTCGCCGAGATACACGCCGAGCTTGAAGAGGCAATGCGCGTGGAGGGGCAGCGACGCACAGAAATCCTCGCCTTCGCATGGGCGCGACGGCATCTGCTCGACGGCGCGGTTGTCGGAGATGAGGGCGACGACCCCCGATTTGGTGATCCAGTTGAGAAGCCGCTCGTCGCGCCCGTCGAGCCCGGCGCCGGGGTTGGCGGCGAGCACCTTCGGGTCGGGCTGCTTGTTCATGTCGAGGATCACGCGGTCGTAGCCGGTGCGGAAGCAGAGAAGATCGCCCTCCTCGACCTCGACCTTGTCGGCCTCCATGATCCGCATCAGCCGGTCGTAGCCGACAAACTCCTCACCGCGGCCGCAATGACGTTCGAGGTCGATCATCACGCCGCGGCCTTGCATCCCCTTTGCCGCCATGTGGTCGATCGACAGCTTGAGCGCGCCGACATGCTCGCCGCGCTCGATGGCCTGGCCGTCGCGGTAATCCATCGCCCCGATGATGTCCTCGCCGGCGCGATAGCCGTTGTAGAACACGATCTCCGGCTTGCCGTCGCCATCGGCATCGAAGAGCTGGCCGACATGGGCGAGGCTGTCCCACTGCGTCGAATATTGCAGCGTCATCTCGACGATGTCGTCGCAGATCACGTCGACAAATTGCGGGTCCTCGCGGGCGAGCGGATAGGTCATGTACGGGAGGCCGTTGCGCTTGTTGGCGATCAGGCGCGGCGGATGCCGGCGGGCGTTGACGGCGGTGCCGCCGGGATAGTCTAGCGGCAGACTAAGGCAAAAGGTTAGTCCCTCGGTGACTTCGGCGATCCCTTGTTTGATCTTGTCAGGGGTGATGAGGTTGAGCCGGCCGAGCTGATCGTCCGACCCCCAATCGCCCCAGGTCGAGCCGGGCGGACGGCGTTTCCAGCGCGGGTTTTCGGGCATGGTTGGTCCTCCCTGGTTTGCGCCATTGCGAGGAGCGTAGCGACGCGGCAATCCCCTTCCGCAGGAGGTTAGTCCGAGGGGGGTGCCCCGTCGCTAGTCTCCTCGCAATGACAGTTAGTGTGTGTCAGCCGACCTTGACCAACTTCTGGAGACTTCTTAGTCCGGGCGGGATCGGCTCGCCCTTCGCCCGCACGCGGCGGCCCCAGTTGGTGTAGCTGACCTCGCCGACATAGATGTCGCCGCGGCTGTCGACGCTGATCCCGTGGGGCGAGATGAACTGGCCGGTGTCCAGGCCTGCGTGCTCCCTGCCGAGTCGTGCCAGCAGCTTGCCGTCATGGGCGTAGATGCTGACGCGCGGGCCGCAGCCGGGGATGTCGATGTTGACGGCCATGTCGGGGCCGATCTCGCCGACATACATGCGGCCCTCCTTGCCGGGTTCCAGATAGAGGCCGGACGGGCGGTGCATGTTGTTCCACTGGCCGGCGTACTTGCCGTTGCCGTCGAAGACCTGGACGCGATGGTTCTCGCGGTCGGCGACAAAGACCCAGCCGTCGCAATCGCAGCAGACATTGTGGGCGATGTTGAACTGGCCGGGGTCGGTGCCGGGCTCGCCCCACGACATGCGCAGCTTGCCGTCGAGC
>DASXFE010000011.1:0-17959 GCA_036489765.1 Allostellaceae bacterium | reverse complement strand
CTCGCCGACATTGCCGCCGAAGTCGAGGGTTTCGGCGTTGGCGTCAGGATCGGCGAAATTCGAGTTCGCCTGACCGGCGAGCCACCCGCCCAACGTGCCGTAGGCGTATTTCAGCCGGGGCGACAGGTTGTCGGAAATTTCCGCGGGAGCGGTCCCGCCCGGGGCATAGGCCGTCGAGCCGGCCCAGTCGAACGACATGTACGACCGCGCCTCGCCGTATGGGGTCGGGGTGCGGGTTTCGACCGACAACTGCGACTGCCGCAGCGACATCCCAAAGTCGGCGGCGCTCTTTGCGCTCGACGTGTTGTTGAACGGCACCGTCTGCACGGCGCCGTTGGCGCCGATCGTCGTCGACCACGGGCTGCCGTTGGCGTTGCCGCCCTCAAGGTAGTAGTCGCCGATCCAGGTGATGTTGCCGCCGACGCGGATCGACGTGTCGGTGCCCGGGATCAGGAACGAGCGCGGAAAGCTGCCCGCCGTCGCCGCCGCCGTCATCGCCTGGGCATCGCCCGAGAACATGCGTGAAGGACCGACATTGCCGATCTGCGCGATCTGGTCGAGCCGCTGCTGAAGGAGCTCGTTGTTGGCGCGCAGGTTTGACACCTCGTCGGCCTTGGCGTTGGGCACGCCCGTCAGCAGCGCAAAGGCGGTCAAGCCTCCGATCGCCGCGATCGTGCCAAAGGTCCGCTTTCTGATCATTGCTCCCCCTTCTCAAAAGCTCATCACGGGCGCGAAAACCTGATTCGCGCACTGAACCGATGAGTTGATTACGGGGGGCGGGCCGAAATATCTTTTCGCCAGATGCATACAGAAAATTTATCTTATGAATTCGCAACATAGTTTATTCTAATGATGCTCAGGGCTCATGCCACTGAAACACATCTTACAGCCCACATTATCAATGTCTTGTCTGATCCTACCTTGAGCTGATCCGGGACTTTTTCCCGAGACCGTCATGACAGAGGAAGCGATCTTTTGCGATATCGCACAATTTACACCATTCGAGGGATGTATTTTTGGCGCTCCTGTTGTATTTATGTAGCAGATGAGAGGAGGCGGGGATGCGGTGGGGGGACTATCCTGCGCCGGTAAGGCGTTATGTAACGGGACCGGCACTCGACCGGGGCTCGGCTCAGTGCCGGAGCACGCACCACGCCACCTGCCGAACTAAATCCGGGAATGTTTCGCCACCGATTAACTACTGAACACGTTCGTAAATCTTTTCACCGCGAAGCGCAGGTAGAGGAAGGGGAGGCGTCATTCGCGCCGCTTTGACACCCGAGGCCGAGTTCAGCTAAGGTCTTCACGGCGGTCGTTTGTCTAACATAAAAATATACTTGGACGGGGACAGGAATGGGACTGCCAGATGGCGTGGCACCTTGCGGTGTGGCGCGACTAGCACGGAAGCTGAATGCGTTCGCGCCGCTAGGCGACGACGAGATGCCGGTCCTGCGCGACTTGGCCAGCGGCTCCCGCACGATCCGTCGGCGCGAGGACCTGATCGTTGAGGGCCGTCCCTACAAGTCCCTCTTTCTGATCGCCGAGGGCATCCTGATGCGCTATCGCATCCTCCGCGATGGACGGCGGCAGATCATCAATCTTGCCGTGCCCGGGGATTTCGCCGGGATGCCGGGCTGCCTCTACCAGAACGCGCTCTATTCGGTCAGAGCGCTGACCGAGGCGCAGGTCGACATAATCCCGTTGCACAAGCTGGTTCGGCTCTCCGACACGCAGCCCCGGCTCGCCTCGAAGATCCTGTGGTCGTTCGCCTGCGAGGCGGCGATCTATGTCGAGCACCTGATCCTGGTGGGCCGGCGCACCGCGCTCGAGCGGGTCGCCCATTTCCTGCTCGAGCTGTTGAACCGGCTCCAGGTCATCGGCCTCGCCGACGAAAGCTCGTACCGCATCCGCCTCAGCCAGGAGGTGATCGGCGACGCGTTGGGGCTGAGCCTCCCCTATGTGAACCGCATCCTGCGCCGCCTCTCGGATGACGGGCTGGTGACGATCCGCGAGCACCGCTTCATGATCAACGACGTCGAGGCGCTGGCTGCGCTCGCCGATTTCGAGCGCAACTACCTGCGCCCGATGCCGCTCGCGGAATTCTCCGACGCCCCCCGCTAGCGGGCGGAGGCAGCGGGGAGAAACGGCACGATGTCCCAGCCGAGCGCGGCGAAAGCGCGGCGGACGACGAGCACGAACAGGACGAGGGCCGACAGCGCGGTCAGCGGCAGGTGGAACTCCTCGGCGAGGTTCCGCGCGTCGACGAGCACGAGGAACTGCAGCGCCAGCACGGTCTTTTCCCAGCCGGGGGCCGGCGCCTCGTCGCGCATCAGCCAGCACACTGCGACCGCGCCCAGCATCAGATCGTAAAGCAGGGCCAGCGGTACCGCGACCAGCGTCGCCGCCGCCAGCGTCGCCGCGCGCAGCGGCAGCGACAGGTTGTGGCGCCATACCGCCCATACGAGCGACGCCGCGACGACGGTCGCGAGCGCCTGCGTCGCATAAGCCAGGTGCACGCTGCCGCCGACGAGGCGGATCGCGCCGAACGGGCTGACAAACCCGGCGAAAAGGATGCGGCCGGATTCGTACATGGCCGGCGCCGCGGTCGAGGCGGCGATGTAGTCGCGCCAGGTATCGACGCCGTAGAGAGCGACGGAGGCGATGACCAGCGAGGCCACCGTCGCCCCGGCCACCACGACTGTCCGCCACCGCCCGGCGGCGATCAGCGCGAGCGGGATCAAGAGGCCGAAATGCGGCTTGTAGCAGAGCGCGCCGAACAGGATGCCGGCGAGCACGGGGCGGCGATCGACGAATAGGGTCGCGCCGCCGAACAGGGTCGCACTCAAGAACGCGTTCTGGCCGAGGCCGATATTCCAGAACACCGCCGGGAAGGCGAGGAGCGCCAACAGCGCCGCTCCGCTCATGTCGCCGAGGATGCGGCGCGCGACCCAAAGATAGGCGGCGAGGCTCGCCGCGGCAAAGGTCACGAACGCGACAAGATAGGGGAGCTTGGCCAGCGCTGCGCAGATCAGCAGGTAGACCGGCGGATAGAAGAAGAACTGGTACTTGATCCCGGGCGCGGTGATCGCCTCCTCGGTCGCGAGGTGTACGGCCTGGTTATAGACGAGGGCCGGGGTGCCGGCGTCGGCAAGGGTCCCGGCTGCGTAGAAGCTCACGAAATCGGTCGTGCACGGCCCTTCGAGCGGCACGATCCACCCGTGCGTGCCGGCGACGATGAAGGCGAAGAAGACGAGCTCCACCGTCAGCAGGACGCCCGCGAACAGGCCGATGCGCCGGCGGTCAAGCCAATCGCCCGATTTGAGCGGGGAGACGAGGGACGGGGACGCCGGTTCCATGCCGGCGATCGTAGGAAAGAGAGGGTTAAGGATTGGGTAAAGGAGGAGCTCGGGCGTCCCCCAAATCTATCCTGGCCCGTTGCGGGAAAGGGGAGCGGGCCTACGCCAAAGGCGTGGGAGGGTGAGGGAGCGCACAGGGCCTGTGTCGCTCCACGCACCGCGCTGCGCGCGGCCCTCACCCGTTTCGCTATGCTCGCCAGCCTCTTCCGCAATGCGGGCGAGGAGATTTCTTCTTCGTCCTTACGCCCCCAGGATCGTCCCCACCTCGATCCCCAGTTCGCTCGTCTTCACCTTGGCGCCATCGCCGAGGCGGGCGCGGGAGACGTCGATAAACCCGCCCTGGGCGTGGATGCGCATTCCGTCGGGGCCGGAGGAGACGACCTCGCCGAGCTTTTTGCCGCGCACCGCGCCAAAGGTCGGGGCCAGCGCCTTCTTCGCATCGAACAGGTAGAGGCGCTGCTCGCCATGCGTCGTCCAGGCGCCGGGCGCCGGGTTGCAGCCGCGGATCAGGTCGTAGGTGTAGTCGACATGCGTCGCCCAGTTGATGCGGCTCTCGGCCTCGCGCACCCAGCCTTCGTAGGTGGCCTCGTTCTCGTTCTGGGTCCATTCGGTGGCGCGGCCGCCGGTGACGAGGTCGGCCGCCTGCACCAGCGCTTCGACGCCGAGCGGGAAGATCTTGTCGAAATAGAGCGAGGCGGCGGTATCTTCGGGGCCGATCGACACGCGCTTTTGCAGGATCACGGGGCCTTCGTCGAGGCCGGGGGTCGGGCGGAAGATCGACAGCCCCGTCTCGGGCCGGCCGCGAATGATCGCCCACGGGATCGCTGCGGGGCCGCGGTGCAAGGGCAGCAGCGACGGGTGAAACTGGATCATCCCGTGCTTCGGGATCGCGCAGAATTCGGGGGGCGCGAACAAGAGCACATAGGCCATCACGCCGATATCGGCGTTGAGGCCCTTCAGCGTCTCCTGCGCCTCGGGATCGGAGTATTTCGGGAAGCGGTAGAGCGGGAGCTTCTTCTCCTCGGCCGCCTGCACGAGCGGGTCCGGGCGGGCGCCGGGCCGCTCGGGCGCCGCGAACACGCCGGCGACCTCGTCGCCCCGGGCGAGAAACGCCTCCATCACCGATTTGCCGAAAGCCTGCTGGCCAACAATGACGACGCGCATTTGACGCTCCTCCCGCTCGATCGACCGCCGAAACCCGCAAAGTCCCACGCCGGCGGGCGGCGGGCAAGTCCGCCGCGCGGCCCGCTTTTACCGGTAGCGCGGGCTCGCGGGCAACGCTACCCTGGCGCGACAGATCACAGCAGGATGCGGGCGATGACGGGACTGCGGCGGTACATCCTCGGCCTCCTCGTCATGGGCGCTCTTGCCGGCTGTGCCGTGCAGCCGTCGGCGCCGCAGGAAGGCGAGCGGTTTCTCGTCTATTTCGACGAATTTAGCGCCAACATCACGGCGCAGGCCCAGTCTGTGATCGACGAGGCTGCGGCCAAGGCAAAGGCGACCCAGGCCAAGGGCATCCGCATCGTCGCCCACGCCAGCGCCACCGGCTCGCCCACCGCCAACGAGTATCTCACTCAGACCCGAGCCCAGGTCGTCGCCGACGCGCTGCAAAAGGACGGGATCAACCCGGCGATGCTCCGCCAGGTCGCCACCGGCCAGACCCCGACCGGCGACACCAGCGTCGCCGACCGGCGCGTCGATCTCGTGCTGGAACGGTAGTCGTTTATTCAGGCGGAATCACTCTGCCGCGACGATCTCGAACGCGGCGGTCATCAGCGCCCTTGTGTAGGGATGGGTCGGGGCGGTCATGACCGCCTCGGTTGTGCCGGCCTCGACGATCTCGCCGTCTTTCATCACCAGGATCTGGTGGGCGAGGGCGCGCACGACCTTAAGGTCGTGGCTGATGAAGAGGTACGTCAGCCCATGGCGAATTTGTAGATCCCGCAGCAGGTCGACGATCTGCGCCTGGACCGACATGTCGAGCGCGGAGGTCGGCTCGTCGAGGAGGAGGAAGCGCGGCTTCAGGATGAGGGCGCGGGCGATCGCGACCCGCTGACGCTGGCCGCCGGAGAATTCGTGCGGGTAGCGCTGGGCGGCGGCGGGGTCCAGCCCGACCTCGGTCAGCGCCTCGTCGATCATCCGGCGGCGCTCCCCGTCGTCGCCTGCCAGGTGGTGGACCTCCAGGCCCTCGCTGATGATCCGCTCGATCGACAGGCGCGGCGACAGGCTCGCGTAGGGGTCCTGGAACACCACCTGCATCTCGCGGCGCAGCGGGCGGAGCGCCTTCTGCGGGGTCTTGGCGATGTCGCGCCCGTCGAAACGGATGCCGCCCTCGCTCTCGGTGAGGCGCAGGAGGGCGAGGCCGAGCGTCGTCTTGCCCGAGCCGCTCTCCCCAACAACGCCCAGAGTTTGCCCGCGCCGCACGGTCAGCGAGACCCCGTCGACGGCTTTCACATAACTGCGCACCCGCCGCAGCAAGCCGCCCCGGATCGGGAACCACACCTTGAGCTTGTCGCCCTCTACGAGGGCCGGCGCATTCGGCTCGACCGGCACGGCGCGGCCCTTGGGCTCGGCGGCGAGGAGGTGCCGGGTATAGGCGTGCTGCGGGTTGGTGAAGATCTCTTCGCCGGGGCCGCTCTCGACGATCTCGCCCCGGGTCATCACACAGACCCGGTCGGCGAGCCGGCGGACGATGCCGAGATCGTGCGTGATCAGAAGGAGCGCCATGCCGAGGCGGTCGCGTAAATCGTGCATCAATTCGAGGATCTGCGCCTGGATCGTCACGTCGAGCGCGGTGGTCGGCTCGTCGGCGATCAGCACGTCGGGCTCGTTGGCGATCGCCATCGCGATCATCACCCGCTGTCGCTGCCCGCCGGAAAGCTGGTGCGGGTAGGATTGCAGCCGGTTCTCGGCGTCGCGGAGGCCGACGAGGTGCAACAGTTCGATCGTGCGCCGCCGCGCCGCGGATTGGGTCAGGTGGCGATGGATGAAGAGCGTCTCGGTGATCTGCTTTTCGAGCGTGTGGAGCGGGTTCAGCGACGTCATCGGCTCTTGGAAGATGATGCCGATGTGGTTGCCGCGGACCTCGCGGAGGCGTGACTGCGGTGCGCCGATCAGTTCTTCGCCGGCGAATTTGATGCTGCTGCCCGCGGGGTGCGATGCCGAGGGGTGGGGAAGGAGTTGGAGAACTGACAGCGCGGTTACCGATTTCCCCGATCCCGACTCGCCCACCAGCGCCAGCGTCTCGCCTTTTTCGAGGTTGAACGAGACACGCTTTACGGCCTCCACCGGCGGCGCGTTGCGCCAGCCGGCGAAGGTGACGCCAAGATTCCTGATCTCGAGGAGGCTCATCAGCGCGTCACCTTGCGCGGGTCGAAGGCGTCGCGAACTCCCTCGCCGACAAAGGTGAGGAGGCTCAGCATCAGCGACAGCACGATAAACCCGGTGATGCCGAGCCACGGCGCCTGCAGATTGTTCTTGCCCTCCGCGAGTAATTCCCCGAGCGACGGCGACCCCGGCGGCAGGCCGAAGCCGAGAAAGTCGAGCGAGGTCAACGTCGTGATCGAGCCGTTCAACAGGAACGGCATGAACGTGATCGTCGCCACCATCGCGTTCGGCAGCACGTGGCGGAGCATGATCATCCCGTCGCCGACCCCGAGCGCCCGCGCCGCCCGCACAAAGTCCAGATTGCGCGCGCGCAGGAACTCGGCACGCACGACGTCGACGAGGCTCGTCCACGAGAAAAGCAGCATGAGGCCCAGCAGCCACCAGAAATCGGGCTGCACGAAGGTGGCGAGGATGATCAGGAGGTAAAGCACCGGCAGCCCCGACCAGATCTCGATAAAGCGCTGCATGCCGAGATCGACGATGCCGCCGAAAAACCCCTGCACCGCGCCGGCCGCGACCCCGATCACCGACGACGCCACGGTCAGCGCCAGGCCGAACAAAACCGAGATGCGGAACCCGTAGATCAGACGGGCGAGAACATCGCGACCCTGCTCGTCGGTGCCGAGCCAATCGGAGATCGAGGGGGCCGACGGGTAGGGGCCCGGCGTGCTGGAGATCGTGTCGTAGCTGTACGGAATGACCGGCCAGACGATCCATCCTTTCTCGCGGATCAGCTTGATGACCTCGGGGTCGCTGTAATCAGCCTCGCTCGGCAGGAACCCGCCAAAGGTGCGCTCGGAATAGTCGCGCAGGATCGGCACGTAGAACGCGTCGTCATAGCGGATAAGGAGCGGCCGGTTATTGGCGATGAACTCGGCGAAGAGGCTGATGATGAAGAAGAAGAGAAAGAGCCACAGCGACCAGAAGGCTCGCCGGTTGGCGCGGAAATTCTCGATGCGGCGGCGGGTGAGGGGGGTGATCTGACGGCCAAGAAAGGTGTCGGGGGTCAGCGCGTTGGGATTGATGATCCCGGTCGGCGACACCGGGCCGGGCGGCGAGACGCGGTCGGGGGTGGTGGTCACGGGAGACGCCTCGCACGCGCGCTGGGGGCAACGTTGCTAAACGGTGTTGCCCCGTCGCGCGATCCCGGGCATGCGGCGTTGCGTCCGCCCTCTTCCTCATCCTGAGGAGGCGCGCAGCGCCGTCTCGAAGGACGCACAATGCCGATGCCAGCTTAGTTGGCGCTTAAACCACCGCCGGGCGGCGCAGGGGTTCGACCTTGGCGGTACGGCTCGTGAGATGCTCGTCGGCGAGGATTTCGGCGATCTGCACGGCGTTGAGCGCGGCGCCCTTGCGCAGGTTGTCGGCGACGACCCACATCGCGAGCCCGTTCGGCACGCTCGGGTCGATACGGACGCGGCTGACATAGACGTCGTCTTCGCCGGCCGCCTCGTGCGGGGTGATGTAGCCGCCATCCTGCCGGTGATCGAGCACGGTGATGCCGCGCGCGGTGCGCAGCGCGTCATGCGCGGCGGCGACCGTGACCGGCTTGTGGAACTCGCAATGCACCGCCTCGCCGTGGCCGATGAACACCGGCACGCGCACGCAGGTCGCGATCACGGCGATGTCGGGATCGAGGATCTTGCGCGTCTCGACCGCCATCTTCCACTCTTCCTTGGTCGCGCCGTCGGCCATGAAGACGTCGATGTGCGGGATCACGTTGAACGCGATCTGCTTGGTCATGTGCTCGGACTTGATCGGGTCGTTGACGTAGACCGATCGGGTCTGGCGGAACAGCTCGTCCATCGCGTCGCGCCCGGCGCCCGACACCGATTGGTAGGTCGAGACCACCACGCGCTTCAGCCCGTAGCGGTCGTGGAGCGGCTTCAAGGCGACGACCATCTGGATCGTCGAGCAGTTCGGGTTGGCGATGATGCCTTTCTTCTGGTAGCCGGCGATCGCCTTGGGGTTGACCTCGGGCACGACCAGCGGCACGTCCGGGTCCATCCGCCAGTGTGAGGTGTTGTCGATGACGACGGCGCCGGCCTTGGCGGCGCGCGGCGCGAACTGGGCCGACACCTTGCCGCCCGGCGACGACAGCACGATGTCGACGCCCTTGAAGTCGAAATTGTCCAGCGCCTGCACGTCGAGCACGTCGTCTTCGCCAAACGAGACCTGCTTGCCGATCGACTGGCTCGATGCGAGCGCGATCACCTCGTCGGCGGGGAAGTCGCGTTCGGCGAGGATGCTCAGCATCTCGCGCCCGACATTGCCGGTGGCGCCGACCACCGCTACCTTGAAGCCCATAAGGAAACTCCCTAAACCGACTCCCCAGGGAGTTGGATTGGTGAACCCGATCACTTACGATGCCGGTCCCCGGATGACAAGCATCGCAGCCGATTTCTTACGATGAATTATGGCGAATTCTGGCCGCGTTACCTCGGCGCCCATGCCGACGGCCGCACCCGCGCCGTGCACTACGCCGGCACGCTGATGGGGCTCGCGGCGCTGGCGATCGCGGTGGCGCGGCGCGAGTGGGGCTGGGTCGTCGCGGCGCCGTTCCTGGGTTATGGGCCGGCCTGGTTCGCGCATGCGGCGTTCGAGCACAACCGGCCGGAGACGTTCGGCCACCCGGCCTGGTCGCTCGTCAGCGATTTTCGCATGCTGGGGCTGTTTTTGATGGGGCGGCTCGGGCCCGAGTTGCGCCGGGCCGGGATCGAGAGGCGAAAATGAGTGCCGTTCCGCTGGTCGAATACAAAGACGCGCCGCCCGCGGTGAAGGCGGTCTACGACGACATCATGGCGACGCGAAAGACCGACTGGATCAACAATTTCTGGAAGGCGCTCGCCTACGACCCGGCGACGCTCAAGCGCACCTGGGAAAGCATCAAGGAGGTGATGACCCCGGGCGCGATCGACCCGGCGGTCAAGGAGCTGATCTACCTCGCGGTCAGCATCACTAACGGCTGCCAGTACTGCATGCACTCGCACGGCGTCGGCGCGAAAAAGCTCGGGATGACCAAGGAAGCGTTCGGCGAGCTCGCCGCGATCGTCGGCATGGCAAACGAGACCAACCGCCTCGCCGACGCCTATCGTGTGCCGGTGGACGAGGCGTTCAAAGACCTGTTCTGATATCGCAAATTCGGGAGGATTAGATGGATAACCCGTTTGACCGCGGCGCCGAGGACCTCGGCAACATCACCGGGCTCGAGCATGTCAACCTCGAGATCGCGGACCAGGGGCTGGCGAGCGAGTTCTATCTCATGGGGCTGGGGTTGACGCGCGACCCGTATCTATTTCCTGGCACCAACAACATGTGGGTCAATGTCGGCCGCACCAGCCAGTTCCACATGCCGAGCGGCGAGGCGCTGGTGTTGCGCGGCGTCGTCGGCGTGGTGATCCCGGACCGCACGGCGCTGCTCGCCCGGCTCGAATCCGTTAAGCCCAAGCTCAAGGGCAGCAAGTTCTCGTACAAGGCCAACAACGACTACGTCGAGGCGACCTGCCCCTGGGGCAACCGCTTCAACCTGCACACACCCGATGTCGAGCGGTTCGGCCCGATCAATCTCGGCATTCCCTATGTCGAGTTCGACGTGCCGTCCGGGACGGCGACGGGGATCGTACGGTTCTACGAGGAGATCATCGGCGCCAAGGCTCATGTCGAGGGCAATGGCAGCGGCAAGACCGCGGTCGTCAAATGCGGCCGGATCCAGCAACTCCGCTTCAAGGAGACCAAGCAGGAATTGCCGGAGTTCGACGGGCACCACCTGCAGGTCTATGTGCAGGATTTCGGCGCGCCGCACGATAAGCTCGCGAAGCTCGACCTGATCACCGAGGAAAGCGACCGCTGCCAGTTCCGCTTCGAAGACATCGTCGACATCGACACGGGCAAGGTGCTGTTCACCATCGAGCACGAGATCCGCAGCATGACCCACCCGCTCCACCTGCGCCCCCTCGTCAACCGCAACCCGGCCCAGTCGAACCGCAGCTATTCGCTCGGCGGCGACAACTGGAACCCGACCCTTTCCGAAGACCTCGGCCCCGGTTACATGGACCCGAACGCCGGCGCCAACACGAAGGCTCCGACGATCGTCAAACGCCGGTTCGCCCGGATGGCGGCGGAAGCGGCGAGGGGTTAGGCCAGCCTTTCCTTATTCGTCTCCCCCGGGCTTGACTCGGGGCCTGCGAAACGCCTGAAGCGCGGCGTGGGTGGCCGGGTGAAGCCCGGCCGAGGCGGAAAGGAAGAGGACAATTCTTATTGGGGAGACACCCGCATGCAAACTGGCACCTACCGCTTTCCGGCGATGGACAGCGTCGTCTACGGCCGGCCGTTCGCCGAGGCGCTGCGGGACGAGGTCGAGAAGAGCGGGGCGCATGCGGTGTTCCTGCTCGCGAGCGGGACGCTGTCGCGCGAGACCGATGTCGTCGAGCAGGTGCGGCGGGCGCTCGGCAACAAGCTCGCGGGTGTCTGCGTTAAGATCGGCGCGCATACGCCGCGCACCGATGTCGTCGCGGCGGCGAATGCGGCGCGCGAGGCCGGGGCCGACATGCTGGCGACCTTGGGCGGCGGGTCGGTCACCGATGCGGCGAAGATGGTCGCGCTGTGCCTCGGCAACGGGGTCACGGCGCCGGATCAGCTCGACGCCCTCCGGAACCGCGTCGCGGCCGACGGCACGATCACCCGCGCCGACCCGCAGGCGCCTTCGGTGCGGACGATATGCATCCCGACGACCCTGTCGGCCGGCGAGTACAGCGCCTCGGCCGGCTGCACCGACACCGCGGCCAACGAGAAGCAGAGCTTTGGCCACACGCTGATGACGCCGAAGACCGTGCTGCTCGATCCGCGCGCCTCGATCCACACGCCGGAATGGCTGTTCCTGTCGACCGGCATCCGCGCCGTCGACCATGCGGTCGAGGACATGTGCTCGGATTTCTGCCAGCCGATCTCGGAGGGTGCGTCGTTTCAGTCGCTGCGGATGCTTGGGCACGGTTTGCGCGGGGTGAAGGACGATCCGATGGACATGGACGCCCGGCTCGAATGCCAGATCGGCGCGTGGCTCTCGATGGTCGGGTCGCAAACCGGCGTGCCGAAGGGCGCGAGCCACGGCATCGGCCATGTGCTCGGCGGCACCGCGCATGTGCCGCACGGCTACACCTCGTGCGTGATGCTGCCCCATGTGCTGCGCTTCAACGCGCCGGTCAATGCCGAGCGGCAAGCGCGGGTCAGCGAAGCCTTCGGCCGCCCCGGCCATCCCGCCGCGGATGCGGTCGCCGAGCTGATCGACGCCCTCGGCCTGCCGATGCGGCTGCGCGATGTCGGCGTCAAGGAAGACCAGCTCGACCATATCGCCGAGCTCTCGATGCACGACCGCTGGATCCACACCAATCCCCGCAAGATCGCCGGCCCCACGGTGGTTCGCGAATTGCTGGACGCGGCGTGGTAGGACACTGTTCATCAAAGCTGCAATATGCTTTTATGTGAATATGAGAACTACTATCGATCTTCCCGATGATCTGTTCCGCCGGGCGAAGTCCGAGGCGGCGTTGCGCGGGCGCAAACTGAAGGACCTCATCGAAGAAGGGCTGCGCGCGGTTGTCGATGATCCGTCGCACGGCGAGAAGACGGCGGCAGCGGCTAAGCGGGTGTCCGCGCACGATCTGCTGAAGGGGCTGTGCGGGATCATCGAGGATGCGCCGGCCGACCTCTCGACCAATCCCAAATATTTCGAGGATTTCGGTCGATAGATGGCCTCGGGGGTCCTGATGGATACCGGCCCGCTTGTCGCCTATCTGAGCCGGCGGGACGCCTATCACGAGTGGGCGGTCGAGCAATTTGCTGCGCTCGATCCGCCAATCATCACCTGCGAGGCGGTTTTGACTGAGGCTTGCTTTGTCGCGGCGCGAAGCCGCATTTCGCCACCGCGGCTTCTGGATTTTGTCGCAAACGGCGCCCTGGCGATCGGACTGGAATTGCAAGAAGAGGCATCAGCCGTACGCGGGTTGATGATGCGCTATGCCGATATTCCCATGTCCTTTGCTGACGCCTGCCTCGTTCGGCTCGCCGAGATCACGGGGTTATCGATCTGCACCCTCGATGGTGATTTTGCGATCTACCGCGCGCACGGCCGGCGCCCGTTGAGGTTGATCGCACCGGATCCTCGGCGTGGACTTCACGAATCCTGACGGCGGCCGGCTGCGAAATCGACCGCCAGCGCCACCAGCATCGCCGCCGCCCCAAGCGCGAAGAGCGTCGGATAGGCGTCGGCGGTGTGGGCAAAGATGTACGAGTAGAGGTAGCCGGCGATCGCCTGGCCGAGCGCGAAGGCCAGGGTGCAAAAGCTCCAGGCGGCGGCTTGGCGGGTGGGCCCGTGCGGGATCAGCTCGTGCGTGCGGCCGATCACGGTGGCGACGATTCCCGGAACCGACATCCCCATCACAAAGCTCGAGGCGACGAGAGCCGGGGGCGAGACTGCGACCAGAAGCAAGGCGATCGCGGCGGCTTGCCACAGGAAGCCGGCGCGCAACAAGAGACGGAACCCGAAGCGGCGGCCGAGGTGCCCGGCCACGAGCGGGCCGATCAGCGCACCGGCGCCGAAGACGATCCAATACCGGCCGCCGCTCGCGAGGCCGCGGCCGAGCCCGCGCGCGATGAAATCGACGAGGAACACCATGTGCGGCACCTGCCCGGCCGCGATCAGCGCGTATTCGAGATAGAGCGCGCGGAGCGGGCCGGATTGGTGCTCGGCCTGTTGTGCGGCGGCGGGGGGAGCCCCGCGCGGCCAGTCGCGCCAGGTGACTGCGGTCAGCACGGCAGCGAGCGCGGCAAAGCCGAACCAGGCCTCGCGGACGCCCCACCCGACGAGCACCGGAACCAGCGTCCCCGAGGCGGCGATGCCGAGCCCGACGCCGGTGAAGACAACGCCGCCGGCGATCGCGCGCCGCTCGGGCGGCAGGTGCGCGAGCACTGTCGGCGCCGCCAGCGCCATCGCCGCGCCGCCGGTCATCCCGCTGATGAAACGCCAGACGAAATACCACGCGAAGCCGAGCGGAAACGCGCAGGCGAAAAGGCTCACGACGGTCAGCGCCATCGCCCCGCGCAGCGTCGTCGCCGGCCCGATCGCCCGCCCGACCCGCCGCGCCGTCAGCGCCCCGGCGAGATAGCCGGCGAGGTTTGCCGCGCCGAGATACACCGCCGCCGACGGCCGGAACCACTCGGCTGCGATCAGCGCCGGGATCAGCGGCGTATACCCGAACCGGGCGATGCCGATGCCGACGAGATTGGCCGCCAGCGCGGCGATCGTCGCGCGGACCGGATGTGTCCTTAACTCCTCCGCCGCGATGGGGGAGGCGGGACGGGGGTGACTCCGGCCACGCACGCTGTCTCCCGCCCTCACGATCACCCCCGCCGATACGCTCCCAATCAAGGGGGAGAGAGACGCGGGTGGCAAGGCCGGTCACTTCGGCGGCGGCCGAAATGACCGGTGACAGTGAGGCGTGCTTACGGCCAGCTTGAGCGGATCGCGGCGGGGGCGCCTTTGGTGTCCACGGTCTTGCCCGGGGTCAGCGTCTTGCCGTCCCAGCGGAAGACGTTGAGGCCGTGGTCGATCATGCTCTCGACGAGGATCGTCTTGCCGTCCTTGGAGAAGGCGATGCCCTGCGACCAGCGACCGATCGGCGCCTCGGCGAGCGGCCGCAGCATCCCGTTGTCGACCGCGAGCAACCATAGCCGGCCATGGTCATGATAGAACGGCGAGCCCGACGGCTGGGTCGAGCCGGTGATCGAGGCGACCGCGACGAAGCGGCCGTCGGGCGAGAATTTCAGCCCCTCGGGCGACGCCGGGACGGCAAAGGTGTCGACGGTCGCAGGCGGATTGCGGGTCAGGTCGATGAGGCTCACCGTGCCGATATCGCCGGTGCCGCCGCCGCCCATGTTGCTGACCGCGGCGAGCGTCCCGGCCTTGTTGATGTCCATCGTATAGGGGCTGACGCCGGTGATGATCTTGTGGTCGGAGACGGTCGTCTTGGCCTCCTGGGTCTCGGCCCAGGCGACGTAGTTGCCGCCGTAGACCGTGACGAGGGCGTGCTCGGCGTCGGGTGCGAACATCACCGAGCTCGGCATGCTCTTCGAATCCTTGAGGTCGATCTTGCCGGCCTTGGTCAGACGCTGGTCGCTGACCGAGAAGGCGGAGAGCGTCCCCTCGGCCCGATTGGCGACGAGGGCGTAGGCCAGATCGGAATCGACCGAGATCTCGTTCGCACCTTTGCCGGCCTCGATCGTCTGCACGACCTTGGGCGGCGACGCCTTCAGGTCGACCACCGAGACGACGTCGTTGTCGATGATCTTGGTCGGGTCCTTCGGATCGATCTTGGTCGCCGAGGTGACGATCAGCCATTTCTCGTCGGGCGAGACCCAGACCGAGTTCGGGGCGCCGACGACGCTGGTCGGCACGTCGATCGTGGCGATCACCTTGGGCGGATACGAGCTCGTGTCGACGATCGCGACATTGTCGGGCGGCGGGTTCTTCGCCGCCTCCATCTTGCCGTTGACGTTGACGCTGTGATTGTCGTTGGCGACAGCGATCACATCGGCCGCCGCAGGGCGCGTCAGCGCGGTCGTGGCCAGGAGAACGGTGGCGAGGAGGGTGGTGGCGAGCGGCCAGACAGAGCGCTTCATGGCGGCGTTTCCCCGATGCTGCGACGGCGGCAAGCCCGCCTGTCGCGCGAACGATACAGGGTTTTTTCCGCCTCGGGGAAGCGACTCAGGCGTTTTTTGCCAATTCCTTGAGCACCGCGTCGCCCATCTCGCGGGTGCCGATCCCCTTGGCTGCCGCGGCGCGGATGTCATTGGTGCGGGCGCCGGTGTCGAGCGCCTGGCGCACGGCGTTCTCGACCATATCGGCCTCGGCATCGAGATCGAACGAATAGCGCAGCATCATGGCAAAGCTGAGGATGCAGGCGAGCGGGTTGGCGACGCCCTTGCCGGCGATGTCGGGGGCGCTGCCGTGGACGGGCTCATAGAGGGCCTTGCGCCGTCCGCCACTGGTCCCCGGCGCGTCGGCAGCGCCGAGCGAGGCCGAAGGCAGCATACCGAGCGACCCCGTCAGCATGGCCGCGCAGTCGCTGAGCAGGTCGCCGAACAGGTTGCTGGTGACGATGACATCGAACTGCTTTGGCGCGCGGACGAGCTGCATCGCGCAATTGTCGGCGTACATGAAGGAGAGCTCGACATCGGGGTAGTCGGGCTTGACCCGGTTGGCGACCTCGCGCCAGAGGATGCCCGATTCCATGACATTGGCCTTGTCGACCTCGCACAGCCGCTTCTGCCGCTTGCGGGCGAGCTCGAACGCGGCGCGGACGACGCGTTCGATCTCGTGCTCGGTATAGACCTCGGTGTTGATGCCGCGCTTGGTGCCGTCCGGCATCGTCTCGATCCCGCGCGGGTCGCCGAAATAAATCCCGCCCGTCAGCTCGCGGACGATCAGAAGGTCGAGGCCGGCGACGAGCTCGGTCTTGAGGCTTGAGGCCTCGGCCAGCGCCTCGAAGACGACGGCGGGGCGGAGGTTGGCGAAGAGGTCCATCTCCTTGCGCAGGCGGAGGAGGCCGCGCTCGGGCTGGAGCTGGAACGGCAGCGTCTCCCATTTCGGTCCGCCGACCGAGCCGAACAGCACCGCGTCGGCGGCCTGGGCCTGGGCCAGCGTCGCATCGGTCAGCGGCACGCCGTCGGCGTCATAGGCGCTGCCGCCGACGAGGCCCTGCGTCACGTCAAAGCTGGCAATGCGGCGGGTGTCGAAGAATTCGGCGACCCGCATCACCTGCCCCATGATCTCCGGCCCGATCCCGTCGCCGGGGAGAACGAGGACTTTGCGGTTCGAGTGGGATTGGGACATGAGAGCGGTGTCTCCTAGAGCTGCATAAGCGCGGTGCGTCCTTCGAGACGCGCCCGTGGGCGCTCCTCAGGACGAGGAAGAACGAAGGTGGCATTACCAACGCTCCTCATCCTGAGGAGCCCGCGCAGCGGGCGTCCCGAAGGACGCACCGCCGCACGAATTACGCGCCCTTATGGGCCATCCCGAACTGCCACGGGCGCTGCATCTGGGCCTTTTCCTCGTAGCCGTCGATATCGGTGCTCTTCTGCTCGGTGAGGCCGATGTCGTCGATGCCTTCGAGGAGGCAGTGCTTGCGGAAGGCCTCGAGTTCGAAATGGACCTTCTCGCCGTCCGGGCGCGAGATCGTCTGCGACTCGAGGTCGATCGTCATCACCGCGTTCGAGCCCTTCTCGGCATCCTTCATCAGCTCGTCGCAGATCTCTTTCGGCACCTTGATCGGCAAGATGCCGTTCTTAAAGCAATTATTGTAGAAAATGTCCGCAAAGCTCGGAGCAATAACGCATTTGATGCCATAGTCGAGGAGCGCCCACGGAGCGTGCTCGCGGCTCGACCCGCAGCCGAAATTATCGGCCCCGATCAGGATCTGCGCCTTGCGATAGGGCGCCTGGTTCAGCACGAAATCGGGGTTCTCCGACCCGTCCGGCTTGAACCGGATCTCCTGAAACAGCCATTGCGACAACCCGGTCCGCTTGATCGTCTTCAGATAGATCGCCGGAAAGATCTTGTCGGTGTCGAGGTTGATGATCGGCAGCGGCGCCGCGACGCCGGTGAGGGTGTTGAATTTGTCCATGAACTTCCCTTCCAACTTGCTTCCGGCAACGATGCGATTACCCGTGGCCGAGGAGCACGCCCAATATCGAAATCGTCGCCGCGGCGTTGATGCCTACCGCCCACGGCAACACCGCGAACTTCCCTTCGATTCCGGTAATCCGGCCTTCCATCGAGGTGATCTTTCCGTCGATGCGAGCGATGCTGGTTTCGAGTGAGCCAAACCGTCCCTCGAATGCAGCGAGTTCCTCTGCCGCGGCCTCTGCTTGCTCCTTGTCTACGCCAGCCGCTTTGAAGGCCGCGTAGGTTTTAGCCAACATCAGGGTCATGTTTTGACCTCACTCTCGGTGCTTGCTTCGCCTCAACCCAAGTCGCGCACGTCGGCGAGGTGCCCGGTGACGGCGGCGGCGGCGGCCATCGCGGGGCCCATCAGGTGGGATTTGGCGTTCTTGCCCTGGCGGCCTTCGAAATTGCGGTTCGAGGTCGTGGCAACGCGCTCGCCGTTCATCGCCTTGTCGTCGTTCATCGACATGCACATCGAGCAGCCGGCGTCGCGCCACTC
>DASXFE010000149.1:0-83785 GCA_036489765.1 Allostellaceae bacterium | reverse complement strand
AACTGGTCCCACCGGCTCAACTGGTCCCACGGGTCCGACTGGTCCCACGGGTCCGACTGGTCCCACCGGTCCGACTGGTCCCACCGGCCCGACGGGTCCCACCGGCTCGACGGGTCCCACCGGCTCGACGGGTCCCACTGGCCCGACTGGTCCGACGGGCGCCACTGGCCCGACCGGTCCCACCGGCCCAACTGGTCCCACCGGTCCGACTGGTCCTACCGGCCCAACTGGTCCCACCGGCTCAACTGGTCCCACCGGCTCAACTGGTCCCACGGGTCCGACTGGTCCCACGGGTCCGACTGGTCCCACCGGTCCGACTGGTCCCACCGGCCCGACGGGTTCCACCGGCTCGACGGGTCCCACTGGCCCGACCGGTCCCACTGGCCCGACCGGTCCCACCGGTCCGACCGGTCCGACGGGCGCCACTGGTCCGACCGGCCCGACTGGTCCCACCGGTCCGACTGGTCCCACCGGTCCGACGGGCGCCACTGGCCCGACCGGCGCCACTGGCCCGACCGGTCCCACGGGTCCGACCGGCCCGACGGGTCACACCGGTCCGACTGGTCCCACCGGCCCGACTGGTCCGACGGGCGCCACTGGCCCGACCGGTCCCACGGGTCCGACCGGCCCAACGGGTCACACGGGTCCGACGGGCGGCGGCTCGACCGGCGGCGGCACGGGTCCTGGCGACACGATCTGGGGTGTCGGCAACCATGACACCGTGTCGGGTGTCGGCAACACGCCGTCGAGCCCGCAGGTGTTCAGCGGGAACAACCTGGACGTCAGCGGCGACAGCGGCTTCCCGGCCCTGATTGGGGTGGTCGGCAGCAACAACGATCTGTCGGGCGGCTCGGTCGGCACCGACACGGTGTGGTCGATCGGCGACTCGGTCTCGGTCGCCGATACGACGAGCAACAACCTGTTCGGCATCATCGGCAGCAACGACACGCTAAGTGCCGGAGCGGGTTCGGACACGCTATGGGCGATCGGCAACAACGACATCGTCAACGGTGGCGCCAGCAACGACGTGATCGGCGTCAGCGGCGACAACAACTCGGTGGCGGGCGGTGCCGGCAACGACACGGTCTACTCGAGCGGCAACAACGACACGGTCAACTCTGGCCTCGGCAAGACCGACGTGTCGCTGGGAGGTACCAATAATACCTTCGCCGATAACGGGACCGGGACGTACCAGGACACGGTGACCGGGTTCGACCAGTCCGCTGGCGACCGCATCCACCTGGCGGCCGGCGACACGGTGGCTACGACAACGCCGGAGAACGGCGGGGTCGACACCCTCGTCACGTTAAGCGATGGCTCGACGATCCTGCTCAAGGGCGTCGGACACGTCGACAGCAGCTTCTTCAGCTAAGTCGACCGACTAACCAGACCCATCCCGGAAGAGGGCAACCTCTTCCGGGATTTTTTTGTGCCGGGCCCGGCCGGGAGAGAGGCAACCCTCCCCTGTTGATTTTGCTCCGCTTGCGGGTTGACCCCCACGTCAGGCGTGGGAGAGTGGTCGCGAAGAATTCGGTTGAAGGAGAAACTCATGAAGGTCGGTTTCATCGGGCTCGGCACGATGGGTGCGAGCATGGCGGCGAACTTGCAGAAGGGCGGTTACGAGGTCGTCGTCCACGACATCCGCCGTGCCGCCGCCGAGCGGCATCTCGCCGCCGGCGCCACCTGGGCTGATAGCCCCAAAGCGCTCGCCGAGCAGTGCGAGGTGATCTTCACCTCATTGCCCGGCCCGCCGGAAGTCAGGGCCGTCGCGCTCGGCGACAATGGGCTCCTCGCCGGCATGAAGCCGGACAGCGCCTATTTCGACCTATCGACCAACTCGCCGACCCTCGTGCGCGAGATCAACGCCAGGTTCGCCGAAAAGAATGTCTACATGCTCGATGCCCCCGTCAGCGGCGGCCCGAAGGGCGCAGCGTCGGGGCGGCTCGCGCTGTGGATCGGCGGCGACGAGCAGATCTTCAACCGGCACAAAAAGGTGCTCGACGCGATCGGCGATGCCGCCCGCTATATCGGCCCGATCGGCGCCGGCTCAGTGGCCAAGCTCGTGCACAACTGCGCCGGCTATGCGATCCAGACCTGCCTTGCCGAGGTCTTCACGATGGGGGTCAAGGCCGGGGTCGAACCGCTTGCCCTGTGGGAGGCGGTGCGCCAGGGCGCCGGCGGACGCCGCCGCACCTTCGACTCGCTGGGCGACCATTTCCTCCCCGACTATTACGACCCGCCCGATTTCGCGCTCCGCCTCGCCCACAAGGACGTGACCCTCGCGACCGAGCTCGCCCGCGAGATGAAGGTGCCGATGCCGATGGCCAATCTGGCGCTGATGGAGCTGACCTCGGCGCTCAATCGCGGCTGGGACGGCCGCGACTCCCGCGTCGCGATGGAACTCCAGAAGGAACGCGCCGGCGTGACGATCAAGGTCGACCGGACCGCGATCAAAGAGAGCCTCGACCGCGGGGAAAAATAGGCCGTCCCCTCACCGCACCTCGGCCGTGGTCTTGTCCGACGGGACATAGGCCTCGGCCGGGGCCGCGCGGAGATTGCTGACCGGGTCATGAAACGCACACGAGCAACGCGCCGACCGTGCCGGAACCGGCCCGGCAGGGTGACTGATCGTCCCTCATTTTTGGACGCGGCCAATAACGGGCTGACCCTTTTCTACCATACAGCGAGAATCGCGCCAGACTGTCGCAGTTAAGCCGCGAGTATTCTTGTCGCGGATCGCTTTCTGCTGTTGTTGCGAACCATTTGCAGTATTGTCGCCGGCAGCGCACGACCGCGCCCCGGTGCCCCATGCCGCTTCGAATGATAAGGGTTGGTTTCGGCCTGTGTGCCGCCGTGCTGGCGAGCCTGCCGGCGGGCCTCGCGCTCGCCGCGAACCAGCCGGTCTCGATCGAATTGAACCGCCTCGACGAGCAGGGCCAGAGCTGCCGTGCCTCGTTTGTGATCACCAACCCGGGGCCCGAGGCCTATACCGGCTACAAGCTCGATCTCGTCGTCTTCGACAAGGGCGGCACGATCATGAAGCGTCTCGCCGCCGATGTCGCACCGCTCAGATCCGACAAGGAAACCGTTAAGATCTTCGACATTCCCGACACGCCGTGCGGCGGGATCGGCAGCATCCTCGTCAACGACGTGCTCGACTGCCGCGCCGGCGACAAGCCCGCAGCCGACTGTGCCGCAGCTATCGCGGTATCTTCAAAGTTGGCAGTCAAGCTATTGAAATAACGGGAGCCGGTAAGGTGAACGAAGCTGCATCGTCGCTGTCGATCGTGACCCTGTTCATGAATGCCGACCCGGTGGTCAAGGGCGTGATGATCCTCCTCCTTGCGGCCTCGATCTGGAGCTGGGGCGTCATCGTCGACAAGCTCTTCAACCTCGGCGCCGCGAGCCGGATCGCCCGCGGCTACGAGGCGCGCGCCGCCGCGGCCCGCGACGCCGAGGATCTCTACGAGACGGGCGACGCCGGCGCCGCGCATCCGGTGCGCAGCGTCCTCGCGGCGGGGTTCGACGAATGCGCACAAGGTGCCCCCGGCGAAACCGAAACCGCCGGCGAACGGCGCGACCGGATCGAGCGGGCGATGCGCCTCGCGCTCAACGGCGAGCTGCGCCGCCTCGAGCAGCGCCTGCCTTTCCTCGCGACCCTCGGCTCGGCGGCGCCGTTCATCGGGCTTTTCGGCACGGTCTGGGGGATCATGCACAGCTTTGCCGCGATCGCGGCAGCCAACAACACGAGCCTCGCGGTCGTCGCGCCGGGCATCGCCGAGGCGCTCTTTGCCACGGCGATGGGTCTCGCCGCAGCGATCCCCGCGGTCGTCGCATACAACAAGTTCACGGTCGAGATCGGTCGCTTCGCCGGGCGAATGCAGGGGCTGATCGGCCGCTCGGGCGCGCTGCTCTGCCGGGGCTAGGCGATGGCGATCCAGGTCCCGCCGTCGGGTGACAGCGGCGACGATTCCTATAAGCCGCTCAGCGAGATCAACGTCACGCCGATGGTCGACGTGATGCTGGTGCTGCTCGTCATCTTCATGGTTGCGGCGCCGCTGCTGACGGTCGGGGTTCCGGTCAACCTGCCGAAGACCAGCGCCGCCCAGGTCACGAAGCCGCAAGAGCCGATCATCGTCACGATCAACAAGGACGGCGACACCTTTATCGCCGACGACAAGGTGATGGGCGATGACCTGAACTCGCGCCTCGCCGCGCTTGCCGCGCGCGACCCGGCCCGCATCGTCTATGTCCGCGGCGACCGCACGATCCAATATGCGCAACTGATGGATCTGCTCGGCGCGGTCAACAAGGCCGGGTTCTCCAAGGTGTCGCTGCTCGCCGAGGCGACGACGGCGGCAAAATGAGCGGGATGCGGCTGGGTCTTCCGGTCTCGGTGGCGCTGCACGGCGCGGCGCTCGGGATGCTCGTGTGGCTCGCCAACACGGTGCCGCCGCCGCTCGACGTGCCGCCGCCCAAGGGCTTCGAGATCGCGATAAACCAGCCGACCGCAGCGGTCGTGCCGGTCCAGGCCGTCCAGCCGCCGCCCGACACGGCCCCACCGGTCCCGCCCGAGCCGGAAAAGGCGGTGACCGCGACCGAGGTTCCGATCGCGCGCGAGCCCGAGGTCCCGGTCGTCACCGCGCGCGAGCGGCGCCCGCCGCCAAAACCGCTACCCAAGCCGAAGCCCCCGCCGCGCCCGGTGGTGCGCCGCCCTGAGCCCGAACCCGAGCGGCAAATGGCGAACCTGCCGCCGGCCCTGCCCTCACCGGCCCCAGCCAGCACCCAGGCGCCGGCCGCCTACGCCCCGCCTGCGCCCGCGGCACCAAACCCCGACCTCGCCGCCCATTACCGGGCGATGCTCAGCGGCTGGTTCGAAAGCCACAAGCGCTACCCGAACTCCGCCCGCGACGCCGCCGAGCAGGGCAATGCCGTCATCCGGTTCCGCGTCGATGCTTCGGGCCGCGTCCTCAGCTTTGGCCTCACGAAAGGCACCGGCTATCCGGACCTCGACCAGAGCATCAACGCGATGATGCAATCCGCGATGCTCCCCGCCTTCCCCCCCGGCCTCACCCTCTCCTACCTCGACGTCTCCGTGACCTTGCGGTACAGCCTGGCGCGGTAGCGGCCAGCGTGTCGACCGCTCGCTCCTCGGCTGGGCTCTCGACGACGAGAGAATGACAGCTGTAAGGACACAATCGGAGGTCTCTTATGCCCAAACGCCAAAGCGTCAATTTTCCCGGTTTTGCCCACTCGAACCCGATCCCGAATGCGAGCCGGATCGGGAATTTGATGATGTCGAGCGTGATCAGCGGGGTCGATCCGGGGACGCGCAACTATCCGCCGACGCTGGAGGGGCAGGTCCACAACATCTTCGTCCATATCCGCCGGGCGATCGAGGCGGCCGGGGGCACGCCCGACAACATCATCAAGATCACCTTTTACGTGCAGGATCAGGCCGCGGGCCGGGCGGCGCTCAATGATGAATGGGAGAAGATGTTCCCCGACCCCGCCTCGCGCCCGGCCCGCCACACGCTCAACTCGGGCAGCAGCGGGCCGTCGATGGTGACCTGCGATTTCGTCGCCGTTCTAAGCTAGGTTCCGCGCCTTTTTCCACGCCTCGAAGTCGCGTTTCGCCTCCGCGCCGACCACCGGGAAGAGGCCGATAAGGCTGCGGCCTTTGGCGACCTCCTCCTCGGCGAATTCATCGTAGAAGGTCGAGGCGAGCGCCTCCTCGGCGACCGCGTCGACGATATCGGGCGGGATCACGACGACGCCGTCGCGGTCGCCGACGATGATATCGCCGGGATAGACCGCAACCCCGCCGCAGCCGATCGGCACTTGCAGTTCGAGCGGATGATGCGCGAGCGGGCTCGGCGGCGACGAGGGGCGCTGGTGATAGGCGGCAAGCCCGGTCTTGGCGATGCCGTCGGTGTCGCGCAGGCCGCCGTCGGTGACGATGCCGGCACACCCGCGCGCCTGCAGCCGCCCGCAATAAAGGTCGCCGGCCGACGCAGCCCGCGCGTCGCCGCGCGCGTCGACGACGAGCACATGGCCCGGCGGACATTCCTCCATCGCCTGGCGCTGCAGCGGTCCGCCCGGCCGCGCCCCCGTCTTGTCCTCGCGCGCCGGGATAAAGCGCATCGTATAGGCCGGCCCGACCATGCGCGGCTGGTCGGGCCGGATCGGCCACACCTGCTGCATGAACATGTTCTTGAGCCCCCGCCGGCTCAGCACGCCGGTCAATGTCGAGGTGCCGACTTTCATCAGCGCCTCGCGCGTCGCCGCCGATAATTCCGCCATTTGTCCCATCTCTGTTTTGAACCGTTCGCGTCTCGCCCGCGGTCACCGGTAGATGCGGGCGAGACGCCCGAGTTCCAGCTTACCCTACGCTGACCAGCGCCCACAGCACGACAAGCCCGGCGATCGCGAGGCTCGCATGCACCGCGACCAATGCCGCCGCCGGCCGGCGGCGCCCGAACGAAGCGAGCCCGATCGAGATCCCCAGCCCCAACGCCAGCGCCAACAGCACCGCCGCCCCCGGTCCGAACCCCGCCGTCCCCATCCCGCTCGCCGGCAATCCTTGCCACAAGCCGGCAAGCAGCACGCCGAGCCCCGCCGTCCCGAGCACCCCATGCCCGAGCGTCACCGCCCAGTGCGCTCGCCGCGCCCCCTTGCCGCGCAAAAACGGGACGGCCAGCAGCGCGCCAATCGCCGCCGCGACTGCGAGGATTGCGAAGGAAAGCGTTAGTCGGAGCATCCTATTTTTCGGCTCCCCCGGGCTTGTCCCGGGAGTCCAACGAATTGCCGGAAGCGTGGCGTGGGTCGCCGTGCCAAGCCCGGCCAAGCTGGGTCGGAGATAGGCGGGTAAGTCGGCGTCACTTGAACCGCGGCATCACCTCCTGGCAGTAGAGCCGGAGCGAGCGCAGGACCTGTTCGTGCGAAAGGTGGCTGCCGGGGTTGATCTCGGCGGAGACGCCGTCGATGCCAGCGGTGTCGCGCAGCTCGGCGATGCGCTCGGCGACCATGTCGGGGGTGCCGACGATGCCTTTCTCCTGCCGCACGGTCTCGTAGTTCATCGGGCCGCGGACAAGGTCGGGGCGGTATTTGGCAAACTGCATCATCCCCTCTTCGGCGTCGCGCAGCGCGGCCTCGCGGGTCTCGCCGACAAAGATCGGCACCTGCAGGTACATCTCGCCGCGCCCGGGATGCCCGGCCCCGGCCCAAGCCTCGCGATAGGCCTTGCCGTGGCGCGGCAGGTCGGAAAGGGGGCTCGCCCGCACCGCCGAGAACAGCGGATAGCCGAGCGCGCCGATTGCCGAATAGGTGTCGTCCTGGCTCGCGGCGATGCGGATCGGCGGGTGCGGCGTCTGCACCGGGCGCGGCACCAGCGTGAAATTGTCGAACTCGTAGTACCGGCCGCGATGCGAGCAGACGGGCTCGGTCCACGCCTTTTTGATGATGTGGAGGCTTTCGGCAAAGCGCTCGGTGCTTTCCTGATACGAGATGCCGTAGGCCTGGTAGGCGCGCGGAAAGGCGCTGCGGCCGACGCCGAAGATCAGCCTGCCGCCGCTGATCTGGTCGATCGTCGCGGTCTCCTCGGCGAGACGCAGCGGATGGCCGAGGGGCAATATCTGAACCGCCGTGCCGATCTTGATCCGGCTCGTGCGCGCGGCGATCGCGCTCGCGACCGTGAGCGGCGCCGACAAGAGCGAACGCTGCGGGTTCATATGGATCTCGGCGAGCCACAGCACGTCGAGCCCCCACTCCTCGGCCGCCGCGACCCGCACAAACGATTCGGCAAACGCCGCCTGCTGCGACGCCGACCTGATCGACAAAAACTCGTGAAAGATGCCGAATTCCATGATGCCCTGCCCGCTGACGCTTCCGTATACCAAGTTTTTCGACGCTGAGGACGCAGAGGATCACGCAGAGAACGCGGGTCCGCCGTGCCGCGGCGAAGCCGCAATAATTCACCACAGAGGCGCAGAGGCACAAAGAAGGAGAGCAAGGCCCCCTCTGTGCCTCCGTGCCTCTGTGGTGATTCAACGGCGCTGCACGCTGCTTCGCTGCGCCTTTGCGTGCTCCGCGTAATCCTCCGCGTCCTCTGCGTTGAAAGAGTTGGTTTTTTCTCGCCACCCTCCGTGCGATGCTGGCGGCCAAAGAAAGTTCGGGAGGGGTCATGCGTTTGGGAAGACTGGCGGCCGGGTTCGCCCTGGCCGCGCTGGCCATCATGTCATCGGCACGGGCCGAGGAGCCTTACCACCTCCGCATCGGCTGGGTGGTGGCGCCGGCGGATTTGGCGACGCTGATGTTCCTGCGTCCCGATCTCGCACCGCATGCGGGCAAGACCTACATCCCCGAGCTTACCCATTTCGCCGGCACGCCGGCCGAGATGCAGGCGATCGCGACCGGCGACCTCGACACCGCGGCGCTCGCCTTCTCGACCTTCGCGCTCGGCATCGTCAATGCCGGGATGGACGACCTGCGCGTCCTTGGCGACGAGTTCCAGGACGGCGTCCCCGGCTATCACACCAACCCGTTCATGGTGCGCAACGACAGCGGCATCAAGACGGTCGACGACCTGAAGGGCAAGGTGCTGGCGACCAACCAGGTCGGCAGCGCCGTCGACATGGCGATGCTGGCGATGCTGGCGAAGCACCACCTGCAGGATAAGCGCGACCTGACGACCATCGAGGTCCGCTTTCCCGACATGAAGGCGATGCTGAGCGGCAAGAAGGTCGACCTCGTCTCGGTCCCGGCCCCGTTCGGGTTCGACCCCGAATTGAACCAGTTCGCCCACCCGCTTTTCACCCAGGAAGAGGCGATGGGTCGCTCGCAAATGATCGTCCGCGTCGCCCGTGCCGGGTTTATCGACAAGCACCGGCAGGTCATGGTCGATTTCCTGTCGGATTTCCTCCACGCGTTGCGCTATCTGCTCGACCCGGCGCATCACGACGAGGCGGTCAAGCTTGCGGCCGAGGCGACCAAGCAGAGTGCCGACAATTACCAGAGCTGGTTCTTTACAAAACGGGATTACTACCGCGATCCCGACGGCCTGCCGAACCTCGGAGCGTTGCAGAAGAACATCGATCTCCAGCACCAGCTCGGCTTCCTGCGGCGGCAGGTCGACGTGCCGAAATACACCGACCTGAGCCTGATCAAAGCCGCGGCGGGGGAAGTGGGGAAGTAACCTCCAGCGATGGTCATTCCGGGATCGCCCATGGGGACGAGACCCGGAACCCAAGAACACGGCATCTTCCCAAGGGTTCGCGGCTGGGCCGCGCCCCGGAATGACCTCGGTGTAATCACTTGCGACCGCTAGCCCAATCGCCCCCGTCGCGCTAGCATTCCGGGCATGGAAGAAATCTACACCTTTGCCGGAAATCCGCTCGACCGCGCCTCGGCGCGGCGCACCGACACCGCCTGGATCAAGGGGCTGCTCGACGATCCCGAGACGCGCGTCCTCCTGATGCGCGACCTGAAGCCGCTGCTGCGCGAGGCCAACGAGCCGGCGCTCGACTGGCAGCCGGTCGGGCCGTGGCGCGAGTTGATCGAGGCCGGGGCGGTCCTGATTTTTCTCGGGCTCAACGATGAGCGGGCGCTGTTCGCGCTCGACGTCACCGGGCGCGACGCGCTCGCGGCGTGGGACGATTCGGCGGTCGACGTACGGACGATCGCCCCGCAGATCGCGGTCGGCGAGGCGGCGATCCTGGCTGAGGCGCGATCGCTGATCGACTGGCACGCGCGGCACGGGTTCTGCGCCCAATGCGGCGCGCCCACCCGCGTCGACCAGGCCGGGTGGAAGCGCCGATGCCCCAACTGCCGGGCGCAGCATTACCCGCGCGCCGATCCGGTCACGATCATGCTGACCGTGCGCGGCGAATACGGGCTTCTCGGCCGCAACAAGCGCCGCGCCGGCTCGCGCTTCTCCTGCCTCGCCGGGTTCATGGAACCGGGCGAGACGCCGGAGGAGACGGTCCGCCGCGAAGTCATGGAGGAGGCCGGGGTAAAGGTCGGCCGCGTCAAATACCTGGCGGCGCAGCCCTGGCCGTTCCCCTCGACCTTGATGATGGGTTTCCTCGCCGAGGGCGTCAGCGAGGAGATCACGGTCGACCCCGAGGAGATCGCCGAGGCGCGCTGGTTCCACCGCGACGAGATCCGCGAGATGGTCGCCAGCGCCGCAACCGGCCCCGACGATCCGACCCGGGTCTCGATCCCCGGGCCAGTGGCGATCGCCCATCAGATCTGCCGACGATGGTCGAACAGATTGGACGAGCTTTAGAAAGCAAAGGAGCGCGGGCGTCGTCTCGCCCGCAAATGTTGTGTGAAGGTGCGGGCGAGACGACCGCGCGCTCCCAGTAGGAAACCACCATGCCGATCACCATCCGCAAGCTCCACCCGCACTTCTGCGCCGAGATCGGCGGGGTCGACACCGGGGCGCCGATGGACGACGCGACGTTCGGGGATATCCGCGCGGCGCTCGACGAGCATTCGGTGCTGGTCTTTCACGACCAGAGCCTCGACGACGAGCGGCAGATCGCGTTCAGCCGCCGTTTCGGC
Organism: Allostellaceae bacterium; assembly: GCA_036489765.1. Classification (GTDB taxonomy): domain Bacteria; phylum Pseudomonadota; class Alphaproteobacteria; order ATCC43930; family CGMCC-115725; genus DATARH01. Next base: position 73,222 of record DASXFE010000149.1, on the reverse strand, counting down.
CGGCTCGAGATCGCCGGCAAGGCAAACCCGGCGACCGGCACTCCGTTCGCCCGCCAATCCAATCTCGACATCGGCAACGGCACGGTGATCCCGGCCGAAGACCGCCGCATGGTTTACCAGAAGGGCAACTACCTCTGGCATTCCGACAGCTCGTTCAAGGCGGTACCGGCGCTGTGCTCGCTGCTGTCGGGCCGCATCGTCCCGCCCGCCGGCGGCAACACCGAGTTCGCCGACATGCGCGCCGGCTATGACGCGCTCCCCGACGACATCAGGCAAAAGCTGGAAGGCCTCGTCGCCGAGCACAGCCTCGTCTATTCGCGCGAGACCGTGTCGACCGAGGCACTGACCGCCGAGATGAAGGCGGAATTACCCGGCGCCTGGCAGTTAATGGTGCGCGAGAACCCGGTGACGCACCGGAAATCGATCTATGCCGGCGCCCATTGCTCGCATGTGATCGGCTGGCCGCGCGAGGAGGGCCGCGACTTCATCGCCTGGCTCAACGATTTCGCGACCCAACCGCAATTCTGCTACAGCCACGCGTGGCGCGCGGGCGATCTCGTGATCTGGGACAACCGCTCGGTCCTGCACCGCGCGACGGCTTACGACACGCAGAATCACAAGCGGCTGATGCAGCGCACGACCGTCGGCGGCGACCGCGAGACGACGCCGCAGCCGGGGCGCTACGAGCTGGCGGCCGACTAATTAGGTGAGATCCGCGCAAGCACAGGACCGCGGGCGTCCCGCCCGCATCTTCTGCCGAATGCGGGCGAGACGCCCGCGGTCCTAGCCGGATGCCGACCGCCATCGTCACCGGCGCCAGCGCCGGGATCGGGCTCTACACGGCGCTTGGCCTGGCCGAGCGGGGGATGCGAGTCGTCATGGTGGGCCGCGACCCCGCCCGCACCGAAGCGGCACAGCGCTTTGTCGCCTCCCGCACGAAGACCGCTCCCGAGATCGTCCTCACCGATTTCTCCAGCCTCGTTGCGGTGCGCACCCTCACCGAAGCACTGCTCGTGCGCTGCGACCGCATCGACGTGCTGGTCAACAACGCCGGCCTCATCTCGCCGCACCGGGCTAACTCGGCCGACGGCATCGAGATGACGATCGCGGTCAACCACCTCGCGCCGTTCCTGTTGACCAATCTGCTGCTCGCCCGGCTCAAAGCCTCGGCGCCGGCGCGGATCGTCAATGTCGCATCGACGGCGCATCGCGGGGCGTGGATCGACCCGGCGACGATGGCCGACCCGCCCGAGTGGACGCCGCTCTCCGCTTATGGCCGCTCGAAGCTGTGCAACATCCTGTTCACCCGCGCCCTGGCCCGGCGCCTTCAAGGCTCCGGCGTCACGGCGACCTGCCTGCACCCCGGCGTCATCGCGACGGATATCGGCAATCGCGCCGGCGGGCTTGCCGCGCTCGGCTGGCGCATCGCCAAGCCGTTTCTGAAGAGCGCGAAACAGGGCGCCGCGACCTCGCTGTTTCTGGCGACGGTGCCCGACCCGACCGCGTTTGCGGGCGCCTATGTCGTCGGCAGGAAAATCGCCGGGACCGATCCCGCCGCCCGCGACGACCGGCTTGGCGAACGATTATGGACAGAGAGCACCCGCCTCGTCGGGCTCTAGGAGACCTTTTCGATGAAGCATATTGTCGCCGCGTTTTTGCTCGCCCTGCTTGCCATTCCCGCAGGCGCGAGCGAACTCCGCATCGCGCTCGACCAGGACCCGGAAGTGCTCGACCCGGCGCAGGCCGGCACCTATGTCGGGCGCATCGTCTTTGCAGCGATGTGCGACAAGCTCGTCGATGTCGACGAACGCATGAAATTCGTGCCGCAACTCGCGACCGCCGAAGCCCGCACGACGACCGACGCCGACGCCCGCGCCAAGCTTTATGCGAAAGCCAGCGGCATCTACCTCGACGACCGCCCGGCGCTGTTCCTTTACCACTACAGATGGCTGTGAGGCATCAGCAAGAAGCTCTCGGGTTTCGTCCCCTATCCGGACGGGATCGCGCGGCTGGGCGGCGTGAAGCTCGCCCCATGACGCTCAAGGAGTTAAACAAACCGCCTCGAAAGGAGACCGGGCTACCGCATCACGCCGATATCGTTGAGATGGGCGCTTTTATAGCACTCGGCGCGGTCCTTCACCGAAAAGCGCAGAAAATGGCTGTCGGCGGCGGCGCAGTGGTCAAGCACTTCGCGCTGGATCGAGTCGGGGGGATATCCTGCCTTTACGTAGGCGATCGCCTGGGTTCCGAACAGGATAACGACCGCGGCGAGCACCAAGATGCCCACACCCAGGCTGAACCAACTTTTCACGTTTTCCTCCATCGCCGGTTGGGGGTTACCCGGCTGGGGACAGATTAACGCCCTATTAACCTTAACGGCACCTGGCCGTAACGAAATGACATCAGCCGAAACATCTCGCCAAATTGTTCGTTTCCAGATTGTTTATCTACCGACCCGGCCTGGTCAGATCGCGCGCGTGTCCCGCCAGATCGTCTAGATTGCGGCGGAGCTGGTCGAGCGCGAAGGACAGACCGAAAACACGCTCGATCTCCTCGCCTGAGAGGCCGCGCGTGATCCCATCGCGGCGCATGTCGGCCATCGCCTCGTGCACCCCGTCGAACTCGTCCGCAACGGGGTCCGGCGGAGCCGACCGAGCCGCGATGGCCGCGCCTATCTCGCCGAGATGCGCCGACAGCCGACGCGACAGCGCCCGCAGCGACGGACCCAGCCGTTCGACCACCGGCTCCGGCAGCGCCGCCGACCGCGCCCGTGCAACGATCACGAAGTCATGGCTGAGTCGGCGGACGCAGCGCACCAGCGGGGCCGGGTCGGGCGTGTCGGAGATCAGGCTGCGGCGTTCGCGCGCCGCCTCGTCGGCCGCCGTCACGGCACGGGCGAGCGCCCGGCGGATGCGCTCGTGAAAGGCGAGCACGGTCGGCAGGTCCGCCGCGGCCGCGAGATCAGCGAACAGCGCCTCGGACAACCCCGCCATCTCGCCGAGCGCCTGACGTCCGGCGCCGCCGAGCAACCCCTGCGCCCGGGTGGGCGTCACCGCGACCGCGACCGCGAGCGCGACGACGCTGCCGAGCCCGATCTCGAACACCCGGTCGAGCGCGGCGTGGACGATCCCGAGTTCCCCGAACCGGCCGAGCAACACGATCGTCCCGGTGATCGCGGCGACCCGGTAGGCCGGCCGGAACGCCGCGACGGCCCCGAGCGGCACCAGCGTCAGCGCGAGCGCGAACCCGGTCGAAACCGCGCCCGGATGCGGCACCGTCACGGCGACTGCGACGCCCCACGCCGCGCCGCCGATCGTCCCGATGATCCGGTCGAGCGACGCCTTCATCGACCCGCCGACGCTCGCCTGCATCACGATCACGGTCGTGAACACGGCCCAATAGCTCTGCGGCAGGCCCAGCGTCGTGCCGAGCGCATAGCTCGCCACCCCCGCGGCGCTGATGCGCAAGCTCAACAACAGCTCGATCCGGTGCCGGGATATCCAATCGACAAGGGAGGAGAAGGGCATCCGCGACCTATACCCCTCTCCGCCCATCGGGGGGAGAGGGAGAGGCCGGTCGGAGCAACGGCGCGCAGCGCAGCGATTCCACAATGAGCCAGTGAGACAGTGAGGTTCCGCAATCAACCCCTCACCGCCGCGGCACAGCGCCACCGCGACCTGATCCAGGGCTGGGAGCCGCCGACGCCGGTGAGTGTGGAGCGAACCCTCTATTCTTTACCACGGAGGCCGCGCAGGAGTTGCGCGGAGGACGCGGTGGCGTCGGAGCAACGGCGCGCAGCGCAGCGATTCCACAATGAGCCAGTGAGACAGTGAGGTTCCGCAATCAACCCCTCACTGTCTCACTGGCTCATTGTGATTCTACTGCGGTTGCGCCGCGGCACAGCGCCTCCGCGACCTTCGCGTCTTCAGCGGTAAGACCTTTCTCTCAATACCCCTTTGCGCGGTCGACGATGTTGAGAAACGGCTGCCCGGCCCGCACCCGCCGGATATTCTCGACGACGTCCTTGGCCGCGATCTCGGGGATCGCGATCGAGGCTGTGTGGGGGAGGCAAAGGACGTTGGGCATTCCCCAGAACGGGTGATCCTTGGACAAGGGCTCCTGCTCGAACACGTCGAGCGTCGCCTCGCCGATCTGGCCGTCGTTGAGCGCGGCCAACAGGGCGTCTTCATCGACCGTGCCGCCGCGGCCGCAGTTGATCACCTTCGCGCCGCGCGGCAGGCGGTAGAGCGCGTCGCGGTCGACGATGTGGCGCGTGTCCTGGGTCAACGGCAAGAGCACGACGAGGATGTCGGTCTTGGCGAGGAAATCGCCGTACCCGGCCGAGCCGTGAAAGCATTCGACGCCATCGATCTTTTTCGGCGACCGCGCCCAGCCGCGCACCGAAAACCCTAGCCCCGCCACGGCCCGCGCCGCGGTACCCCCCAACAGCCCCAGCCCCATGATCCCAACGCGCCGCTCGTATGATGGCATCGGCAATTCGTAGCGCCACTCGCCGGCGCGATGCTGGCGCTCGTACATCGCGATGTCGCGATGGTGGCGCAGCACCGCGAAGGTGACGAACTGCGTCATCATCTGCGCCATGAACTGATCGCCGAGCCGCGCCACCGGGATATGCGGCGGGATCGTCGGGTCGGCGAGGAGTGGGTCGACCCCGGCGCCGAGATTGATGATGAGCTTGAGGTTCGGCAGCGCCGCCATCTCGCCGGCCGGCGGCCGCCACACCAGCGCCGTCTCGATCTCGGCCGGATCGCCGAGCTCGGGCGAGACGCGGATGTCGAGCTCCGGCATCAGCGCCGCCAGCGCCGCCGACCACGCGACCGGATCGTCGAGACGGCTCGAAAACAAGAGGGCGCCGGCCATGACATTCTCCCGCATTGCTCCTCGCGGGCGATTTCGGCATATCGGCAGGGCATGTGCAATTCCTCGCGGCCACGATGATCCTGACTCCGATCCCGCCCGACCAGCTCGAAGCGGGCCTCGACCGTTTCGCCGCCGGGCTGACAAGCGCCGAGGCCAGATCCGCTTTCGCCCGAATCCGCGCGACAAGTCCCGACCGCGCCCAGGGCGACGACGCCGAGCGCCATCGCCGCAAAGCGGTCGCCTGGGCCCACCAATGCGGCGTGCCGGTCCATCCCGACGGCACGCTCTGCGATTTCAACTGGGACGGCGCGGCGCTCGACCCCAGCACCGAGGCCTATGTGATCCTGCATGAGGTGGCGCATTTTCTCCTCGCCCCGCCCGACCGCCGCGCCCTCCGCGATTTCGGCCTCGGCCCCGGCCCGGACACGCGCGACCGCGACGCCGCCACCCTGGCCCAAACCCTCACCCTCGCGGAAAGCGAAGCCGACGAAGCCGCCGCCTCGCTGATCGGAATCCTGTGGGAAGCGGAGCTCGGCCACCCAGCCCTGGCGTCGTTTCTCGATCAGAATTGGCTCGAAGGATTGGAGCGCGGGCGGGCGGCCAAGCATTTCGAGGCGATCGTCGAACGGCTCGCCGAGCACGGCGAGCTACCCTCACCCGTCTCGCTTCGCGATCCACCTTCTCCCGCGAGCGGGAAGGGTATCGCCGGCAGCAGGAGCACACGATGAACCAGATCGATCTTTCCAGCCGCGTCGCCATCGTCACCGGCGGCGCCCGCGGCATCGGGCGCGCGATTGCGGAGCGGTTCGCGGCGTCGGGAGCGAGGGTCGCGGTGTGGGATGTCGACGACGCCGCCGCCAAGGCCGCGGCGTCCGAGATCGCGGGCGCGATCGACCTTGTCGCCGATGTTGCCGACCCGGCGGGCATCGCCGCCGCGCTTGCCGCCACGGAAAGCCGACTGGGCCGCCCGACATCCTCGTCAACAATGCCGGCATCACCGGCCCCAACCACACGCTCGACGACTATCCGAGCGAGGCGTGGCGGCAGGTGATCGAGATCGACCTCATCGGCGTCTTCAATTGCTGCAAGGCGGTCGTGCCGGCCATGCGGCGGCGCGATTACGGGCGCATCGTCAACATCGCCTCGATCGCCGGCAAAGAGGGCAACCCCAACGCCTCGGCCTATTCGGCGGCGAAAGCCGGGGTGATCGGCCTCACCAAGTCGCTCGGCAAGGAGCTCGCCGGCACCGGCATCCGCGTCAATTGCGTGACCCCGGCCGCGGCCAAGACCGACATCTTCGCCCAGATGACCCAGGCCCAGATCGATTACATGTTGTCGAAGATCCCGATGGAGCGCTTTGTCGAGGTCGACGAGATCGCCGCCCTCGTCGCCTGGCTCTCCTCGGAAGAGTGCTCATTCTCGACCGGCGGCGTGTTCGACATTTCCGGCGGCCGGGCGACGTATTAGGACGGATCAGCTCGGTATCGTCGGGCGAGCTGCTAAAAGCGGTCCGCCCCGACGCAGTGACGCTGACGAAGGTCAAAGCGGGGGTAGCCCGCGCTCCTAGGTGTCCTCCAGCTCGGTATCCCAATAGAGATAGTCGCGCCAGCTCTGATGCAGGTAGTTGGGCGGGAAGGCGCGGCCGTTTTCCTGCAAGAGGTGCGAGTTGGGCTGGATCGGGCGGTTTTTCGGGTACATGCCGCTTTCCTGCGGCAGCCGGTTGCCCTTCAAGAGATTGCACGAGCCGCAAGCGGTGACGACGTTCGACCAGATCGTCTTGCCGCCGCGCGACCGCGGGACGACGTGGTCGAACGTCAAATCGTGCGACGGGTTCGGCTCGCCGCAATACTGGCAAGAGAAGCGGTCCCGCAGGAACACGTTGAACCGGGTGAAGGCCGGGTTGCGCGTCGCCTGCACGTACTCCTTGAGCGCGATGACGCTCGGCAGCCGCATCTCGAAGGACGGGCTGCGGACATATTCGTCGTAATGGTCGACGATAAAGACGCGTTCGAGAAACACCGCCTTTACCGCATCCTGCCAGGACCAGATGGACAGCGGAAAATAGCTGAGCGGGCGGAAATCCGCGTTCAGTACCAAGGCCGGGCAGCTATCGAGTGATGAGGTCACCGCGATACCTTCCGTTTGTCGCCGTTACAGGCGCGATACCATGCGTCCGTGACAGTTTGATAGCGGAACGGCCGGAGGGGAACAAGGTTCGGCAACCGCCGCGCATCGCCGCAGCGTGGGATGGGCGCCGTGCGTCCTTCGAGACGGCCGCTCTGTCGGCTGCAAAGTTACCGCGTCGGGACCGGGACGTCGCCGTGGTAGTCGTAGAAGCCGCGGTCGGCTTTTTTGCCGAGCCAGCCGGCCTCGACGTATTTGACGAGGAGCGGGCATGGCCGGTACTTCGAATCGGCGAGGCCTTCGTAGAGGACCTGCATCACCGAGAGACAGGTGTCGAGGCCGATGAAATCGGCAAGCTCGAGCGGGCCCATCGGATGGTTGGCGCCGAGCTTCATCGCCGTATCGATCGCCTCGACCGTGCCGACGCCCTCGTAGAGCGTGTAGACGGCCTCGTTGATCATCGGCATCAGGATGCGGTTGACGATAAAGGCCGGGAAATCCTCGGCCGAGACCGGGGTCTTGCCGAGCTTTACCGCCAGCTCTCGGGTCGCGGCAAAGGTGTCCTCGTCGGTGGCGATGCCGCGGATCAGCTCGACCAGCGTCATCACCGGCACCGGGTTCATGAAATGCATGCCGATGAACTTGCCGGGACGGTCGGTCGCGGCGGCAAGGCGGGTGATCGAGATCGATGAGGTGTTGGTCGCGATCAGCGCCTCGGGCTTCAGATGCGGCACGAGCTTTTTATAGACATCCCGTTTTATTACCTCGTTTTCGGTCGCCGCCTCGATGGCCATGTCGACGGTGCCGAGCGCGCCGAGATCGCTCGTCGTGCGAATGCGCGAGAGGGCGGCGCCCTTGTCGTCCTCGCCGATGCGCCCGCGCGCGACCTGGCGGCCGAGATTGGCCTCGATCCCGTCCTTGGCGCGGGCGAGCGCATCGGGGTTGATGTCGGCGATCGTGACGTCGAGCCCGGCGAGTGCGCAGACATGGGCGATGCCGCGGCCCATCTGCCCGGCGCCGATGACGCCGATGCGCAGAAGCTCGGTCACGAGTTACGCTTCCCGAGCTCTTCGTCGAGCTCGGGAACGACCTTGAACAGATCCCCGACGAGGCCGTAATCGGCGATCTGGAAGATCGGCGCCTCTTCGTCCTTGTTGATCGCGACGATGACCTTCGAATCCTTCATGCCCGCCAGATGCTGGATCGCGCCCGAGATGCCGACCGCGATGTAAAGCTCGGGCGCGACGATCTTGCCGGTCTGGCCGACCTGATAGTCGTTGGGCACGAACCCGGCATCGACCGCGGCGCGCGATGCCCCGACCGCGGCGCCAAGCTTGTCGGCGACCGATTCCAGCAGGTGGAAATTGTCGCCCGACTGCATCCCGCGGCCGCCCGAGATGATGATGCGGGCGCTGGTCAGCTCCGGCCGCTCGGATTTCGACAGCTCGGCCTTGACGAAATGGCTGAGACCCGAGTCGCCGGTGCTTTCGACATTCTCGACCGCGGCGCCGCCGCCCGTCGCCTCGACCGGCGGAAAGGCGGTGCCGCGCACGGTGATGACCTTGATCCCGTCCTTGGACTGCACCGTCGCGAGCGCGTTGCCGGCATAGATCGGCCGCACGAACGTGTCCTGCGACACGACCCCGGCGATGTCGGAGATCTGCATCACGTCGAGGAGAGCGGCGACGCGCGGCATCAGGTTCTTGCCGGCGGTCGTCGTCGGGGCGACCAGGTGGCTATACCCGGAAGCCAGCTTGACGACGAGCGGCGCGACGTTTTCGGCGAGGCCGTGGTCATAGGCCGCATCGTCGGCCAACAGCACCTTGGCGACCCCGGCGACCTGCGCGGCGGCGTCGGCGGCGGGTTTGCACCCGGAACCGGCGACGAGGACATGGATGTCGCCGGCCCCGGCCTTTGACAGCTCGGTTGCGGCGGCGACGGCGTTGAGGGTGGCGGGCTTCAGCACGCCATCGTGTTCGGCGACGACGAGAACAGCCATCAGATCACCCGCGCCTCGAGTTTCAGCTTATCGACCAGTTCGGCGACCGAGCCCACCTTGACCCCGCCCTGCCGCTTCGCCGGCTCCTCGACCTTCAAGGTCACCAGGCGCGGGGTCACATCCACACCCAGCTCGTCCGGCGTCTTCGTGTCGATGGGCTTCTTCTTCGCCTTCATGATGTTCGGCAGCGAAGCGTAGCGTGGCTCATTCAGTCTGAGATCGGTCGTCAGCAAGAGCGGCAATTTGCACGAGATCGTCTCGAGCCCGCCATCGACCTCGCGGATGATCTCGGCGCCGTCGCCGCTGACCGTCAGCTTCGAGGCAAAGGTCGCCTGCGGCCAGCCGAGCAGCGCAGCGAGCATCTGGCCCGTCTGGTTGCAATCGTCGTCGATCGCCTGCTTGCCGACGATGACGATCTCAGGCTTTTCCTGGTCGATCACCGCCTTGAGCAATTTCGCGACCGCGAGCGGTTGCAATTCGACGTCGGTCTGCACGAGGACGCCGCGATCGGCGCCCATCGCGAGCCCGGTGCGGATCGTCTCGGTGCATTGCTGGACGCCGAGCGACACGACGATGACCTCCTCGACGGTCCCTGCCTCACGCAGGCGCAGCGCCTCCTCGACGGCGATCTCGTCGAACGGGTTCATCGACATCTTGACGTTGGCGGTCTCAACGCCCGTGTGGTCCGCCTTGACGCGAACCTTGACGTTGTAGTCGACCACCCGCTTGACCGCGACCAGCGCTTTCATCTTGCCTCGCTAACGGATTGGGCGGCGAATTGTGCACGCGCGCACGGTGAAGGCAAGGTTCAAGGCGACGCGGCGCACCCGGCGGCCCGCGGCCCAAGGCAAAGGCGCCTCCGGCCCGCCAAAGAGTCCACACGAGAGAAACTTTTTCGAGTCCCTGTCCCGCCTCAAATAAAACCTCCGCTTTTCACCAAAAATTAAAGCGCCATCCCTTTGATAACGCCCGTCTACGCGATGCAGTTCGTTAGGAGCGGCGATGACCTTGGGCATTGTGACGGCCAACCCTTCCACCCTCGACCTGGCGCCCTCGCCATTCCCGCGGGAATGGGTGCTTGAGGGAAATCCGCAGGCGCGCAGCGCGGAGATCGCGCGCACCGGCGATTCCGCGATGCGGCTGATCGTCTGGTCGTGCACCGAAGGTCGGTTCCGCTGGGAATACAGCATCGACGAGACGGTCCAGATCCTGTCCGGGGAGGTCTGGATTACCGACCACAACAACGAGATGCGCCGGCTCGGCCCGGGCGACTCGGCGTTTTTCCCGGCCGGAACGACAAGCGTCTGGCACGTCACCGAAACCGTGCGCAAGGTCGCGGTCTGCCGCGCCCGGATGCCCCGCCTCGTGGGCTTTGGCCTGCGTGCCTGGAACTGGGCCGTACGCCATGCCGAGGCCTATTTCCTGGGCGACACGGCCGAGGCCGGCGGCGAATTCGTTGCCGCGCGGTCGAAATCTCCGATCTAGGACCGGCCGCCACTCAATACAGGGTCCGCGCCTCGACGATCTTCCAGAACGTGTTCTTGTGCACGATCTTGTCGTCGGGGCCGAAGGTGTAGATGTCGCAGCCCTGATAGTTCAGCACCTCGCCGTCACCACCTTTGCCCTTGACGGTCCAGATCGAGACCGCCCGGCTGCTGTCGTTCCCTGGGGCAAGGATGTATTCCTCGTTCTCCCAGCGCATATCCGGGATCTGCTTGAAGCGGTCGGCCAGGACCTGGCGGATGACCGCCTTGCCCTTCAGCGTCCGCCCCACCGGCTCTGGCCCGCGCGACAGGCAGAACACCCCGTCCTCGGCGAAAAACGACACGATCCGCTCGACATCGCGCGCATTGAACGCGGCCGAAATCGCCTTCATCAATTCGAGGGTGACCATGCGCTTTGCCTCCTATCGCGTCGCGCCGGGCTGCCATAGCACATCGGCGGCGCCGTTATCGTTGACCCTTCTAGCCAGCACGAACAGGTGATCGGAGAGGCGGTTCAGGTATTTGAGCGCCTCGGGATTGACTTTCTCCTCGGCCGCCAGGGCCGCGACGAGCCGCTCGGCGCGGCGGGTAACCGTGCGGGCGAGGTGAAGATGGGCCGCGGCCGGGCTGCCGCCCGACAGGATGAACGAGTTGAGCGGCTGCAGCTCCTTGTTCATCCGGTCGATCTCGGTTTCGAGCCGCTTTACCTGAGACGGCAGCACGCGCAAGGCCCCGGCGGCGCGGCTTCCGTCCTCTGGCGTGCACAGGTCGGCGCCGAGATCGAAGAGCTCGTTCTGGATGCGGCCGAGCATCGCGTCGTCGTCGCCCGCCGTGTGCAGCCGGGCGAGCCCGAGCGCGGCATTCGCCTCGTCGACCGTGCCGTAAGCCTCGACCCGCAGCGATTGCTTGGGCACCCGCGTGCCGTCACCGAGCGAGGTCAGCCCCTTGTCGCCGCCGCGCGTATAGATCTTGGTGAGCCGTACCATCGCGGGGTCAGCGGTTCGCCAGCATCATCAGGAGCCCGAGGATCACGAGCGCAACCGCCTGCATGATCACCCGGGCCTGCATCAGCTTGTTCGAACGCTGCGGGTTGCCGCCGCGCACGATCGTCACGAGGCCGGCGCCGAGGATCGCCAGCACTCCGGCGAGCGCGAGGCACAAAAGGACGGTCAGGAAAACTCTCATCGTCCGCCGATCATAGCGCCGGGCGAGAGCGGCAGGGTGGAAAAGCGCTGCGCACTGCGCCGCGGGCGAGGAAGCGGCAGCCGAAAGACCGGGGGATTGCGGCCTGCTTGTCCGCCCTACGGAATGTCGTGGGTCTCGTAATTGTTCGGCAGCGTCGTGGCGTCGTTGGGGTCGTGCGCCCAGCGGCGGTCGGAATCGGTCATCGTCGTGGCCGAGATGTCGTCGCTGATCCCGTGCAGGTTCTGGATATCGCTGGCTCGCTGCGGCGGCCCGCCCCAGTCGCAGCCCATGACGCCGATGCAGAGGGCGGCCAGCGCGGCGATCCGTATCGGCGTCATGATAAATCTCCGGTTGCTTAAGGTGGTTTAGGCCAGCCCGCGCGGAATAACAATGCCACGATGCGGGGCCGCGCCTTGACGAGGACGAGGCACAGGGATACACCGCCCGACATGACGTACCGGGCACATCCTGCCGGCATCCGGCGAATTAGCCACCCGAGCCTTACCGAGGCTCGGGCCGTGCTGATTCGTCGCTATATTGCCGAGGAGTGTGTCGATGTCGTCCTCCCTGTCCCTCGCTGCTAACGTCCCCGCAGCGAACCCGGACGCGAATTTTTCTCCCTCCGCTCACTTTGCCGTCCAGGCCCGCGCCGAGCCGGGCGTGATGCCGCGCGTCATGGAACTGTTCGCGAAGCGCGGGCTGGTGCCGGGTTTCTGGCACAGTGCGGTGTCCGACACGGCGCTGTCGATCGAGATCCGCATCGCCGGGGTCGAGCGGGACACGGTCGATTACATCGCCCGGTGCATAAGGCAGATCGTCGGCGTTGACACGGTGCTGACCGCGAGCGATTGAGCGTTTATGTCCTTCGCCGACCACATCGCCCGTTGCAACAACTACGATCCGGCGCGGGTGGTGCCGCTCGTCGCGGGCGAGACGCGGGTCGGCTGGGTGCGGCGAGACAACGCCGCGGTGCTGGCCCGGTTTCCCAAGGTATTCGGCGTCGAGGCCGAGCGCATCGTGCTGCGCGCGACCGGCGGCGCCGACGCGATCAGCGCGGCCGTCGACGAGGTCGTCGAGGCGCTCGTCGCCGACGGGCGCGTGCCGAAGGTGCGCAACGAGACGTTCGACGTCATGGCGCGCTGGGGCGACAAGCCGATCTTTCGCGTCGATCGGGGCGCGGTGCCGTTTTTCGGCGTGCGCGCCTATGGCGTCCACCTCAATGGCTATCGCGACGGCGGCGGCCGGCTGTCGCTATGGATCGGCCAGCGCGCCCCCGACAAGCGCGTCGACCCCAACAAGCTCGACAACCTCGTCGCCGGCGGCATCGGCAACGGGCACGGCGCGCACGCGACCCTCGTCAAGGAAGCCGACGAAGAGGCGGCGATCCCGCTCGGTGTCATCGCCCGCGCGATCCCGGTCGGGGCGATGAGCTATCGCATGGAAACCCGGACCGGCATCCGCGACGACGTAATGTTCGTCTACGACCTCGCCGTACCGCCCGACTTCACCCCGCACAACCGCGACGGCGAGATCGTGCGGTTCGAATTGATGCCGGTCGACACCGTGCTCGAGCGCATCCGCACGACCGATGACTTCAAGTTCAACGTCAACCTCGTGATCCTCGATTTCGCCCTCCGCCACGGCCTGCTAAAGCCCGACGAACCCGGCTATCTCGACGTCGCCAACGGGCTTCACCGCCCGATGGATTAAGAAGAATTCCTTCTCCCCCCGAATAGGCGGAGAGGGAGCTGCCCCTGTGCCAGCTCGATGACTTCCGCTGCCGTCTTCCCGGCTTCGCGCAGCGACCGGATCGTCGCCGCATGGTCGCGTTTCGCCAGCCGCCGGCCGGCGGCATCGGTCACGAGCGAGTGGTGGCGATAACGCGGCGCCGGCAACCTGAGCAATTCCTGCAGCAGCCGATGGATCGCCGTCGCCTCGAACAGGTCGACCCCGCGCGTCACCAGCGTCACCCCTTGCAGCGCGTCGTCGACCGTGACCGCCAGGTGATAGCTCGCCGGAAACTCTTTCCGCGCCAGCACGACATCGCCGAGCGTGGCCGGATCGACCTGCGCCCGCCCCTCGCCCTCGACCCAATCGAGCGGCCCCGTCCGCGCCACCGCCGCCGCAACATCGAGCCGCAGCGCGCAGTCCTTCGCCGCCGCCAGCCGTTCCGCCCTTTCTTCCGCGGAAAGGTGCCGGCACATTCCGGGATAGGGCGCCCCCAGTTCTCCCTGCGGCGCCCCGCCGGCCCACGCGATCTCGGCCTGGATATCCCGCCGCGTGCAGAAACAGGGATACAACAGCCCCATCGCCTCAAGCCGGTCCAGCGCCGCCCGGTAATCGCCGAGATGCGCGGATTGCCGCCGGACCGCCCCGTCCCACCCGAGCCCGAGCCAGTCCAGATCCTCAAGGATTGCCGCGGCAAACTCCGCCCGGCACCGCCCCCGGTCGATGTCCTCGAGCCGAACGAGAAACCTCCCGCCACCCTCGCGCGCCGCCCGCCACCCCTCGAAGGCCGACCGAGCATGCCCGAGATGCAGATACCCGGTCGGGCTCGGCGCGAAACGGGCGACGACGGGATCGGGCAATTCGGCTATCGCCGCTCCGAGCGCTCGTCGGCGGTCACCAATTCGGCCTCGACCCCTTCGGCGCGGACGTGCAAATCGGCAAGCTCACGCTCGAACACCTCGGTATCCTCGACCATCGGCACATCCACCACGGCGTCCCCGCGGACGAGCAGGCGCTCGACGGCTTCTTTCGCGACGGCAATGCGGACATGCCGCCGAGCCAGGATCCGGGCGGCAAATACCGACCTCACGAAACCGGCTTCAGCGCTGAGACGATAGCGGGCGGGCGAACCGGATGGGACGAGGAACCCTTCCTCCCGCACCACGCGTACCCTGCCCCCGTTGTACGAGCCGCTCCACCAATGGTGATAGCTTTGACATCCAGTCTCTCCGCGACAGCGAGAGCAACCTGCCTCAGTCGCGCCGTCCCGAGCGCGTTTGGGCGCAGATTCTCTCCGTGCATATGGAGCCCCGAAAGCACAAGTTCATCATCGAAACGTTCGACCACGGCCATCAGGATCAAAGTGCCAAAAGGCATGACGATCTTGCCGGATACGATCACGCCCTCGCACGCACCATCGTCCAAATCGATTTCAACGTCGGCTGCGGATAGCGGCTCCATAATTGCCACGACCATAGCGCGTGCCTGTCCCGATTGCCGGAAGATATTTTCCGCCCTTCGTGACACCACCTGCTCCGATCGGCTATGCCTGTGCGGCACCGTTTCAGGAGACCCGAGATGATCGGCATGCAGCTTTCCGGGCCGTCGCATCCACCCGCGAATGGCGGGAAGGCGGCGAAGCTGGTGATCCTGTTGCACGGGCTGGGGGCCGACGGGAATGATCTGATCGGGCTCGCGCCGTACTGGGCGCCGGCCCTGCCCGATGCCGAGTTCGTGTCGCCGAATGCGCCGTTTCCGTGCGACATGGCGCCCTATGGCTATCAGTGGTTCAGCGTGCAGGACCGCTCGCCGGGGACTGTGCTCGCGGGGGTAAAGGCGTCGGCGCCGGTCCTCGACGCGTTCATCGACGAGGCGCTCTCGTCGCGCGGGCTCGACGAGAGCCAGGCCGCCCTCGTCGGCTTCTCGCAAGGGACGATGATGTCACTCTACGTCGGGTTCCGGCGCGCGAAGGCGTTTGCCGGGATTGTCGGGTTTTCCGGGCGGCTGATCGGGCGCGAATTGCTCAAGACCGAGATCCGCTCGCGCCCGCCGGTGCTGCTCGTGCACGGCACCGACGATCCCGTCGTGCCCTACGACTCGCTAGCCAATGCCGAGGCGGCCCTGAAAGAGAACGACGTGCCGGTCGAGACCTTGTCCTGCCCCGGCATGGGGCACTCGATCGACCAGGACGGCCTGACGCGCGCCGGGCGGTTCCTCGTGTCGCGGCTCGGCCCGTCGTAAATCAGTTGGGGGGCAGCAGGGGTTTGATCGCGGCGGCGATCTTGTCGCTGTCCCAATCCGCCTCGCCCTCGATCTTGCCGAGCACCTTGCCGTCCTTGCCGACGAGGACGCTGGTCGGCAGGCCGCGCAATTCGAACGCGTGCAGGGCCGCACTCTTCGGGTCGAGGTAGATCGGTAATTTGCCGAGGTCGTGCTTGTCGACAAAGGCCTTGACCTTGTCGCCGCCGCCGATGTCCTCGGAGAGCGCGATGACCTTGAGCGCGGTGCCCTCCTTCACCTGGAAGCGGATGAGCGACGGCATCTCCTTGAGGCACGGCTGGCACCACGTCGCCCACAGATTGACGAGCGTCGCGCTTCCCTTGAAATCGGCCAGCGAGACGGCATGTCCGGCCATGTCGGTGAACGAGATCGCCGGTGCTGGCTGCGGCGGGCTCTCAGCGATAAACTCGCCGAGCTTGATGTCATCGGACTGGGCCAGGGCGGCGCCAGCCGACAAGGCGACGAGGAGCGCAACCGCCGCATGGCCCGCGAAAAGCCGGAGCTGACCGAGGGTCATCCCGACCCTCCGGCCAACGCGATGTGGGGCGGCCGTTTCGCCGCCGGCCCTGCCGCGATCATGCGCGCCATCAACGTCTCGATCGATTTCGACAGGCGCTTATACGCCGAAGACATCAGGGGGTCGCTGGCGCATTGCCGCATGCTGGTCGCGCAGAAGATCGTCGCGGCCGAGGATGGCGCCGCGATCGCGAAGGGGCTGGAGCAGATCCGCGAGGAGATCGAGCGGGGCGAGTTTGTCTTCCGCGAGGAAAACGAGGACATCCACCTCAATATCGAGGCGCGGCTTGCCGAGTTGATCGGGCCGGCGGCGGGGAGGCTGCACACGGCGCGCTCGCGCAACGACCAGGTCGCGCTGGATTTCCGGCTCTGGGTGCGCGACGCGATCGACCGTGCCGAAGCGGCACTGAGAGACACGCAGGCCGCCCTCATCGACCAGGCCGAGGCGCATGCCGACGCCGTGATGCCCGGCTTCACCCATCTGCAGATCGCGCAGCCGGTGACCTTCGGCCACCACCTCCTGGCCTATGTCGAGATGCTGGGGCGCGACCGCGGCCGGTTTGCCGATTGCCGGCGGCGGCTCAACGAAAATCCGCTCGGCGCCGCAGCGCTTGCCGGCACCGCGTTCCCGATCGACCGCGAGGCGACCTCGGCCGCGCTCGGCTTCGACCGGCCGGCGGCGAATTCGCTCGATGCGGTGTCGGACCGGGATTTCGCGATCGAGTTCCTGGGCGCCGCGTCGCTGTGCGGCACGCATCTGTCGCGCATGGCCGAGGAGATCGTGCTGTGGGCGAGCGACGGGTACGGCTACATCGCGCTGAGCGACGCGTTCACGACCGGCAGCTCGATCATGCCGCAAAAGCGCAACCCGGACGCCGCCGAGCTCGTGCGCGCCAAGACCGGGCGGCTCAACGGCTCGCTGGTCTCGCTGCTGACCGTGATGAAAGGCCTGCCGCTCGCCTATCAAAAGGATATGCAGGAAGACAAGGTGCCGGTGTTCGAGGCGGCCGACGCGCTCGAACTATGCCTCGCCGCGATCGCCGGGATGGTGCGCGACATGCGCCCCAACCGCGAGCGGCTGCGCGCCGCCGCCGGGCGCGGCTACAGCACTGCGACCGACCTCGCCGACTGGCTGGTGCGCGCGTTGGGGCTGCCGTTCCGCCGCGCCCACCACATCACCGGCGCGATCGTCAAGGCCGCCGAGAAGCGAGGCTGCACGCTGGAGGAACTGCCGCTGCGCGAGATGCAGGCGATCGAGCCCCTCATTACCGACGCCGTCTTCGATACGATCACGCTCGACCGCTCGGTCGAAAGCCGGGCGAGCTATGGCGGCACCGCGCCGTCGCGCGTGCGCGCCCAGATCCGCGCCGCGCGGGAAAGGTTTCTGTCATGAACGCGCTCCGCCGCCTGTCGCCGGCGATCCTTGCGATGGCTCTCGTCCTGCTGGTCGCCGCCTGCGGCAAAAAGGGCGACCCGCAGCCGCCGCCGGGCGAGCCCCACACCTATCCGCGGAATTACCCGAGTGAGTGACGCCTTCGCCTACCGCGGCGGCGCGCTCCACGCCGAGCACGTGCCCATAGCCCGGATTGCCGAGGCGGTCGGGACGCCGTTCTACCTCTATTCGGCGGCGTCGCTCGAGTCCCGGTACCGCGCTCTCGCCGGTGCGCTGGCGCCCCTCGACCCGCTGATCTGCTATGCGGTCAAGGCCAACTCCAACCTTGCCGTGCTGCGGATCTTCGCCAGGCTCGGCGCCGGCGCCGACATCGTGTCCGAGGGCGAATTGCGCCGCGCGCTCGCCGCCGGCATTCCGGCGGACAAGATTGTCTTTTCCGGGGTCGGCAAGGCCCGGGCCGAGCTCGACTTCGCAGTGGCGAGCGGCATCCACCAGATCAATGTCGAGTCGGTGCCCGAATTGCGCCGGCTGAGCGCGGTCGCGGCGGCGCAAGGCAAGACGGCGCGGGTCGCGATCCGGATCAACCCCGATGTCGACGTCGGCAGCGGCGACCACATTTCGACCGGCCGCAAAGGCGACAAATTCGGCATCCCCCATGAAGATGCGGTCACCGTCTATCGACTTGCCGCCGACCTGCCGGGGATCGAGCCGGTCGGGCTCGCCGTCCATATCGGCTCGAAGATCAAAGAGATCGGGCCAAGCCGCGAGACCTTCGAGCGGATCGCCGGACTCGTGCGGGAGCTGCGCCGCGAAGGGTTGCCGGTGCGGCGCGCCGATCTCGGCGGCGGACTGACCATTCCCTACGAGGACGGCGACGCGGCGGCGACACCGGCGGAATACGCGGCGGCGGTCGGGGAGGTGCTGGGCTCGTTGGACCTTGAGCTGGCGTTCGAGCCGGGGCGGTATCTGGTTGGGGCGGGCGGCGTGCTCGTCTCCTCGGTCGAATACGTCAAGGAGAGTTCGGGCGACCCCGTCATCGTCTTGGACGCGGCGATGAACGATCTGATCCGCCCTGCCCTCTACCAGGCGTTCCACGGCATCGTGCCGGTGCAGGAGCCGGGCGAGAACGCGACGCCGGCGCCGGCGACCGTCGTCGGCCCGGTTTGCGAGAGCACCGACACGTTCGAGGTAAAAGAACACGCAAAGCATGAGCTGCCGCCGCTCGGGGAAGGCGATCTCGTGGCCTTCCGGACTGCCGGCGCTTACGGTGCGGTGATGGCCTCGACCTACAACACACGGCCGCTGGTGCCGGAGGTGCTGGTGTCGGGCGAGCGGTTCGACGTGATCCGCGCGCGGCCGAGCCACGACGAGATGCTGGCGCTCGACACGGTTCCGGACTGGCTCGGGCGATGAGCGACACCCCTGCTCCGCTTCGCCTGTTGACCGCACGACTGCGCCTGGCTCGCGCGGCGCTGGTGTGGGAGCTGGTGTGGCCGGCGGCGTGGCCGGCGCTGGGGCTGATCGGCGCGTTTCTGGTGCTCGCCTTGTTCGACCTGCTGCCGTCCCTGCCGGGGCCGGCGCATGCGGTGGTGCTGATCGGGTTCGCGCTGGCCGTCGTCGCGGCGGCGGTCCGGGGAGCATGGCGGATCGCCTGGCCCGACCCGGCGGCGGCGCGGCGGCGGATCGAATTGTCGAGCGGGCTCTCGCACCGGCCGCTCTTGGCGCTCGGCGACCGCCCGAGCACGGTGCTCGGGCCCGAGGGCGATGCGCTGTGGGCGGCGCATCAGCGGCGGGTGATGGCCTCGTTGCGCGGGCTCAGGATCGGCTGGCCGCATTCGGCGCTCGCCCGGCATGACCCGTGGGGGCTGCGCGCGGTGCTGGCGATCCTGCTGGTGATCGCCGCGATCGACGCCGGCCCCGACTGGAGCGACCGGGTAGCGCATGCGCTCAAGCCGAATTTCGCGCCCGGCGCGGCGGCGGTCGCGGCGAGCTTCGACCTTTGGGTGACGCCGCCCGACTACACCGGTCTGCCGCCGCAATTCCTCCGCGCCGGCGCCACCGACACGGTCAAGATCGCCACCGGCAGCAGCCTTATCGCCCAGGTGCATGGCGGCGGCGCGGTGCCCACACTGGCGGTCGACAAGGACGCGCACAAATTCGACGCGGTCGATCAGCAGAATTTCCGCATCGGCACGACGCTGACCGCCGGCTCGACGCTCACGTTGAGCCAGGACGGCGCGACGCTCGGCCGCTGGCCGATCGAGATCATTCCCGACAACGCGCCGACGATCGCCTTTTCCCACCCGCCGAGCGCGACGCCGCGCGCGGCCTTGCGGCTCGATTTCCAGGCGAGGGACGATTACGGGGTCGAGGGCGCGAAGGCTGTGATCACCCGCCCCGACGCTCCATCCGCCGGAAACATCGAACTGCCTCTGCCGCTGCCCGGGCTGCATCTGAAGGATGCGGCGGCGACAAGCTACCACGACCTCTCGCCGCATCCGTGGGCGGGGCTGCCGGTCGAGATCCGGTTGGTCGCGACCGACGCCAAGGGCCAGACCGGCACCAGCGTGCCCTACAAGATGATCCTGCCGGAGCGGACGTTCACCAATCCGGTCGCGCGGGCGATCATCGATCAGCGCCGCGAGCTGGTGAAAGACCCGAACGCCCGCGAGCCGGTCGCCGAAATCCTCGGCGACCTCAGGAAACTCCCTCAGATGTACCGCAACGACACGCTCGTCACGCTGGCGCTCAGCGTCGCCGAGCATCGGCTGCGCACGGATGAGAGCCTGGCGGGGCGCGATGCAGTGGTCGGGCTCCTGTGGGACACCGCGCTCCATATCGAGGACGGCAACATCTCGCTCGCCGAGCAGCAGCTCCGCGAGCTCGAGCAGAAGCTGCAGGATGCCCTCGCCCGCAACGCGCCCGATTCCGAGATCGACGAGCTGACCCGCGAGCTGCACCAGGCGCTCGACAACTATATGCGTTCGCTGGCGCAAAACCTGCGGCAGCACCCCGACCAGGCGATGCAGCCGAACGAGAACTCGCGCGTGCTGAGTGACAAGGACCTGCAGCGCATGATCGACCAGGCCCGCGAACTCGCCCGCAACGGGCAGAAGGAGCAGGCGCGGCAGCTGTTGTCGCAGCTGCAGAACATGCTCGAGAACCTCCGCGCCGCAAAGCCGGGCCAGATGCGCCCGGGCCAGAGCCAGGCGGAAAAGACGATGCGCGGGCTCCAGCAGCTGATGCAGCACCAGCAGCAGCTCCTCGACCGCAGCTTCCGCGCCCAGAACCGCCAAGACGGCCAGATGGGGCAACAGGGCCAGATGGGGCAACAGGGCCAGCGCGGCGACGACGACCAGAACGACGCGGCGCAAGGCGACGACATGGGCGACGCCGCCAACCAGCAGGAGGGGCTCCGCCGCCAGCTCGGCGAGATCATGCGCCATCTCGGCGAGGGATCGAACGAGATCCCGCAATCGCTCGGCCGCGCCGAACGCTCGATGCATGACGCGACCGGCGCCCTCCAGGGCAACCAGCCCGGCCAGGCGATCGCGCCGCAGACCGAGGCGCTCGACCAGCTTCAGCAAGGCGCGCGCGACTATGCGAAGGAGCTCCAGGACCAGCTTGGGCAGGAAATGGGCAGCGACCAGGGCGGGTTCGGCGGCGAGACAGCCGATGCGCCCGACCAGGGCGAAGGCGACCCGCTCGGCCGTCCGCTGTCGAGCAGCGGCACCTACGACCAGGGCAACGTCAAGATTCCCGACTTCAACATGATGCAGAAGACCCGGCAGATCCTCGACGAGCTGCGCCGCCGCTCCGGCGAGCGCGACCGGCCCTCGATCGAGCTCGACTACATCGACCGGCTGCTAAAGCGTTTTTGACACTTCCACGCCTTGCTTGACGGGATGTTTCGCTGCAACGCAGCAAAAGTTGTTGCAGATTTTAATCGAGGAACTAATGTCGGGGCCAAGCGTTGGGGCGCCGTTCATAAACAGCACTTTCTACCGAACTGTATTAGCTACAAGTTGTGGATGGTACGGGAATGAATATTGAGCGTACACTAATCAACCGCCGGGTATTGCTTGGTATCATCGCGGGGTCGGTCGTTCTGCCGGGTATAGCACGGGCGGTTCCGCTGCCGCCACCTGCACCGCAGCGGATCCATCTCGTAAACGCGCACACCAACGAGGTCTTCGACGGCGTCTACCGCAACGAGGATGGGCCGATCCCGTCGGTGATGACCGACCTGTCCGGGTTTTTCCGCGATTTCCACGCCGACAAGACGCACGTGATGGATGTCGCGGTGCTCGACTTCCTAGCCTCGGTGATGGCGGCTTCCGGGCAGACGAGCGCGACGATCCTGTCCGCCTATCGCACGCCC
The DNA here is from genome assembly GCA_036489765.1 of Allostellaceae bacterium. Lineage (GTDB taxonomy): Bacteria > Pseudomonadota > Alphaproteobacteria > ATCC43930 > CGMCC-115725 > DATARH01. The sequence continues at coordinate 51,251 of DASXFE010000149.1, read as the reverse complement.
GAAACCAACGAGATGCTGTCGAAGACGACGTTCGGCGTCGCCGAGAACAGCCAGCACCTCTATGGCCGCGCGCTCGACGTGTATTTCGAGAACGACCTCGAAAAGGCGATGCAGACCGCGCGCCAGATGCAGCGCGGCGGCGTCGGCTGGTACCCGCATTCGCATTTCATGCACATCGACAGCGGCCCGATGCGCAACTGGAACCTCGACGAGCCCGGGCTCGGCTCGTTGCTGATGGCCGGCCGCCGCTGGCACTTCAACACCAAGGGGGAACTCGTCAGCGAGGGCCGCGGCCGTGGCGTGACGGTCTTCCGCGGCCGGGTGGCGTCGGTGCGCCAGCGTCTCCAGCGCCTCCACCAGCTCGCCCGCGCCGAATTCCTTCAGCGCCGCCACATCGTCCGGTAGCCGCCTTCCCTCTGTCGCGGAACGAGAGCGGCGCCACGCCGGCTTGACTCCCTTTCGGGCGATGGGCACGCTCGATTCAGCGCCGAGACCAATGAGTGCGGGCGCCGGGGAGGCTCGTCGATGGAGTTGGGATGGCGTCGCTCGACGAAGTGACGGCGTCGCCGCGCGCGGTGCGGCCACCGCTCCTCGAAATATGCGACGTCGCGTTGCGCTTCGGCGGCATCGTCGCGCTCGACGGCGTCTCGTTCACGATCGACGAAGGCCAGATCCTCGGCCTCATCGGCCCCAACGGCGCCGGCAAGACCACCCTCTTCAACTGCGTCAGCCGGCTTTACACGCCGAACCGCGGCGATGTCCTGTTCCAGGGCGCGTCGATGCTCCACCGCGCCCCGCACCGCATCGCCGAGATCGGCATCGGCCGCACCTTCCAGAACCTCGCGCTGTTCGGCCCGCAATCGGTGCTGGACAACGTCATGATCGGCGGCCACCCGAAAAGCGCCGGGGATTTCGTCAGCAATGCGCTGCGCCTCCCCTGGGCGAACCGGCAGGAGCGGGCGCTGGCCGACACCGCGTGGTCGCTCTTGCGGATGCTCGACCTCGAGAGCGTCGCCAACAGGCCCGCCACCGGCCTGCCGCTCGGCACGAGGAAGCGTATCGAGCTCGCCCGCGCCCTCGCCGCGGAGCCGAAGCTGCTGCTGCTCGACGAGCCGGCGGGAGGGCTCAACCACACCGAGGTCGCCGAATTGGGGGCCCTCATCCGCCGCATCCGCGACGAGCGGCAGGTCACGGTGCTGCTTGTCGAACATCACATGAACCTCGTGATGTCGACCTCGGACAAGGTCGTCGCGCTCGATTTCGGGCGCAAGATCGCGGAGGGGACGCCGGCCGAGGTGCAGAGTAACGAAGATGTGATCCGCGCCTATCTGGGTACCGGCCACGAGCGTCACGCGGAACCCGTGCAATGATGCTCGAGGTCGAAGGGCTCGACGCCTGGTACGGCGAGAACCGTGCGCTTCATGAAATCGGCTTCGGCATCGACGAGGGGCGTGTCCGCACCCTCCTCGGCGCGAACGGCGCCGGCAAGACCACGACGCTCAGGGCGCTTTCGGGCATGGTGCGCACCGGCGGCGACATCCGCCTCGACGGCAAGCGCATCTCGGGCTGGGCGACCGAGGACATCGTGCGGCTCGGCGTCGCCCACGTGCCCGAGGGGCGCGGCACCTTTGTCCGCTTGACGGTCGAGGAAAACCTGCAGCTCGGCGCGATGACGCGGCACGGGCGGCGCGCGATCGCCGACGACATGGAGCGCGTCTACGGCCATTTCCCGCGCCTGAAGGAGCGCCACCGCCAGCAGGCCGGAACGCTGTCGGGCGGCGAGCAGCAGATGCTGGCGGTCGGCCGCGCGCTGATGCTGCGCCCGCGGCTTCTCCTCCTCGACGAGCCGTCGTTCGGCCTAGCACCCCTCATCGTCGAGGAGTTGTTCGCGATCCTGCGGCGGGTCAACGAGGAAACCAAGGTCGCGATGCTGATCGTCGAGCAGAACGCGGCGCTGGCGCTCGAGCTCGCCGAGCACGCCTACGTCCTCGAAACCGGCCGCATCGTCCTCGACGGCCCGGCCGCCGACATCGGAGCCGACGAGGGCGTCCGCAAGTCTTACTTGGGGTATTAGCGAAGATGAGCGCGTCGCCGATGCAGGAGCGCGGGCGTCCCGTCCGCAAGTTTTTGTTTGGATTGCGGGCGGGACGCCCGCGCTCCTCATAGGGCGAAACGATGGAGCTGCTCCTCACCCAGGTCCTGGCGGGGCTCGCGACGGGCGGCATTTATGCCTGCATGGCGCTCGCGGTGGTGATGATCTACCAGGCGATCGACCACCTGAACTTCGCCCAAGGCGAGATGGCGATGTTCTCGACCTTCATCGCCTGGCAGCTCATCCAGTGGGGCTTGCCGTACTGGGCGGCGTTCACGGTCGCCGTGGCGCTGTCGTTCGTCGGCGGCATCGTCATCGAGCGGGTCTTGTTCAAGCCGTTGCATAACGCCTCGATCCTCGCGAACCTCGTCGGGTTCATCGCGCTCTTCAGCATCCTCAACAGCGGCGCCGGGTATATCTGGGACTACACGATCAAGACGTTCCCGACCCCCTTCGGCCACAACGCGCTGCTGGGCGGCCTCGTCGACACGCATGAGCTCGGCATGATTGCGGTCACCGCGGCGCTGCTCCTCGTGCTCTACGCCTTCTTCCGGTTCACCCGATTGGGCCTCGCGATGCGGGCGGCGGCGGCGAACCCGGAATCGGCGCGGCTCGTCGGCGTGCGCGTCGGCTGGATGACCGCGCTCGGCTGGGCGATGGCGGCGGCAATCGGCGCGGTCGCCGGGATGATGATCGCCCCGGTCGTCTTCCTCGAACCCAACATGATGCTGGGCGTCCTCCTCTACGGTTTCGCCGGCGCCGTGCTCGGCGGGCTGACGAGCCCGGCCGGCGCGGTGATCGGCGGGTTCCTCGTCGGCATCATCGAAAACCTCGCCGGCACCTTCATTCCTTACGTGGGGCGTGAATTGAAACTGACCCTCGCGCTCGTCCTGATCGTCGTCGTCTTGATGGTGCGGCCCAACGGTCTCTTCGGGCGCCGCGTGGTGAGCCGGGTATGACCGCCCCCCTCGCCGCCTCCGGCGTCGCCGCCCGGGCCCGCACCTGGCGCCTCGAACGGCGCCATCTGGTGGTGGCCGCGGCGGTCGTCGTCGCCGCACTGATCCCGATCGTCGCGAAGAGCTTCATCCTCTTCGAGCTCACCCAGGTGATGATCTATGGCCTGGCGATCCTCGGGCTCAACCTCCTGACCGGGTTCAACGGCCAGTTCTCGCTCGGCCACAGCGCGTTTTACGGGCTCGGCGCCTATACGACCGCGCTGATGATGCATCTCGGCGGCATCAGCTACATCTGGACGATCCCGGCTGCGGGCGGGGTGTGCTTTGTCGTTGGCTTCTTGTTTGGCCTCCCCGCGCTGAGATTGCAGAACCTCTATCTCGCCCTCGCCACGTTCGCGCTGGCGACGGCGATGCCGCAGATCCTGAAATTCCACGGGCTCGAAGCGCTGACCGGCGGGGTCCAGGGCATCGTCGTCGACCAGCCCGACCCGCCCGCCTTCCTGCCGATGATCGACAGCGACCAGTGGCTCTACTACGTGACGCTGATCGTCACCCTCTTGATGTTCTGGGGTGCGGCGAATCTGGTGCGCAGCCGGTCGGGCCGGGCGATCATGGCGATCCGCGACAACCCGATCGCCGCCTCGGCGATGGGGATCAACACCTCGCTCTACAAGACGCTGACTTTTGGCGTCAGCGCGCTCTACACCGGCGTCGCCGGGGCGCTCGGCGCGCTCGCGGTGCAGTTCGTCGCGCCCGACAGCTTTACGATCTTTCTATCGATCTCGCTCCTGGTCGGGCTGATCATCGGCGGGGTCGGGTCGATCCCGGGCTGTCTTTTCGGCGGGCTTTTCGTGCTGTTCGTTCCGAATATCGCCAACAGCATCTCGACGGGCTTGGCCGGCGCGGTTTACGGCCTCATCCTCTTGGCCGTGATTTTTCTGATGCCGGCCGGCGCCGCCGGTTTTGCCCGCTATGTCTACGCGCGCCTGTCGCGCCCCCGAAGTTGATCAGCACAAACCATCAAAGGGAGGAGACCATGACCCGCATCACCCGCCGCAGCATACTCGCCGCTGCACCGGGCGCGCTCGCGCTGACGGTGCCGATGCTGTCGCCGCGCCGCGCCAGCGCCAAGGATTACGGCCCCGGCGTTACCGACACTGAGATCAAGCTCGGCAACACCGCACCCTATAGCGGCCCGGCCTCGTCCTACGGCACCCTCGGCAAGGTCGAAACCGCCTTCTACAAGATGATCAACGACAAGGGCGGCATCAACGGCCGCAAGATCAACTACATCTCCTACGACGACAGCTATACCCCGCCAAAGACGGTCGAGATGGTGAGAAAGCTGGTCGAGGAAGACAACGTGCTCTTCGTCGCGAGCCCGCTCGGCACGCCGTGCAACAGCGCGATCTGGCACTACATGAACCAGAAAAAAGTGCCGCAGCTCTTTGTCGCCACCGGCGCGACCAAGTGGAACGATCCGAAGGGGCATCCCTGGACAATGGGCTGGCAGCCCAACTACCAGAGCGAAGGCCGCATCTATGCGACCTACATCCTGAAGAACGCGCCGAAGGGAAAGATCGGGATTCTGTTTCAGAACGACGATTTCGGTAAGGACTATCTGAAGGGCCTCAAGGACGGGCTCGGCGACAAGGCATCGATGGTGCAGGTCGAGGCGTCGTACGAAACCACCGACCCGACTGTCGATTCGCAGGTCGTCGACATGAAGGCCAAGGGCATGGACGTGTTCGTCAATTGCGGCATCCCCAAATTCGCCGCCCAGGCGATCCGCAAGGCCGGCGAGATCCAGTGGAAGCCGCTGCACATTCTCAGCAGCATCGGCAATTCGGTCGCCGCGACGCTGAAGCCCGCCGGGCTTGAACACGCCAAGGACCTCGTCTCCGACTTCTACCTCAAGGACGCGACCGACCCGCAATGGAAGGACGACGCCGGGTTCAAGGAATGGTCGGCCTTTATGGACAAGTATTACCCCGACGGCGACAAGCAGGACGCGGGCAACGTCGCCGGGTTTTGCCTCGCGCAGGCCTCCGCCCATGTGCTGACCGCGTGCGGCGATACGGTGACGCGCGAGAACGTCATGAAGCAGGCCGCGAACCTGAAGGATTTCGAGGAGCCGATGCTGCTGCCCGGCATCAAGGCCAACACGAGCGCGACCGACTTCGCCCCCCTGAAGCAGGTGCAGATGGGCAAGTTCGACGGTGCCCGCTGGCAGCTCTTCGGCAACCTGATCACCGGCGCGGTGGGGTGAGGCTCGCCGCGCTCGCGCCCTCACCCGCTCGTCGCCAAGCGATGGGAGGGTGAGGGTCCGGCGACGGCGCTTATGGACGGGCTCCTCGGCTTTGTGTCAAGGTGCCGGCCCTAATCCGGCTGGCGACGGGGCGCCGGCGGCGGTTCGGGGGCGGCGTTGGTCAGGCTCGAGAATGTCGGCAAGCGCTACGGCAACAGCGCGGAGATACTGCAGGATGTGACCGTCACCCTCGACCCCGGCGGCTTTTACTTCCTGACCGGGGTCAGCGGCGCGGGCAAGACCACACTCCTCAAGATCATCTATCTGGCCGAGCGCGTCTCGCACGGCACTGTCACCGTGTTCGACACCGACACCGCGGCCGTCGACCGCCGCGCGCAATCGGCGCTGCGCCGCCGCATCGGCATCGTGTTCCAGGATTTCCGGCTGATCGAGCATTTGAGCGTGCGCGACAACGTCGCCCTGCCGCTGCGCATCGCCGGCGCACCGGAGCGCGAGATCCGCGAGAACGTGCCCGAGCTCTTGAGTTGGCTCGGTCTCGGCGACAAGGCCGACCTGCGGCCCACGACCTTGTCGGGCGGCGAGCAACAGCGGGTCGCGATTGCCCGCGCGATCGTCCGCCGCCCCGACCTCCTCCTCGCCGACGAGCCGACCGGCAATGTCGACGACGAGATCGCGATGCTGCTGGTGCGCGTGTTCGAGCGCATCAACCGGCTCGGCACCACGGTGCTGATCGCGACGCACGACGTCGCCTTTGCCCGCCAGTTCGCGCATGAGCGGTTTCATCTCGAGCGCGGCGTGCTGACCGTGGATACCGGCTTCGAGGACTTTGCGTGACCGGCGGCTGGACCATCGGGCCGCGACTCGACCTGCCGCTGGGATGCGACCCGACCGGCCGTTTCCTGCCCTGGATCATCGCGCTGATGGTCTACCTGACCGTGCTCGGCGGGGTCGGGCTGATGCTGCTCGGCGACACGCTCGGCGAATGGAACCAGTCGCTCCAGACGACGATGACCGTGCAGCTTCCGGCCGACAGCTCGACCGGGCGGATCGAGACCGCCGTTGCCGTGCTCAAGCAGACCCCGGGCGTCGCCTTGGTGCATCTCCTCGGTGCCGACGAGACTGCGCGGCTGATCGCGCCGTGGCTCGGCCCCGATGTTTCGGTCGACTCGCTGCCTCTGCCGCATCTCGTCGATGTGCACCTCGAGCCGGACGCCAACCTCGACCTCGCCGCGCTCAAGAAAAAGCTGATGCAGGTCGATCCCGGCGCCGAACTCGCCGACCACCGCAGCGCCCTCCTCGAGCTTCGCGGCTTCGCGGTCAAGGTCGAGGGGCTCATCGGCGCGGTCGTCGCGATCGTCGCCGTGCTCCTGGTCCTGACCGTCGTGTTCATCGCCCGCACCGGCCTCGCGATCCACCAGCCGGTCGTCGAGCTCCTGCACCTGCTCGGCGCCCCCGACCGTTACATCGCGCGCCAGTTCCAGACCCATGCGTTGTGGCTGGGGCTGCGCGGCGGCGTTATCGGCGCGATCGCCGCGGCGATGACCATCGTGGTCCTCGGCCGCGCTGCCGCCGCGGTCTCGCTGCCGGTCGCGGCGCCTGGCCTTTTGGACTGGCGGCCCTGGGCCTTGCTGATCGCCGCCGCCATCGCCGCGGGCCTCGTCGCGATGGCCACGGCGCGGGCGACGATCGCGCACCGCCTGGCCCGCATGCCGTGACCCGGCGGCTGCGCGCCCTCGCGATCGTCGCCGGAGGATGCGCCGCGTTATGGCTGGGCGGGCTGTCGTGGTTTGTCCATGGCGCGCTATCGCAACGCGGCGACCCGGCCGCGCGCACCGACGCGATCGTCGTGCTGACCGGCGGCCGGCTGCGGATCGAGACCGGGATCGACCTCTTCGGCGAAGGCAAGGCGCAAAAGCTCTTCATCTCGGGCGTCAACCACCGCGTCGACCGCGAGGCGCTGACCCGCCTGTTCGAGCCGGTCGCGGGCCGGGTGCAATGCTGCATCGTGCTCGGCCACGACGCCGACAACACGCTCGGCAACGCCCGCGAGACCGCCTTGTGGATGCGGCAGCAGCGCTACTCGAGCCTCCGCCTGGTGACGAGCTGGTACCACATGCCGCGCAGCCTCCTGGAATTTCACCAGGCCATGCCCGAGGTGCGGATCGTCACCTCGCCGGTCTTCGCCAAGACCGATCCGGCTGAGAACCGCGTCACCGCCTGGAGCGACGCGGCGACCCTGACGGTCGGCGAATACCACAAATTCATCGCCGTATGGCTGCGCAACGCGGCCGATAAACTATGGCCGGGCATCGTACCGGCGGCGCGCCCCGCTGCGCCGGAAAAGACGGCCGCCGCTTCCCCTCACCGAGAATGAGCCGGCCCCTGGGACACAAACTCCGCGCCATCCTCTTCAACCTCGTGTTTTTCGGCGGCACGGGGATGATGGCGATATTCGGGGTGCCGTTCGCGGTGACGCCGTGGCGCTGGTCGATGGGGTTCGGACGGACCTGGTCGCGCTGGTCGCTCGCCTGGCTGCGCTGGATCATCGGGCTCGGCCATGAGGTACGCGGGTGGGAAAACCTGCCGCCCGGCCCGTGCCTGATCGCCATGAAGCATCAATCGGCCTGGGACACCCTGATCATGCCGGTGCTGCTCGGCGACCCGGCCGTCGTCATCAAGCGCGAGCTGAAGCTGGTGCCGCTTTACGGCTGGTATGCGTCGCGCGCCGGCTCGATCTTTGTCGACCGCAAAGGCGGCGCGTCGGCGCTCAAGGACATGGTCGCCCAGGCAAAGGCGCAGGTGGCGCGGGACCGCAAGATCGTGATCTTTCCGCAGGGCACCCGCACCGCGCCCGGCGAACACGGCCCGGCCTATCAGCCGGGTGTCGCCGCGCTCTACCAAGCGCTCGGCCTGCCCCTGGTGCCGGCCGCGGTCAATTCGGGCCTTTACTGGGGCCGCCGCTCCTTCACCAAGCGGCCCGGCCGGATCATCCTCGAATTCCTGCCGGCGATCCCGCCCGGCCAGCCCCGCCGCACGGTGATGGCAGAGATGGAAGCCCGCATCGAAACCGCGACTACCCGCCTCGTCGCCGAAGGAAGCTAGCTGCCGGCGCTCGCGCTCGCGATCGCCACGCCGACCAGAACATAGAGCAGCGTGCCAAGCGCCACCATCGCGACGCGACCGCAAATCTTAAGCACCACAACCTCCACCCCAGACCCGACTGCTGCAATTAACCTTTGTTATGCCCGAAGGGTTCCCGCGGTGAAATAAGTCGGCGGTAGCGCGACTTCCAGTGCTCTCCTGCCGCACCCCATCCTTCCTCCGGCCGCCATGAGTTTCGCCATGCTCGACGGGTCTGGCAAGACCAGCGCCGCAATACGGGCCGACCTCGGCAAAAGTCTTGGGAAACCCATCATCGGGTGGCAATTCGAGAACAAAGGTGCTACATTTGGGGGTTAGGCGTTGCCAAAAGGATCCCCGCCGATGGCCATCGTCGCCTCGATCTCGCAGCAGATCTGGGACATGAAATACCGGCTGCGCGCGCCGAACGGCGAGCCGGTCGACAAGACGATCGAGGATACCTGGCGTCGAATCGCCAAGGCGCTGGCCGAGCCCGAACGCGCCGAGATTCGCGCCGAGTGGGAAGGGAAATTCGCCGCCGCGCTCGACGATTTCCAATTTCTGCCGGCCGGGCGGGTCGTCGCCGGCGCGGGGTCGGCGCGCGACGTGACGCTCTTCAATTGCTTTGTGATGGGCGCGATACCGGACTCGCTCTCGGGCATCTTCGCCCACCTGCGCGAGGCGGCGCTGACGATGCAGCAGGGCGGCGGCGTCGGCTACGATTTCTCGACCCTCAGACCGCGCGGCGCCTATGTGAAGGGCGTCGGCGCCGAGTCGTCGGGGCCGCTCAGCTTCATGGACGTGTGGGACGCGATGTGCCGCACGATCATGTCGGCCGGGTATCGCCGCGGCGCGATGATGGCGACATTGGCCTGCGACCACCCCGACATCGAGGCCTTTATCGAGGCGAAGCGCGAGCCGGGCCGCCTGCGCATGTTCAATCTCTCGGTCCTCGTCACCGACGCCTTTATGAAAGCGGTCGAGGCCGACGCGCCCTGGCAGCTCGTCTTCGACGGTACGGTTCACAAGGCCCTCCCCGCCCGCGAGCTGTGGGACAAGATCATGCGGGCCACCTACGCCTACGCCGAGCCCGGGGTCATTTTCATCGACCGAATTAATTCATTGAACAACCTGTATTATAATGAAACGATATCGGCTACTAATCCATGCGGCGAACAGCCGTTGCCCCCGTACGGCGCCTGTCTGCTCGGCTCTATGAATCTGGCGCGGTTTGTCGAGCACCCCTTCACCCCCGAAGCGCGGCTCAGCATCGAGCGGCTGGCGGCGGTGGTGCCGGTGGCGGTGCGGATGATGGACAATGTGGTCGATGCCTCACGCTTTCCGTTGCCGGAGCAGGAGAAGGAGGCGCGCGACAAGCGGCGCATCGGGCTTGGGATCACCGGGGTTGCGGATGCGCTCATCCTGTGCGGGCTGCGCTACGGCTCGCCGCAGGCGGTCGCGGCGGTCGAGGAATGGGCGGGGGTCATCGAGCGCGAGGCCTATCGGGCGTCCGCCTCGCTCGCCGCGGAGAAAGGTCCGTTCCCGCTCTTCGACCGCGACAAATACCTCGCCGGGGCGACGGTCTCGAGGCTCGACGCCGAGACGCGGGCGCAGATCGCCGAGAAAGGCATGCGAAACTCGCACCTGACCTCGATCGCGCCGACCGGCACGATTTCGCTCTTTGCCGACAACGTGTCGTCGGGCATCGAGCCGGTGTTCAGCTTTCGCTACACCCGCAGCGTCTTGATGCCGGACGGCAGCCGACGCGAGGAGGAGGTCAGCGACCACACCTACCGCGCCTTCCGCCGCCTCCACGGCGACGGCGCGCCGCTGCCGGAGTACTTCGTCGACGCGCAGATGTTGTCGCCGGACGACCACCTCGTCATGCAGGCCGCGGTGCAGCGGCACGTCGACAGCTCGATCTCAAAAACGATCAACGTGCCGGCCGACATTCCGTTCGAGCGGTTCAAGGATGTCTACGCCCGCGCCTACGCGCTCGGCTGCAAGGGCTGCACCACCTATCGCCCGAACGACATCACGGGCTCGGTGCTAGAGGCGCTGCCTACGGCCGCGCCCGCCGCGAAACCAAAGCCGAGCCAGGCCGAGTTGCCGCTCCCGGCCCCTGCCCCGGCAACGGTCGCCGCCGCGCGCCCGGCCGATGTCTACGAAGCGGGCGGCGTCGTCTACATGACCCAGCCGCTGTCGCGGCCCGAGGCGCTGCCCGGACAGACCTACAAGATCAACTGGCCGGAAAGCGAGCACGCGCTCTACATCACGATCAACGACATCGTGCAGGACGGCAGGCGACGCCCCTTCGAGATCTTCATCAACTCGAAGAACATGGAGCATTACGCCTGGACCGTTGCCCTTACCCGCATGATCAGCGCGGTGTTCCGACGCGGCGGCGACGTGTCGTTTGTCGTCGAGGAGATGAAGGCGATCTTCGACCCGCGCGGCGGTGCCTGGATGGGCGGCCGCTACGTCCCCTCGATCCTCGCCGCGATCGGCGACGTCCTCGAGCAGCACATGATCGAGATCGGCTTCCTTCCGCCCAAACACGCCCCCGCCCATCACCGCGAGCCGCAAGTCGTCGCCCTCGCCGCCGAACCCGCCCAGGGTGCCCTCGCCGCCCCCGGCCTCCGCCAATGCCCCAAATGCGGCGAAGCGGCCCTCATCCGCCTCGAAAACTGCGACCAATGCACAAGCTGCGACTATTCGAAATGCGGATGACTTTCCATTTCCGTTTCCCAGCGGCAGGCCGGGATGCGGCTCGGTAGCCACGTAGGCGGCGGGCGCGAGATCGCCCGTACGCCGGGGTTTATCCCGGCAGCATCGGCAAATGCCAACTGGCGCCGTAATTGCCGAGGTTGGCGCTTTGGCTGATCGTGCCGCCGTTCAGTTCCTCCAGGTAGATCTGGCCGCTGGTGTTTTGCAGCGCGATCCCGGAATGCCCGTCGCCGAAGAAATCCCCGACTTGCTTGACTTGCCACGACGCCCCGAAATTGCCGACATCGGTAAACCCGACGACCGTGCTGCCCTGTACATCGAGGAGCCCGATCTGGCCGTCGGTATTCTGCAGCACCAGGTCCGTGTTGCCGTCGCTGAGGAACTTGCCGGCCCCGACGACCTGCCAGTCCGACCCGAAATTTCCGATATTGCCGCCCTGAACGACGCTGTTCTGGACATCGAACAGATAGATGTCGCCACCGGTATTCTGCAGCACCAGATCGGTGTGGTCGTCGCCGAAGAAGTCGCCCGTCGCCTTGACATGCCAGTCGCTGCCGTAATTGCCGATATTGTCGCCGCCGACGACATCGCTCCCCTGCAGGTCCAGGAGATAGATCTGGCCGTCCGTGTTCTGCAGCGCGATCCCCTGGTCGCCGTCGCTGAAGAAGCCACCTGTGGCAACGGCGTTCCAGTCCGACCCGTAATTGCCGACATTCCCGCCCCCGACCACATCGTTCCCTTGCATGTCGAGCAGGTACATCTGCCCGCTGGTGTTCTGCAGCAGGATGTCGGGGTTGCCGTCGGAGAAGAAGCTGTCATCCCCGACAAAGTGCCAAGCCGACCCGTAATTTCCGACATTGCCGCCAGCACCTGCCTCTTGCAGTAAGTACATCTGGCCGTCGGTGTTCTGGATCGCGATCGCCGACGTGTTGTCGTTGTAAAAGTCGGCCGGCGGCGGTGGCATGATACTGGTTATCGCGGTCTTGAAGGTGCTGCTGGTGTAAGTCGGGCCGCTGTTCGCCTCAATCAGGCCCCAATTGTTCTCAACATTTGCGGCGGGGTCGGAGCCGTTGGTATTCTTGTTCGGCTCATCGTAGGCCTCGAAGGCCCCAAACGAAATATTCTGCTGGTTCGCGATAGGAAGAAAATCTTGCCAGAATGTTTGTTCGTTGGACAGGCTTGCTACGGCTGACTGCTGCGTTGGTCCGGCGGAAGGCCAACCCGTCTCGCTGATAACGATCTGCTTGTTCGGGTAAAGAGTTTTAAGTTCTTGATAGATTTCGTCAACATGAGCCGCCGCCTGGTCGACCGAAATCCCATCCCAATATCCATAAACATTCGCAAATATAACATTTATATTGGAATTCAAACCCATATTCGTCGCCGTATAGGACCGCGCATCATTGGGATTAAACGAACTATCGCCGTTTAAGTTGATATATTGACCCTCGTACGTTTCTGCGGTGGTAAACTGCAATTGGGAGACTATTGATTGGGGCAAGGTCTGCGCCAACTGATCTTTAACATACTGAATCGCCATTTCTATGTCGGAGTCGCTCCAGCCGCCCACCTGGGAGATTGCTTCGTTTCCGATAACGATGAACGGTATCTTTGAGAAATCGCTGGCCGGCAGGCTCTCCAGCTCGCTCACACAGTTGTTCAGCTCGGACATTACTGTCGGATTGCTGGTGATGGTGGACCAACTCGCAGGTGTCTTGTCAGTGGGAGAGCTGTTCGGATTTGTAAGATAAACGGAAGGAATTACATTTAATCCATCTTGCTGAATGGCATAATTGATTAATGAACCCTGCTGATCGTCAAATGTGTATAGTCGAACAGCGTTCGCAAAATCCTTGTCTGCGATGAAATCGATTTGTTCTTCCATTTGCGAAAGGGGCGGTGGAGTGAAGCCGCCGGGGTCGCCGGGAGCTTGGTCCGATTGCGTGTAGGGACCATAATCGACGATGCGGAGCGGAGTCGTTTCCGTCATGTGGCCGTCTCCCGGAATCAGATATCGCGCGCCCTACTCCGACAAGTATTTTGATTAACGATTGGAGGCAACTTCCCCGTGTTAACTTAATCGATCGGGGGAGTCCACCCGGTCCCCTGTTTGACCATGATCGCGAGGAGCGAGAGCCGACGTGCATCGGTACCTCAATCGGCGGTGCCGCAACCAGACACTCAAACCGAGGTACTGACGCGATGACGACTCCAAAAAAAGCCACGATGAGGGGCTAGGCTGCCCAATCAGACGGCGTGTTGCGCCGTTTCCATAACAGGCCCTGTTACCCTCCTGTTTTGGGGAAAAGACTTGTTTCGATTCAACAAGATAACCCCTGATATTTTTCAACTGGATCTCGTTTGATGGCCGGCGTCACCCGATCCGCCATCGCCGATTGGATCACCGCGGCCGGGCTCGCGGGGAAGAGCGAGGCGGTGTTGCTGGAGGGGTTTTGCCGGCGGGCGCTTGAGGCGGGGCTTCCGGTGGCGCGGGCGGCGGTGATCGTCGACACGCTGCATCCGATCCATGAGGGGCGGGCGTTTCGCTGGAGCCGGGGCAGCGGCGACGAGGTGGAGACGATCGAATACGGTCCGACCGACACCGGTACGGCGGCCGAGAACTGGCAGGCGAGCACGCACTACCATTTGCTGAAGACCGGCGGGTCGCGGCTCAGGGTACCCCTCCGCGTCGGCGAGCCGGCCGAATTCCGCATGGTCGACAATTTCGCCGCCCAGGGGATGACCGAGTATCTCGCCCTCATCAACCGCTTTGCCGGCAGCGGCGCGATGGGCGAGATGGATTGCGTCTATTCCTATTGGCTCACCGACCGGCCCGGCGGGTTCGCCGAGGAGCACGTCGCCGCGATCGAGGGGCTGATGCCGGCGCTGGCGCTCGCGGTCAAGGCCGCCTCGCTCGCCCGCATCGCCGCCACCCTCGTCGAAACCTATCTCGGCCGGGACCCCGGGCGGCGCGTCCTCCGAGGCGGGATCGGGCGCGGCGCGGCGGAGCGCATCCACGCCGTCTTGTGGTTCAGCGACCTGCGCGGATTTACCCGGATCACCGACACCAACCCGCCGCGCAACATCATCGCGCTCCTCAACGATTACGCCGAGGCGGTCATCTCGTCGATCCACGAAGCGGGCGGCGATGTGCTGAAACTGATCGGCGACGGCACGCTGGCAATCTTTCCCTATGACGAGCCGGGCCCCGCCTGCGCCCGCGCGATCGCCGCCGAGACCGCGCTGCGCCGGCGCCTCTCCACCCTCAACGCGCGGCGCGACGCGGAGAGGCTGCCAACGACCGATGTCTATATCGGCCTCCATATCGGCGAGGTGTTCTACGGCAATATCGGCAGCCGCGACCGCCTCGACTTCACGGTGATCGGACCGGCGGTCAACGAGGCGAGCCGCATCGCCGGCATGTGCGGCTCCGCCGACCGCAACGTCTTGATGTCGCACGCTTTCCGGGCCGCGCTCGGCGGCGACGCGGCGGTCTCGGTCGGGCGCTACGCGCTGCGCGGCGTCGAGCGCCCGCAGGAGCTATTCACCCTCGATCGCCAGGCGCTGGCTCAATCCGACACCGGTCATCCGGTGCCGCCGGGCGGCGTCGAAGAGCGCCGCAAGCGCGGCCGCGGCCTCGACGACCGGCATCCCCTCCGGCCGGATGTTCGAGAGGCAGTTGCGCGCCGCATCGACCGCGCCCGGCGCCGGCTGCCAGGTAACGTAGACGCCGAGTGAATCGGCCGCGCTGAGCCCCGGGCGCTCGCCGATCAGCACCGCGACGAGGTCGGCGCCGAGGAGCCCGCCGATCTCGTCGCCGATCGCCACCCGCCCGCCGGTGACGATCGCGACCGGCCCGAGGCTCGGCGCGAGCGCACGGAGGAGCGGCACGGCATGGCGGTTGACCGCCGTCGCGCTGAGCCCGTCGGCGACGACGAAGGCGATGTCGGCGCATCGGCTGTTCAGGGCCTTGCGGGAGGCGTCGTCGAGCCTGCGCCCGAGATCGGGACGGCGGAGATAGGTCGCCCGGTCGCCGGCAAGCGAGGCAAGGTGGAGCGGTTCCATCCCAAGGCCGGCGAGCCCAGCCGCGATCCGGTCGACATCGAGCGCGGCATAGACCGCATCGCGGGCGAGCGCATGGGCCCGCTGGAAATCGAGTTGCGCCGCGGTTGGTATCGCGACACCGGCACGGCCGAGCGCGATGCGGGCGGGGGTCGCGTGGCGCAGGTCGGTGAGGCGGGCGGCGGGCGCTCCAGTCACGGCAACGCCTCGAGGACCGGGCGCATCAGCGCCGGCAGCGACGATCCGCTCGTGGGCGTCCCCTTTCCGTCGGTCAGGCCCACCCGCGCCAGCCATTCCTCGAATTCGGGCGCCGGGCGTTTGCCCAAGGCCCGCCGCAGGTAGAGCGCATCGTGGAACGAGGTCGACTGGTAGCCGAGCATCACGTCGTCGGCGCCGGGGACGCCCATGATGTAGGTGCAGCCGGCGACGCCGAGCAGCGTCAACAGGCCGTCCATGTCGTCCTGGTCGGCCTCGGCGTGGTTCGTGTAGCAGACATCGACCCCCATCGGCAGGCCGAGCAGCTTGCCGCAGAAATGGTCCTCGAGCCCGGCGCGGGTGATCTGCTTGCCGTCGAAGAGGTATTCGGGACCGATAAAGCCGACGACCGAATTGATCAAGAGCGGGTCGAAGGCGCGGGCGACGGCATAGGCGCGCGCCTCCAGCGTCTGCTGGTCGACACCGTGATGCGCCTCGGCCGAAAGAGCGCTGCCCTGCCCAGTCTCGAAATACATGACATTGGCGCCGATCGTCCCGCGGCCGAGCGCGAGCGCCGCCTCCCGCGCCTCGCGCAGCATCGCGAGGTTCACGCCGAAATTGCGGTTGGCCGCCTCGGTGCCGGCGATCGACTGAAAGACAAGATCGACGGGCGCGCCGCGCTCGATCGCCGCGAGCGCGGTCGTCACATGGGCGAGCACACACGACTGGCCGGGAAGCCCGAGCCGCTCGCGGAGCTGGTCGAGAAACCGGGTCAGCTCGACGTATTTGTCGAGACTGTCGGTCGCCGGGTTGATCCCGATGACGGCGTCGCCCGAGGCCAACATCAGCCCATCGAGGATCGACGCCGCGATGCCGCGGAGATCATCCGCCGGATGGTTTGGCTGCAGCCGCGTCGACAGCGTGCCCGGCAACCCGATCGTGTTGCAGAAGCGGGTCGTGACCTGGCATTTCGCCGCGACCGCGATCAAATCCTGCAGCCGCATGATCTTTGACACCGCGGCGACCATCTCCGGCGTCAGCCCCGGCGCGAGATCGGCAAGATCGGCCTCGTCGGAGAGGAGCCAGTCGCGGAACCCGCCGACCGTAAGGCTGGCCACGGGCGCGAACGCGGCAGGGTCATGGGTGTCGGCGATCAGCCGCGAAACCTCGTCGTCCTCGCAAGGAATTACCGCCTCGTCGAGAAACCGCCGGAGCGGCAGGTCGGCCAGCACCATCTGCGCCGCCACTCGCTCGGTCGCATCCGCGGCCGCGATGCCAGCCAGCATGTCGCCCGACCTGAGCGGCGTTGCGCGGGCGAGCAGCGCCTTCAGGTCGGGGAAGACGTAGCGCGTGCCGGCTACGGTCGTGGCGTAAGACATGGCCGAGGCTCAGTGCGTCCTTCGAGACGCCCGCCCTGCAGGCTCCTCAGGATGAGGAGAGATGGTGGGGCTGCGTCAAAGCTGACGGCATCACGAGCCTTCCTCATCCTGAGGAGCGTCCGCAGGGCGCGTCTCGAAGGAAGCACGGCGCAAATCCAATGCTCACCATGGCAATATAGTCGGCTGGTATTCCTCGACCCGCTCGGTCACCTTCATCGGCGGCTCGACGACGTAGCTGTCGCAATCGAAAACCGGAAAATTCTTGGTCGCAGGCATGACGGGGGCTCCTGCCAAGGAGTTGTCGCAGAGGATAGCACAGCCCGTAGGGCGGATAGGCGTCGTGCAATCCGCCGCGTGGAGACCACGCAAGGGATGGCGGCGGATTACGCTACGCTTATCCGCCCTACGATTTCATCCAGCCTCTGCAGCCCCCGATCCCTGATCCCCAATTCATCGAGATGGCGCACCGTGTTGGCGAGGTAATCCCTGCCCGTCCCGCGGCCGCCGACCGCCACCGAGATGATCTGGGCCACCCGATCGATCGGCAACCTTCCCGCATAGTCGATATTGTCGCGTCGTACGACAAATGCGTAGGCGGCGACCGGTCCCTCCGGCGTGGTCACGGTCACGGGCCGCATGGCGTAGACCCGGCCGGCCATCTCTCGCCCCCATAGGCGGTCTATTGCGGCGGCGAGCGCATCGGGCGGGAGGCGTCGGGCGAGGCCGCGGCAGGAGCCGCCGCGGTCGAGTCCCAGGACCAGCCCCGGCCGCTCCGGGGTGCCGCGATAGTCACGCGAATAGAGGCAGAAACGCCGGTGGAAGCCATGGAGGACGGCCGGCCGCGTCTCGGCGAACGCCATCTCGGGGTTCCACATCAGCGAGCCATAGGCGAAGACCCAGACCGGGTCGGCGAGCGCCCGCACCCAGTCCGGCATCGGGTCGATCGGCAGCGGCGATACGTAGGGGTGGGCTTCGAGGAGGGACATTTGGCGCAGGCGCTGTGCGTCCTTCGAGACGCGGGCTGCGCCCGCTCCTCAGGATGAGGAAAGCCGGTTGGGCTCGCCAAAACCTAGCTCATCCTGGGGAGCCCGCGAAGCGGGCGTCTTGAAGGACGCACCGCCTCTCAGGCGCTATCAGCCGTCCCACACCTGCTTCGGCATCGGCAGGTCGGCGAAGTCGGCCTCGCCCAGGGGTCGGTCGGCCTTGATGCCGTGCATGTCGAGCAACATCACCCATTGCCGGGTGTGCTGGCCGATATGCCAGGTCGCGCGCTCCTGCACCTCGTGCAGCTTCTGCTTGCCGTAATAGGTGTCGACCTCGGCCTGCGACGCCTTGTCGGGCGTCGTCGCCCACCAGTTGTCCACCGTGGACTTGACCCGCCGCCCGTACTCGGTGAGCGCGGCGGTCGAGGCCATCTCCTTCGGGTCGTTGACTTCGCCCGGCATTCCCTGGGCGAAGAACTTGCCGCCGGCGACCTCGGTAAAGGCCTCGCAGATGCGGAACATATGGTGCGCGAGGCGGCCATAGGCCCGCGGCCGACCCGGGGTCAGGGTTTCGAGCTGGTCGTCCGGCATCTGCGGGATCATCCGCAACGCCGCGTCGATATACCGCTCCATCCGCTCATAGAGCTGCGCCGGCGACAGAACGGGGCCGGTTTTCTCGTTGAGCTTCAGAAAGGCGACGACCTGGCTGATGTTTTGCGCGAAGACGAACTCGTCGCCGCGCGACAGGACCGGAATCGACCGCGCGCCGAGACGCGTCAGTTCCGCCCGGCCGGCAGGGTCTTCAAGAATATTGATCGATTCGAACTCGATCCCACGGACCGAGAGAAACTCCTTGAGTCTCAGGCAGCTGGTTCAACCCGGCTGCCAGAACGCCTTCAGTGGCGCGGCGGTGGCCATGTCTCACTCCGAATTCGTTGCCGACTGAGGATTACCCCGTTAGACCCCGCCCGACAACCCCGCAGGAGACAACCCTGATGCGTCGCCCGGCTCGCCTCGGCCTCATCGCCGCAATCCTCCTGGTCATCGGCGTGGGCGGGTACAGCGTATTCTGGCGAATCGCCGCCGGGCGCATCGCGGACGGCGCCGCACAATGGGCCGCCTCGATGCGGACGCAGGGCGTCGACGCGTCGTGGCAGACGCTGGCGGTCGGCGGCTACCCGTTCTCGTTCCGCATCGAGTTCACCAGTGCCCGGATCGTCAGCACGGCGCCGAACCTCGCCGGCGAGCTGACCGCACCGCGCCTCATCGCGACCGTCGGCGCCGGCAACCTCCACGCCGCGGCGCTGGCGACACCGCAGGGGCTGAGCCTCTCCAGCGAAAAGATCGCGAGCCTCAAGGCCAAGGATGCGACCGGCATGGTTGCCGCCGGCAGGCAAGGCGGCGCGGCGATCTGGCTGCGTCTCACCGATGCGACCGGCACCGCCGCCGCCTGGCCCGGCGCCCCCGCTATCGCGAAAACCGCCCAGGTCTGGCTCGAGCTCCCTGCCGCACCGCCCAAAACCGATACCGACCGCAATATCGCGATCGCGCTCGACCTCGCCGGGTTGTCGGTGCCGCTGGCGCCGCAAGAGCTGGGCGGCTCGATCGACGACGCGGCGATCGGTCTGACCGTGATGGGCCCGATCCCGCCCGGCCCGGCGCGCCAGGCCGCCACCGGGTGGCGCGACGCCGGCGGGACGATCGAGCTCGACCATCTCCACCTGGGCTGGGGCGGCGTCGACCTCGACGCCAAAGGCACGCTCGCCCTCGACCGCGACCTGCAGCCGGAGGGCAGCCTCTCGGGATCGCTCGGCGGCTACGACAAGCTGCTCAGGTCGCTGGTTTCCGGCGGTCAGGTCAAAGGCAGCAATGCGGGCAAGATCAACCTCCTCCTCGGGCTCCTCGCGAGGCCCGGCCCCGACGGCAAGCCCCGTCTCCCGGCCACGCTGACCTTAGAGGACGGCATCCTGTCGATGGGCCCGATCACCTTCGGGCGGGTCCCTAAGATCGATTGGGGCAAGTGAGCGGCTATCGCTCCCCCTTCGGCGGCATTTGCTGCGGCGCTTCCTCGCGTGAGTCCATCCCGTAATCGCGGATGACGGCGGCGACTCGCAGGCGGTAATCGGCGAAGACACCGGCGCGGCCGGCGAGCTGGGCACGGTGATGCTGCTCGTGCTGGCGCCAGCGGATGACGGCCTCTTCATCGCGCCAGAACGAAAGCGACAGGATCTTGCCCTTCTGCGTCAGGCTTTCGAACCGTTCGACCGAGATGAACCCGTCGATCTTTCCGAGCTCAGGCTTCAATTTGGCCGCGATGCCGAGGTAGTCATCGAAATGTCCCTCGGCCGGCACGACCTCGAAGATCACCGCATGCATCCGCGCCTCCTTTCCAGTGACAGGAGGAATCTAGGCGCTTTCCGGCAGGTTGGAAGGAAGAGACGTTTCGACCACCGACGAAGCGCGGCGAAAGCTCCGGCTATGCCTGCTTCGCCTCGATCACCGAGCGGCGGACGGCGCGGGTTTCGGTGAATTTCTTTTCGAGCGTGTCGCCTTCGCCATAACGGATCGCGCGCTGGAGCGCGGTCAGGTCCTCGCTGAAGCGCTGGAGGATGTCGAGTACGGCCTCGCGGTTCTTGATGAAGATGTCGCGCCACATGACGGGGTCGGAGGCGGCGATGCGGGTGAAGTCGCGGAAGCCGCCGGCCGAGAACGCGATGACCTCGGATTTGAGATCGTCGCCAAGCGTGGCCGCGGTGCCGACGATCGTATAGGCGATCAGATGCGGCAGATGCGAGGTCACGGCCAGCACGCGGTCGTGATGCTCGGCCGGCATTGTCGTCACGCGCATCCGCGCGAGCTGCCAGAGACGCGTGACCTTGGCGACGGCATCGGGATCGGCGTCGGGCTCGGGGGTCAGGATGCACCAGCGGTTCTCGAACAGCTCGGCGAACCCGGCCTCGGGGCCGGAATGCTCGGTACCGGCGACCGGATGGCCGGGGACGATGCGGATGCCGGCTGCCTTGACCGGCGCCAGGTCGCGGATTACCGCCGCCTTGCACGAGCCGACATCGGTGACGATCGCGCCCTTCGCGAGCGCCGGGGCAATGCGCTGGGCAAGCTCGGCATAGGCCGAAAGCGGGGTGGCGAGGACGACGAGATCGGCGCCCGCGACCGCGGCGACCGGGTCGTCGGTGACCTCGTCCGCGATACCGAGCCGCGTGCAGGCCGCCAGCGTCTCGGCGCGGCGGGCGCAGGCGACGATCGTCGTCTCGGGGCAATCCCGGCGCAGCACGCGGGCGAGAGACGATCCGATCAGCCCGATGCCTACAAGGGCGACGCGGTTGAAGAGGTGTGAGCTTGCGGCGGTCAAATTCTTCTTACCCTCAAAGAGATCGCCTTGCCCGAGGCTTGGCCCGGGCAGCCATGAGGCGGTTCGAACAGATGAACCGCCATCTTTCCGGGCGTGGCGTGGGTGGCCGGGCCAGGCCCAGCCAAGGTGGCGCTTCTGATGCGACCGGTAAAGCCCCTACTGCGCCATGAATTCAGCCAGGGTCGCGGCGACCTTTTCATTTTCCTCGCCCAGCCCGATGGTGATGCGCAAACAGGCCGGGAGGCCGTAGCCGCCCATCTTGCGGGTGATGATCCCGCGGACTTGCAGGTAGGCAAAGCCGGCGTCGGCGTTATGCTTCGGGTCGTCCGGAAAGCGCGGCAGGACGAAATTGCCGACGCTCGGCGTCGGGTTGAGGCCGAGCTTGGCCAACCGCTCCGACATCCATGGCAGCCATATATCGTTATGGGCGCGGGCCCGGGCGACCGCCTCGGTGTCCTCGACCGCGGCGACCCCGGCAGCGAGCGCGGCGGCGTTGACGTTGAACGGGCCGCGTACGCGGTTGAGCACGTCGACGACCGGCGGGGGCCCGTAGAGCCAGCCGAGCCGAAGGCCGGCGAGCGCGTAGATCTTCGAGAACGTGCGCAGCATTACGACATTCCCGAAGCGGTCCACGAGGCGCCGGCCGGGCTCGTAGTCGTTCCGGTTCACGAATTCGGCATAGGCCGCATCGATCGCCAGGATCACACGCCCGGGCAGCCCGGCGTGGAGCCGCTCGACCTCGCGCTCGGAGATGTAGGTGCCGGTCGGATTGTTCGGGTTAGCGATAAAGACCAGCTTGGTCTTGTCGGTGACACGCGCGAGGAGCGCGTCGACATCGGCCGTCAGGTTCTTTTCCGGCGCCGGAACCGGGGTCGCGCCGACCGCCATCGCGCCGATCGGGTACATCAGGAAACCGTGCCGGCTGTAAAGCACCTCGTCATCCGGCCCGGCATAGCAGCGGATCATCAGCCCGATCAGCTCGTCCGACCCCGAACCGCAGACGATCCGCGCCGGGTCGAGCCCATGGGCGCGGCCGAGCGCCTCTCTGAGTGCCTCGCTGCTGCCGTCGGGATAGCGGAAGATGTCGCCGGCGAGGGCGCGATAGGCGGCGACCGCCTTGGGGCTGGGGCCGAGCGCGCTTTCGTTCGAGGCAAGGCGGATCGGCTTGGCGATCCCTTCGATCTTGGCCTCACCGCCGATGTAGGGCGCGATGTCGAGGATGCCGGGACCCGGCTCGGGTGCGGCCTTGTCGTCCGCCACCGGGTCAGCCCCTCGCCGCCACCGGCTCTGCCGCAGGGCGGGGCGCCGGGGTGTCGAGGTGCAGCGGCTCGGCATAGCCGCCAAGCTCGGTCAGCCGATACAGATCGTTGCCGAACTGCTCGCGGAAGCGATCGATCCGCGGGTCGTCGAGCGGCACCATCCCGCGCACCTCGATCAGGGCATCGGTCGCGCCGGCGCGGTCGCAAAGCCCGAGAAACGTTCCTTCGAGCCCGACCCCCGTAAGGATCGAGAAGATGCGGGCGCGGCTGATGTCGGGCCCGATCTCGGCGACGAAGAGCGTGCGGTCGCGGCCGGTCGCCCGCGGCGCCAGGCGGCCGATCGCGAGCGCGTCGGCCCGGCCGCTACGGATATTGCCGCGGCCGGCGAACGGCAGCCGGGAGACGACGCGCGGCGGCTGCTGGCCCGGCGCCCGCAACAGCAGCCACCACGGATCGAGTTCTTCTTCCTGCGGCATCGGCAGAACGCCGATTTCGGCCTGGCCCTCCGCAACCGCGCGGATGACGGCGCCGACCGACGGGTGCGGCTGCATTGCGGCATGACTGCCATACTGGTCGCGGGCGAGATCCCAGAACCCCGGCGCGTCGCTCGGCGCGTAGACGGCGACACGGAACGTACCCTGCAGCCGCGTCGTGCCGCACAGCATCTCGCGCCAGATGCGCACCAGGGTGTCGTCGGGCAAGGGGTCGCGGTTGCGCGCGACAAGCCGGCGGATGATCTCCGCCTCTCGCGCGGGTTGATGCGGCGCGACCTGGCCGCCGCGCTTTTCCGCCGCCACCTGCAAGACGATCTCGAAACGATCGATCAGCAAATCTTGCAGTGTGTCGTCGATCTCGTCGAGACGTCGGCGTAAGTCTTCGAGATCGGCGGTCATTGGCGACATCATCTGAAACGTTCCTACAACACCGCTAGTAGTAGAGTTCCGATCCGGCAAAATCAAAGAAAACGTTGACAGGGCTCATCTGCGGTTCCCTCCTGGCTCGCCAATCGCGAGAGGAGGGCTGATGCTCGTCGCCCAGATCACCGACCCGCACATCCTGGCCCGGGGCAAGATCTTTCACGCGCCGCACCGTGCCATCCCGGCCGACGCACCCGACGGCTGGAGCTGTATCGACACCGGCGCGGGCCTCGCTCGCGCAATCGCCGCGCTCAACGCGGTCGACCCGCGCCCCGACATCGCGGTGCTGACCGGCGACCTGACCGACCACGGGAACCCCGACGAGTACGACCATCTGCGCGAGATCCTCGCCGCGGCGTCGATGCCGGTCTATGTGATCCCGGGCAACCACGACAACCGCGAAAACCTGCGCGCCGCCTTTCTCGCCGACGGGTATCTGCCGAGCGAAGGCTTTCTCCAATACGTCATCGAGGGCGGCGCGATGCGCATCGTCGCGCTCGACACGAACATCCCGGGCGACCACGGCGGCGAATTATGCGCCGAGCGCCTCGCCTGGCTCGATTCGACGCTGGCGGCCAAGCCCAATCGGCCGGCGCTGGTGCTGATGCACCACCCGCCCTTTATGACCGCGATCCGCCACATGGACAAATACCCGCTCTACACGGCCGAGGCGTTCGCCTCGGTGATCCGGCGTCATCCGCAGGTCGAGCGCATCCTCTGCGGCCACATGCACCGGACAATCGACCACCGCTTCGCCGGCACGATCGCCGGCACCGCCCCGGCCACCGCGCACCAGCTTCTGCTGGACATTACCGAACCCGGCCGGCGCGCCCATTTCAACTTCGAGCCGCCAGGCTACCAACTTCATCTGTGGCGCGACGGGATCGGCCTGGTGACGCATACCGCCGTCCTCGGCGATTTCCCGGGTCCGTTTCCCTATCACGCACCCCAGCCATAACAAAACCTCCCCCTCCGCGCGAACGGCGAAGGGGGAGGTTTTTAGCGCTGCTGCGTGGGCGGATTAGTGGTGATGCCCGCCGCCGTGCCAACCGCCGTGACCTCCGCCGCCGTGCCACCCACCGTGACCCCAGCCGCCGTGCCAACCGCGGCCCCAGCCCCAACCCCAGCCGGCGTGGACGTACGGGTACCTGTAGTAGGGGTAGTAGTACGGCGTGTAATACGAGTAGGCCGGATAGTAGGGGTAATAGGTGTACGGGTAGGTATAGACCTGCGCGCTCGCCTGATTCGCCGTGGCGCCCAGCGTCAGCGCCCCGGTGGCGACGATCGCGGCTGCCATCAGGCCGCGGCGGGCCCAGCGGGAGGTGGTGGTGAGGACCGACATGGTAGGCTCCTCTGTATGACTTGAGCGACCCAATGAAAATGGTATGCGGGCTTGGCGAATTTTCATCCCCGCGATCGTTTGCCACCCATGCCGAACCGGAGGGTTGATGATGCAGAACGAGCCTCTACGGGTGACCTGCTGCGTCGCCGGCGGCGGCCCTGCGGGGATGATGGTCGGGCTGCTGCTGGCGCGCGCCGGGGTCGAAACCGTCGTGCTCGAAAGGCATGCCGACTTCCTTCGTGATTTCCGCGGCGACACAGTGCACCCCTCGACGCTGCAGATCATGGCGGAGCTCGGCGTCCTCGAGGAGTTCCTCAAGCGGCCGCATCAGAAGATCAGCATCATCCACGGGCTCATCGGCGACGACGAGATCGCACTCGGCGATTTCAGCCGGCTCAACACGACCTGCAAGTTCATGGCGATGATGCCGCAATGGGAGTTCCTGAACTTTGTCGCCGAGACCGGGGCGCGCTATCCCGATTTCCAGGTGCTGATGCGGCACGACGTCACCGAATTGCTCGACGACGGCGGCCGCATCGTTGGGGTGCGCGCCGAAACCCCCGAGGGCCCGCTCGACATCTATGCCGATCTGGTCATCGCCGCCGACGGCCGGCACTCGACGGTGCGCGACCTCGCCGGGTTCGAGGTCACCGATATCGGCGCGCCGATCGACGTGCTGTGGATGCGCCTCTCGAAAAAGCCGACCGACCCCGACGCGGTCCTGGGACGGATGAAAAACGGTGCGGTCCTCGTAACGCTCGACCGCGGCGACTACTGGCAATGTGCCTATGTCATCAAGAAGGGCGGCAACGATGCGCTGCGCGCTCGCGGGCTCGATGCGTTCCACCAGGACATCGTGCGGATCGCGCCGTTTTTCGCCGACCGGGTCGGCGAGCTCGAGGACTGGGAGCAGGTCAAGCTGTTGACCGTCGCGATCAACCGGCTGAAGCGCTGGTGGAAGCCGGGGCTCCTCTGCATCGGCGACGCGGCGCATGCAATGTCGCCGGTCGGCGGCGTCGGGATCAACCTCGCCGTCCAGGACGCGGTCGCGGCCGCCAACATCCTCGCCGCGCCGCTTCTCGCCGGCACCATCGGCACGGGCGACCTCGACGCGGTCCAGCGCCGCCGCACGCTCGCGATGCGGGTGATCCAGAAATTGCAGGTGGCGATCCAGGAGCGGATCATCGATCCCGTGCTCAAGACCGACAAGCCGGTCAAGGCGCCGGCGGCGATGAAATTGTTCAACAAATATCCCTCGCTACGCTGGCTGCCGGCGCGGGTCGTCGGGCTCGGCGTTCGCCCCGAGCACGTCCGCAGCCCCGAGGCGGATACCCCGCTGGCGGAAACGTGAACGACGGCGGCGGGTCGGGTTGCCTATAATCGAGCGCAATCTTTCCTTCCGAGGAGCCTGACAATGACCAAGCCTGGCCCCACTGGCTTCGCCCGCCGCGACCTCATCCGCCTCGCCGGCATCGCCGTGATCGCCGCGGCTGCGCCCACCCCCGCCTTTGCCCCCAACCCCTTTGCCCCCAACGCCTATGCGCAGGGCGCGAAGCTCAAGATCGCGACGATCGGCTCCGGCCGCGAGGGCGGCGCGCTCGGCACGCAATTCGCCAAGGCCGGCCACCCGGTGATGTTCTCGTCACGCCATCCCGAGGAGCTGAAGGACCTCGTCGCCAAGGCCGGCCCCAACGCCAAGGCCGGCACGGTCGCCGAGGCGGTCGCGTTCGGCGATGTCGTGCTGCTGGTCGTGCCCTACACGGCGGTCGCCGCGATCGGCAAGGAGTTCGGCCCGGCGCTCGCCAAAAAGCAGCTCGTCATCGATGTCTCGAACCCGACGCCGCGCCGCGACGGCGAGGATTTCGTCAAGCAGGTGATGGCCGACGGCGGGCCCGGGGTCGTCACGACAAAGGCCCTCGACGGCGCCAAGGTCGTGCGCGCGTTCAATGCGATCGGCGCCGGCACGCTCTCCGATCTCGGCCAGAAACAGGGCGAAGCGAAGATCGGCGTGCCGATCGCCGGCGACGACAAGGCCGCGATCCAGCTCGCCAGCGACCTCATCCGCGAGATCGGGTTCGAGCCGGTGCTGGTCGGAAGCCTCGAGGCAATGGGCAAGTACCTCGTCCCCGGCACCCCGCTCGCCGGCGCCCACACCGCCGCCGAACTCAAAACCGCGGCCGGCGGTTTGAAATAGTTCTCCAGTAGATGAAGCAGGGGCCAGATGAAGCGGGGGCCACTGGCGCCTGCTTGCCAATAACCCGTCATCCCGGCGCAGGCCGGGACCGGCCGTTGGAACGCACGAGCGGCTGAAAAATGGGTCCCGGCCTGCCGCCGGGATGATGAACCTGAGTGCACGAGAGCATGGCGCATCACCGGCCCGAAACACCCGCCACCGGCGGCCTCGCCTACCGCGTCCTGCGCCGGGTTATCGCGGTCGAGCCGGAAGAGGCGAGGGTGCTGTTCTGGTGCTGGCTCTACATCTTCGCGGTGCTGTCGTCGTATTACATCATGCGCCCCATTCGCGATCAGATGGGGGTCGCCGGCGGGGTCAGAAACCTGCAATGGCTGTTCACCGGCACGCTGATCGGCATGATCGTGCTGAACGTGCCGTTCGCCTGGCTGGTGAAGCGATTGCCGCGCGAGCGATTCATCCCCCTCACCTACCGCTTTTTCGCCATCAACATCCTGATCTTCGCGGCGCTCCTCCACTACGCGACCGCCGAGCAGACGGTGTGGATCGGCCGCATCTTTTTCATCTGGGTGTCGGTCTACAACCTCTTCGTCGTCTCGATCTTCTGGCAGCTCAACGTCGACCTGTTCAGTCCGGAGCAGGGGAAGCGCCTTTTCGGCTTTATCGCCGCCGGCGCGACCCTTGGGGCGATCGTCGGGTCGAGCCTCACCGCGAGCCTCGCCCGCCTCGTTCCGCCGATGGTGCTGCTGATCGGCGCCGCGATTCTCCTCGAGGTCGCGGTATTCGCCGTCACCCGCCTCGCCCGGATGTCGCCGCGCCTGCGGGAGCGGCGTGAGCCAAACCCGGAGCGGCCGATCGGCGGCAGCGTCTTTGCCGGCGTCGCCAATGCGCTGCGTTCGCCGTACCTCGTCAATGTCAGCCTGTTCGTGCTGCTGTTCGCGGTCAGCTCGACCTTTCTCTATTTCCAGCAAGCCGAGATCGTCAAAACCAGCTTTGCCGACCGCGGCGCGCAGACCGCGTTCTTCGCGACGATCGACCTATGCGTCAACATCCTGACCCTCGGGGTGCAGCTCTTCCTGACCGGGCGGATTATCGTGTGGCTCGGCGTCGCGGTGACGCTGGCGCTGCTGCCGGCGGCCACGATCCTCGGCTTCGGGGTGCTGGGCGCGATACCGACGATCGGCGTCCTCGCGACCTTCCAGGTACTGCGCCGCGCTGGCGACTACGCGATCGCCCGGCCGACCCGCGAGATCCTCTTCACGGTCGTGCCCCGCGAGGATCGCTACAAGGCGAAGAGCTTTATCGACACGGTCGTCTACCGCTTTGGCGACCAGCTCGGCGCTTGGACGGTCGCCGGCCTCATCGGATTCGGTGCCGGCGAGGTCGCCCTCGTCGCCGCCGGTCTCGCCCTGTTGTGGCTCTTCAACGCGCTCTGGCTCGGCCGCCGCCAGGAGGTGCTGGAGGCGGCGCCGATGCGGTCAGCCGCCGCCGAGTAGCTTGTCGATCTCGCCGGTGACGGCGGCGTCGGTCGGGCGGACGTTGGATGGCCAGGTGCCGGCGAGCTCGCCGGCGGCGCCGACGAGGTATTTGTGGAAATTCCACCGCGGCGCCCCGCCCTCGCCGAGTTCCGCTACGACCCAGCGGTAGAACGGATGCGCCGCGGCGCCGAGCACCGTGACCTTGCCGGCGAGCGGAAAGTCGACCGCGTAGTTGGTCTCGCAGAAACTCTTGATCTCGGCCGCAGTGCCCGGCTCCTGCGCGCCGAAATCGTTGGACGGCACGCCGAGCACGACGAGCCCCTTGTCGCGATAGCTCTGCCACAGCGCCTCGAGGTCGCGGTATTGCGGGGTGTAGCCGCAAAACGACGCGGTGTTGACGATCAGCACCGGCTTCCCCGCCCAGGCCGAAAGCGGCAGCTCGCCGCCGCCAAGCCCGGCAAAGCTGAATTGATGGGCCCCATTTCGCGAATCGCCGCTCTGCATCGCCACCCTCCGTCGCACCTGATCCACCCGATCTTAGCCGGGACCCGGCCGCCCGTCATTTCGGTTGCGCGGTCCCGGTCGTTAACCGAGACTGCGGCCGCGCTCGCGGGGGGCTCGCCCGGATGATTGCTGCCTTTCTTCTCAAAGGCATCGTGGTTGGCATCGTCATCGCGGTGCCGGTGGGGCCCGTCGGCGTCCTGTGCATCCGCCGGACGATCCTCCAAGGCCGGCTCGCCGGGCTCTCCTCGGGCACCGGTGCGGCGACGGCGGACGCGATGTTCGCGGTGATCGCCGGGTTCGGGCTGACGGCGCTGTCGGATTTGTTGTTCGGCTTTCAGGATTGGCTGCGCATTGGCGGCGCGGCGTTTCTATTTTATGTCGGGATCTCGGCGTTCCTGCACGACCCCGACAAGCCGCGCGCGCCGCAGAAGGACGCGGAAAGCATGCTCGCCAATTACGCCTCGACCTTTGCGCTGACGATCACCAACCCGGTGACGATCTTGTCCTTCCTGGCGATCTTCGCCGGGCTTGGCCTGCCCGGGCGCGAGATGACGATGGGCGGGGTCGCGACGTTGGTGCTGGGCGTGTGGCTCGGCTCGCTGGCGTGGTGGGTGGCGCTGGCGCTGGGCGCCGGCCTCTTCCGCCACCAGTTCACGCGCAATCACCTCCTTTGGATCAACCGCGGCTCCGGCGGGATCCTGTTGCTCTGCGGCATCGGGCTCATCGGCAGCCTTTTCATCGAGCATTGCTGCTGATGGTCTACCTGCCCCCGCATTTCACCGAAACCGACCCCGCGACCCTCACTGCGCATATCGAGCGCCACGACTTTGCCCTCCTGGTGACCCACGGCGAGAACGGGATGATCGCCAGCCAGATCCCGGTACTGGGCGAGACCCGCGACGGCAAGCTCTACCTCCAAGCCCACCTCGCCCGCCCGAACCCGCAATGCGCGGACCTCGACGGAGAAAGCGAGGCGCTGGCGATCTTCACCGGCCCGCACGCCTATGTCTCGCCGAGTTGGTATTCGGCCGGGCCTGCGGTGCCGACCTGGAACTATGCCAGCGTCCACGCCTACGGCACCGCGCGCCGCATCGACGACGCCCAATGGCTCGACGATTTCCTGCACCGCCTCTCGGCCCGCCACGAGGCCCGCGAGATCAAGCCTTGGAGCATGGACAACGAGCCGCGCCCGTTCCTCGACGGGATGCTGAAGGGGATCGTCGGCTTCGAAATCGCCGTCAGCCGCTGCGAAGGTAAGTTCAAGCTCAGCCAGAACCGCCCCGCCGCCGACCGGCCCCGCATCATCGCCGCGCTGGATGCCCGCGACGAAGAGGATTCGCACGGGATAGCGGCCTTGATGCGCGCGCGGGAGACGGGTTGACGATGGGTTTCGCTGCGCTCCAACCGTCCTACGGCCACCCACTCGCAGGACGGGTAGAGCAGCGAAACCCATCAATCCTCCCGCAACAACCCTTCGACCGCCTCTTGATCCGCGCAGCCCAACACCGCCTCGGCCACGCCTCGCGAAAATCCGGCGCGGGCGAAGGCGGCTAGTTCCTTCGCCCTGTCCGCCGCCTGCCGCCGGAACACCCCGAGCCGCCGCCGGCGCGCGAAGGCGACGGCGGCGGCAAGGTCGAGGTTCCCCTCTTCGTTGCCGATCCCGGCGAAGGCCGCCTCCATATCCCCCGGGGCAACGCCCTTCTCGGCGAGCCCGGCGCGGATCGTGCGGAGCGACTGGCCGCGCCGGAGCCGGGTCCGGGTGCGCGCGGCGGCATAGGCGACGTCATCGATCGCGCCGAGCCGTCGCAGCTTTTCCGCGACCGTGTCGATCGCCGCCCGGGCCGGTCCCTGGTCCTCGATCTCGAGCCGGCGCACCCGGCGCATCAGCACCCGCCGAAGGTTCGCCGCCGAGCTGGGGAACCGCTCGAGATAGGCGAGCGCCCAGCGCTCGATCAGCGCGGCGGAGACCGGCTCGCCAGGGGCATCGCTCTTGTGCTTCATAGCGCTAATGTCGGATCGTCCATCGACCGCCGGTAAAGAAAATCGCATAACACATTCGGGCGGCGCCGCCGCGCGCCATGACATTGACCAGGATCCGAGACCTGCGCGGTGACCGACGCCAGCACCTCCCTGCCCGCGCCCCCGGTCCAGGCCTTTCGGGTCGCGATCCCGCTGGTCGTGGGCTGCGCGTTCTTCATGGAGGGGCTGGATTCGACGATGATCGCTGTGTCTCTGCCCTCGATGGCGGAGACGCTGGGCTCGACGGCGCTCAGGCTCAACCTCGTCATCACGACCTACCTGTTGAGCCTCGCCGTCTTCATCCCGGTCAGCGGCTGGATCGCCGACCGCTACGGGACCCGCCGGGTATTCTGCGCCGCCGTCCTCGTTTTCGCGACCGGGTCGGCGCTGTGCGGGCTGTCGACGAGCGTGCCGATGCTGTTGTCGATGCGCGTCGTCCAGGGGTTCGGCGGCGCGATGATGACGCCGGTCGGGCGACTCATATTGCTGCGCAGCTTCCCACGCGCCGGGCTCGTCTCGGCGATGAACTGGATGACGATCCCGGCGATGATCGGTCCGACGGTCGGCCCGATCGTCGGCGGCCTCCTGACCGACTACGCGACCTGGCGCTGGATCTTCTTTCTCAACATCCCGATCGGTGTCCTCGGCGGGTTGCTGGCGCTATGGCTCTTCGAGGATTACCGCGCACCGTCGCCGACCCGGTTCGACGTCACCGGGTTCGTTCTCGTCGGGCTCGGCCTCGGTCTTCTCGAATTCGGGATCGAGAACCTCGGCCGGCCGATCGTCGCGCCGTGGGCAGGCTACGCGTTCTTCGCCGTGTCGGCGGCGATCTTCTGGCTCTACGGCCGGCACGCAAAAGTGACGCGCTCGCCGGTGCTCGATCTCGACCTGTTCAAGATCAAAACCTTTCGCATCGGCTCCCTCGTCGGCGGGATGTGCCGGATGGGGCTCGACGCGACGCCGGTCCTGCTGCCGCTGCTATTCCAGATCGGGTTTGGGATGAGCCCGGTGCAATCCGGGTTCCTCAGCTTCTCGTCGACCCTGGGCGCGATGGCGGTGCGGACCTTCTCGCGCACGATCCTGCGCATCGCCGGCTTCCGCAAGACGCTCATCCTGGGCGCCATTCTCTCGGCTGGGACGACCTCGGCCTTCGCGCTTCTGCACGCCCACACGCCGACCGTCATCATCGTCGGCGCGGTGCTGATTTCCGGCTGCATCCGCAGCATCCAGTACCTCGCCCTCAACACGATCAGCTTCGCCGAGGTCCCCGCCCCTCTGCTCAGCCGCAGCACCAGCGTCAGCGGCGTCGTCCAGCAGGTCTGCCGCGGCTTCGGCGTCGCGATCGGCGCCGCCCTCCTCGCAATCGTCGCCGGCAGCCACAGCGTGACCGTCGCCGATTTCCGCATCGTCTTCCCGCTCGTCGGCCTGATCCCGCTTCTCTCGGTCCTCGGCTTCCTCCGCCTCAACGAGAGCGACGGCAGCGAGGTGAGCGGTTACGCGAGCCGCAATCAAGACAGCAGCGCGTCACCCTGAACCGTCTGCCCCTCGGGCCGCATTACGACATCCGGGATCGTTGACCTTTCCGGTTCGTCCAGCAATCCTTACCCGCATAATCCAGGAGTACGCTGCCGAAACCCCCAGGAGCACACCGCCGAAACTTCCGCCACCTCCCAGAAACGAATGGATCTTGCGATGGCCGAAGCCTCGAAGCCTGCCGATTTATATGTCGGCGTGATCGACATCTTTTCGATCCTTTTGCCGGGGGCTGTGGTGACTTGGATCTGCTGGGTCTGGCTCGGAGACGGTGGGTGCCCCCGGTGCGTGCCGGAAGGCGAGACGGCGAAGATCCTGGCTTTTATCTTCTTGGCCTACGCGGTCGGCCATCTCGTCTTCATGGTCGCCTCGATGGTCGATCCGACGTACGACTGGTTTGGCAGGAAGGCGATCGAACGGATTCTGGGGCCCCGGCGTGTCGCACCCGACCGCAATGCGCTGGCAGCCGCGATTGCCCTGAGGGTCGCCAGCCTCGACGCCGAGTTAGCGCCCCCCCGCCAGACACCATCCGCCGAGGAGCACGAGGCCGCGGCGCGGGCGCTCAAATGGGCGCGGGCCGTTCTTCACAAAACTGGCTCGGGTCCGACCATTCCCGAGCCGACCAACACATTCCAGTGGAGCCGCGCCGTATTGCGGCTGCGCGCGCCGGCCGCGCTCACCGAGGTGTTGCGGCTTGAGGCGGATTCGAAGTTCTTCCGCAGCTTGTTCGTGATCCTGGTCCTCCTCGCGATTGCCTCGCCGTTCACAAACCTCCCGCCAGAGTACAAATGGATCGCCATTCCGATCTCGCTGGTGCTGGCCAGCCTATCGTACGGGCGATACGCTGAGCAGCGTCAGAAATCGGTGATCGCATCATACCGCTCTGTCATCGTGCTGTTCACATCTGGCATCGTCCCGGTCCCGGAGGGCCGGACGGAGGCAGAAGGAGTGGAGCCCCGCCTGTCCCAGGTCGGTTAGCGGGGCGAATTGACAGCCCTCGCGCCCCTCCTCATAATCCACCGCTTTCCTGCCCGATTCCCGCGGTCCCGCGGGTGAGGAGAGAGGCGATGACACCTTATCCCGGCGTGACGTGCCGGATGGCGGAACGGCGACGACGATAAAGCCTCGTCGCGCATGCCTATTTCCGCAAACTCATCGCACAGGAGAACATCCGTGATTACACCCGTGATGCCGACCTATGGTCGGTGGGACGTCGCCGTTGAACGGGGCGAAGGCTGCTGGCTGTGGTCGACCGACGGCCGGAAATTCCTCGACCTGACGAGCGGTATCGCCGTCACCTCGCTGGGCCACTGCCATCCGCACGTGATCGAGGCGATCACCAAGCAGGCCGGGACGCTGTGGCACTCGTCCAACCTGTTCCGCATCCCGGGACAGGAGCGGCTGGCGCAGCGGCTGGTCGAGAACAGCTTTGCCGACACGGTCTTTTTCAACAATTCGGGCGCCGAGGCGGTTGAGCTCTCGATCAAGGTCGCGCGCAAGTACCAGAGCGAAATTGGCCACCCCGAGAAATACCGGATCATCGGCACTGGTGGCTCGTTCCACGGCCGCAGCTTTGCGACGCTCGCCGCGGCGGGGGCGCAGGCCTACCTCAAGGGCTTCGGCCCGGTGATGGACGGGTTCGACCACGTCGCGTTCAACAATCTCAACGAGATGCGCGCCGCAGTGACGCAAGAGACCGCGGCGATCCTGGTCGAGCCGGTCCAGGGCGAAGGCGGCGTGCGCGCGCCGTCGGAGGATTACCTTCGGGGCCTCAGGGCGATTTGCGACGAGTTCGGCCTCCTCCTCGTCTATGACGAGGTGCAGTGCGGCATGGGCCGTACCGGCAAGCTCTTCGCGCATCAATGGGCGGGCGTCGCGCCCGACATCATGGCGGTCGCGAAGGCGCTCGGGAACGGGCTCCCGATCGGCGCGTGCCTTGCGACCGAAAAGGCGGCCGTGGGCATGGTCCCCGGCACGCACGGCTCGACTTTTGGCGGCAACCCGATGTCGGTCGCAGCAGGCAACGCCGTCCTCGACGTGATGCTGGCGCCGGGATTCTTCGACGGCGTCAACAAGACCGCAGTGAAGTTCCGCGGCCGGCTCGAGGAATACGCCGCCGCCTATCCGAAGCTGTTTGAGGGCGTGCGCGGCGCAGGCCTTTTGCTCGGCATCAAATGCGTCGTGCCGGCCGGCGACCTCGTCACCAAGCTGCGCGGCGAAGGCCTGTTGCTGCTGAGCGCCGGCGACAACGTGCTGCGGATTCTGCCGCCGCTCGTGATCGGCGAAAGCGAGATCGACGCCGCGCTCGACATCATGCACAAGGTCGCCCGGGAATGGCCCGCACCGTAAGAGCCTTGGCCGGGGCGACCCCGATCGGTGAGCGGCGGGGATCGGGCCCGCCGCGCCACTTCCTCGACATCGACCGACACGACGCGTCCGAACTCAAGGGCATGATCGACCTTGGCTTTGCCTACAAGAACGGGCGCCGCGACCGCCCGCTTGAAGGCAAGACCCTGGCACTCATTTTCGAAAAGCCGTCGACCCGTACCCGCGTGTCGTTCGAGGTGGCGATGCGCCGGCTCGGCGGCGACACGATCGTGCTCGGAACGCAGGACAGCCAGCTTGGCCGCGGCGAGACCGTCGCCGACACGGCGCGGGTCCTCTCGCGCTATGTCGACGCGATCATGATCCGCACCAACGCACCCTCGAAGCTCGCCGAGCTGGCCGAGCATGCGACGGTGCCGGTGATCAACGGCCTTACCGACGCATCGCATCCGTGTCAGATCATGGCCGACATGATGACGCTGCAGGAAAAGAAGGGCCCCGTCGCCAACACCGTCGTCGCCTGGTCGGGCGACGGCAACAACGTCGCGGCGAGCTGGATCCACGCGGCGGTGCGGTTCGGCTTCGAATTGCGCCTCGCCTGCCCCGAAACGCTGCAGCCCGAGCCGTCGCTCCTCTACTGGGCGCAGCGCGAGGGCGGCCGCGTCAGCCTTACGGCCGACCCCGGCAAGGCGGTCGCCGGATCGGATTGCGTCGTCACCGATACCTGGGTGTCGATGGGGGTCGAGGCCAATGTCAACCGCCACAACCTCCTCGCGCCCTACCGCGTCGACCAGCGGCTGATGGCGCAGGCTAAGCCCGACGCGATCTTCATGCATTGCCTTCCCGCCCATCGCGGCGAGGAGGTCACGGCCGAGATCATCGACGGACCGCAATCGGTGGTCTGGGACGAGGCGGAGAACCGTCTGCACGCGCAGAAGGGCATCCTCGCCTGGTGCCTCGGCTAGGGCCCATACCATGGAGGGCGACCGAACCCCGCCGCGTCCCGACGATCTGGTCCAGCCCTTCCGGATCGACCCGTTCGCGTTGCGCGGCCGCCTCGTCCGCCTCGGCCCCACTGTCGACACCATCCTGTCGCAGCATGAGTACCCGGAGCCGGTCGCCGCGATCCTCGGCGAGGCGATCACGCTCGCCGTGGTACTCGCCGGTGCGCTCAAATACGACGGCATCTTTACCCTGCAGACCAAGGGCGACGGCCCCGTCCGGCTGATCGTCGCGGATGTCTCGACCGCCGGCGCCGTGCGCGGCTATGCCCAATACGATGCGGAGCGACTGGGTGAAATCGCCGGCCGTGCCGGGCAAAGCCCGTCGGTTCCGCAGCTCTGCGGCGGCGGCTACATCGCCTTTACCGTAGACCAGGGCGAGCATACCGAGCGCTATCAGGGCATCGTCGAACTGGCCGGCGCGACGCTCGCCGAATGCGCCCAGCATTATTTCCGCCAGTCGGAGCAGATCCAGGCCGGCATCAAATTGTCGGCGGCGCGGACCGGCGGAAGCGGGATGTGGCGCGCCGGCGGGCTGATGCTGCAGCGCGTGCCACCCGAAGGCGGCTACAAGGTGATCGCCGACGACGTCGAGGACGGCTGGCGCCGCGCGATGGTGCTGATGAGCTCGGCGACCGCCGACGAACTGACCGACCCTGACCTGTCGCCGCGCCGGCTGCTCTATCGCCTTTTCCACGAAGAGACCGTGCGCGTCTTCGACACGCAACCGGTCGAGGCGCGCTGCCGCTGCTCACGCGAGCGCATCGTCGGCATCCTCCGTTCGTTCCCGCAGAAGGACATCGACGAATTGCGCGAGGACAAGGTCACCACCGTGACCTGCGAGTTCTGCAACACCACTTACGAATTCGACCGCGACGAGCTGAAGCCGCCGCAGTAGGCCATCTCTCCTAACGCTGTCCCCACTCCCCTTTGGCCAGGCTCGACCCGGCCATCCACGTCTTTGGCCGGTGCATGAACCGGCGACGGCAAACGTGGATGCCTGGAACAGGTCCGGGCGAAGCGAAAAATGGAGGCAAGCGCCCTCGGTTCTTACCCGCCCTTTCGTGCGTCGGCGATCGCCTGTTTCAGCGCGTCGAGGTTGACGGCGCCGGGGATGATCTGGTTGCCGACGATAAAGGCCGGGGTGCCGCTGATGTCGAGCGCGTCGGCCAGGGCGAGATCGGCCTTGAGCGTCTTGTCGACCTCCGGGCTTTCCATGTCGCGCTGCAACTGGCCGATATCGAGCCCGACGGAACTAGCGACATCCATCACGGTCTGGTCGGTGATCTGGCCTTTCATCGCCATCATCGCGCGGTGGAAGGCGTCGTACTTGCCCTGCTTCTTGGCGGCGAGCGCGGCGCGGGCGGCGGTCGTCGAGACCGGCCCCAGCACCGGGAACTCCTTGTAGACAAAGCGCAGGTGGTGGTCGTCGGCGATCACCTTTTCCAGCGACGGCTCGACCTGTTTGCAATAGGGGCAGCGATAGTCGAAGAACTCGACCATCGTGACGTCGCCGTGCGGGTTGCCGGCGACGGGGCTCGACGGGTCGTCGAAGACCTCCTTGCGCTTTGTCGCCAGCACCTGCTGCGCCTTGTCGCGCGCATCCGACTTCATCTTGTCGTCGGCCGCCTGCACGGCCTCGATCAGCACCTCAGGGTGGGCCAGCAGGTAGTCGTGGATCTGCTTGTCGATCGCCGCCTTTTGCGGCGGGGTGAAGTCGTCGGCGCGGGCCGGCGCGGAAATCGCGATTGCCCCCATCGCCACACAAAAGATCGCCGCCATAAGCCGCATCACGGGGTGCTCCTCAATCCTTGCCGATGTCCTCGGCCTCGTGCGCGATCTCGACCGCGCGGAAGTATGACGCCGTGCCGCGCGGCAGATTCTGCTGCGCGCGTTTCGACTGCTGCACCGCCTCGGTCTTCTGGCCGTCGGCGAGCGCCTTTTCGGCCAACGACAATGCCGCCATTCCGAGTTGGTTGTCACGACCATAGGCGACCGCAAGGAAACCCCATACCGTGCTGTCGCGCCCCTCGGCCTGGGCCGCGTTGTCGAGGAGCGCGATCGCCTTCTTGTTCAGCGCCGGATCATTCGTCTCGATATAGACCTGGGCCAGCGACATCCGCAGGAGCGCCTGGTTGGGCGCGAGCTTGACCGCCTGCTCGTAGGGCGCGATCGCATCGCGGATGTGCCCGTTCTCGAACAGCATCTGGCCCTTGAGCTCGCGATAGTACGGGTTGTTCGGATAGTCGCGAATCAGGGCATCGATCAGCGGCACCGATCTGTCGAGCTTGGGGATGCGGTAGTAGGCGATCGCCCGGGCGTAACGCGCGATCTCGGACTGGTCGCTTTCCGGGAAGCGGCGGAGGGTGATCGACGGGTCGTCGAGGAACGCATGCAGCTTTGCCTGGACCAGCCCGAACAGCGCCTCATCCTGGGGCGGGATCGGCGCGTTCGAGCAACGGGCGCGGTCGACGTGGTCGCGCACGTAGTCGACGCGCTCGCCGGTCAGCGGATGGGTGCGTGCCCAGGGATCGTCCTCCTGCCCCTGCAGCCGCTCGTCGGCTTCGAGGATCTCGAAAAAGTCGAGGAGGCCTTTTGCCGACTGGCAGATGCGGTCGAGATAGTTCATCGCCGCGTGATCGGCCGTCGCCTCCTGCGAGATCGAGAACCTGTTGAACGCCGCCCGGCCGACCGCCATCCCGGGGAGGATCGCCGCGCCATTGTGCCCGGCGACCCCGGCAGCGGCACCGATGACCGTCGCGATGATCGCCTCGATGCTGGCGTTCTTGATGGCTTCCTTGGTGCGCAGGATGTGACCACCGGCGATGTGTCCGGTCTCGTGCGCGATCACGCCCATGAGTTGGTTGACGTTCTGCGCCCTGAGGATAAGGCCGGTGTTGAGAAAGATCGCCTGGCCGCCGGCGACGAAGGAATTGAGCTGGCGGTCGTCGATCATATAGATCGAGACATCGCTCGGCACGAGCCCTGCCGCGCGCCAGATCGGCGCCGCGATCGTCTTGATGTCGCTTTCGATCTCGGCGTCGCGCAACAGCGCCTGATCCGCCTCGGCCCGCGCGCCGCCGGCGACCAGCGCCGCCAGGATCACCGCCGCGCGGAGCGCGAGACGAAAACGGGACATCGGCGACCACTCAGGGCAAGGCGCGGACCGGACTGCCGGCTTCGATAACGGCCAAATGCGGCCGAGGCAGGGCAATTCCACCCGCGCCGCGATCGGTTGCTAGCTGGTCAGCCGGTTCCACCAGCCGCGTCGCGGATTGGCCGGCTTTTCGTCGCCGACCGCGTGGATGTCGACGCCTGGCGCCGGCGCGGCGGCCAAGGCGGGCTCCGGCTCCGCCGCCGGCGGGGTTTCCGGAACCGTCTCGGGTTCCGGCTGGGGCGCCGCGGCGACGGGCTCAGGGTCAGGGCCGGGTTCCGGCTCCGGCGCAGCCGCGACAGGCTCGAATTCCGGCTCGGGCTCGAATTTCGCCTCGGGCTCGAATTTCGCCTCGGGCTCGAATTCCGGCTCAGGCTGGAATTGCGGCTCGGGCTCGGGCCTTTGCGGTTCAGGCAGCAGATGCGGTTCGTCGGCCTCCATCGCAACCGCGACATAGGACGATTCGTCTGCGGCGCTCTCGGCCTCGCCTTCCGGTTCGCCGGCCTCGGCACCCGCAAGAGCCTCTCCGCCCTCCTCACGCCGACTGCGCCAGCGGCCGCCGCGACGGCCGCGACGGCGGCGGCGATGCTCTCCGTCGCCGTCTTCCTCGCCGGGTTCGTGCGCCGGCGTCGTGGTCGGGACCTCGTCGGACAATTCGGCGCCCGCTTCCATCTCGGCGGCGGTGGCCGGGCGCGCCTCGCCGTTTTCGTCCGGGCGACGGCCGCGACGACGACGGCGGCGACGGCTGCGGCCGCCATCGCCATGCGCCTCGCCGGCCTCGCGTTCGTGCTCCGGCGCGTGATCCTGGCCACCGTCCTGTCCGTGATCCGGCCCACTGTCCTGTCCGTGATCCGGCCCACGGTCCTGCACGTGATCCGGCCCAAGATCCTGTACGCGATCCTGCCCACGATCACGGCCGCGTCCGCGATCACGGCCGCGCCCGCGGCGGCGGCCCTCGGGCCGGGCCTCGGTCTCGTCGGCCTCCGCCTCGTCGTCGTCGAGGTCGTCGGCGGCATCATCGTCGTCGATGACCGCCGTCTGGATCGACCGCCGCACCGGGATTTCGCTCGCATCGCGGGCTTTCGTCCGCTCGATCCGGAAGCTCGGCGGGATCAGCGTATCATCGTGATCGACGAGGATCTTGATCGCGTAATGCTGCTCGATCCGCGCCAGCGAATCGCGCTTCTGGTTGAGGAGGTAGAGCGCCACCGCCGTCGGGACATAGACGCATAGCTCGGCCGCACGCTGCCGGATCGCCTCTTCCTCGATCGCGCGCAGCACGTAGAGCGCAGTCGATTCGGTCGAGCGGATCGAGCCCGTGCCGCCGCAATGCGGGCAGGGCTGGGTCGAGGCCTCGGCCAGGGACGGCCGCAGCCGCTGGCGCGACATCTCCAAAAGCCCGAATGGGCTGATACGGCCGACCTGGATGCGGGCGCGATCGTTTTTGAGGGCATCCTTGAGCCGGCGCTCGACAGCACCGTGGTTGCGGTGCTCTTCCATGTCGATGAAATCGATGACGATGAGCCCGGCGAGGTCGCGCAGGCGAAGCTGCCGCGCGATCTCCTCGGCGGCTTCGAGGTTGGTCCGGGTCGCGGTTTCCTCGATGTTGCGCTCGCGCGTCGCGCGGCCCGAGTTGACGTCGATCGCGACCAGCGCCTCGGTCTGGTTGATCACGATGTAGCCGCCCGATTTGAGCTGGGCGACCGGCGAGTGGATCGCGTCGATCTGGCTTTCGACCTGGTGCCTGTGGAAGAGCCCGACCGTCTCATCGCGATAGGGCTGCACCCGCTTCGCGTGGCTGGGCATCAGCATCCGCATGAAGCCCTTGGCGGTTTTGTAGCCCTCCTCGCCCTCGACCTGCACCTCGTCGATGTCGCGCGTGTAGAGGTCGCGGATCGACCGCTTGATCAGGTTGCCCTCTTCGTAGATGAGGGCCGGCGCGGACGATTGCATCGTCAGGTCGCGAATCTCGCTCCACAGCCGCAGGAGGTATTCGTAGTCGCGCTTGACCTCCGCCTTCGACCGCTCCGACCCGGCGGTGCGGACGATGACGCCCATACCCTGCGGGATCTCGAGGTCTTCGAGGATGTCCTTGAGACGGCGGCGGTCGGTCATGCTCGTGATCTTGCGCGACACCCCGCCGCCCCGGCCGGTGTTCGGCATCAGCACGCAATAGCGCCCCGCCAGCGACAGGTAGGTCGTGAGGGCCGCGCCTTTGTTGCCGCGCTCTTCCTTGACGACCTGCACCAACATGATCTGCCGGCGCTTGATGACCTCCTGGATCTTGTAGTGGCGATGGGGACGGTGGCGCGGGCGCTCGGCGTCGGCCTCGTCGATCGCCTCCTGGACCTCGCCGCCGCCCAGCGTATCGATGGTCTCGACCGGTGCCTCGGCGGCCTCGACTTCAATGACCTCGCCGGTGATGACCGGCGGCTCCTCGATCTCGCCTTCCTGCGGCGCCGCATCGGCGGCGATGACCGCCTCGATCGGCGCAGCCATCGCCATCTCGGGCTCGGCGGCCGCGTATTCCTCGGCCTGCTCGGCGGCGTCGGGGAACTCGGGCTGGCCGTCGATCTCGTCAGCAGCCGGCTCGTCCGCAGCCTCTTCGGCCGCGTCGGCCAGCTCTGCGTCGACCTCGGCCTGCGCGACCTCGGCCTCGGGGAGTTCGGCGATCTCGTCGGCAGCGCTCGCCGACTCGGCCGGCAGCGTCAGCGCGCGCGGCGACGCGTCGTCGTCGCGGTCGCGGTCGCCGACCGGGATGCGGTAGTAATCGGGATGGATCTCGTCAAAGGCGAGAAACCCGTGCCGGTTGCCGCCATAGTCGACAAAGGCGGCCTGGAGCGACGGCTCTACC
Organism: Allostellaceae bacterium; assembly: GCA_036489765.1. Taxonomy (GTDB): domain Bacteria; phylum Pseudomonadota; class Alphaproteobacteria; order ATCC43930; family CGMCC-115725; genus DATARH01. The sequence goes on along the minus strand of DASXFE010000149.1, from coordinate 9,521 downwards.
CGCGTCACCTTGGCGAGGTAGATGTTTCCCTTTACCTGCTTTTTTGTCGACGATTCGAAATCGAATTCGTCGAGGCGGTTGCCGCTGAGCACCACGACCCGAGTCTCCTCGGGGTGGGCGGCGTCGATAAGCATGCGTCTTGCCATTCGGCCAAAACTCCGAGACGCGCAGGCGCAACCGCGGCCAAGGCCACGGGCGGCGCGATCTCATGGGTAGGGAAGCGGGTCGGGGCTAAGCTCATGGCGTCGCAGTGTTCATTCTTTGCGTCGCGTCGGGATAACCACGCCCGGCTTCTTGTTCATCCGTCATGCGTTGCCTGGCGCAGCGCCCCGGCAATCGGCCTTACCCGATGAGGCGGGGTGGTCTCGCGGCGCCCCCGGACACGGATCCGGACGGCGGAAATCGCATGCCTTAATGTATCGATCAACGCCCCGTACCACAATGATTTCATCCGGCGACCCGCGACGGCCGCGAGGGGTCCATGCCGAACGACACGCCCTTCGCCTCGACGCCGAAGCCCGTCAGCACTGCAATGACCACCGCGACGGCCCCTGCCACCAGCGCCAGGGCGAGCCCGTAATCGCCGCCGAACTGCGCCGCGAGGCCCGCCTGGATCGTCGCGTTCGCCGAGGCGAGCAGGTTGCCGAGCTGATAGACTAAGCCCGGAAAAGTCGCTCGCGCGCGATCCGGCGACAGCTCGTTCAGATGCGCCGGGATCACGCCCCAGGCACCCTGCACCGCCACCTGCATCAGAAAGGCGCCCGCCGCGAGGGCGACGACGCTGGTCGAGAATGCCCAGAGCGGCAGCACCGGCAGCGACAGCAGGGCCGCGATGACGATCATCCTGCGGCGGCCGATCCGCTCCGACAGCCAGCCGCATCCGATCCCGCCGATGATCGCCCCGATGTTGTAGATCACCGCGACGGTGCCGACCGTGTGCGGCGAAAGGTGGTGCTGCACCTCGAGAAATGTCGGGTACAGATCCTGCGTGCCGTGGCTGAAGAAATTGAACGCGGTCATCAGCACGACCGCGTAGAGGCCGAGTTTCCAATGCGACCTGACGACGGCGAGCGTGCCGCCGCGCTCCGCCGCCGCGTCGGCACCCGTCCAGCTTGGCGACTCCGGCACGTGGCGGCGGATGTAGAGGACGAGCAAAGCCGGCAGGACGCCGATCATGAACATGCCGCGCCAGCCGATCAGCGGAAACAGAAGCGCGTAGACGATCGAGGCGAGAAAATACCCGGTGGGATATCCGGACTGCAGCAGCCCCGAGACGATGCCGCGCGCCTGAGGCGGGATCGTCTCCATCGTCAGCGACGCGCCGACACCCCATTCCCCACCCATCGCCACGCCGTAGAGCGCGCGGAGCACGAGGAACACCGTCAGGGTCGGGGCAAAAGCCGAAGCGAACTCCAACAGCGAATATAGAAGGACGTCGGCCATCAGGGTCGGTCGCCGTCCCCACCGGTCCGCAGCGCGCCCGAACAGAAACGCCCCGACCGGCCGCATCGCCAGCGTCAGCAAGATGGCGACCGTCACGTCGGCGATCTGGCTGCCGAAATCGTGCGCGATGTCCTTCAGCACAAAGACGAGGAGAAAAAAGTCGAACGCATCGAGCGTCCAGCCGAGAAAGCTCGCAACGACGACCTTCTTCTGCGCCTCGGTCCACCCCGAAAGAATGCCGCTTTTCATCGAAAACCCGCCGGATTTCTAGGGTTTCAGCCCAGGATCGTGCCTCGGGTCGGCTTCGGCAACGAAAAATGGCGGTCAGCGCCGAGATTCGCCGGGTGGCTGGCCCGCGGCCGAAACGTCTTGGAAAGGCCATCTTCTTGGCGCATAAGGGGCGCCGCGCGGGGGCGAGGGTTGGGCCGGCTCGCCGCGGGAAGGGGACCAGCGCGGCCGCGCTTGATGCTCACATTCATCCGCATCGTCCGGTTTCTTTTTGTTTGTGCGGTGCTGCTGGCGATCACCGGCGGCGTCTTTGCGGGCGTGACGATCTGGTATTTCGGCCGTGACCTGCCCGACTACCAGGCGCTCGCCAAATACGAGCCCCCGATCACGACGCGCGTCCACGCCGGCGACGGCCGGCTCCTCGCCGAATACGCCACCGAGCGGCGCGTCTTCGTCCCGATTGGCGCGATCCCGAAACGCGTCATCGACGCGTTCCTATCGGCCGAGGACAAGAATTTCTACAGCCATCACGGCATCGACCCGCTGTCGATCCTGCGTGCCGCAGTGACCGATCTCGGCCGTTGGCGCGACAAGCGGCGGCCGATCGGCGCCTCGACGATCACCCAGCAAGTCGCCAAGAACATGCTGCTGACGAGCGAGGTGTCGATCGAGCGCAAGATCAAGGAGATCCTGCTCGCGACGCGAATCGACGACGCGCTCTCCAAGGACCACATCCTCGAGCTGTACCTCAACGAGATCTATCTCGGCGCCGGCGCCTATGGCATCGCGTCGGCGGCGCTCACCTATTTCGACAAGCCGCTCGACGAGCTGACGCTCGGCGAGGCGGCGTTCCTCGGCGGCCTGCCCAAGGCGCCCAACAACTACAACCCGGTCAAATTTCCCGACGCCGCGAAAACCCGCCGCGATTGGGTCATCGACCGCATGGTCGAGGACGGCTACGCGACCCCGGCCGAGGGCGCCGCCGCCAGGGCCGAGCCGGTCACCCTGCGCCACCGCGAGAACGAGCAGAGCATCACCGCGGCCTATTTCGCCGAGGAGGTCCGGCGCGAGCTGCTCGCCGATTACGGCGACAAGGCGCTCTATCAATCGGGGCTCTCGGTCCGCACGAGCCTCGACGGGACGCTCCAGGCCGACGCCGACCAGGCGCTGCGCCAGGGCCTCATCAACTACGATCGCGGTTTCGGCGGCTGGCGCGGGCCGGTGACGCACATCGACCCGACCGGCGACTGGCCGCTGCATCTGGAAAAGGTCGAGCTGCCGCCCGGCGCCGACGCGATGCCGTGGCAGCTCGCGGTGGTGCTGAAAACCGCGCCCGGCGGGGCCGCGATCGGGCTCAAGAACGGCACCACCGGCGAGATCCCGTTCGTCGAGATGCGCTGGGCCCGGCCGCTGCATGACGATGGCTCGCTCGGCTACGCGCCGCGCGGCGCCGGCGACGTGGTCAAAGCGGGCGATGTCGTGCTCGTCGAGGCATTGCCCGCCGAGCCGGCAAAGCCAACCCCGCCGCCGGCGCGCGGGATCAGGCAGGCGGTCGCGGCAAAGCCCAGGCCGGCGGTGCCGCGTTTCAATCTGGTGCAGGTCCCGCGCGTCTCGGGCGCGCTCGTCGTCATCGATCCGCACACCGGCCGCGTGCTCGCGCTGAGCGGCGGGTTCAGCTATGAGATCAGCCAGTTCAATCGGGCGACGCAGGCGCATCGCCAACCGGGCTCGGCGATCAAGCCGTTTATCTATTTGACCGCGCTCGAACACGGCTTCACCCCCTCGACGCTGGTACTCGACGCGCCGATCTCTTTGCCGCAAGGGCCGGGACTGCCGCCGTGGACGCCGGGGAATTACGAGTCGGGCGAGTTCCGCGGGGCCGTGCCGCTCAACGTCGCGCTGGCGCATTCGCTGAACACGGCTGCCGTGCGCCTCGCGGTGATCCTGGGCATGGAGGCGGTCGGCGAGACCGTCGAGAGCTTTGGCATCATGGACCACATGCCGCGCGAGTACTCGATGTCGCTCGGCGCCGGCGAGACCACGCCGCTCCGCCTAACTGCGGCCTATGCGATGATCGTCAATGGCGGCAAGCGTATCACCCCGACGCTGATCGACCGCGTGCAGGACCGTAACGGCCAGACGGTCTACCGCGCCGACCGGCGCCCTTGCGACGGCTGCAGCGGTGTCGCCTGGAACCGACAGAAGATGCCGGTGATCCCCGACACGCGCCAGCAGATCGCCGACCCGCAATCGGCATTCCAGGATGTCGAGATGATGGAGGGGGTCGTGCAGCGCGGCACCGGCGCCTCGGTCGCCGCGGTCGGCAAGCCGATCGCCGGCAAGACCGGCACCACCAGCGACTGGCGCGACGCGTGGTTTGTCGGCTTCACCCCCGACCTCGCCGCCGGGGTCTATGTCGGCTACGACGACCATTCGAGCCTCGGCCGCGGCGAGCAGGCGGCGCGCGTCTCGGCGCCGGTCTTCCGCGACTTCATGATGGCCGCCCTCAAAGACGCGCCGCCGACGGAATTCCGCATCCCGCCGGGGTTGCAGCTCTACCGGGTCGACCCCAATTCCGGGCAACCGGCCGAGGGCGGCGGGCCGTCGATCTACGAGGCGTTCAAGCCGGGCACCGCGCCGGGCGTCAACCAGGACATGGGGCTGCACGGCGTCCCGGGCGAAGCCGACATGTCGCAGCTCGACACCAATGTCCCCGGTGCCTCGGCCAAGTCGCTGACCCCCGCCTCCGGCACCGGCGGACTTTATTGATTGGCTTAAGAGAGGGACCCTATGCGCGCAGAAACGCAAGCGGTCGTCGACGACATCAACAAGTCGTTGGCGCTGCTGAGGAGGCATCTTTGACTGGGAACCCGCCAACCGCCGCCTCGCCGAGCTGAACGCCAAATCCGAAGACCCGAAGCTGTGGGATGACCCCGAGGCGGCCCAGGCCGTCTTGCGTGAGCGCTCGCGCCTCGAGCGCGCGATCGGCGGCTACCAACGTATCGCCAAGGAGGTCGAGGAGGCGGTCGAGCTGATCGAGCTCGGCGATGCCGAGGGCGACGGCGACATCGTCAAGGAGGCCGAGGCGGCGCTCACAAAACTCCACGCCGAGGCGCAGCGGCGCGAGCTCGAAAGCCTTCTCTCCGGCGAGGCCGACGGCAACGACTGCTACCTCGAAGCCCATGCCGGCGCCGGCGGCACCGAGGCCCAGGATTGGGCCGAGATGCTGCTGCGCATGTACGTCCGCTGGGCCGAGCAGCACGGCTACAAGGTCGAGTGGCTTGAGGAAAGCGCCGGCGACGGCGCCGGGATCAAGTCGGCCACGGTCAAGATCAGCGGCATGGATGCCTATGGCTGGCTCAAGACCGAAAGCGGCGTGCATCGGCTCGTCCGCATCTCGCCGTACGATTCGGCGGCGCGCCGGCACACGAGCTTTGCCTCGGCCTGGGTCTATCCGGTCATCGACGACAAGATCGACATCGAGATCAACGACAAGTACCTGCGCGTCGACACCTACCGCTCGTCCGGCGCCGGCGGCCAGCACGTCAACAAGACCGACAGCGCCGTGCGCCTCACCTACACCGCGCCCGGCGAAGACCCGGTCGTCGCCGCCTGCCAGAGCGAACGGTCGCAGCACCAGAACCGCGCCGCCGCCTTCTCGATGCTGCGCGCCCGGCTCTACGAACTCGAACTGCAAAAGCGCGAGGCCCTCGCCAGCGCCCAGGAAGCCGCCAAGACCGATATCGGCTGGGGCCACCAGATCCGCAGTTACGTCCTGCAGCCCTACCAGATGGTCAAGGACCTGCGTACCGGCGTCGAAACCAGCCAAACCGACTCGGTCCTCAACGGCGACATCGACCGTTTCCTCGCGGCGGCGCTGGCCGCGCGGATCGAAGGCGCCGACGCGATCAAGGTCGACGAATAGCCCTTCCCTCTACCTTCTTTCTCGCTTTCCCCGGGCTTGTCCCGGGGATCGTGAATTGCTTGAAGCGTGGCGTGGGTGGCCGGTCCAAACCCGGCCACGGTGAGATTCGGGCAAACGACGGCGCCCGCTAAACCGCTAGAAATCCGCCATCGACCGGCAAGGTGTGCCCGGTCACCATGGCTGCGGCGGGGCTTGCTAAGAACAAAATCGCGTTGGCAACCTCCTCGGGCGTCGCCAACCGGGCCATCGGGGTCAGAGCGTGGATGCGGTTGAGGGCGTCGGGCCGGTCCAGTACGGCAGCGGTCAGGTCGGTGCGCACCCAGGTCGGGGCGACGGCGTTGACGCGGATGCCGTCCTTGGCCCATTCGGCGGCGAGCGCGCGGGTCATGTTGACGACGGCGCCCTTGGTCGCCTGGTACGACACGTTCGGATAGATGCCGCCGCCCGAAAACCCCATGATCGAGGCGGTGCTGACGACAGCGCCGCCGCCGCGCTTGAACATGTGCCGCGCCGCCGCTCGCGCGCAGAGGAAGACGCCGGTCAGGTTGACCGCGACTACCTTGTCCTAATCGGCGAGCGGGTGGTCGACCGCGGCATGCCGCAGCCCGATCCCGGCATTGTTGACGACGATGTCGATGCCGCCGTGCCACGCCGCAACCTCGGCCATCGCCGCCTCGACCGAAGCCTCGTCGGTCACGTCGCATTGATGCGCCGACGCGCCGATTTCCTCGGCGGTCTTCTGAGCGGCTGCCGCGTCCAGGTCGAGGATCGCGACCGCCGCGCCGGCGCCGCCGAGCGCCTCGGCCGCCGCCCGCCCGATCCCGCGCGCCCCGCCGGTGATCGCCGCCACCTTGCCGTCGAGCCGGAATGCCGCCAGCGAATCCGCCATCTTCATCCTCCCTCGCCCGAAAGCCCCGATACGACAAGCCCCGGTGCAATCCGCCAGAACACCCACGCCACCGCCAAGGTCGCGACCCCCGTCACCAGGAACAGCCCCGTTACGGTGACCCCTGCCGCGACCAGTGCCACCGTCGCCGCCGCCGCCAGCACCATCGCCGCGGCATTGACGACATTGTTCGCCGCGATCGTCCGCGCCCGCACCGCCTCGTCGCTCGCCACCTGTAACAGCGCATAGAGCGGCACGACAAAGATGCCGCCGAAGAGCGCGATGCCGAAAAGGTCGCCGACGATCCGCCAATCCGCCGGCGCCGCGAGAAACCCGCCGATCGAGACCAGTGCCGCGCCGTCCGCGGGCGCCGGGCTCGCGAAACACAGGTCGATCGACAAGACGCCCATCCCGAGCGCGCCCCACGGCACCGTCTTCGGGCTGACCTTTCCGCGCAGCACCCTGTTGCAGAGAAGCGACCCCGCCGCGATCCCGACCGAAAAGACCGCGAGAAACAGCGTGACCACCTCTTCCTCGGCGCCCAGGACAAAACGGACAAAGCTCGGGAATTGCGACAGGTACATCGCCCCGGCAAGCCAGAACCACGAGATGCCGAGCATCGCGCGATAGGTCACCTTTTCCCGCGCCGCGTCGCGGATGAGCCGCCCTGTGGCGCGAAAGAGGTTCCAGTCCGCCCGCCCCGTCGCCGGCGGCGGCACCGGCGGCAAGCGCGTGCTGGCGCCCCAGGCGGCCACCGCGACGGCGACGATCAAGACCGCGATCACCGCCGCGCCGTGCTCCCCCGCGATCAAGATCCCGGCGATCGTGCCCAGAAGGATTGCGAGGAATGTTCCCGCCTCGACCAGGGCGTTACCAAGCAACAGTTGATGCGGCGACAGAAGATCGGGAAGGATCGCGTATTTGAGCGGCCCGAAAAATGCCGCTTCGATCCCCATGGCAAAGAGCAATGCCAAAATCCATCCGGCATGCCCCAGCAGCACCGCGCCCGCCGCGGCCAGCATGATGAAAATCTCGACGAATTTGATCACCCGCGCGAGCCACGCCTTGTCGGTCGTATCGGCAATGAGCCCGGCGGTCGCCGAGCATAGAAAAAATGGCAGGATGAAGAGCCCGCCGGCGAGCGGGATGACGATCCCCGGCGACCACGCCCCGGCCACCTCGGGCCGATAGGCGATCAGGAGGATGAGCGCGTTTTTCAGCGCGTTGTCGTTGAACGCAGAAAGGAACTGGGTCCAGAACAGGGGGCCGAACCGCCGCGACACCAACAGCCCCGTCGCGCTGCTGCGTTCCCCCACCATCGTTCGAGCCTCGGCCATGCGGGCATATTACTCGTCAATTCCGGCACAATCTGCTACCCCTCGCGGCATCATGGCCTTGCAGCTTTACAACTCGCTGACGCGGCGCAAGGAGCCGTTCGTCCCGATCGATCCGCAAAACGTGCGGATGTATGTCTGCGGACCGACGGTCTACGACTATGCCCATATCGGCAATGCCCGCGCGGTCGTCGCGTTCGACCTGCTCTTCCGCGTGCTGCGGCACGAGTACGGCGCCGGCCACGTCAAATACGTGCGCAACATCACCGATGTCGAAGACAAGATCATCGACGCGGCGCGGGCCAACAACGAGGCGATCGAGACGCTGACCGAGCGCACCGAGGCGATCTTTCAGGCCGACATGGACGCGCTCGGCAACCTCCGCCCGGACGTACAGCCGCGCGCCACGCAGCACATCCCGCAGATGCTGGCGATGATCGAGCGGCTGATCGAAGGTAACCACGCCTATCCCGCCGAGGGGCACGTGCTGTTCGCGGTCGGCTCGTTCGCGGGCTACGGCAAGCTGTCGCGCCGCAGCCGCAAGGAGATGATCGCCGGCGCCCGTGTCGAGGTCGCGCCGTACAAACGCGACCCCGGCGATTTCGTATTGTGGAAGCCTTCGACCCCCGACCAGCCGGGCTGGGACAGCCCCTGGGGCCGCGGCCGCCCGGGTTGGCACATCGAATGCTCGGCGATGAGCGAAACCCATCTCGGCACGCATTTCGACATCCACGGCGGCGGCGTCGACCTGATCTTCCCGCACCACGAGAACGAGGTCGCCCAAAGCGAGTGCGCCCATAGCGGCGAGCCCTTCGCCAATGTCTGGGTGCATAACGGCTTCCTCTCGGTCGACAGCACCAAGATGTCGAAATCGCTGGGAAATTTCGTCACCGCCCACGAGGTGCTGAAGGAATGGCCGGGCGAGGTGGTGCGGCTGGCGCTGCTGAGCACCCACTATCGCGACCCGCTCGACTGGACCGAAAAGCGGCTGCAGGAGGCGAAGCAGACTCTCGACCGCTTCTACCGGGCGCTCGCCACAGGAGATTTACCGGGCGCGAACGGCGCCGACGACAACGTGGCGACCGCGCTCGCCGACGATCTCAATGCACCGCTGGCGCTGACCCATCTACATGCGCTAGCCGATGCCGTCTTCCGCACGACCGAGCCGACCGAACGCGGCCACCTGCAAGGCGCGCTCGCGGCAGGCGGCGGAGCGATGGGGCTGCTGCAGGCGCCCCCGAGCGAATGGCTGCGCGGCGGCGACAGCGACACCGGCTGGATCGAGCGGCGCATCGCCGACCGCGCCCTCGCCCGCAAGGAACGCCGCTTCGCCGATGCCGATCGCATCCGCGCGCTGCTCGCCGAGGACGGCATCCTCCTCGAAGACAAGCCCGGCGGCGCGACCGAATGGCGGCGGGGATAAGGAGCGCGGGCGTCTCGCCCGCATCCAACAAAGAATTGCGGGCGGGACGCCCGCGCTCCCATTAACGATGGCCGGGACCGATCATAAGAAGCCGACGCTGACCGGCGGGCCGGCGGTGATTCTCGTAAACCCGCAGCTCGGCGAGAATATCGGGACGGCGGCGCGGGCGATGCTGAATTGCGGGCTCGACGATCTGCGCCTGGTCAAGCCGCGCGACGGCTGGCCCAGTGAACAGGCGGTGGCGGCGGCGAGCGGTGCCAACCTTGTGCTCGACAAGGCGCG
>DASXFE010000143.1:0-53418 GCA_036489765.1 Allostellaceae bacterium | reverse complement strand
CCGGCGTTGTTGACGAGGATGTCGAGGCGCCCTGGTTCCTTCGCGATCTGGGTGAACGCGGTCTTTGTGGCGTCGGCGTCGGTGACATCGAAGGGCAGGGTGCGCGCTGTGCCGCCGGCGACCGTGATTTCGGCCGCCACCGCGTCGAGCTCGGCCGGGCTCCGGCTGTTGAGAATGACGCTCGCCCCGGCCCCGGCCAGCGCCAGCGCAATCCCCCGCCCGATTCCGCGCCCCGCGCCGGTGACAAGCGCCGTCTTGCCGTCGAGGCGGAAGGCGTCAGGCATGGCGCAAGCCTCCCCTCGCCCGCATTTGCGGGAGAGGGGATGAGAGACGTTGCGCCCATCACCCCAATCCCCCCGCATGCGCCTCAAGCTCCCGCCACGTCGCGTCGTCGAATTTCGCCTTCCACCGCGCATAGAAATCGCCGAGGCGGGCACGGATGCCGGGGGTGTCGGCGGTGTTGACGCGCATCCCGAGCCCGGCGAGCGTCTCGGCGCCGGTCGCGTTGATCGCGGCCACGTCTTCGCGCTGGGCGAGCGCGGCTTTTTCGGCTTCGGCCTCGACGATCTCCCGGATGTCGCCGGGAAGAGCGGCCCAGGCGCCGCCGTTGCACAGCAGCGTGAAGCCCGACCACCAATGGCCGGTAAGGCTCAGGTGGGTCTGCACCTCATACAGCTTCAGCGATTGGACGACGCCGAGCGGGTCGCTCTGCCCGTCGAAGGTCTTGGCCTTGAGCGCCGCGTACATGCCGCTGAACGGCACCATTCCGGCCTCGGCGCCGAGGGTCTCGAAGAAATCGGCGCTGAGCGCGCCGCCGGGCGAGCGGATTTTCAGCCCCTTTAAATCGTCGACCGTCTCGATCGCGCGCGTGCTCGTCGTGATGTGGTGGAAACCGTTGAGCATCGACCGGCGAAAGGCGTGGAGCCCGGCCTTTTCGAGCTGGCCGCGGATGATGCCCCCGAGCCCGCCATCGAGCGCGGCAAACACCGGATCGAGCCCATCGAACGCGAACGGCATCATCGGCAGCGCGCTCGCCGGTGCGATGCCGCCGAGCGTCGCGCCGGAGACGAAGAATTCGAGCCGGCCTGCCTGCACGTCGGCGAACATCTGCGGGTCGGGGCCGAGCCGGCTTTCGGGATAGACGTCGACCGTGAGCCGCCCTCCCGTTGCCGCACCGATCGCCGTGCCCAGCTCGGCCATGCGTTTCGCGCTCGGGCTCGCGGCCGGCTGGTTGAGGCCGAGCCGGTAGTGGAAAGTCGCTGGCATGGACGGGGCTCCGGTTGAATGGGCGGGAGTATAGCCGCGCCAAGATAGCGTTAAAGCGCCGTTAACTTCCGGGGATTAGGCTTTCCCGCATGGTTCAGCGGAGTCCTGCGTGCCGAACCCCGTGACCTTGTCTTCGCCCAAAGCCATGCTCACGGCGCTGCGGGAGGGGAATAACGCATCCGGTTGGGTGGTCGCCAATCTGATCGTCGCGGCGCTCTATTTCGGGCTTGGCTGGCTCGTCAGCAAATTCTTTGCCGCATATGGCCTGTTCCCGGCGCCGATCTGGCTGCCGACGGCGCTGGCGATGGCCGCCGCGATCGCCGGGGGCTGGCGCGTGTTTCCTGGTATTTTCCTCGGCTCGTTCGCAGCCAACGACGTGCTGTTCGCGCCGCCCCTCTACGTCACGACGCTGATCTCGCTGACCAACGCGCTGGGGCCGGTGCTGGGCGCCGCGGCGCTCGCCTGGCGCCGCCCGGCAAAGGGCGTGTTCACCAGCTTTGCCGGGGCGATCTGGTTTCTCGTCGCGACGACGATGCTGAGCCCCGCGGTTAGCGCCAGCGGCGGCGCGCTCGCGATGGCGACCGGGCCGGGTTTCGACTGGCTCGCGTTCTATTCGACGTGGGTCGGGTGGTGGCTGTGCGACGGCAGCGGCACGCTGTACCTGGCGCCGGCGCTGTTGCTGTGGCTCGGGCTCGAGACCGGAGCCGAGGACGACGAAGACGCGCCGCCCGTGCGGTTTGCGCGCCAGCATTTGTGGGTCTGGGCGGCGATCGCCGCGGTCAGCATCGTGTTGTTCCTGTCGCCGCCGCTGCACGGCAGCTACATTCACCAGGCGCTGCCGTTCCTGCTGGTCGTGCCGCTGAGTTGGGTCGCGCTCCGGATGCCGCTGCGCTGGGCCTACACGCTGATCTCGCTCGTCGCGCTGGCCGCGGTCGTCGGCACCGTGGCGGGGTTCGGGCCGTTCCAGGACCGCGGCCTCGCCAACCCGCTGCAGATGGTCGCGATCCTCGTTCTCGTACTCGCGATGAACGTGCTGACGATCGTCGCGCTCGTCGCCGAATTGCATCAGGCGCGGCGGGACAACCTCGTCAAGTCGATGTTCCTCGCCAACACCAGCCACGAGCTGCGAACGCCATTGAATGCGATCCTCGGGTTCTCGTCGATGATCGACGAAGAGGCGCTGGGGCCGCTCAACAACGTCAAGTACGGCGAGTACGCGCACATCATCCACACTGCCGGCGAGCAGCTTCTCGGGCTGATCAACGGGCTCCTCGACCTGTCGAAGATCGAGGCCGGGCGGGTGACGCTGACCGAGGAACGGCTGTCGCTGCGCGAGCTGTTGGGCGATGCCGCGTCGCTGGTCGCGCCGCAGGCCACGGACAAGCCGGTGGCGGTGGCGAAGACGGTCGCGCCGGAGACGCTCGGGGTCGTCGGCGACGAAAGGGCGCTGCGCCAGATCCTGCTCAACCTCGCCAACAACGCGGTCAAGTTCACCCCGGCGGGCGGCCGAGTCGAGTTGTCGGCGACGCTCGGCGAGCGCGGCGACCTGCTGATCCACGTCAGCGACACCGGGCTCGGCATCCCCGCCGACATGGTCGGCCGGCTGTTCGTCCCGTTCGAGCGGCTGCACCGCCATATCGCGCCCGAGATCGAGGGCACCGGGCTCGGCCTCGCGATCACGCGCGGCCTCGTGACCCTGCACGGCGGCACGATCGCGGTCGTCAGCGTCGTCGGCGAAGGGACGCGGGTGACCGTCACCTTGCCGGCCGCGCGCGTGGTGACCGTCGAACCCTCGTTCGCCGAGGCCGCCGAATAGCGACCGCATCCGGCGGATCAAGTCTCGACATGGTTAACGCCCGGAAGTAGATCACTTGGGTCATGCGCCGTGCGATCTACGTCCTGTTTCTCTCCCTCGTCGCCATCCCCGCCGCTCGGGCCCAGCTGCAGGGCGCCGATCGCAATCTTTTCGTCGGCTCGTCGATCAAGGGCTGCCAGGACGGCGCGGCGCAGGAAAAGCTCGAGATCCCGGCCGCACAGATGAACGCCTTCTGCGCCTGCATGGCCAACAAGCAGGCTGACATGACGACCCAGGCCGACCTCGACTACTACGGCCAGCACCGGACCCTCTCCAGCGATTACTCGAAGCGGATCGCCGGTCTCGGCCCAGCCTGCCGCGCCGCTGCCGGCGTCGGCAAATAGCGCCGGCGCCGGTCAGGATTTACCGGCGGACCGAATTTCCGGGCTGACGCTCGTCGGTGTACAATTTGCCGCAGCCGGACATAACCGGCAGTGCGGAACAGGGAGGGGCGGCGAATGGCGGATCGGGGCGATCTGGCATTGTGGCATGCGCTCAACGAGCTCATTGCGGATTACTGGGCTGATGTCGACGAAAAGGCCGGGCAGGAGGCACATCTGTTCTACGTGCCGGAGGGCGTTTACGTCGTTGGCAACAACCGCTTCGAGGGGCGCGATGCGATCGCGTCGTTCTACCTGCGGCGGCGTCACGGCGCGGCCCTGACCCGGCACATCGTCTCCAACCTGCGGGTGTTTCGTGAAGACGCGGCGCGGACGCGGATGGCGGGGCTGATGACGCTGTATCGCGCGGAGGGCAAGTCGCCGTTTCAGGGCGCGCACCCGCCGGCGATGATCGCCGATCTCGATATCGCCTGCCGGCTCGACACCGACGGGCGCTGGCGGTTCGAATCGCATGTGCTGCGGCCGTTCATCGTCAGCGGCGACATGCCGGCCTCGATCACGATCCGCGGCCAGTCGCTCGCCCGGCCGGGCTGAGGCGGCGCTCAGCGGTCGCGGAAGTGGCGGATGAGCTCTTCCTCCCACACATCGAGCTGGTCGAGGTCGAAGCCGAGCGGCGACAGCATCAGGTATTCGAGCCCGGCGTCGGCGAGTTCGGCGACGCGACCGCGGATCTGCGCCGGAGTGCCCAGCAGGTAGCAGGTGCGCAGGTGATCGAACGAGCGGTGCGTTCCCATGATCCGCTCGATCAGTGGACGCTGGATCTTGAGCGCGGCGGCCTCGTCGTCGGTCGGCACGATATGGGTCATGTTGACATGGGCAAATGTGACGCTGCCGGGCGGGCGGCCGATCTCGTCGAGCCGCCGGGTGATCTGCGCCCAGTCGGCGATGACGCTTTCGTTCGAGCCGGCGGCCCGCGCGATCCACCCGTCGGCGCGGCGGCAGATGCGTTCGAGCACGCTGGGCGCGATGACTTCGGGGTCGGGTGACAAGTCGGTCTTGATCTTCGACCCGCCGGCGACCCAGAGCCGCGGCATCGTCGGCAGCGGCGGGTCGATCGCCACCCGCTCGAAGTCATAGTAGCGGCCGTGATGGGTCACCTCCTCGCCAGTCCATAGCTTGGCGAAGATATCGAGGGCTTCGTCGGTGCGGCCGCCGCGCTCGCTGAGCTTGACGCCGGCGGCGGCGAACTCGCGCGCATCCCAGCCGACCCCGATCCCGAGCTCGTAGCGGCCGCCCGACAGCATGTGCAGGCTGGCGATCTCCTTCGCGAGAAAGACGGGGTTGCGGATCGGCGGGATCAGGATGCAGGTGCCGACCTTGATCTGCGCCGTGCACCCGGCGGCGAACGCCAGGACCTCGAGCGGCGATAGCCACGCCGTGCCGTAGAGCCCGCGGGCGGTCAAAAGGTGCTCGGCGCACCACAGCCCGTCGAAACCCATCCTCTCGGCCTTCACCGAGAAATCGCGGACGAGCCCGACGGTTGCGTAGTCCTGCGCGAACGAAAAGCTCGGCAGCATCAGCCCGAAACGCATATTGCCCTCCGTCGCGGTGGTGGTATGCCGAGCTTAGCGCGAGACGGGGGCGCACGTGGTAATGTCCTGATTTGGCATTCGCTCGACCAACCGGGTTTAGCCGCGCGTGCCGCCATCATGGCTGGAACGAGGTCCGAGAAATGACCACCCCCCTTGCCGTCGCCCTCGGGTCGGGGGTCTCAGGATTATTCTCTGCCTACTATTGGTATCGGTCAGCCGGCTCGCAGCCCACCACATGGCGGTCGCGCGTGTCCGCCCCCGAGATTCAGGAAGACTTTCTGTGGATGATGGGCGCTCTCAACAGAAGTGCTCGCTTGAACCGCCGCGCCGCATTGTGGACAGCCCTGACCGCCATACTCGGCGCCTTGGCGAGCGTGCTTTCGACCGCCGGCTCAAACTAGGACCCGCCGCGTCGCCCGCTTGACACCCTCGGCGCCGTGGCGTAGATCAGCCGGGTTCCGTGGTGATTTGAGCCGACCGGCTTGCGCGCCACGTTAAATAACGCGCTAAAAGGTCGGGGTGTGTTTCGGAACCCTGGCCCGCGCGGGACCGGGGTTTTTTGTTGCCCAAGGGGGCGCCTCGGATCTCGCGTGCGGCCGGCCCATAGCGGAGGTCTCACGATGTCGAACCCAATCCTGTCGCCGGAAACCATCGCAGAGGTGTCGCCGGCGACACTGCTCGTGCGCGGCGGCGCGACGCGCAGCGCCCATGCCGAGACCTGCGAGGCCCTGTTCATGACCTCGGGGTTTGTCTACGCGACCGCCGCCGAGGCCGAGGCGGCCTTCGCCAACGAAGGCTCGCGCTACGTCTACTCGCGCTACCGCAACCCGACCGTCGCCATGTTCGAGGACCGGCTGCGCCTCCTCGAAGGCGCCGAGGCCTGCCGCGGCACGGCGAGCGGGATGGCCGCGGTGTTCTCGGCCTTTGCCTGCAAAGTGAAGGCGGGAGACAAGGTCGTGGCGAGCCGAGCCCTGTTCGGCTCGTGCAGCTACATCATCAACGACCTGCTGCCGAAATGGGGCGTCCACACGACCCTCGTCGACGGGCGTGACCTGTCGGCCTGGGAGGCAGCGATCGGCTCCAGTGTGACGATGACGTTCTGCGAGAGCCCGTCGAACCCGGCGATGGACGTCGTCGACATCGCGGAGGTCGCGCGTCTGACGCACCGGGCCGGCGGGCTCATGGTCGTCGACAACGTCTTTGCGACGCCGCTCCTGCAAAAGCCGATGAAGCTCGGCGCCGACATCGTCGTCTATTCGGCGACAAAGCACATCGACGGGCAGGGCCGCGCGCTCGGCGGCGCGATCCTCGCCACCGAGAAATTCATCAAGGAGGATTTCGGCCAGTTCTATCGCCACACCGGCCCGTCGTTGTCCCCCTTCAACGCCTGGCTACTGTTGAAAGGATTGGAGACGATCGAATTGCGGTTGGAGCGGCAGTGCCGCACCGCGCTTGCACTCGCGGAGTTTCTCGAAAGCCACCCGAAGGTTGGGCGGGTGATCTATCCGGGGCTCAAGAGCCACCCGCAGCGGGCCCTCGTCGAAAAGCAGATGAGCGCCGGCGGCACCGTCATCGCCTTCGACATCAAGGGCGACAAGGACGGTTGCTTCCGCTTTCTCGACACGCTGAAGCTTGTGGACATCTCGAACAATCTTGGGGATTCGAAGAGCATCATCACCCATCCGGCGACCACGACCCATTCCCGCCTCAAGCCCGAGGCGCGGGCCGAATTGGGGATCGCGGATTCCCTGGTGCGCCTCTCCGCGGGGCTCGAAGGCGAGGGCGACCTGATCCGCGATCTGGACCGGGCGTTGGCGACGGTCTGAACCACAAAATAGGAGGTCGTTCCGGGGCGGCTGAAGGCCGAACGCGGAACTCATGAATAGGGACCGTTGGTAGATGGTCACCGCCCGTGTTCATGGGTTCCCGCGCTGCTGGCGAGCCCCGGAATGACCCGCCTATTTGCCAAATAATAATAGTACAATAATCCATTTGACAGTCTTCAATCGTTGTAATTAGCTGATCCACGCTATTCCCCGGCATTTTGCCGGCTCGGGGTGCGACGTGGATCAGATCGACAACATCTCCAAGCCCGAGGCGGTCAAGCGTCACAGCCGGCAGCTGCGCGGGAAGCTGGCGCGCGACCTTATCGATGTCGCGGTGCCGTTCGACAAGGAGGGGTATTCGCTCCTCAAATTTCACGGCATCTATCAAGGTTACGACCGTGACAGCGCGACCGAGCTGAAGCAGCGTGGCGACTCGAAAAAGAACCAGTTCATGGTGCGCGTGCGCATCCCGGGCGGGCGGCTCAAGGCGGCGCAATACCTGGCGCTCGACGAGGTTGCCGAGCGCTATGCCAACGGGTCGCTCAGAGTCACGACGCGGTCGAGCATTCAGTTTCACGGCGTCTACAAGCCCGGCCTTGCCGCGGCCATGGGCGAGATCAACAAGGCGCTGATCACGACGCTCGCCGCCTGCGGCGATGTCGTGCGCACGGTGACGGCTACCCCGGCGCCGTTCCGCAACCCCGTCTACGACCGGCTCGACGCCGACGCGCAACTCCTGTCGCGCGAGATGCTGCCGACGAGCGGCGCCTATCACGAGATCTGGGTCGACGGCGCGAAGTGGAGCGAGGACCAGGGCAAGGACGAGGCACCCGACCCGCTTTACGGCGACCGCTATCTGCCGCGCAAGTTCAAGATCGGCGTCGCGGTGCCCGAGGACAACACGATCGACGTCCTGACCAACGATCTCGCGATCGTCGCGCTGTGGGAGGGCGGCGAACTCACCGGGTACAATTTCCTGATCGGCGGCAGCCACGGGATGACTCACAATAACCCGGCGACCTACCCGCGCCTCGCCAGCGCGGTGGCGTTTGTCGAGCCGCAGGACCTAGTCGCCGCGGCGAAGGCGGCGGTCGGCCTGCACCGCGATTTCGGCGACCGCGCCAATCGCCGCCACGCCCGCATAAAATACGTCATCGCCGAGCGCGGCGAGGACTGGGCGCGCGCCGAGATGTCGAAGGAGATGGGCAAGGAACTCGAGCCGTGCCGTCCGATGCCGGCGTTCCAAGTGCCCGATTTCCTCGGCTGGCACGAGCAGGGTGACGGCAAGTGGTTCCTCGGCGTACCGATCCCGAGCGGGCGCATCGTCGACGGCGAGGTCTGCAAATTGCGGACGGCGCTGCGCGACATCGTCGCGTGGTACGGTTGCGACCCGATCACGATGCCGAGCCAGGACATCGTCCTCAGCGAAATCCGTGCCGAGGACCGCGACGCGATCACCGCGATCCTGCGGGAGCACCACGTCGATCTCGCCGAGGATCTGCTGCCGGTGCAGCGCTGGGCGCTTGCCTGCCCGGCGCTGCCGACCTGCGGCCTCGCGCTGACCGAGGCGGAACGGCTGTCGGACGAGATCGTCGGCGGGATCGCCGCGCGGATGGCGCGGTGGGGGCTCGAACGCGAGCGCCTTTCGATCCGCATCACCGGATGCCCCAATGGCTGCGCCCGGCCCTATACCGGCGACATCGGCATCGTCGGCCGCATGCCGGGGTTCTATTTGCTTTATGTCGGCGGCGATTTCGAGGGCACGCGCCTCAATGAGGCGGTCGCCGACCGGCTTTCGGTCTCCGACCTCGCCGACGTCCTCGACCCGCTCTTCGCGCTTTACGCGGCGTCACGCAGCGAGGGTGAAGGCTTTGGCGATTTCTGTCACCGTATCGGCATCGCCGCCCTCCAGCAGGTCATCGCGGGGGTGCGCAAGAAGGCGGCGTAAAGCTGGTTTTTCAGTGGTGCGTCCTTCGAGACGCGCGCCTATCGGCACTCCTCAAGGTGAGGATCGATCTTTCTGCCATTGGCTAACGTCCCTCATCCTGAGGAACGGGGCGGAGCTCGCGTCTCGAGGGACGCAGGTTGCCGATGCAGCGCCGTTCTGTAGACTCGCCTTAGCAACAAGCGAGGCACGTCATGGGCATCGTCGTGGCCGTGGTGGCACAGGGCAAGATGGGTGCGGGCGTCGGCAAGCGGCTGTACGAGAATGGCGCCGAGGTGCGGACGCTGCTCTCCGGCCGCAGCACGGCGAGCGCAGAGCGGGCGAAGGCGGCGGGGATGACGGCGGTGCAGGACGAGCGCGCGCTCGTCGACGGCGCTGATTTCTTCCTCTCGATCCTTCCGCCGGGCGAGGCGGTCGCTCTGGCGAAGCGGATGGCGCCGGCGCTTTCGGCCCTGATCAGGAAGCCGATCTACGTCGACTGCAACGCGGTGAGCCCACAGACGGCGCAGGAGATCGCCGCGGCCATCGCGCTGACCGGGGCCGAGTTCGTCGATGGCGGGATCATCGGCGGACCGCCGCGTGAGGGCTATTCGCCGGGCATCTACGCGGCCGGGCCGGCGGTGGCGAAGACCACGGTGATCCGCGATTACGGCATTGACTGGCGGGCGATCGACGGACCGGTCGGTGCGGCGTCGGGGCTCAAGATGAGCTATGCCGGCATCACCAAGGGCACGACCGCGATCGCCGCGGCGATGCTGCTCGGCGCCGCTCGGTTCGGCTGCGGCGAGGCGCTGATGACCGAACTCGCGGCGAGCCAGCCCGAGATGCTGAAGCGCATGCGCTCAAGCATCCCCGGCATGTACGACAAGGCCTACCGCTGGGTGGGCGAGATGGAGGAGATCAGCGATTTCCTTGGTGCGAGCCCACCCTCCCGCGACCTTTACGCTGCCATCGCCCGCCTTTACACGGACCTCGCCGCGGCCGAGGAGGCGAAAGGGCAGGACGGCGACAACGCGATCCGGTCGCTCGATAAGGTGCTGGGAAGGTAGCGCACACAGATATCGACTCGGTCATCGATTGCCTGTCGACGTGTCGCGGCCCGGGAAGCCCGGCCCGGCATGAGCCGGTCGGTTACCCGCTATCTGATGCACCGCCTCGACCGGACTATGCCTATCGCAAGGGCGCGGCGGCGGAGTAGGGCGCACACAAAAGGCGGGCGGCGAAACCGCCGCCCGCCCGGATGTGCTCGCCGATCGGCTTAGTAGCCGTAATAGTACGGCGAGTAGTTGTAGCCGTAGTACGGATAGCTGTAGTTATAGGCATAGGGGTAGCTATAGCCGTAGTACGGATAGGCCGACGAGGCGATCGCCGCCCCGGCCAGCGCACCCGCGGCGAGGCCCCAGCCTATGCCGCCGCCATGCCAGCCGCGGCCGCCGCCGTGCCAGCCACCGCCACCATGCCAGCCACCGCCACCATGCCCGCCGTGCCACGCGGCCTCGGCCGCGGTCGGGGCGACGGTCAACGAGACGGCGGCAACCAGGGCGCTCGACAGCGCCAGCGCCCGACCACTCTTTTTGAGGAATTCGAGTTTCATAGCTATTCTCCAACTTGGTACGGCTGGCGGCCCTGTTAAGGCGCGGCCGTGTTACCTGAAGAACGCATGTGGGGCCGGTTTAATTCAAAAAAACGGTACGGAACCGTATCATTCTACCGCCGGCTGCCATGCGCGTACGGCGGGGATGCCTTTCTCGGTCTTGCCTTTCCGAGGTAAATCAATTGCTTACCTCCATTGGCTCCGCCGCCCCGAGGCTGCGGCCGCGGGTTTCCGGGAGAAGCAGCAGCATTACGATCATCAACCCGAGGCCCAGGCAGCTGAATAGCATCATCGCCGGACCGAGCCCGAGCGAGGGCGAGGCGTAGCCGACCATCGTCGGGAAGAACGAGCCGATCGCCCGGCCGGCGTTGTAGCAAAAACCCTGGCCGGTGCCGCGCAGCTCGATCGGGTAGAGCTCAGTCATGAACGGGCCCATCGGGGCGAACTTGATCAGCATCGCGATGTTGAGCGGGATGCCGAGAAACAGCAGCGCCTCGTTCCCCATCGGCAGGTACATGTAAAGGAGCACCATGATAATGCTGGTGACTGCGGACAGCATGAACGTCGCCTTGCGCCCGATCCAGTCGGCGAGATAGGCGCCGAGCAAGAGGCCGATCAGCGCGCCCAGCATCTGCACAAAGAAATTGCCGCCCGTCCCGGCGGTCGACAATCCGCGCACCGTGCGCAGATAGGTCGGCATCCAGAGCTGGATCGCATAACCGCCGCCTTGCGCCCCGGCGACCATCAGCGAGACGCGGACGGTCAGCCACAGATAGTTGGCGCGGAAGGCTGAAAAGAGATGCGCGGCGCCCACCGGCGGCCGGGTCGCGCGGCGTGCCTCGAAGGCGTCGCTTTCGGGGATCTTGCGCCGGATCCACAACACCAGCAGCGCCGGCAGGACGCCGACGAAAAACAGCGCGCGCCACGCAATCGCCTCCGGCAGCACCGCGAAGAGACCGGCATAGACGAGCGCCGCGGCCGCTGGGCCGACCGCCGCGCCCGATTGGGTAAAGCCGACGGCGCGTCCGCGGTATCTGTCGCGGATCACCTCGCCCATCAGGATCGCGCCGGCCGCCCATTCCCCGCCGAAGCCGAGCCCGTGCAGCGCGCGCAGAATCAAAAGCTGGTCGAAATTCTGCGCGAGGCCGCAGAGCGCGGTGAAGAGCGAGTACCAGGCGATCGTCAGTTGCAATACCCGGACCCGGCCGAAGCGGTCAACCATCGCCCCGGCGATCCAGCCGCCGAAGGACGAGGTGAGAAACGTCACGGTGCCGATGAGGCCGGCCTCGCCGCTCGTCAGTCCCCACGCCGCGATCAGGGTCGGAATGACATAGCTGTAAAGCTGCTGGTCGAAGGCGTCGAGGGTCCAGCCGCTGAAGCACGCCAGCATCGTCCGCCGTTCGCGGCTTTGCAGATCGCGCAGCCAGGCCAGCATGTGCTCCTCCCTCTCGGCGCCGTTGGCGGCGCGTCGTCTCCTTTCGTCTTCCCGGCGGAGGCCGGGATCCACGATTCAACGCAGGAGCGGCTGAAAAGTGGGTCCCCGGCCCTTTGCCGGGATGACGGCGTAAGTTTTACGCCACCTTATGCCCCGCCATGTGCTCGAGCACCTGGACCAGCCCCGAATGGTCCCAGGTCTTGCCGCCGAGTGGGGTGGCGGCGTTCATGAGCTCTTGGGTCGTCGCGGTGTTGGGCAATGACAAGCCCATTGCGCGCGCGCCTTGCAGGGCCAGGTTCAAATCCTTCTGGTGCAGTTCGATGCGGAAGCCGGGGTCGAACGTGCGCTTGATCATGCGCTCGCCGTGGACTTCGAGGATGCGCGACGAGGCGAATCCGCCCATCAGCGCCTGGCGCACCTTGGCCGGGTCGGCGCCGGCCTTGGAGGCGAAGAGGAGCGCCTCGGCGACCGCTTCGATGTTGAGTGCGACGATGATCTGGTTGGCGACCTTAGTCGTTTGCCCGGCGCCGACATCACCGACGAGGGTGATGTTCTTGCCCATCAATTCGAACAGCGGCGTTACCTTGGCGAAATCGGATTCCGAGCCGCCGACCATGATCGTCAGGCTCGCCGCCTTCGCCCCGACCTCGCCGCCCGACACCGGCGCGTCGACGTAACCGCAGCCCTTCTCGGCGACCTTCGCGGCGAATTCCTTGGTGGCGATCGGCGAGATCGAGCTCATGTCGACGACGATCTTGCCCGTCGACAGCCCGGCCACGACGCCATCCGACGCGAACAGCACATCCTCGACATCGGGCGTGTCGGGGACGATCAGGATGATGATCTCGGCCTTCTCGGCGATCTCCTTGCGCGTCGCGCAGACGGTGGCGCCGGCCTCCTTGATCGGGGCGGGGAGCGTGCGCTTGCCGTAGACGAACAGCTCGTGCCCGCCGTTGATCAGATTGAGGGCCATCGGGTGCCCCATGATCCCCAAACCGATAAAACCGACCTTCATTTGCCGCTCCTCCATGTCCCTTGGCGCTGCGCTCGCTGCCGCGGCGGCACAGTGCTACAGATGCGGGGCGAGTCTCAAGCCGGGACGGGGATGCTCCGTCGCTCGCCGCCGCCGCGCTCTCGGATGACGATATCGACCGGCTGATCAATCAGGCGCAACAGGAAGCCGAACCGCGCCTCGGATGAGGGGCGTCCTCGACACCATGTCCTGATCGGCGCCGGCGGCCCCGCGCCCTTCCCGTTACGAGGCCAGCATTATAAAAGCATGGCTGCCGTTTAAATAAATTTGCCGATCTCCCCCTGGATTTTGCCGCTTATGGCGTATTTATCGGGGGTCAGCAGAACCTGGAGTCGCCGATGGGCCGGATCCTGTCGCTCGTCCTCGTCCTTTTTACGGCGTCCTGGGCGGCGCCGAGTAGTGCCCAGGAATACCAGAACCCGGATCTGGCGGCCGCGGCCAAGGAATACCGCCAGGATATGCACGACACCCTCCCGGCCGCCAAGCGCAAGCCGCAGCTGATCCCGCGGCTCAAGAAGGATGCCGACGAGGAATACGGCGCCCAGCGTTACCGGCAGGCGGTCAACGACCTGACCCAGGCGATCCAGAACGGCGCCGACGACGGCAAGACCTGGCTCGCGCTCGCGCTGGCGCAAAGCCGCGCCGGCGACGACGACATGCAGAAGAGCGCCTACAACGCCTACATCCTTTCGACCGACAAGGCCGACAAGGGGCGGGCGCTCTCGGGCATTGCGCATGACCTCGACGCGCACAACAATCTGAAGGAGGCGCTCGCCGTCTTCCGGATCGCGGTGACGCTCAACAAGGAAGATTGGGTCGTCGAGCGGATCGCGCAGCTCGAACGGCTGACCGCCTATCGCGTGACCAAGGTCACGGTCGAGAGCGAGGCGGATGTGCCGAACGTCTGCCTGCAGCTCAACGAACCCCTCAGCACCAAACCCGACGTGTCCTATGGCGCCTATGTCCGCACCGAGCCGGCGGCCGACGGCATCGTCACCGGCCGCGGCGACTCGATCTGCGTCGGCGGACTGAAGCACGGCGGCAATTACCAGGTGAAGCTCCTGACCGGGTTCCCGTCCGACACGGGCGAGAAGACCAAGGAGGATTACGTCGCCAACATCGTCGTGCCGGACCGGAAGCCGTCGGTCAGCTTTACCGGCACCGGCTATGTGCTGCCGCGCGAAGGCAGCGCCGGGCTGCCGGTGACGACGATCAACGTCGACAAGATCAAATTGCGCATCCTCAAGGTCAACGAGCGCAACCTCGTGCCGACCGTCAGCGCCGACAAGATGGTCATGAAGTTCGGCGGCGACGATGTCGACGACGTGATCAACCGCTCGGGCAGCCTCGTCTGGCAGGGCGAGATGACGATCGCCGGGGAACGCAACCGCGCCGTCGTCACCGCGATCCCGTTGAAGGACATCCTCAAGGACAAAGGGCCCGGCGTGTACCTCGCCGCGGTCGGCCGCGTCGGCAAGAAGGATGACGACGACACCGTTGCCGCGACCAACTGGGTGCTCGTCTCCAACCTCGGCCTCACCGCGTATACCGGCCGTGACGGGATGGCGATCGCGGTGCGCTCGCTGGCCGACGCGAAACCGATTTCGGGCGTGACGCTCAAGCTCTACGCGCAGAACAACGGCGACCTCGCCACCGTGACGACCGATGCCGACGGCATTGCGAAGCTTCCGGGCGGGGCGCTGCACGGCAAGGGCGGCGACGCGCCCTATGCGGTGATGGCGTATGGGCCGGAGGGCGATTTCAACTTTATCGAGGTCGGGCGCTCGGCATTCGATCTGAGCGATCGCGGCGTCAGCGGCCGTCAGCCGCCGGGACCGGTCGATTCGTTTCTCTATACCGAGCGCGGCATCTACCGGCCGAGCGAGACCGTGCATCTGATGGTTCTCGCCCGCGACGACCATTCGGACGCCGCGACCAGCCTGCCGCTGACTCTGCGCCTGTTGCGCCCGGACGGGGTCGAGGTCGATCACCGCGTCCTTTCGGGCGACAAGGTCGGCGCCTATGCGCAGGATTTTGCGCTGGCAAAGGACGCCCGCATAGGGACTTGGCGGGCAGAGCTGAAGCTCGATCCGAAGTCCGATCCGATCGGCTTTGTCGAGTTCCGGGTCGAGGATTTTGTGCCGCCGACGCTGAAGGTGGCGCTCGATGCACCCGACACGCCGATCCGGCCGGGCCAGGACTATGCCGCCGAGGTGACCGCGACCTATTACTACGGCGCGCCCGGCGCAGGGCTCTCGGCCGAGGGGACCGAGCAGATCGCGTACGACGCCAGCCCGTATCCCGATCAGCCCGGATATCAGTGGGGCCTCGTCGACGAATCGTATGACGGCACGACCCAGGATCTCGACGTCGCGGCGACCGACGACCAGGGCAAGTCCAGCGTCGCCGTGACGCTCGACAAGGTGCCGGACAAGACGAAGCCGCTTTCGGCGACGATCAATGTCAGCGTGTTCGAGCCGAGCGGCCGGGCGATCTCGCAAAGCGTGACCCGGCCGATCCGCCAGCGCGACCTGGCGATCGGCCTCCATTCGCCGTACGACGAGGACAATGCGGTGCCCGAGGGCCAGGCGGCGACGCTTGACCTGATCGCGCTCGACGGCGCCGGGAAGCGCGTCGCGGCCAAGGGGCTGCGCTGGGAGCTGGTGCGTGAGCGCTGGCAGTACGATTGGTACTATTCCGAAGGGGCATGGCGCGATCGCACGACCGTGCGCGACGAGCCGATCGAAACCGGGACCATCGATATCGGCGCCGGCGACCCGGCGCATCTGTCGCGTAGCGTGGCGCCCGGCCGCTATCGCTGGGAGGTCGTCGACGGCGCCAGCGGCGCGGCGTCGAGCCTCCGCTTTCATGTCGGCTGGTGGGTCGAGGCCGAGTTGCCGAGCGTGCCCGACAAGCTGTCGGTGACGCTCGACAAGAAGATGTATCAGGTCGGCGATACCGCGAAGCTGTTCGTCAAGGCGCCGTTTGCCGGCGAGGCCGAGCTGGTGGTCGCGTCGGATCACGTCTTGTCGATGCGCTCGGTGCATCTGCCGGCCGACGGAGCTACGCTCGACATCCCGGTCGACGGGAATTGGGGCAGCGGCGTCTATGCGCTCGTCAGCGCCTATCGCCCGGCCATCATCGGCGGGCCCGAGCAGCGCGGGCCGGGCAGGGCGGTCGGCGTCGCCTGGCTCGGCGTCGATCCGGCGCCACGGACATTGGGTGTCGCGATCGCGTCGCCCGACGTGATCCGGCCGCGGGCGCCGGCGGATTTCGGCATCAAGGTGACCGGGCTC
The DNA here is from genome assembly GCA_036489765.1 of Allostellaceae bacterium. GTDB lineage: Bacteria > Pseudomonadota > Alphaproteobacteria > ATCC43930 > CGMCC-115725 > DATARH01. Next base: position 37,235 of record DASXFE010000143.1, on the reverse strand, counting down.
GGCACCGGCGACGAGGCCTATGTGACGCTCGCCGCGGTCGACGAGGCGGTGCTGTCGCTGACCGATTACCAAAGCCCGGCACCGCAAGATTATTTCTACGGAAAGCGCGTGCTCGGGGTCGAACTGCGCGACATCTACGGGCGGCTGATCGACCCGCGCGCCGGCGGCGTCGGCGTCCTGCGCAGCGGCGGCGACGAGTTCGCGAAGCGCTCGGTTGCCGGGCTGCCCGACAAGAGCACCCGGGTCGTCTCGCTGTTCTCCGGCATCGTCAAGCTCGACGCCGACGGCGCCGCCAAGATCCACATGGACATCCCCGATTTCCAGGGGCAGCTCCGGCTGATGGCGGTCGCGTTCACGGCGAAAAAGCTCGGCTCGGGCGTCGGTAAGACGACGGTGCGCGACCCGGTGGTGACGAACGTGTCGCTGCCGCGCTTTCTCGCGCCGGGCGACCAGGCGCGGATCGGGCTGATGATCAACAACCTCGAAGGCGCCGCCGGCGACTACCGGGTGAAATTCTCGGCGAGCGGCGCCGGTGCGTTTACCGCGCCGGTCGACCAGACGGTCAAGCTCGCGACGGGGCAGACGTTCAACGGCGGCTTTACGCTGGCGGCGGCGACCATCGGCAACGTCGCGATGACGCTCGATCTGAGTGGGCCGGCCGGGACCCATATCGTGCGCGACTTCACGGTGGGGGTGCGGCCGGCGCAGTCGTACCAGCTCCGCCGCTTTGTCGGGCAGCTCAAGCCCGGCGAGAGCGTAACGCTCGACGACAATGCGGCCTCCGAGTTCCTCCCCGGGACCGCCGAGGCGCTGCTCGCGGTCAGCCCGCGGCCGGAATGGGACGTGCCCGGCCTCCTGCGCCAGCTCGACCGCTATCCCTATGGCTGCATCGAGCAGACGACGAGCCGCGCGCTCCCGCTGCTCTACGTCGACGCGGTGTCGAAGCTGTGGAACACCGACCCCGGGTTCTCGGCGACCGCCGGGCTCGACAGCGCCATCGCCCGCATCGCCGGGATGCAGAAGGCGAACGGCAGCTTCGGCTACTGGGACGAGAACACCGAGACCGTGCCGTGGCTCGACGCCTATGCCACTGACTTCCTGCTGCGCGCGCACGCGCATGGCGTGAAGGTGCCGGATTACGTCGTGAGGTCGGCGGTGAGCTGGCTGCACGATTACGTTCGCCAGGAGCACAAGGACCCGCGCGACCTCAGCGCCGTCGCCTATGCCCACTACGTGCTGGCCGTCGCCAAGGCCGACGACCTGCCGGTGCTGCGCTATTTCTACGACACGCAGCTCGACAACCTGCCAAGCCGGCTCGCCCAGGCGCAGCTTGGCGCCGCGCTCGCGCTCTACGGTGATGCGACCCGGTCCGAGGCTGCGTACAAGGCCGCGCTCGGACCGCCGACCAAGCGCGACAACCTGCTGCGCTTTGTCGATTACGGCAGCAATCTGCGCGACAATGCGGCGCTCCTCGCCTTCTCTGCCGGCGACAGGGCCCTGCAGCCGCGGCTGACCGCGGTGATGGACCGCATCACCGAGCTCTTCGCCCACAGCAGCGAGACCAGCACGCAGGAAAAGGCCTGGCTGTTGATGGCGGCCGAGGCGGCAGCGCGCGTCTCCGGCGGGGAGATGACCGTCGCGGTCAACGGTGCCGCCAACGAGACCGACAAGAACCCGGTCTATCGCCGCCGCGCGCTCGGCTCCAACGCGGCGGCGGTGACGATCGCCAACAAGGGCACGACCCCGATCTGGCGCTCGGTCTCGATCACCGGTGTCGTCAAGGCCGACCTGCCGGAGGAGAGCAAGGGCTATCGTGTGGTCCGCGAGGTCTTCCATCCCGACGGCACCCCGGCCGACCTCAGCAAGGTCAAACAGACCGACCTTCTGGTCGTCGTTGTCTCCGCCCGGCGCGACGACGCCACGCGGCCGTCGCAGATGCTGCTCGTCGACCTGCTCCCCGCCGGGTTCGAGATCGTCAACAGCGATGCCACCCAGTCGAGCGATAAGGGCTATCCCTGGCTCAAGAACATGACCGGCTCGGGCTTTTTCGCCGAGGCCCGCGACGACCGCTACATCGCCTCGATGACGCTCGACCGCGGCGTCGGCGAGTTTCGCGCCGCCTATGTCGTCCGCGCCGTGACGCCGGGCGAATACAAGGTCCCGGGGCTCGATGTCGAGGACATGTACGACCCCGAAACCCTCGGCCGCTCGGCAATCGGCAAGCTGGTCGTGACGGCGAAATAGGGTGAGGACGACGCATCTCGCGCGCCAAGCCCCTCTCCCCCCGATGGGCGCAAAGGCAGCTTTTCGATGGCGCTGGCTCGGTATCGGAGTAGCAACAGCCTTTGGTCTGCTCACCGCTGCCTACTTCCTCCTTCCTCAGCCGAACCTCGATCGCGGCTCGCAGCTTTCGGCGCTGGTGCTGGCGCGCGACGGGTCGATCCTGCGCGGGTTTCTGAGCGTGGACGGGAAGTGGCGGCTGCCGACGTCGTCGGGCGAGGTCGATCCGCTCTACCTGAAAATGCTGGTCGCGACCGAGGACAGGCGCTTCGGCCTCCATCCCGGCGTCGACCCGGTCGCGGCGTTGCGCGCGGTCGGGCAACTCGTGCGGCACGGGCACATCGTGTCAGGCGCCTCGACCCTGCCGATGCAGGCGGTGCGGCTTCTCGAGCGCCGGCGGCGCACGCTCGGCGCCAAGATCGCGGAGATGGGCGAAGCGCTGGCGCTCGAGCGCAAGGCCGGACGCGACGCCGTCCTCGGCATCTATCTGACCCTGGCACCGTTCGGCGGCAATCTTGAAGGGGTACGCGCCGCGAGCCTCGCCTATTTCGGCAGGGAGCCGACCCATCTGACCGCGGCCGAGGCGGCGCTGCTGGTCGCCTTGCCGCGCTCGCCCGAGCGGCTCCGACCCGACCGCCATCCCGGCGCGGCCCGCATTGCCCGCGACTCGGTGCTTGAGCGGATGGCGGCACGCGGGGTGATCTCGGGACAGATATTGGCCGAGGCGAAGGCCGATCCGCTGCCGGCGACGCGCCTCGCGATGCCGTTCCACGCCGTGCATCTCGCCCGCGAAACGATCAATCAGACTCTCGCACAGACGGTTACGACGACGATCGATCCGGCGTTGCAGCGCCAGGTGGAGGCGCTTTTGAAGCGCGAGCTCGGCGGGATCGACCCGCAGGCGAGCTATGCCGCGATCGTCGTCGACAACCGCGATCGCTCGGTGATGGCCTATGTCGGCAACGCCGAGTTCGGCGCGACCGCGCGCAAGGGTACGATCGATATGGCGCGGGCCGTGCGCTCGCCCGGCTCGGCGCTGAAGCCGCTGATTTACGCGATGGCCTTCGACCGGCTGATCATCCATCCCGAGACCCTGGTCGACGACACGCCGCGCGAGTTCGCGGGCTATGCGCCGGGCGATTTCGACGGCCGGTTTCTTGGCACGGTCAGCGCGCGGGAGGCGCTGCAATATTCGCTGAACGTGCCGGCGGTGGCGGTCCTGGACCGGCTCGGCGCGATGAAATTCGTGGCCGGGCTCGCCGCTGCCGGGGTGCGCCTGCGCCTCCCCGGTCCGGCCGAGGCGCCGGGGCTGGCGGTGGCGCTCGGCGGGGTCGGGACAACCCTCGTCGACCTCGCGACGCTCTATACGTCGTTCTCGCATGACGGTGTCGTCGCGCCGCTGCGCACGCGGCCGGATGCGCCCGCGGGGCCGGAGACGTCGCTCTTCGGCCCGGTCGCCGCCTGGTATGTCGGCGACATCCTGCGCCGCGCCCCGCCGCCGCCGGGCATGCTGCCCGACGACGTCAAGGGGAGCCGCAAGCTCGCCTACAAGACAGGCACCTCCTACGGATTCCGCGACGCCTGGGCCGTCGGCTACGACCGTCAGGTAACGATCGCAGTCTGGGCTGGGCGGCCCGACGGGACCCCGATGCCGGGCCAGACCGGCCGCGTCACCGCGGCGCCGATCGTGTTCAAGATCGCCGACCTCCTCGGCCCCGTGCCGGCCGACATGGCCGCCGACCCGCCGCCGCCCGGCGCGCTGTTGGTGGGGCGCAGGGACCTGCCCCCGCGACTGCAGCATCTCGACCCCGGCCCGAGCGAACGCGGCCCCTTGGCCGGCGCCGGCGGCCCGAAGATCCTCTATCCCCCCAACGGGTCGAGCGTTGCGTGGGAAGGCGGCGACATCCCGCTCGAAGCGAAGGGGGGCGCCGGCCCCTTGCGCTGGCTGATCGACGGCCGCCCGCTCCCGCCCGCCCTGCCGCGCCATTCGCCGGCCTGGCAACCCGCCGGTATGGGTTTCGCCGGCCTCACCGTCATCGACGCCCTCGGCCGCAGCGCCCATGCCACCGTACGGCTGGAGCCGTGAGGGTGTGGTAGAATGACGGAGCAACGCCAAGGAAGGCCCGATGGCCCGTAATTCCGTCGCCTATGACGAGGACTTCTTCGCCTGGACGCAGGAGCAGTCGCGGCTGCTTCGCGAAGGCGCTCTATCGCAAATCGACGCGGAGAACGTCGCCGGGGAACTGGAAAGCATGGGGAGGAACAACCGGCGCGAGCTTGGGAGCCGTCTGACGGTAATATTGCATCACATGCTGAAATGGCAATTCCAGTCGGGGGGGCATTCACGTAGCTGGATCGTCACGGTTAACACCCAGCGCGATGAAATCGCCAAGATTGTCGCAGATTCGCCGAGCTTGAGACCTGTGATCCGAGAGATTTTGCTGTCGGCTTATGCGAGTGCCCGGCGAGATGCCGCTGTCGAGACGCGGCTCTCGCTCTCTCGTTTTCCGGTGGAGTGCCCATTCTCGCTAGAGGACGTGTTGACCATCCAGCTCCCCGGCGACAATCAGGCCGCGTAGGGCGGTCGGTGCAGGCCGGCGGGGGAGATCGTGAAGATCTCGTAGCCGGTGGAAGTCACCCCTATCGTGTGCTCGAACTGGGCGGAGAGGGAGCGGTCCTTGGTGACGGCAGTCCAGCCGTCGCTCAAGACCTTCACCTCCCAGCGGCCGGCGTTGATCATCGGCTCGACCGTGAACAGCATTCCCTCATGCATCACCGGCCCGTCCTCGGGGCGGCCGTAATGGAGGATCGACGGAGCGTCGTGAAACACGCGGCCGATCCCGTGGCCGCAAAAATCGCGCACCACTGAGAAGCGATGCGCCTCGGCATAGCTCTGGATCGCGTGGCCGATCGCGCCGATCCGCACACCGGGGCGGATCACGGCGATGCCGCGCATCATCGCTTCGTAGGTCACGTCGACCAGCTTGCGTGCCTTTACGGGAATCCGCTCGCCGACGAGGAACATGCGGCTCGAATCGCCGTGCCAGCCATCGAGGGTCGGGGTCACGTCGATGTTGAGGATGTCGCCCTCCGTCAGCCGACGGTCGCCGGGAATGCCGTGGCAGACGACATGGTTGATCGAGGTGCAGATCGATTTCGGGAAACCGCGATAATTGAGCGGCGCCGAGATTCCGCCGCGCTCGTCGACGAACTCGTAGCAGAGCCGGTCGAGTTCGTCGGTGGTGACGCCGGGGCGGACGAACGGGGTGACGTAGTCGAGCGTTTCGGCCGCGAGCCGGCCCGCCGCGCGCATCCCGGCGAACGCCTCCTCCCCGTGGATCTTGATCCCGCGCTCGGCGCGGCCCGGCGTCTGGCCGAGCCCCGCCATGACATCCTGCTGCATCGTTCCGTACCCTGGTCCCTCGATAACGAAAGTAGGGTCGGCCGGCCCCGACGGCAAGCCGACCGGACGCCGAGGTCGACGGGACGTTGAGATCGTGCCCGCGCGCTTTACCAGACAACGCGCTTTGCCTATGAAGGTGGGTCTCCCGACACGAGGAAAATAAAGGCATGAGCGACCCTGGGCGAACGGTAACCGCCTGCGTGCTGATCATCGGCAACGAGATCCTGTCGGGGCGGGTGCAGGACGAGAACCTGGCCTTCCTCGCAACGGGGCTCAACGACGCCGGCATCCGCCTGCGCCATGCGCGCGTCATTCCGGACGACGCCGAGACGATCATCGCCACGATCAACGAGGTGCGGCGGCATTACGACTACGTCTTCACGACGGGCGGCATCGGTCCGACCCACGACGACATCACCTCGCAGTGCGTCGCCGATGCGTTCGGGGTCAAGCTCGTGCTCAATCCGGAGGCGGTGCGCATCCTCACCGGCCACTACCCGCCCGGAGCGCTCAATGAGGCGCGCCTGCGGATGGCGCACGTGCCGGAGGGGGCGGTCCTCCTCTCGAACCCGATCTCGCGCGCTCCCGGTTTTCGCATGGAAAACGTCTATGTGCTGCCGGGTGTGCCGCAAATCATGCGGGCCATGTTCAGCGAGCTGCAGCACCAACTCCGCGGCGGTGCCAAGGTGCTGACCCGCAGCGTCAGCTGCAGCCTCGGCGAGGGCCCGATCGCAAACGGCCTCAGCGCCATCCAGGACCGCTACGCCGATTGCGAGATCGGCTCCTATCCCTATTTCCGCCGCGCCGATTTCGGCGTGACCCTCGTCGTCCGCGGCACCGACCGCACGCGCATCGAGGCCGCGGCGGAAGAGATCAAAACCCTGATCCGCAGCCTCGGCGGCGACCCCACCGACGGCCTCGCGGTGGACTAAGGCACGGCGGCGGACGTGGCGAAATGGTAGACGCAGCAGACTTAAAATCTGCTCTCCGACAGGAGGTGCCGGTTCGAGTCCGGCCGTCCGCACCAGTATTATCAGTAGCTTAAGAGATCGAGTGTTTCAAACGGATCAAAATGTGCAACCTATATGCAACCACGACGAAGGCACAGGAGCATGGCCCCCGCCGATCGGCGAACCGAAACGGCGTCTGTCATTTCGGGCGAAAGCGTCAGCGCCGCGCCTAGGGCGGAGGGCCCAAGCCACTACGGGCAGGCCCAACGCCTTAACAGCGTGCCAGTGCCAGGCTGCCAACCGACCCGTTTCCAGCCCGACGCGCGCGGCCGGCGGTGCTTTCATCGTTGATGATGGCGGCGATCTCCGCTGGCGACGACGCGCAGGTGCCGCGCCAAAGGGCCGCTCCGTCTCGATCGACGACACAAACGTGCGTCTGTGGCTGCGAGACGCTCCAAGCCAGCGAACTGCTCCATAAGGTCCTCCCGCAAGTTGTTATGAATCGTGGGATTCCGGCCTATCCGAAGCACCGGCCGCCCGCAATTACAGTATGTAGCAAGCGGCAAGCGGCAAGCGGCAAGCGGCTTCTCGGGAGACCGACAAGAGCAAGGCCGTCTGCGCCTCGCTCCGCCGTAGTGAATTGGACTAAAATTCCGGGCGCAACGGCCTCTGTCTTTTTCGGCGGAAGCCGCTTGCCGCGCGCGAGGGCGGCGCCCTTAGTCGACCGTGAAGAACGGCCAAGCCGTTGATTGTGCGGCGTAGCCGGACTGCGTACATCACCGAGGGGCCGGCGCCCATGTAGATCGCCATTCCCATCGTCTCCATCACCTCGTCGCGGGAGGCGCCCCGCTTGACCGCGGCTTCTGCATGGAAGGCGATGCAGGCATCGCGCCGTATGGCAACGGCGATCGCCAGCGCGATAAGCTCCTTGGTCTTGGCGTCGAGCACCGTCCCTTCGAACGCGGCTCGCGCGACCGCGCCAAAGCCCTGCATCACACCGGCCGCGCCGGTGCGCAATTCCTTGAGCGCGGGACCCAGTCCCGCGGCGAGTTCCGGCCAATGTTGGTGCATCTCACCGCCCTCAGCATAAAATCGGCTGCAGGATCACGAATTGACTGGTTCAAGCATTGAGGCAGATCAAACGGAACGCGGCGGCCAGGCGCGCGCGAGCAACGCACACCCGTATCAGGTGCTGCACGAGCCCGTTTGCTTCATCGCCGGCGGCATCTCGCGGTCCGCCATGTCTTTTGCGAAACCGCGCCTGGACGAAGCTCTTCGTCTCGGACTGCGCCAAGACTATGCTGCCCCATCTGTGGGACCCTTTCGCGCGGCCGCTCGCCCGGCTCGGGTTGTGGCCGGGACGCCATTTTCGGATTATCGCCTCACTGGGGAGGAATCGGCATGAAGGACGGATATCGTTTCGTCGATTGCGACATGCACATCATGGAGCCGATCGACCTGTTCGAAAAACACCTCGATCCGGCGTTCAAGGACCGGATCACCTCGTCGAAGCGCCGGGTCGATGGCGGCAGCACCGGGATGCGCGGGCGGCCGCTGTGGTTCTTCGACGGCACGCCCACCAGCAACGACGGCAACGTCTCGCAATACAACCGCACGCGTGGGCCGCTCGTTTCCGGCCGCGCCAACAAGAACGTCATGTTCGCGGTCGAACGCGGCTACGACGCCGAGTCGCAGGTCATGGGCATGGAGATGGAAGGTATCGACATCGCCGTGCTGTTCCCGACGTCGGGGCTCTCCTTCCTCGCGCGCGATAACATGGACCCGCAATTCTCCAACGCGATCTGCCGGGCCTATAACGACTGGCTCCACGACTTTGTCCAGCACAGCCCCGACCAACTCAAGATGGCGGCGATGCTGCCGATCCACGATGTCAACCTGGCCTGCCAGGAGCTCGATCGCTGCGTCAGGGAGTACGGCGCGGTCGGCGCCTTCGTGCGGCCGAACTACGTCAACGGACGCTACTGGCATTCGAACTACTGGGACCCGCTCTACGGCATGCTGCAGGAGATGCAGGTCCCGCTCTGCTTTCATGAGGGCACCGGCTCGTACTATTCGACGATCGAGCCGCGGTTTGGCGAGAACCGCTTCATGCGACACGTCGCCAGCCATTCGACCGAAATGCAACTGGCGCTGATCGCGCTGATGCTCGGCGGCATCTTCGAATTCTATCCGCGGCTCAAGGTCGCCTTTCTCGAAGCGCAAAGCTGGTGGGTGCCGGGGCTCCTCGGCCGCATCGAGTGGGATTTGCGCCAGCACAAGGACGCGGACGCCCCGTACCTGAAACTGTCGCCGCTCGAATACTGGAAGCGCAACTGCTTCTCGGCGATCGAAAGCGGCGAGACCGAGGTCGGTTCGGTGGTCGAGCTGCTCGGCGGCGCCGACAATATCTGCGTGTCGAGCGACTTCCCGCATTTCGACTCGAGCTTCCCGGGTGTGTCGACGCGGGTGCTGACCAACCCCAGCATCACGCCGGATATGGGCGGCAGGATCCTTAGCGGCGGCGCCCGCCTTTACGGTTTTGACGATGAGGATTTCGCCAAGGCGGCGGCAGCCGCTGCACGGCGCGGCAACCAGCCCGCGCCGGCGCGCGTGTAAGCCGGTCGCCAAAGGGAGGATGAGATGAGCTGGAAGGGCCATACCGTCGTCGACATGGACGCGCATATCCGCGAACGCGCCGACAAGTTCTTCAAGGACTACATCGACCCCGAGTACCGCGAGCCCTTCAACCTGTTGTGCGAGGCCATCGCCCGACAGGAGAAGAAGGGTGACCGCTATGCGCTCTTCGGGCAGACCACCGCGGTCATTGAGCCGATCGAGGCGGGGCGCGCTCTCGGCGTGCGCGACACGTTCGGGATCACCCGCCGCTCCGAGATGGAGCACGGCCGCATCGCCTTTCCGCCGGGACGCAAGGACCCGCTACCCCCGATCCGCCCGGAGGTCAACTGGGACGTCAAGGCGCGGCTCGAAGACATGGACACGGCCCATATCGACGTCAACGTGCTGTTCCCGACGCATGTATCGAGCTATTGCGCGCTGCGCGATGTCGGGTTCGAGAACGCGCTCTACCGCGCCTATCACCGCTGGGTCGTCGATTTCTGCAAGCAGGCGCCGACCCGGCTGAAATGGACGCTGGTCGCCAATATGCGCGATGTGAAGTCGGGCGTCGCCGAGCTCAAATACTGGGCTGAGCGCGACCCCAACCTGGTGGGTGTGTACATCTCCCCACAGGCGCCCGGCGGCAAGCTCCTCGACAACCCCGACCTTTACCCGCTCTACGACGCGGCGCAGAGCCTCGACCTGCCGCTTTTGGCGCATGGCGGCACCGCCCGCCCGCCTTACGGTCCCGGCACCCGCGACCTCGACGGCGCCTGGTTCCTCCTGCACGGGCTCAGCAATCCGTGGGCCGGGATGGCGGCGATGGGCGCCTTGATCGGCGGCGGCATCTTCGACCTGTTCCCGCGCATTCGGGCCGCGATCATCGAGACCGCGGGCGGCTGGCTCCCCGCCGCGCTCGACCGGTTCGACACGCATTATCTGATGTCCCCCGGGCATGTGCCGAACCTGAAGCGGATGCCGCGCGAGGTGATCGCCGAAGGCCGCTACTTCCACGGCATCGACAGCTGGGAGCGCTCGATCGAATTCTGCGTCGAGGAGTTGGGCGAGGACATGTGGCTGTTCGCCAGCGATTGGCCGCACGGCGACACCGCCTGGCCGGAAGCGGTTCAGCAGACCATCGAGCGCCCACGGCTCAGCGAAACCGCCCGCCGCAAGATCCTCGGCGAGAATGCCATTCGCCTATGCCCGCGGCTGCGTCAGTAGCGTTTGACGTGACCCGCCGCCGGCGGGCGATTAGTGATCAAAGGAGAAGCACATGACAGGCATCAACAGGCGACAGCTGTTTCGCCGTGCCGGCATTGGCGCGGCGGCGATGGCGGGGCCAGGCGCGCTGTCGCGCCTGGCCTGGGCCGCGGATCAGAAACCCGCGCTGGGGCCGGGTCTCCCAAATGGGGTCTACGACACGGCGATCCTCGATGCGCTACCCGGCAAGAAGCCTCTGATAAAGCTTTCCTACCGGCCGCCGAACTACGAGACGCCGGCGGCGTACTTCAAGGATGCGATCACACCCAATGACGCGTTCTTCGTCCGCTATCACCTGGCCGGCATTCCGGACGAGATCGACCCCAAGGCTTGGCGACTCAAGATCGGCGGCGACGGCGCTACAGACCCGTTCGAGGTGACGTTTCAGGAGCTGCAATCAGGGTTCGAGCAGGTCGAGATCACTGCGGTCTGTCAGTGCTCCGGCAACCGGCGCGGGCTGTCCTCGCCGCATGTCGCCGGCGTCGAGTGGGGCGTCGGCGCCATGGGCAACGCGGTGTGGCGCGGCGTTCGTCTCAAGGACGTGCTGGCCAAGGCGGGCTTGCGCAAAGAGGCTATCGAGCTGGTCTTGAACGGCGCCGATGGTCCGGTGCTCGACAAGACCCCGGACTTCGTCAAGAGTATTCCCGTGTGGAAGGGGCTCGACGAGAACACGATCATCGCGCACCAGATGAATGGGCAGCCGTTGCCCCACTACAATGGCTTTCCGGCGCGACTGATCGTTCCCGGCTGGACTGCGACCTACTGGACAAAGCACGTGGCGTCGATCGACGCAGTGACCAAACCGTTCGACGGGTTCTGGGTCAAGGGCGCGTACCGGATACCGACCGGCAAGTTTCCGATCGTGCAGCACTTCGACAGCCAAGTGACCGCCGTCAACGAGCCGATCACCGAGATCGTGGTGAACTCGCTGATCGCCTCCCCTGCTGAGGGGAAGCAGGTTCGCGTCAACCAGCCGGTCGAGCTCGCCGGCGTCGCCTGGGATGGCGGCTACGGCATCCGCCGCGTCGAGGTGTCGGTCGATAACGGCAAAGTCTGGCAGGAGGCGACACTCGGCCCCGACCTGGGCCGGTTCTCGTTTCGGACCTGGAACTTTCACTTCACGCCGGCGACCGCCGGCAAGCACACCGTCGCGGCCAGGGCAAGCAACGCGATCGGCCAGACGCAGGCGGACAGCCTGATCTTCAACCCGGCGGGCTACCACAACAATGTCCCGCTGCCCTTGACGATTACGGCGGCATAGGGAGGGCACGCGATGAGATCCGGTTTTCTCGTGCTCGCCCTTGTCTGTGGCGTCGCGTCGACCGCTCTGGCCGAAGAGAAGCCAGTCACGCTCAAGAATGGCCCTGGCCACGAGGCGGTGGAGAACAATTGCGCGGCATGTCACAGCCTCGACTATCCGCGCACCAATTCGGTGTTCCTCGACCGCAAGGGGTGGCAGGCCGAGGTCGACAAGATGATCAAGGTGTTCGGCGCCGACATCGCGCCGCATGACGCCGCGGTGATCGTCGATTACCTGACCAAGAACTACGGCACCGGCAACTGACTCTCGTAACCCTATCCGCATCGTAATTTCCGACTTTGGAGCGTCCCGTGTTTGGCCGCACACGAGAGTCCCCGCACCACGAAGCTTTACGACCGGACGAAGGAACGCCTGACCCAGGATGAGGTGGAACGCATTCGGCTATGAAATGACGATACAGCCTCCGGCCCTTCTTGCCCGCAGCTATCCTGGCGATGCTTCACCGTCGCTTCTCCACGGCTTCTTGCCTGAAGTCTTCCGTGCTCTGAAGCGATACACGGCCAAGTTCATCAACCATGCCCCTGTCCATGCCGAAGATTGTAGGCGGCACAGGGGCGTCTGCCGCGGCAGCATAGGCGGCGATTTCCGCCCAAATCCGTTGGCTTATCTCCGCAGTAACAAGGAAACGTCGGATAGCAAGAGCAGCACGCTCTTTCGAAATATGCGGAAAGCAGGCCACGAGACTACGCGCGATCAGTGAATGGTCCTTCTCCTCGTCGATCTGTTGGTGAACGGCTAAATCAGATGAGGTGAGTCCACGCCGCAATAAGCGTTCGAGAATCGGCTTGCGCGTGCCGGGGAGACCCTCGGCCAGTGTCACGCAGCAACAGAACGCTGAGGGGTCGTGCCGGGCTAGCAGGTCGAGCACGAATGGATAGGCCGCAGCGAGGGGAAGAGGCGCGAACGTCTCCACCTGTGCCTCGCTCAGCCCTAAAGCGCGACATGCGTTCAATTCGTGTGCGTCGTGGCCCGCTCCTCGTGCAGATATTGAAGGATCGCAGCGAGAAAGCCGGGGCTGCGGCCGGGCAAGAAAAGTTGTGCGACGCAGGTCAGGTATCTAGCTAGCAAGTCTCGGCTCGGCGGTGACGGTTATCGATGAGGTTTCCGGATTTCGGTATTTCGATGCGCGCGACCTTCTCGGTTTTGTCGGCGGCCCGGCGAATCCGAGCGGTTCCGATGTCGTCGTCCAGAAATATCTTCACGATCTCGATGCCTGGGGGCATGTACCCGACGCTGGCGCAAGAGCAGATCATCGGTCGCACGAAGATCGACAATATCGAAATCGATGAGGACAAGGCGCCCCGTAAGTCACATAAGTCTCTAGCCACCATCATTGATGACGATGGAATCGATCATGATATACTTCGCGACAACATGCCCTTCGGGCGCGCCGGTCACCGGGAATTCGGCTCGTATTTCATCGGCTACTCGCGATATCTCTGGGTGATCGAGAAAATGCTTCAGCGCATGTTTATCGGCGCGCCGCCCCGGGCGTATGACCGATTGCTTGATTTTTCAGTTGCCCATACTGGCACGACTTTCTTCGCGCCGTCGCGTCCAGCGTTTCAGGCGATCACCGAGGTATAAACCGGATTATCACGTAGAGGATCGCGGCAAGTGGCCCGAACCTGGGGCGAGCCGCCCTCAGGTGCGGCGGAGGATGCGCTCGACCTCGTCGGGAGCGACCCCATACATCTCGGCCACCTGGGCCACCGTCATGCCGTACTTACGCCAGGTGCGGATGCGGGCGACATCCGCCGCCGGAATAAGGGGCTTCTTCAGCGGCTCGGGGCAACTCGACACTTCCGATGCGTCACGCGGGACCGGCGTCGCGGCGGCCGCCAGCACAATCTGCAACCGTTATGCAAGCAACTTAAGGCAATTGGCGGAAATCTACGACACGAAAACTACATATTTGTCAGTTAGAAAGAATGTTGCGGCAAGACGATACACGCTGCGGAAAATCGAACATCTCAGACTTAAATCTGCTCTCCGACAAGAGGTGCCGGTTCGAGTCCGGCCGTCCGCACCAGTATTTTCAGTACGTGTTGATGGGATTTTTGGTTGTGCGACCACCCGTCACGACCCATCGCGAGCTTAAGTCGCTGGGCGGCGCTTATCGGCCCTGCCATGCCAGGGCACGAAGGCGATCGAACGCCTCGCGGCTGCACAATGCCGCCGTACGCTCTTCCCGGGTCATCGCCTCCCACGCGGCGATGCCTGCGTCGGCCTCCTCGATATGAGCCAGGGCGATCAGCAAAGGAACATCGATCGGGTCCTGTCCGCGCCGCCGCGGCGGCGGCAGCATACGGCGATGCTCCTCGGCCAGGATTGGATCACTTGTCAGATGGGCGAAGGCGTTTTCTGCCGTTGCTTCCGTCTCTTTCAGTTCCCGATAGAGCGAGCCTGCTCGCGCAAGCTCGGCGGGCGCGCGCTCCTCTTCGGGGATCCGCAGCAAGCCTAGACGGCGCAAGGCCCTGCCCGGCGCGATCGCCGCAGTGAGCACCGCAAGTGGGATGGCCAGAGCGAGACCGAGAACCACCGGCGACATCCACAAGGCCAAGTAGGGGGAGATCAGCCACGCGATGCCACCGACCAGGAACCCGAGGCACGTGTGGCCCCAGTAAAGCTGGGCAATTTCTTTGAAGGGCATGCTGCCATCGTCGCGCCGCTGCGGCTGCCACCCGGCGTCGCGGCCCAACAGGATGGCGGTGACGTGCCCGCTCTGCGCCAACATGGTGAGGGGCGCGATGAGCCCTGCGACCAAGGTTTCGATCAGTACGCTTAGAAAGGCGCGTATCCCTCCTCCGCAGCCGCGCCGCGTCTCCGGCTGCAAGACCAAGGCTACGTAGCTCAAAAGCTTCGGCACGAGCAGTATCGCCATCGTGCCGCCGAAAACCCACATCGCGCGCACGGGATCAATCACCGGCCAGGCCGGAAACAGCGATCGACCGGCCGGAAAATAATCGGGCCGGATGAAACGGGCCTGAACGGAGATCAGGATGCTGGCTACCAGGAACATCAACCAGAGCGGCGCGGTGATGTAAGAGCCGATCCCCATCAGCAAGTGCAATCGGCTGATCCAATGAAGCCCGCGCCCCGGCAGGACGGCGGCATGCTGCAGATTGCCTTGGCACCAACGCCGGTCGCGCACGGCGAGATCGGGCAGCGAGGGCGGGCTTTCCTCATAGCTGCCCATGAGCGCCGGCACCATGTGAACCGCCCAACCGCCGCGCCGCAGAAGAGCCGCCTCGACGAAATCGTGGCTGAGGATGTGCCCGCCGAACGGTTTGCGCCCGCGCAAATGCGGCAGCCCGGCGTGGATCGCAAAGGCTGCCGTGCGGATCATCGCATTATGACCCCAGTAATTGCCCTCGGCGCCATGCCACCACGCGATGCCGTGAGCGATCAGCGGCCCGTAAACGCGACCGGCGAATTGCTGCATGCGCGCGAACAGCGACGTGCCGTTTACGACGATCGGCAAAGTTTGGATCAAGCCGACATCGGGATGTGCCGCCATTGCCGCCGCCAGGCGGACGATCGCCTCCCCGGACATGACGCTGTCGGCGTCCAAAACCAACATCTGCGGGTAAGCCCCGCCAAAGCGACGGACCCAGTCGCCGATGTTGCCGGCCTTCCTCTCGGTGTTGAAGCGTCGGTGCCGATAGAAGATGCGGTTATGACCCCCGGTCCGGGCGCGGAGCGCCAGAAAGGCCGCCTCCTCGGCAACCCATATGTCAGGGTCGGTGGTGTCGCTTAGGATAAACACGTCGAACCAGTCGAGCCGGTCCGTTGACGCAAGCGATTCGTAAATGGCCTGCAGACCGGCCATGACCCGGGCCGTCGACTCGTTGTAGGTCGGCATCAGCAACGCCGTGCGGGTATCGAGGGCCGGCAACGGCCCGCCCCGCGCGATGCCGAGCCGGCGCTCACCGCCGCACACCATGCAAGCAAAGCCACAGATCGCGCTGGTGAACGCCAGCGCGATCCACGCGAACAGCGCCACAAACAGCGCCAGCACCAGTACGGCCAACACGGTCAACGTGCCGGCGGTTAGCACCTTGTACATCTCGTTTGCGGCAGCCGCGGTCATCAGCACCGCACCGCCAATCACCAGCAAACGGCGAAGCACCATGCCGCGCGGTGCAGAGGGCAGTCGGACTGAGACTGGGCGGGTTGCCGGGCGATGCCGCAGCGACTGTATCGGCATCTCGAGTGGCGCCTCGTCTGGCAGCGCCGGCCAATGGCCGCGATCGATGTCGGCGATTACGGCGTCCATCGATACGTCCAGGTCTCGGTCAGGGGTGCATCCCCCAGCTTGATCCGGGCACGCAGCTCGACGACCTTTGCCCCCTCGGGCGCGAGCTCGAAACTGGCGCGCCAGCCCCCGGTTTCGGGGTTGGGCTCGAGCACCTGGTTCAGCAATTTGCCGTGATCCGCACTGGCCTCGAGCTGCGGTTTGGGATCGCCGGTCAGCTGCTTCAGCCGTTCCCCCGCCGCCTCGAGCACAAAGAGCCGGTTTTTGTCTTTTGCGCCGCTGCGGGTGTCGACGATTTGCGCCATCCCGGTCCCGGGCGGAGCGGCGGCAGTCCAATGCAGGCGATAGGTGAAACGGTACTCGCCCTTGGCTTTGAGCGGTTGGGCAGGACGCCAAAACGCCACGATATTGTCGTGGATTTCTCCGCCGGTTGGGATCTCGATCAGTCGGATCGCGCCCTCGCCCCAATCGCCGATCGGCTCGACCCAGAGGCTCGGCCGCCGTTCGTAATGGGCTTCAAGATCGTCATATTGAGTAAAGCTGCGCTTCCGCTGCATCAGACCAAAACCGCGCGGGTTCACGTCGGAGAACGTGCTGAGCTGCAGATCGTGCGGGTTATTGAGCGGCCGCCAGATCTGCTCGTTCTGTCCGGTCCAGACGAGTAATCCGTCCGAATCGTGGACCGCAGGCCGATAGTCATCGACCTCATAGCGATTATTGCCGTCGAACTCGAACATGCTGGTCAGCGGCGCGATGCCGGCATCGGCGATATCGGTTCGGGGATAGAACGTCGCCTCGACATCAAAGATCGTGCTGGCGCCGGGCCGGATCGTGAAGCGCACCGCGCCGGACGTGCTTTTGCTGTCCAGCAGCGCGTTGACCACGATGGCATCGACCCCTGGACGCGGCCGCTCGATCCAGAAAGTCTTGAACACCGGGAATTCCTCCCCCGACGGATCGGCTGTGCCGATGGCAAGGCCGCGCGCCGACAAGCCGTAGCCCTGGCCTTTGGCCACCGCGCGGAAATAGCTGGCGCCGAGAAAGGCCGCGACTTCGTCGTAGTAATCCGGCCGGTTGAGCGGGGTGTGGATGCGAAAGCCCGCGAAGCCGATATCGTCGTCCGACGGGCGAGCATTGGCGCCGAAGGTGAAGAGGTCCGGACTATAGCGGATTTGCTGCGCCACGCCGCCCACGACTTCGAACAAGTCGACTCGGTTGGTGTAGAGAAAGCCGCGGTGGAACAGCTGCAAGGTGAACAGCAGCCCCTGGTCGCGCCACAGCGCCCGTTGCGGATCGAAGCGGATGTCCCGGTACTGGTCGTATGTGAGATGGGCAAACGGCTCGGGCAAGTTGCCGTTGGGCGCTTGAAACGGCTTCTGTGCGAGTTCCTGGGCGATCCGGCGTGGCACGCCGGGATCAAAGGCGGTGGGTGGTTGAGGTGTGGTGCCGGCCGCACGAAGGGGTGGGGGAAACATCGTCAGCGAGACCCCGGCGAGGAGTAAGGTTCGGCGCTGCACTTGGTTTCTCCGCGTCGTGAAGGTCCCCGCGCACACAGCCCCAAAGGCCCTTCGCCTCAACGATCAACCGGGCGACCGGCATGTCGATACCGAAATCGTCGCCAGTGAACGTTTCGGAGGGCGATCTAGTTCAGCGTGTGACCACGCTTTAATTGAACTCGGCCACTAAAATGGACGGCGCCTGGCATAGGGCGCACTTGCCCCAGAGCAGACCGGGCTTACCGCAAGCCCAGACCCCCATCCTACTGTGATCGGGTAGGCTGGTGAGGCAAGGACGGTCGCGGTATCGAGGTTGCGGATCGATCCGCGCGTCGACCGTCGTTAGCGCTTGATCCCGGACAGGCCGTTCTGGATCCCGGCCGTCGCCCAGGGACCCCACGGCATGGTGAACAGCCTGAACCCCTTCTGGACGAAGAAATTCGGCTCCATCCCGGGCGGGATGAAATACATCGCGGCGGTGACGCCGTGCTTCGCGGCGGCCGCCGCGATTTTATCGAGCGCCCGCTGATAGTGGTCGCACTGGTAGTCGAGCGGCACACCCAGCTCGATCGAAAGATCGGACGGGCCGATCAGCAGGACGTCGACGCCCGGGACCGCGGCGATGGCATCGAGGTTCTCCAGCGCCTCGTTCGTTTCAATCATCGGCAGGATAACGAGCTCGTTGTTCACGGCATCCATGTAATCGCGGTAATTCTTGAACTCGCCCCACTCGCCGCGCACCCCGGCGTTGCTGCGGTTGCCGAGGGGAAAATAACGGCAGGCGCGCACGGCGGCCTCCGCTTCCGCGCGGGTGTTGACCATCGGCACAATGATGCCGCGTGCCCCAGCGTCAAGCGCGAAGCAGATCTGATAGGCCTGGTTCGCGGCGACGCGCACCAGCGGCGCCGCCTGCTTGCCGCGCATCGTCTCGATCGACGGCCGGAGCTGCTTGATTTCCCAGGCGGAGTGCTGGGTATCGAACAGCAGGAAGTCGTATCCGGCGTTGGCCAGGATTGACACGTCGATGTCCGGTGTCACGGTGGTCCCGACGACGGTTCTACCTGACTTGATGGCGTCTTTGATGGCGTTCATCTGGCGTCGATGCCTCCCACAGGAGCTTTAGCGCCCGTTCAACCGACCGACTGTCGGGCGCGTTGATGCAGCGTCATCACGTTGCTCCGGTTTCGCGGCACGTGCAACAGCATGGTCTCGGCAAGATCGCCCTGCGGGTCGAGCACCGCGAGGCCTTGGCCGGCAGGGAGGTACTTAGCGATCGGGCTGAGTAGCAACGCCGATTTACCGGTGTGCTCTGGCCCGCGACGTACAGGTGTCGGCACCGCTGCCGGGAGCAAGCATCCCCGGCGTAGCGCGGCGCCGGCGACATGTTCGGTGAGGTAGCGATCCGCACCAATTGTGATGTCTCGGGGGCTGTGCGGTGAAGCGAACGCTCGGCTGTAAATGCGAGGTAACAAAGGAGCAGGCGCCGGCCGGCGCCCTCCAACAAAAAAGGCGGCTCGCGGGAGCCGCCCTTTTTATGGGAGATACTGGCGATCAGCGGCGCAGGAGAGTGGTCAATCGCGCCGGGATCGGCTCGTCGACAATGTCGCCATAAAGCCCGGCGAGCAGTTCCTGGCCGTTGTCATCGCCGTTAAGAAACGAACGAATTCGGCGGTCGATCACCGAGGCGAGATCGTTGAGCGAAGCGGGAAGCTCGATCGTCTTGAGCGTGGTCTCGTTCATGGGAACTGGCAACTCCGAGAAGGGCGATGGCGCCGTGGTGGTGAGGATTTGCCATGTGAACGAGGCGTAACAGGAATGTATCCCGACGCTCTCAAATTTTTCAGCCGCCGCCCGGCAGCCGTTTTCGGCGCATCGCATCGCCCTATCACCGCACCGCGCCCCCACGGCATCGCGCCCTCACCGCATGACGAACAGGTCGGGCACTTCGGTTGCCGTGCTGATCCACACGCTTTCTGCTGCAAATATTCGTAGATCGCGTCCTGGCCGTTTTCGCGGCCGAGGTCGCTGCGTTTGTCATCATGTCCGAGCACCTGCGCGCCGGCACGGTCTGGGTCAACACCTACCGCGCCTGCTCGGCATTGGAGGGCTCCTTGGTCGCGATCGACGGTATATCCAAGGCGGCGTGGGTTGCCTTTCCATTCGTTACTCCCGCGGTGACCCTTTCGCAGCAATGACGAAATGAGCGGCACGTGTTTAGATAAATTCCCCCGGTTGGGGACGGGAACAAATGCCGCTGCAGAACCGTGTGACCCCGTTCGGGGAGATCGTCCCGATCGCGCAGCGGGGACTCTTTACCGGCAACCGCGGCATCATCCATGACCCGGCGACCAGGACGTTGCTGCGCAAGCGCTGGGCGACCAACGCGTGGCTGGTCTGCCTCCTCGAGTACAAGGGGAAACGCCGCCGGGTGATGGGCGGGCGGAGCTGGACCGAGCTGTTCTTTCTCGATGAGGCGATCGCGCTCGCCGCGGGCCACCGGCCATGCTTTTTCTGCCGGCGCCGGGAAGCGGAGGCGTTCCGCGCCGCCTGGGCCCGGGCCAAGGGCGGGACGGCGCCGCTCGCGCCGGAGATGGATGCCGTGCTCCATGCGGAACGGCTCGACCGCGGGCGCAAGCGGGTGCATGAGCTGTCGGGGCCGGTCGACGACTTGCCCGACGGTGCTGTGATCGTCGCCGGCGGCGATGCCCACACGCTGTCGCGCGGGCGCGCATTTCGCTGGACCGAGCGCGGCTACGAGGCCGCGGCGGAAATACCTCGCGCCGACGGCCTGCTGACCCCACCTTCCACGGTAATGGTGTTGCGCGCGGGGTACCGTCCGGTGCTGCACCCCGACCTCAGGGCCGATCATCGTGGGTGACCTTTTCGACGCCGCCGGCCTCCGCGACGGCCCTGGCTGCGAGGACATTGCCGAGGGCGCCGTGCTGCTGCGCGGCTTTGCGCTGCCGTTCGTTCCGGATCTGCTCGCCGCGATCGAGGCTGTCGCCGCGCGGGCGCGGTTTCGGCGGATGACGACCCCGTGGGGCGCAGTCATGTCGGTCGCGATGACGAATTGCGGCGAGGCCGGTTGGGTCACCGACCGCAAGGGCTACCGCTATGATCCGGTAGATCCGGAAACGGCGCTGGCCTGGCCGGCGATGCCGGGTTGCTTTACCGCGCTGGCGGAAGGTGCCGCGAAAACCGCCGGATATCTGGGGTTCGCGCCTGACGCGTGCCTGATCAACTGCTACGAGCCGGGCACGCGCCTGTCGCTGCACCAGGACAAGGACGAGCGCGACTACCGCCATCCGATCGTGTCGGTGTCACTGGGGCTGCCGGCGACCTTTCAGTTCGGTGGGGTGAAACGCCGCGATCCGGTTCGCAAGCTGGCGATGCGGCACGGCGATGTCGCCGTCTGGGGCGGGCCGTCGCGGTTGGCCTATCACGGCGTCGCCGAACTGGCCGACGGCGAGCATCCGGCGCTCGGCCGGATGCGCATCAACCTCACGCTTCGACGCGCGTTGTCTTAACCGCGATCACCGGACCGGCCAGTAGCTCGGCTGGCCGTAGGTCGGCTTCAGAGTCACCGAACAGGGCGGGTCCCCGGGGCGGCGCTGCGGGCAGGGGCCCATGCCGCTCGTATAGGGATCATAGCTCCAGCTTTGCGGGGCGTTCGGCGCCGGGCCGGCGGTATAGGTCGGGTAGGTGGCATAGGGCGCCTGCGCCTGCGCGGCGAACCCGCTCGCGACGAGGCAAAGCGTGGCCGCCAACGTCGATTTGAAAAGGGTCATGACCAACCTCATATCGCCGCCTAACGACGCGGCGTTGCTGTAGATTTGTCGTGCGGCTGCGGGTTTCCAACAAGCCGGGGCGCATGACTGTTCCGGCCGTCGCGCATGGCGGCTGACATAAGGGGCAAATATTGCCGACCTAGTGGCAGACGGGCAGGGAGTGGCTATGACAAGAGGCGACCGACGGCGGATACGACCTCGCGGCGTTCCCGAACGTCTTGCGCTGGCGTCGCCGCGCTTCCCGGACACGTCGCGATCTCGGCGCCCGCGCCCTGAGGTTCAGTCCGCCGCGGCGCAGAAATCGATCGTGAAGCGCACCGGACCGTCGGGTTCGGCGCGGTGCGGGCGTTCCGGCGCGACGACGCCGGGGGTTTCGGGATCGACCAGGTGTCGCTCGCCGGTGTCGAGGAAGACGAGGCTGAGGCGGCCCTCCAATACCGTCACGAGCCCCCAGATACCGGGTTTGGTGCTGTGGTCGCTCCTGAGCCCGGCGGGCATCGTCGCCTCGGTAAAGACGGGGGTCCGGCGGTAGGAACGCACCCCGTCGGGCAGGATCATCGGGGTCAGCCGCATGGGCCCACTCTCCAACCAAGGAGGGCTCAAACCGATGCGGTACGCCGGATCGGGAACGCGTCGGGGCGGTAGAAGAGGGCGAGCTGCAGGCTTTCGGCGATGCGCTCGGCCTTGAAGCCGAATTGTGCGGCGATCTCGGGTCCGAATACCTCGCGGGTCGTCTCGTGCCAGAGTTGGAGCCAGCGGGTGAAGAACTCGGGGGTGATCCGCTTGTGCTTCAGGTGCGCCCGCATCGGGTTGCCCTTGTAGCGTCCGCTGGTCAGCATCACCGACGACCAGAAATCGGCGAGCTTTTCGAAATGCTCGTCCCAGTCGTCGACCGCCTCGTTGAACAGAGGACCGATTAGCGGGTCGAGCCGCGCCTTGCCGTAGAACCGCCGGACGAGGTCGGCGATCGCGGGTTCGCTGATGCTGTCGGCCTCTGTCGTCTCGATCCCCGGCATGGCGGTCCCCTTAAAGATACATGTATAATATTTGTTTAAGGGAGACCGTCGGCGAGGCGGCGCGTTGCCGCAGCCGCTCTTACATCCGGGTGTACTTGACGATGCGGCGCACCCGGCCCCACTCGCCGGGCTGGACGACATAGATGTTGCGCTGCGAGTCGACCCAGATGCCGTGGCAGGAGCGGTGCAGCTCGCCGCCCCAGCGCGCGAGGCGCTCGCCGTCAAGGGTCAAGACGCTGATCATCCCGGCATTGTGCTCGGGGATGTAGACGATGTCGTCGGGGTCGATGCAGAAGAACGCCGGGCCAATCAGCTCGGTCGGCCAGACCTCGAGAAGTTTGCCCTGCTGGTCGAAGATCTGGACGCGGTCGTTCTCGCGGTCGGCGACGAGGAGGCGCCCGCGGCTGTCGATCCACAGCCCGTGCGGCAGGTTGAACTGACCCGGTTCCTTGCCCGGCTCGCCCCAGGAGAAGAGGTGCTTGGCGTCGGCCGAAAATTTATGGACGCGGGCGTTGCCGTAGCCGTCGGCCATGAAATACGAGCCGTCGGCCGCCTCGACGATGTCGCAGGGCAGGTTGAACGGGCCGCCGCCATGCGTGACCGTGCGCCACGCCTGCGAGCTGAAATCGTCCGGCGAGACGCCGGTGTCGGAGCGGGCGTGCTTCTCGCCGATCGTCTGCAGGAGTTTGCCGTCCCGGGTGAATTTGTAGAATTGCTGGAGGTGCTCGTCGCACAGCCAGACATGGTCGCCGTCACAGCGGATCGCGTGCGGAAATTGGAACAGCCCGGCGCCCCATGACGACAGGAACTTTCCGTCGCGGTCGAAGATGACGATCGGGTGCTCCGGGTTGCGGTTAAAGACGTAGACCCGGTCCTCGGAGTCGATCGACACCGCGCAGGCTCGGATCTCTACGTCCGCCGGCGGCTTCTGCCATTCCTCGTCGACCCGATACCGGTATTTCCCGCTGCCCACCACCGGATCCATCGCTTCCTCCGTCATCTGTTGCCGGGAAGCTTGGGCCGGTTTTGCCGAGGCCGCAACGATGGGTTTCGCATGCGCTCTGCCCATCCTACGAATCCGGCGCCGTAGGATGGGTAGAGCGTAGCGAATCCGATCGATATTCCACCGCGGAGGGCGCGGATGACCGCAGGGGGCTGTTTCTCCTCCACGTACCCTCGGGGAGCTCTGCGGCAAACCCCTTTCCGCGATGGGTTTCGCTGCGCTCTACCCATCTTGCCAGGCCGCGCCGAGGCTAATTCAGCTTCGTCTTGAGCTGCTGGAGCATCGCGGCGGCCTGGTGGCGTTCGACGCCGTCGGGGGCTCGGGCGACGAATTCGCCGAGTGCGTCCATCGCCGCGCGCATGTTGCCGATGCGGGCGTGGAGAACACCGGACTCGCGCCACAATTCGATGAGGTCGGGGGCGAGCATCAGCATGGTGTCGACGATGCGCAGGGCCGGTTCGTAGCGGCCGGCCTGGGCATGGCGCGATTTGATGTTGTTTTGCAGACGAAGGAGGATGTCGCGGTCGGCGACCGGGGCGTAATGGTCGGGGGCGAGGTCGACATCCTGGCCGGCCGTCGCTTTCAACAGGTCGCGGAGCCTCGCAGCGTCGCATACGGTGCCATTGTGGAACGGGTCGACGATCAGCCGTTCCGGGCCTTCCGTGACGCGGATCAGGAAATGGCCGGGAAAGGCGAGGCCCACCGCGTCCCAGCCCTGCGCACGTGCCGCGTGCAGGTAGAGGATGCCAAGCGCGACCGGCAGGCCTTTGCGGCGATCGACGACCCGCATCAGATTGGCATTCTGCGGGTCGTCGTAGGTCAGCTCGTCGCCGCTATAGCCATATTTGAGAAGGATGATCTCGTTGAGCGCCCGAAGATGCTCTTCGATCGCGCCTGCGGCGCCGGCATGGCGGCCGACGTCGTGCGCGATCGCGTCAAGATGGCGGGCATAGCGGCCGAGCCCGACCCGCGGCCGCTCGAACGAGGCGAGCGCCAAGGCGGCCTCGGCGACTGGCAGGAACGCCGTGCCGCTCGCACCGAGCCCACGCAGGAAATGCTCGCACGCGCCGAGGTCGTAGCCGTCGGGCAGATCACTCATCACGCCTGCGAGCTTACTACAGCTTTTGCACCTGTATCGGCGTTGAATTGCCGGCCGGCGCACTCGGCGGAGTATAGCCGCCGTCCGGTCCGCCGCTGTAGCTGCTCGGCCCGCTGCCGCTGTAGCTGCTCGGCCCGCTGTTGTACCCCTCGCTTGGGCCCAGCGGCGGCGGCGAGCTTTGACCCTGCGCGATCGGCACGCCCGAGCGAATCTGGACGTAGGAGACCACCCGCCTCACGCCCGGCACATAGCGGGCGAGATAGGTCGCCTTGGCGAGCTCCTCCTGCGAGCGCGCCGATCCCATCAGGTAGATCGAGCCGTTGGCCGTCTCGATCGTGTAGTTGTCGGAGCGGACGTCCTGCTCGAGGACCAGATCCTTGCGCAGCTGCGCGGTCATCCAGGCATCCTGCGCGGTGTCCCATCCGTTCTCGGGATTGCCGACCTCGATCTCGTTGTAGATGTGCTGGATGCCGGGCACCTGGCTGGCGAGCTGGAAGGCCCGTTGCTTTGCTCCCTCGTCGCCCGCGTCGCCCGTCAGCAGCACATCGCGGCCATAGACGGTCACGTTGAAATTGGCGAAAGAGCCGGGGTCTGCGTTGTTCCAGGCGTTCTGGATGCCGCTCTTGATCGCGTAATCGTCGTAGCTGCCGTCGACCCCGCGTTCCGACGCCGCCTCATACCCGGCACCGCCGGCCGCGGCGAGCCCGCCGACGACAAGCGCTCCGGCACAGCCGCCGAGCGCCAGTGGCGCGGCGAGCACGATCACCCATGGCAAGGTCCGGTCGATTCGAAGCATGATCCCCCCAGAGACGTTTGCCTGACCCGGATATAGTGGGTCATCCCCCGATGGCGCCAATACCCGGTATATGTTCCCGAGGACTATGGTGTTTTCGCGGCGACATCGAATCGCCGGCGCGACCTTGGGGCGCCGGCGATTCGCGATTTGGGAGGAGCAGCCCGGCTATCTGGCGCCGGGTGGGGGCATGCCGGGCCCCGGCATCGGAGGCGGCGGCGCACCGGGCCCCGGCATCGGAGGCGGCGGTGCACCGGGCTCCGGCATCGGAGGTGGCGGCGCGCCGCCGGTGCGGTCCAGCACCTGCTGGTTCAGTTGCTGGGTGAGCTGGTCGCCTTCGGGGTCCCCAGCCTTCTTGGCCGCATGATGCACCCGATGCCGAACTGGCTTCCTCGGCGCCGGTTCCGCCGCGGCGGCGGCCGGCTCGGCAGACGGGGCGGGTTCCGCCGCCGCGGCTGGAGCGGGCGGCGGGGGTGCGGGTGGAGTGGGGGGCGGCGCGAAGGACGGGGCGGGCGACGGCGCGGCAGACGGCCCGGGACCCGGCGGACTCACCAGATTCTGGGCCAGCACCGGCGTGGCCAGCGCGAACACGGCGCCGATCGCGACGCCATTCAAGAGCTGTTTTATCATTGTGGTCCCCTACAGCATTCCCGGATTCGTCAGAACGGGAAGGGGGCAGGCTTGGCCCCCGCGGAAGGTGCTCTCCAGTCTTACGCGGGAAGTACCACGTTCAGGGGCGGAAATTCAAACCGGGTGACGCCCCCTGCGTTATTCGTCGCTGCGCCAGGCGCCGGCGAGGTGGTGGGGCAGGCGGCGGCGCCCGACCAGCATAACGTCAAAGCGGATCGACAATTGGGCGAGGTCGGGGCGGCTGGCGAGAA
Source organism: Allostellaceae bacterium (assembly GCA_036489765.1). Taxonomy (GTDB): domain Bacteria; phylum Pseudomonadota; class Alphaproteobacteria; order ATCC43930; family CGMCC-115725; genus DATARH01. The sequence continues at coordinate 11,068 of DASXFE010000143.1, read as the reverse complement.
ACGCCTCGGCGGCGCGGGCGACGCGGCGGCGCTGGCGCGGGTTGATCGCGAAGACCGCGGTTTCGAGGTCGCGCCGGGCCTTCACCTCGATCACCGCAATCGTCCCGCCGCGCCGGGCGACGATGTCGATCTCGCCGGCCGGGCAGCGCCAGTCGCGGGCGAGGATGCGCCAGCCGCGCAGCCGGAGGTGCCAACGGCATAGCGCCTCGGCTACCCGGCCGCGCCGCGCGGCCCGGCGGAACTCGGCGATGTCGCGTTGTGGCCGCCTCACGGCCCCGCCTTTTGCAGCGCCAGGGCGCGGCGATAAAGGTCGCGGCGCGGCAGCCCGGTTTCCTCGGCGACCCGAGCAGCCGCATCGCGCACGCCGTTGCGCCGCAAGGTTTCGACGAGCCGGCTGTCGATCTCGGCCTCGGAAAGCGGCGCGGCATCGGCATCGGGCGGCCCGACGACGATGACGATCTCGCCGCGCGGCGGGCCGGCCTCGTGGTAGTGCGCGGCAAGGGCCGACAGGCGGCCGCGGCGGATCTCCTCGTGCAGTTTGGTCAATTCGCGCGCGACCGCGCCGTCGCGGTCGCCCAGAGTTTCGGCCATGTCGGTGAGCGCGGCGGCGAGGCGCGAAGGGCCTTCGTAGAACAGGAGCGTCGCGGCGAGGTCGCGCCACGCGGCGAGTGCCTTCCTCCGCGCGGCTTGGCGCGGCGGCAGGAAGCCGGCGAACAGAAACACATCGGGCGGCAACCCCGACAAGGTCAGCGCCGTGATCGCGGCCGAGGGGCCGGGCGCGGCGGTGACCGGCAGCCCCTCGGCGAGCGCGTCGCGCACGAGGCGATAGCCGGGGTCGGAGACCAGCGGCGTGCCGGCATCCGAGACCAGCGCCAGCTTTTCGCCGTTGCGCAGGCGGGCGAGGATCGCCGGTCGGACGCGGTCGGCGTTGTGGTCGTGATAGGGTTCGACGGTCGCCGCGATGCCATAGCGGGCGAGCAGCTTGCCGGTCACCCGCGTGTCCTCGCACAGGACGCGATCGGCCTCCCGCAGCACCCACAGCGCACGCAGCGTCACATCGCTCAGGTTGCCGATCGGCGTCGCGACCAGATGCAATCCGGGCGCGAGCGCATGGCCCGGGGACCATCGCGTCGGTTCGGACGGTTCGGCGGGTTTACTTGGGCTGGGGGCGCGGTTAGGTTCGCCCGCAACCTTTAAGCCCTTGCCGGAGGCCGCCCTTGCCGCGCTGGTGTTTCCCTCGGGTCGCCCCCCAGATCGCGCCACGCTTCGTTATCCTTGCCTTGCTCGCCACGCTGGCGGCATGCGGTGGAGGGCGGACAGTACCGGCTCCGGTCCTATCCGGGCAATCCGCGGGGCCGCCGCCGCTCACGGCGGCGCCGGTCGGGGCGGTCAGCGCCGCGCCGCTCACGGCCCCGGGGTCGAATACGGTCAAGGTGGCGCTGCTGCTGCCGCTCTCCGGACCCAACGCCGATCTCGGCAAGTCGATGCTCGACGCGGCGCAACTCGCGCTCTTCACGATGGGCGGCGAGCACCTGACCCTCGTCCCGCGCGACACCGGGGGTACGCCCGATGGCGCGGCGAAGGCGGCGCGCTCGGCGGTCGACGAAAAGGTCGGGCTGATTCTCGGGCCGCTGCTTGCCGCCGAGGTCGAGGCGGTGAAGCCGATCGCCGCGTCGGCCAACATCAACATGATCGCCTATTCGACCGCGACCCAGCTTGCCGGCGGCAACGCGTTCCTGATGGGCTTCCTGCCGCGGGACGAAGCGGTGCGCGAGGTCGATTTCGCACATGAGAAGGGCGCCCGGCGTTTCGCCGCTCTGCTGCCGAACTCGCCGTACGGCCGGCTGATGGCCGATGCGCTGCGTGAAGCCGCCCAGGCCGACGGCGCCTCGGTCGGCAAGATCGAATACATCGACCCGCGCATTCCCGACGCGACCACCTCGGTGCAGCATCTGATGGCGGGTCCGGGCGGGCCGGGGCCGGCGTTCGACGCACTGCTGTTGCCCGAGGGCGGGGCGCAGCTCAAACAGCTCGCCGCGCAGCTCAAGGCGGCCGGGCTCGATACGGGCAAGACGCACCTCCTCGGCAGCGGACTTTGGGACGATCCGTCGATCGCGGGCGACGCGGACCTTTATGGCGGGTGGTTCGCTTCTTCGCCGCCCGACCAGCGGAGCGATTTCGAGAACCGTTATCAGGCCGCCTATCACCACGCCCCGCCGCGGCTCGCCTCGCTCGCCTTTGACAGCGCCGCGCTCGCCGCGGTGCTGGCCAAGAGCGGCGGCGACAACCCGTTCACCCGCGACGCGATCCTCAACCCGAGCGGCTTCTCCGGCGTCGACGGCCTCTTCCGCTTCACCCAGGCGGGATTGGTGCAGCGCGGGCTCGCCGTCCTCGAATTCGGCCCGCAAGGCGCCACCGTCGTCAGCCCCGCGCCGCATGTGTTCACCGCTGCGGGGATGTAGATATTCCCCTCTCCCGCGATGCGGGCGAGGGGATTAACCCGCGAGTAGCGCTGCCAGCACCGAATTCAGCCGCTGCCGCCCCTCGGCGGTTGCGACTAACCGTTGGTCGTCGAGCGTCACAAACCGGCCGTCGACGAGTCTCGCGAGCGCTGAGCCGAACAGCGTCTCGACGTTCCGCCCGGCAATCGCCTCGATCCGCGCGCGGGGCACGCCCTCCGCGAGGCGCAGGCCCATCATCAGCATTTCCTCGAGCGCGGTTTCCGCGGGAATGAGTGTGGTTTCCAGCACCGGGGCGTCGAGCCAGGCTTCGGGGGCGCGGCGGTGCTGGGTGGCGAGACGGCCCGTCGCGGTCGTCACCCGGCCATGCGCGCCGGGGCCGATGCCGAGATAATCCTCGTAGCGCCAATAGACGAGGTTGTGCCGGCATTCGGCGCCGGGGCGGGCGTGGTTGGAGATCTCGTAGGCGGGGAGCCCGGCCGCGACGAGACGGTCTTGGGTGGCTTCGAAGAACCGGGCGGCGAGGTCGTCGTCGGGCATCGCGATGTCGCCGCGCGCTGCCCGCGTCGCGAATTGCGTGCCAGGCTCGATCGTGAGCTGGTACAGCGACAGATGCGTCCCGGCGAGCGCCAGGGCCTCGTCGAGTTCCTTTTGCCAGGCGCCGAGTGATTGGCCGGGCCGTGCATAGATCAGGTCGAACGAGTAGCGCGGGAAATGCGCGCGGGCGAGGGCGATCGCCGCCCGGGCCTCGTCGGCGTTGTGCGCTCGGCCGAGGAATTTGAGGGCCTCGGGGTCGAGCGCCTGCACCCCGAGCGACAGCCGGTTGACCCCGGCCCCGGCAAAGCCGGCGAACCGTTCCGCCTCCGCCGAATTCGGGTTGGCCTCGAGCGTGATCTCGAGATTGGCCGCAACCGGCCAATGCGTCTTCACCCGGCCGATCAGCGCGGCGACCGTCTCCGGCGGCATCAGCGACGGGGTTCCGCCGCCGAAAAAGATCGACATGACTTCCCGGTCTGGGACGAGGGAGGCCTGGCGGTCGAGATCAGCGAGAAGCGCGCGCGTCCAGCCGCTCTCGTCGATCCGTTCGCGGACATGGGAATTGAAGTCGCAATACGGGCATTTCGACCGGCAGAACGGCCAGTGGATATAGATGGCGAGGGGCGGACCCAGCCAAGCCCCCATCCCAACCCTCCCCCGCTTGCGGGGGAAGGGGCTCGATATGCCGCTTGCGGGCGGTCTCGCTTCGTCCCCCTCCCCCGCAAGCGGGGGAGGGTTGGGGTGGGGGCTGCACTCGCTCATCCTTTAAGAAATGGCGACGCCACGAGCTTCTCGAAGGCCCGCGCCCGGTGGCTGATGCGGTATTTCTCGTCCGGATCCATCTCGCCGAACGTGATGTCGTAGCCGCCGGGGACGAACATCGGGTCGTAACCGAAACCCCTGTCGCCGCGGGGCGGCCAGGTAAGGCGGCCGTAGACTTCGCCGCGGAACATCTGCGTCCGTCCGTCGGGCCAGGCCAGGGCCAGCACGGCGACGAAATGGGCGGCGCGGTCCCCGGGGCTTTTGGACGTGCCGAGCGCCTTCTGCACCTGCTCCATCGCGAAGTTGAAGTCGCGCGCCGGCCCGGCCCAGCGTGCCGAGTAGATGCCGGGGTCGCCGTTTATCGCCGGCACGACCAGTCCCGAATCGTCGCTGAGCGCGACGAGGCCGCTCGCCTGGGCGCCGGCCTCGGCCTTGAGCGCGGCGTTGGCCTCGAAGGTGTCGCCGGTCTCCTCGGGCTCGGGGAGGCCCAGCTCGGCGGCGCCGACCGTCGCGATATCGAACGGCGCCAGCAGCACCGCGATCTCGCGCACCTTGCCCTGGTTGTGGCTGGCGATCAGCAGTTTCTCGATCATAGGCCGAGCGCCACGCGCTGCTGCCGCCCGAGCTCGGCGATTCCGGCGCGGGCGAGCTCGATCATGCGGGCGAACTCGTCGTCGCCGAACGGCGCGCCCTCGGCCGTCGCCTGGATCTCGACGATCCCGCCGGTGCCGGTCATGACGAAATTGGCGTCCGTCTCGGCCGAGGAGTCCTCGGCATAGTCGAGGTCGAGCACCGGCGCGCCCGCGACGACTCCGCACGAGATCGCCGCGACCGAATCCGTCAAAGGCATTGTGGGAAGTTTGCCGTCCGCCACCAGTTTCGCCAGCGCCTGGTAGAGCGCGACATAGCTGCCGGTGATCGCCGCAGTGCGGGTGCCGCCGTCGGCCTCGATGACGTCGCAATCGAGCCGGACCTGCCTCTCGCCTAGCGCGACGAGATCGGTGACGGCGCGGAGGCTGCGGCCGATCAGGCGCTGGATCTCCTGCGTCCGCCCGCTCTGCCGGCCGCGCGCGGCCTCGCGGTCGGTGCGGGTGTTGGTCGAGCGCGGCAGCATGCCGTATTCGGCCGTGACCCACCCTTTGCCGCTGTTGCGCAGCCAGGGCGGCACGCGCTCCTCGACGGTCGCGGCGCACAGCACGTGGGTGTTGCCGAATTTGGCGAGGCAGCTGCCCTCGGCGTGGCGCGAGATGCCGGGTTCGAGGGAGATCGCGCGCATCTGGTCGGGGGCGCGGCTGGAGGGTCGCATGGGGGGAACTCCGTTGAGAGAAGGGGGGTCAAAGTAGCTGACCTTGGGTCGGGGGCGGCTCGGCGCGGCGTGCCCGGCGGCCCTGGGCCGTGGCGTTGACCTTGCCGTCGTGGAATTGCAGGCCGAGTGCGGCGCCGGGCGCGACGTCGCCCGCGGCAATCGCTATGCGGCCGTCGGCGTAGACGACCGCATAGCCGCGCCGCAGCAGGCTCTGGTGGTTTTCCGAATGCGTCGCGAGGCGGCCGGCGAAGTTGTCGAGCGCGTCGCGCTTGGCGGCGATCGCGCGAGCGGCGGCGCGCGCGAGGCGCAGGTCGATCTCGGCGAGGCGCTCGCGGCTGCGCGCGACATCGGCGGCGAGCGCCTCGGGCCGGAGCCGCGCCGCCGCGAGCCGTTGGCGCGACGCGTCGAGCCGGGTGCGGATCGCCAACGCCAGCCGTTCGGCGCGGTCGTCGAGCCGTTGCTGCGCGGCGCCGATCAGGTCCTGCGGCTGAGGCAGGCCCCGGGCGAGCCCCATCAGATGCGTGCGCCGCTCGACAAACATCCGCCCCAACGCCCCGGCCATGCGCTGCGCCTTGCCCGACACCTCGGCGATGAGGTCGAGTCGCACCGGCACGGCGATCTCGGCCGCGGCGGTCGGGGTCGGGGCGCGACGGTCGCTGGCGAAGTCGATCAGTGTGGTGTCGGTCTCGTGCCCGACCGCCGAGATCAGCGGGATCGTCGACGCTGCCGCGGCGCGCACGACGATCTCCTCGTTGAACGCCATCAGATCTTCGAGGCTGCCGCCGCCGCGCGCGACGATCAGCACGTCGGGCCGAGGCACCTTTCCGCCCGGCGGCAGGCGGTTGAACCCCTCGATCGCCGCCGCGACCTGCGCCGCCGCGTTCTCGCCCTGCACCGCGACCGGCCACAAGAGGACCCGGCGTGGGAAGCGGTCGGCAAGCCGGTGCAGGATGTCGCGGATGACGGCACCCGTCGGCGAGGTCACGACGCCGATCACGTCGGGCAGATAGGGCAGCTTCTTCTTCCGCTCCTCGGCGAAGAGCCCCTCGGCGGCGAGCCGCTGGCGGCGGTCTTCGAGCAGTTTGAGCAGCGCGCCGATGCCGGCCAGCTCGATCTTGTCGATGATGAGCTGGTACTTCGACCGGCCGGGATAGGTCGTCAGGCGGCCGGTGCAGATCACCTCCATCCCGTCCTCGGGCTTGACGGCCATGCGAATCGCGGTCGTGCGCCAGCACACTGCGTCGATCACGGCGTCGGCGTCCTTCAGCGCCATGTAGCAATGGCCCGACGCAACCCGCTTGAACCCCGAAACCTCGCCGCGCACCCGCACGACCGCGAAATTGTCCTCGATCGAGCGCTTGAGCGCCGCCGAAAGCTCGGAGACGGTATATTCCGGCAAGTTCGACACCGGCGGGGGGGCGAGCGGCAGATCGTTCATCGCCCCATTTTACTGAAGCCCGGGCGGAAGCGCGATGCGGCTCGGAATCCGCCAATGTGACTACGACCCAAATTACGAAGCGCCGTGCGAGGTCCCAACGGATTTTGACGAATAGCCGTGGCGGCAAAGTAGCCTCACGCGGTCCTGGGCCGGCGAAACGCAGACCGAGCGACGCCGCCGTCAATGGCGGCCGATCTCAAACGCCAATGCGAACGAGCGGACATAGCTGCGGCTCGCCATCGATCGCGAGGCTTGTGGAAATCGCGGCGCAGGCGTCGAGCTTCGCGCGGAAGCCGACGGCCGCCAGATCGCGGAGGATCGACCGGATCTGGGCCTCTTGGTCTTCCTCTTTCTTCGGCGCGATGAGGACGAAACTGCCCTTCCAGTCCCGGGCCAGCAGCGCGCCGATCCGGTCTTGCATTGCCGGCAGGCGCAGAAACGGTGTCGACAGGCGGTCGCTGGAAATGCGCACGAAATGGGTCGTCGGCGGAAAGAACGGCGCTAGATAGGCGGTCGGCTGAGGGCCGGCGAGCAGTACCAGCGCATCCGCGGGCACCACCGGCGGTACGCGGGCGGAGACAAAACTCTCCCGCCACGGCCCCCACGCGACCCGGCCCCAATCCGCCGGCCGGACGGTGATCGCGACGGCGAGCAGCAGCACGGTCAGCACGGCGTTGCCCGTGCGCTTATCCAGAGGGAGGGCCCGGACCCACAACGCGATCAGCAGCGGCGCCAGCGTTTCGAGCGGCTGCGCATAGCGCCAGATCGCGAACGTGCACAGCCAGGTGAGGTAGGAGAGACCCGCGAAAATCGACAGCGTGTCGAACAGGCGCGGGTCGGTGCCGCCGAGATGGTCGCCGCCCGCCCTCCAGCGCCGGATCGGCTCCAGGAGCGGAATTACGGCGAGCACATACATCAGCAGAAACCGATAATCGCGCCACTCCATTTCGGCGACGCGCCGCGGCACCAGGGTCATGCCGAGCGGATAGAGCAGCCACTCCTCGAGAGTCCGGGGCAGAAACGAGACATCGTGGCTCGGCGCGCCGGCCGCCGCGCTGCCCGGGAACAACCCGCCGAAGAAAGGGAAGACCGGGTCGCCGGTGGTGGTCCAGAGGTGGGCCATCCAATATCCGCCCAGCAGCAGCGTTCCGAGCGCGACCCCGCCCGCCGCCGCGACAGCATCGACCACGCCCCGACGGCCCCGCCCACGGACAAGAAAGACCGCGACGACGAAGGCCGGCGCGTAGATTGCGGCAGTCAGCTTTGCGCCGGCGGCCAGCCCCAGCGGCAAACCCGCCATGAAAGAGCGGAACAGGATCGTCCGACCCGCGTGGGCATCGCGGCGGCGATCGGTCATCAGCAAGAGGGACGCCAGCACCCCTGATACCGAAAGGTAATCGTAAAAGGTCGTTCCGATCTCGGACAGGCTGCAGGCGCCGCACACGCCGATCGCCGCAAGGCCGATCGCGGTAAATATGCTCGTCGGCATCACGCGTCGAACCAAGAGGTAGAGCAGCCCGAAATTCAGCCCTTGGATCGCGCCCAGCAGAAAGGCCAGCTTGCGCCCCGGCAGCAACCCGTTGAGCCAGTAGAACGGCAATTCGGGAAGCGGGTTTAGATACGTCTGTATGTGGGCCGCGAACGCGTCGGTGTTGGCGCGGTCATTCAGAAAGCTGTAGGGGATGTAATAATGATAATTCCGCAGATCCCATGCGGCCGACTTTGGAATGATCGCGGCGGCAAGGCCGAAAGCGACGCATCCGCATGCCGTGATCAGCCATCCCGCGCTTACGGATCGGGTAGCCAGATCGGCGGATAGCGATTCACGGTCAGGACGATCGAGACGCGGCATTGTGCTATCAGACGGCATCGGCGCCTCGTCCTGTCCCGCCATGGAGTAGCGGAAAGGCATTAACGGAATGTATCCGCCACACGGTGCGGGCAGGGCCGCCGCCGCAGGCATCGGGAGGAGCGCCCCGGCGTGAAAATTCTCGTAGTCGGCTCAGGCGGGCGAGAGCATGCCCTGTGCTGGGCGATCGCGGCCTCGCCGCTGGTCGACAAGGTTTTTTGCGCACCCGGCAATGCCGGCATCGCGGCAGATGCCGAATGCGTGCCGATCGGCGTGATGGACACGCAAGGGCTGGTCGCCTTCTGCCGCGCGGAACAGATCGATTTCGTCGTCGTCGGGCCCGAGGCGCCCCTCGTCGCGGGGCTCGCCGATGCGCTTGAAGAGGCGGGCTTCGCGACATTCGGGCCGAGCCGGGCGGCCGCGGTGCTCGAGGGGTCGAAGGCCTTCCTCAAGGATTTGTGCACCCGCGAGGGCATCCCCACCGCTGCGTACGGCCGCTTCACCGACGCCGCGGCGGCGAAGGCCTACATCGCCCGCCATGGCGCGCCGATCGTGATCAAGGCCGACGGGCTCGCGGCGGGGAAGGGCGTCGTCATCGCGGAGACGATCGCCGAGGCGAACGCAGCGGTCGATGCGACGCTCGGCGGGAGGTTCGGCGCGGCGGGGGCGGAGATCGTCGTCGAGGAATTCCTCACGGGCGAGGAGGCGAGTTTTTTCGCGCTCTGCGACGGCACCCATGCGCTGGCGCTCGCGACGGCGCAGGATCACAAGCGCGTCGGCGACGGCGACACCGGCCCCAATACCGGCGGGATGGGCGCCTATTCCCCGGCCCCGATCGTGACACAAGAGATCGAGGCCGAGGTGATGGCCCGCATCATCATGCCGACCGTCCGGGCGATGGCGGCCGCCGGCACCCCGTTCAAGGGCGTGCTCTATGCCGGGCTGATGCTGACCGCCGACGGCCCGAAGCTCCTTGAATACAACGTCCGCTTCGGCGACCCGGAATGCCAGCCTCTGATGATGCGCCTCAAAAGCGACATCGTCCCGGCGCTGATCGCAGCCCGTGACGGCGTTCTCGACAAGGTCGACCTGCGCTGGCACGACGAAGCCGCGATCTGCGTCGTGATGGCCGCCCGGGGCTACCCCGACGATCCGCTGCGAGGGACGGAGATCAAGGGGCTCGACGAAGCGGCCGGTGGCGGCGCAACCATCTTCCACGCCGGCACCAAGCGCGAGGGGGATCGGCTTCTAGCCGAAAGCGGCCGTGTGCTTGGCGTGACGGCGCTGGGCGCCAACCTTGCCGAGGCCCGCGCCGGCGCCTATGCCGCGATCGGCAAGATCGATTGGCCAGAAGGGTTTTTCAGAAGGGATATCGGAGGTAGAGCAATTAAGCGATTGCGGTTGTAATTTAATTCTGACACGCCACATCCCTCCTAGGTTGGGTTAAGCACTAGCCAAGTTTGCGGGCATGAGGTGGGAGACATCATGAAGCTCGATGATAATCGCCTCGAAACTCTAAGGCGGAAAATCAACGAGAGTTTACGTATTCAGCGCGACAGCGAGAAAGCCGTCCCATATATTGATACGTCGAATGCTCTCGCAGATATTACATCCCGGCAAAACCACACAGTATTTGCACGTATAGGTTGTGGAAAGACGCTGCTTCTTCACGATTCTAGCCGGCAGCTCGAGGGAACGACAATACGAACGGTCTACTTGAATTGCGAGGACTTTAAGAGGCATTCCTTTCCCAATGTTCTAATTGAGATTCTCGACGCGCTTTTTGCCGAGCTTGAAGCGCATCTCACCGGCTGGTTTGGACGAAAGCGGGCCTCGCGTCAGCTGATACACGGAATCAGGAGTAATCTCGCTAGTCTGAAGGCACGAGAAGACGAGTCCACGGAGACTGTGCGAAGGATAGAAGCCTCGGAGTCAGGAGCATCCTTGGGCTCCTCACTGGGAGCAGGAAATAAGGCGGTTCAAGCCAAAGTGGGCGCGTCAGTCGAGCGTAAAATGAAGGCAGAGACTGAGAGAAATTTCGTCCGGCATGAAGATAAGTTGAAGGCGTTAGATATTCAATTGCCAGCACTGAAGAAGCAGTTGCGCGATTTTTTTGACACATCATCTTCGGTAAAGGCGGTGTTTTTGCAAATCGATGATCTATATCATTTAAAGAAAGCGGATCAGCCGTTTGTTATGGATTATATACATCGCTTGTGTAAAGATGTTCCCTTGTATTTCAAGGTCGCGACACTCCGCCATGCATCTTCCTTGTACATAGATCGCGATGGACAGCCTATCGGGGCACAGGAGCGGCATGATTTCCAGCCCATTAATATAGATTATACATTCGCCGATTTCTCTAAAACCAGAGACCAAAATAAGCGTATCTTCCAAGAATTTGGAAAACTTGCCACGATAAAATCAAATGAGATGGATGATCTTTTTCGGGGTCAAGGCTTCGATCGACTCGTTATGGCTGGGGGTGGGGTGCCGAGGGATACCCTGTCTCTGTTCCTGGAGGTACTCGGCGCGGTTCAATCGCAGGGTGGGGAAGGGATTGGGAAGGATGAAGTTCGCATTTTGAGTCGGTCAAACTTTGAGCGGCGTATCTATGAATTGAAGGAAGACTCCGAGGGGTTGGAGCAGGATGAGCTAATGAAAGGAATCTATGCGTTGCGAGAATTTTGTCTACAAAAGAAGTCAAATATATTTTT
>DASXFE010000170.1:0-27010 GCA_036489765.1 Allostellaceae bacterium | reverse complement strand
GGGCGGCAATAATCGGTAAAGGTCAGGAACGTGCCGCCATAGGGGATGAGCCCGCCATGCGCGGCCATCCCGTTCATCGCCGCAGCCATGCCGTGCTCGCGGATGCCGTAGCGCATATAGCGGCCGCCGAAATTGGCCGGTGTGAGATCGACCATGTCCTTGGCGCGCGTGTTGTTCGACGGGGTGAGATCAGCCGAGCCGCCCAGCAATTCCGGCACCGTCGGCACCAATACGTCTAGCACCGCGCCCGAGGCCTGGCGGGTCGCGAGCTTCGCGTTCTTGGCACGGAAATCGTCGCAGAGCTTGGTGAGGTCGGCGTCGATCTCCTTCGGTAACTCGCCCGACTGGCGGCGGCGGAACTCGACGCCCTTCGGCGCTTTGGCGACGCGGGCGTCCCATTCCTTGTGCGCGGCGGCGCCGCGGCCGCCGGCGGCCTTCCACTCGGCGCGGACATCGTCGGGAACGACGAAGGGCGGGTACTCCCAGCCGAGCCGCTTGCGCGCGCCTTCGATTTCCTCGGCGCCGAGCGGGCTGCCGTGCGCGGCGGCGGTGCCGGCCTTGGTCGGCGCGCCATAGGCGATGATCGTCTTGCAGGCGACGAGGGTGGGGCGGTCGTTTTTCTGCGCGCGGGTGATCGCGGCGGCGATGGCCTCGTGGTCGAACCCGTCGACCCGCTCGGCCGCCCAGCCGTGCGCTCGGAACCGCTCGATCTGGTCGTCGCCGACGGAAAGGCTGGTGGCGCCGTCGATCGTGATCGAGTTGTCGTCCCAGAAGACGATCAGCTTGTTGAGCTTCAGGTGTCCGGCGAGCGACAGCGCCTCGTGGCTGATTCCCTCCATCAGGCAGCCGTCGCCGCAGAACACATAGGTGCGGTGGTCGACGAGATCGTCGCCGAACTCGGCGTTGAGGTGCCGCTCGGCGATCGCGAGCCCGACCGAGTTGGCGATGCCCTGGCCGAGCGGTCCCGTCGTGACCTCGATGCCCTTCGCGAGATGGCGCTCCGGGTGCCCGGCGGTACGGCTGCCGAGCTGGCGGAAGTTCTGCAACTCCTCGATCGTCATCTGCTCGTAGCCGAGGAGATGCAGGAGCCCATAGAGCAGCATCGACCCGTGCCCGTTCGACAGCACGAAGCGGTCGCGGTCGGGCCAGTCGGGGTCGGCGGCGTCGAACTTCAGAAACTGGGTGAAGAGCACGGCCGCGATATCGGCCATCCCCATCGGCATGCCGGGATGGCCCGAATTGGCCTTTTGCACCGCATCCATCGCCAAGGCCCGCAAGGCATTGGCCATGCGTCGCAGTTTCGGGTTTTTCGGTTCGGGGAGGGGGGGGGCTTCGCTCATGCCGTTCAATCTACTCCGCATTGGTCGTGCAGCAAACGCCCCACGCTGCCAATCCGCCGGGACTCGTTCATGACAATGGCGTTCGGCGGAAAAGCTTAGCGCATTCCGCCACCCGGGGCCGGCGTCGAGCGAACATGGCGGAATGCGCTTCGCTTTTCCGCCCTACGGGCTAAGCTTCGTCCAGCGAAGCGGGAAAATGGGAGAAGCGCAATGGCCGACATCGTCGTCGGGGAAGGCGACTACAAGTACCGGATCATCGAGAACTGGGCGAAATTGCCGGACGGGTGGTCGTTCAAGGAGGTCGGCGCGGTCGGCTGCGACAAGAACGACAACGTCTACGTCTTCAATCGCGGCGAGCACCCGATGATGGTCTTCGACCGGCAGGGCAATTTCCTGCGCTCGTGGGGCGAGGGGCAGTATCCGCGGGCGCACGGCGTGCATATGGGGCCCGACGACTCGATCTATCTGACCGATGACGGCGGGTCGTTTGTGCGCAAATGCCGGCTCGAGGACGGCAAGGTGCTGCTGGAACTCGGCGTGCCGGGCAAGCCGGCGGAGTACATGTCGGGCGAGCCGTTCCACCGCTGCACCCACACCGCGCTCGCTCCCAACGGCGACATCTACGTCTCGGACGGCTACGGCAACAGCCGCGTCCACAAGTACAGTCCGGACGGCAAGCTATTGATGTCGTGGGGCGAAAGCGGCAGCAATCCGGGCGAGTTCAACATCGTCCACAACATCTGCACCGATTCGGACGGCTGGGTCTACGTCGCCGACCGCGAGAACCACCGCATCCAGGTTTTCGACGGCAACGGCAAGTACGAGGCGCAGTGGAACAACCTGCACCGGCCGTGCGGGATGTACATGGACCATGTCCACCATCCGGTCTGCTACATCGGCGAGTTGGGGCCGGTGCAGGGCGTCAACCGGTTTGTCGGCAACCTCGGCCCGCGCGTCAGCATCGTCGATCACAAGGGCAACCTGCTGTGCCGCTTTGGCGACCGCCTCGCCGGCACCAAGGCCACCTCGTTCCTCGGGCCGCATGGGATGACCGTCGATTCGCGCGGCGACCTCTACGTCGGCGAGGTGTCGTGGACGCAGTGGCCGCAATTCTATCCTGAGACGCCGCGGCCCGACTTCATCCGCTCGTTGCAGAAATACGAGCGTATCCGCTGAGGTTGCAGCCCCGCTCGCGCGCCGCGTTGACGAGGCGGGCGGGGTCTCTTTAAGCTGAAGTAATGAGTGAACTCGACGATGCTATCGCCCGGCTGGATCGAGCGGTTGCCCGGCTGGAGCGGGCGCCTGGCCTCGACCGGCCGGACCCGGCGCCGGAGCTTGCGCGGATGGCTCGCGAGCACGCGGCCGAGGGCGAGCGGATCGCCCGTGAGCGCGTGGCCGAAAGCGAACGCATCGCCCGGGAGCGGGCTGCCGAAGGCGCGCGGATGGCGCGCGAGCGGGCGGCCGAGGGAGAGCGGGTGCAGGAGCTCACCTCCGCGATCGTGACCCGGGTCGAGGTCGCGCTCGACAAGATCGGGAAGGCGCTCAAGCAGGAGTGACGAGATGGCCCTGGTCACGCTCAAAGTGAACGGCCGCGACTTCCCGGTGAGCTGCGAGGATGGGCAGGAGCCGCGCCTGCGCCGTCTCGCGCAGTACATCGACGGCAAGGTCCAGGACTTCACCAAGACGATGGGCCAGGTCGGCGACGCGCGCCTCATTCTTCTTGCCGCGCTCGTCATCGCCGACGAATTGTCCGATGCGAACGAGGCGGTGCAGCAGTCGCGCGGCCGCGCGGTGCCGAACGCCGAGGAGAACGCGGCGGTCGCAACCGGCATCCACGGGATCGCCCAGCGCATCGAGTCCATTGCCGCGCGCCTCGAATCTTCCTAGTTCTAGAGGCGGGCGGGGCTGCGCGGTGCGTTAGGACGCATTAGCCCCGGGGCCGATACCTACCTCTTGGGAGCTGCCTCTATCGGGGTCGTGGCCTCGGTACGCGGTACCCACCTGCTACGGCGGGCCACGAGGGAGTTGCAAGCCGACGGCCGAGGCGGCTCCGCCCATTCAAATTCTCCCTCTCCGCCCAATGGGGGGAGAGGGCTGGGGTGAGGTGGGAATGCTCAGGCATTCCGCGTGCCCGCCTCACCCTCCCAGCGCCCTGCGCTGGGCCCCTCCCTCTCCCCCCAATGGGCGGAGAGGGGTGATCTAGGGAGTCTGTGGCGTTGAACATCCTCGCTTGCGGCGATGTCGTCGGGAAATCGGGACGTGCGGCGATCGCGGCGCATCTGCCGGGATTGCGCCGCGACCTCGCGCTCGACGTTGCGATCGTCAACGCCGAGAACGCCGCGCACGGGTTCGGTTTGAGTGAGAAATTGGCCGGCGAGCTTTACGAGTGCGGCGCCGACATCCTGACGACCGGCAACCATGTGTGGGACCAGCGCGAGTTGATCCAGCAGATCGACCGCGACCCGCGCATCCTGCGCCCGGCCAATTTCCCGCCGGGCACGCCGGGAGCGGGAACGCGGCTCCACGCGCTCGCCGACGGGCGGCAGGTGCTGGTGATCAACCTGATGGGCCGTCTCTTTATGGACCAGCTCGACTGCCCGTTCCGCGGGCTCGACGCGATCCTCGCGGGCCAGGCGCTCGGCAACGGCACCGCGATCGTCCTCGATTTCCATGCCGAGGCGACGAGCGAGAAGAACGCGATGGGGCATTTCGCCGACGGCCGCGTCTCGGCGGTGATCGGCACGCACACCCATGTTCCGACAGGCGACCACCGCATCCTGCCGCACGGCACCGCGTACCAGACGGATGCCGGCATGTGCGGCGACTACGACTCGGTCATCGGGATGCAGAAGGCGGCCTCGATCAACCGCTTCGTCACCAAGATGCCGGGGCAGAAGCCGCAGGTCGCGGAGGGCGAGGGGACGCTGTGCGGCGTCTTCGTCGTCACCGACGACGTGACCGGGCTTGCCCGGCGGGTCGAGCCGGTGCGGGTGGGCGGGCATCTCGCGCCGCAAGTGCCGCGCTTGTAACAGGCGGGCTGCATAGACATCTTGCGTCCTTCGAGACGCGGGCTGCGCCCGCTCCTCAGGATGAGGTAGACTGTTTGCGGCCCATGAGTTGTTCCTCATCCTGAGGAGGCCCGAAGGGCCGTCTCGAAAGGACGCACGGCGCCGCCCCCGGCCGTTAGGAAGCCATGGCACAGAAGATCCTCATCACCTCGGCCCTGCCGTATATCAACGGCATCAAGCATCTCGGCAATCTGATCGGCTCGATGCTGAGCGCGGATGTGTATGCGCGGACGATGCGGGCGTTGGGGCACGAGGTGCTCTTCATCTGCGCGACCGACGAGCACGGCACGCCGGCCGAGATCGCCGCGCTAGAAGCCGGGCAGTCGGACGAGGATTACTGCGCCGAGCAGCACGACATCCAGGACCGAATCTATCGCGACTTCCACCTGTCGTTCGATTTCTTCGGGCGCAGCTCGTCGCCGCAGAACCGCGAATTGACCCAGCATTTCTATCAGCAACTCGACAAGCACGGATTTATCGAGGAACGGGAGATCGCGCAGGTCTATTCGGTCGATGATGGGCGCTTCCTGCCCGACCGCTACATCACCGGCACGTGCCCCCATTGCGGCTATCAGGCGGCGCGCGGCGACCAGTGCGAGAACTGCACCCGCCTCCTCGATCCGACCGACCTGATCGAGCCGCGCTCGACGATCTCGGGCAGCCGCAGCCTCGAGGTGCGGCAGACGAGGCACCTCTACCTGAAGCTCGCGGGGCTCGCCGACCGGGTCGGGGAATGGGTCGAGAAGCAGAAGGATTGGCCGCTCCTCGTCTCGTCGATCGCCAAAGGTTGGCTCAAGGAGGGGCTCCACGATCGCTGCATCACCCGCGACCTCAAATGGGGCGTGCCGGTGCCGCGGCCGGGGTTCGAGGGCAAGGTCTTCTATGTCTGGTTCGACGCTCCGATCGAGTACATCGGCGCGACCAAGGAATGGGCCGACCTCGACCCGGCGAACCGCGACTGGAAGGCGTGGTGGTTCGACCCCGGCGCCGACCGCTATGTCGAGTTCATGGCCAAGGACAACGTGCCGTTCCACACGGTGAGCTTTCCGGCGACGATTCTCGGCTCGGACGAACCGTGGAAGCTCACGGACTACATCAAGGGCTTTTCCTGGCTGACCTTCTATGGCGGCAAGTTCTCGACGAGCCAGAAGCGCGGCGTGTTCCTCGACCAGGCGCTCGGCGAATACCCGGCGGATTACTGGCGCTACTGGCTCGTCGCGAACGCGCCGGAGACCGATGATTCGTCGTTCACGTTCAGCGGGTTTGCCGGGGTCTGCAACAAGGACCTCGCCGACACGTTCGGCAATTTCGTCAACCGCTGCCTGCGCTTCTGCGCCGCCCGGTTCGGGAGCGAGGTGCCGGCGGGCGGCGAGCCGGGGCCGATGGAGGCACAACTCGCCGTCGACATCCAGGCTGCGCTCGACCGCTACACCGCGAACCTCGAATCGATGCAATTGCGGAAGGCGGCGGGGGACCTGAAGGAGTTGTGGACGATCGGCAACGTGTACGTCGACCGCGCCGCGCCGTGGACCCAGATCAAGACCGACAAGGAGCGCGCGGCGGCGGTGCTGCGGGCGGCGATCAACCTCGCTCGGCTCTACGCGATCGTCGGGTCGCCGATCATCCCCGAAACCTGCGCGCGGTTGCGCGCCGCGCTCGGTGTGACGGAGGGCGAGGACTACTGGCCGCGCGACGCGGCGACCGAGCTCGACGCCCTGAAGGCCGGTCACCGATTCGAGGTGCCGGCGCCGCTTTTCAAGAAAATCGCGCCGGAAGAGGTTACCGATCTCTCGGCACGCTACGGTGGCGAGGAGGCGGCGGAAGCCGCGGCTTGAGCGGTTTTCGCCCGTAATCGCGGGCGGCCGCGCCCCAATCCTGCCATATTGGATTGTTACGCCGCTCAAGTCTCAGCACTCTGATGTAGGGCGGAAAAGCGCAGCGCATTCCGCCGCGCCGCACGCCCGTTTGGCGGAATGCGCTGCGCTTTTCCGCCCTACGAACGCTCTACGAACGATTCATCGGGAAAGCCAGGATGGCGGGTCATTCGCAGTTCAAGAACATCATGTTCCGCAAGGGCGCGCAGGATAAGAAGCGCGGCAAGGTGTTCACCAAGCTCATCCGCGAATTGACCACCGCTGCGCGGATCGGGGTGCCCGACCCGGCGTCGAACCCGCGGCTGCGCGCCGCCGTGCTCGCCGCGCGCCAGGCCAACATGTCGAAGGACACGGTCGAGCGCGCGATCAAGCGCGGCGCCGGCGCCGAGGCCGGCGAGCAATACGAGGAGGTGCGGTATGAGGGCTACGGGCCCGGCGGCGTCGCGGTCATCGTCGAGGCACTGACCGACAACCGCAACCGCACCGCCAGCGACGTCCGCGCCGCCTTTACCAAATCGTCCGGGCAGCTCGGCGAGACCAACTCGGTGAGCTTCATGTTCGACCGGGTCGGCGAGATTACCTATGCCGCGCAGGTCGCGAGCGCCGACGACATGCTCGAAGCCGCGATCGAGGCCGGCGCAGACGATGTCGAGAGCGGCGACGAGAACCACGTCGTCGTCACCACGCCCGAGGATTTCAACGGCGCCCGCGACACGCTCGAAAGCCGCTTTGGCGAGGCCGCCACGGCCAAGGTGATCTGGCGCCCGAAGACGACGGCGCCGGTCGACGAGGATACCGCGACGACCCTCTTCAAGATGCTCGAAACGCTCGAAGACAGCGACGACGTGCAGAATGTCTACGCCAATTTCGAGGTGGCGGAGGACGTTCTGGCGCGGTTGAGCGGGTGACGGTGGCTGGATATGCGCCGTGCGTTCTTCGAGACGGCCCTTCGGGCCTCCTCAGGATGAGGCAGGCCTGTGCATGCCAACTACCGACCGGCACTAATGCTAGACACCAACCATCCTCATCCTGAGGGGTGCCCCGCAGGGGCGCGTCTCGAAGGACGCACGATGCCTCCGCAAGGCTCAGCAAGCTAATGCGCGTCGTCGGGCTGGATCCGGGGTTGCGGCACACCGGGTGGGGGGTCATCGACGTGGCCGGGAATCGCCTCAGCCATGTTGCGGACGGGGTGGTGCATGCGCCGGTGGATCTGCCGCTGGCGGAGAGGTTGTCGGCGCTGTTCCGGCAGGTTTGCGAGGTGATCGAGCGATTCCGGCCAGACGAGGCGGCGGTCGAGGAGACTTTCGTCAACAAGAATCCGGCTTCGACGCTGAAGCTCGGGGTCGCGCGCGGGGTGGTGCTGCTCGCGCCGGCCGAGCGGGGGCTCAAGGTCAGCGAATATTCGACCAACCTCGTCAAGAAATCGGTGGTCGGCGCGGGCCACGCCGAGAAATCGCAGATCCAGCTTATGGTGCGGCGGCTGTTGCCGGGCTGCGCGATCGCGTCGGCCGACGCGGCGGACGCGCTCGCCGTGGCGATCTGCCACGCGCACCACGCCGGCACGATGCGCGCATGGCAGGGGCGGGTGGGGCAGGCATCATGATCGCCAAACTCTCCGGCGTCGTCGACCAGGTGGGCGCCGACGGCGCAGTGATCGATGTCGGCGGGGTCGGGTATCTCGCTTTCTGCTCGAACCGCACGCTGGGGCTCCTGCCGAGGACCGGGCAGGCGGCGAAACTGCTGATCGAGACGCATGTCCGCGAGGACCACATCCACCTCTACGGGTTTATCGATGCGGCCGAGCGCGACTGGTTTCGTCTGCTGACGACCGTGCAGGGGGTCGGCGCGCGGCTGGCGCTGGCGATCCTATCGGTCGTCGCGCCCGATGCGCTGACCCTGGCGATCGTCGCCAAGGACCAGAAGGCGCTGGCCCGCGCCGACGGGGTCGGGCCGCGGCTCGCCGCGCGCATCGTCAACGAATTGCAGAACAAGGTCGGCGGGCTGACCCTCGCGGCGCCGGCCGGTATCGCGAAGGCAGCACCGTCGGCGGGTTCGGTCGACGGGGCGATCGCGGACGCAGTCTCGGCCTTGGAAAATCTCAAGATCGGCCGGGCCGAGGCATTTGGTGCCGTCAGCGCCGCCGCCGAGCGGCTCGGAGAGGGAGCAAGGCTCGAGGATTTGATCGCCGCCGGCCTGCGCGAAGTCGGCCAGAAAGCGGCACGTTGATCATGTCGAGCATCCGCGATGCTCTTACCCGCCTTCCCGGCGAAAGCCGGAATCCATTTGGCAGCCGTTCGTGCGGCTGGATCGTAGGTCCCGGCTGTCGCCGGGAGGACGGATTTGAAGAGGACGTGCAGTGAGCGAGCCCCGCGTCATCGCGCCCGAGCACGTCGCGCAGGACGCACCCGAAGCGTCGATCCGCCCGCTGAGCCTCGCCGATTTCGTCGGGCAGAAGCAGCTTCGCGACAATCTCGGCATCTTTATCGAGGCGGCGAAAGGGCGGGCCGAGGCGCTCGATCATGTGCTGTTTTTCGGGCCGCCCGGGCTCGGCAAGACGACCTTGGCGCAGATCGTCGCGCGCGAGCTCGGGGTCGGGTTCCGCGCGACGTCGGGTCCGGTGATCCAGCGCGCCGGCGACCTCGCCTCGTTGCTTACCAATCTCGAAACCGGAGATGTCCTCTTTATCGACGAAATCCACCGGCTGATGCCGGCGGTCGAGGAGATCCTCTACCCGGCGATGGAGGATTTTCAGCTCGACCTGATCATCGGCGAGGGGCCGGGCGCGCGGTCGGTCAAGATCGATCTGCCGAAATTCACCCTTGTCGGTGCGACGACGCGGTCGGGGCTGATCACCCGGCCGCTGCGGGAACGGTTCGGCATCCCGCTGCGCCTCGTCTTCTACGAGCCGGCGGAATTGGCGCTGATCGTCAGCCGCGGGGCGCGCGTCCTGTCGTTCGATCTGCTTCCGGAGGGTGCCGCCGAGATCGCCCGCCGCGCCCGCGGCACGCCGCGCGTGGCGATGCGGCTCCTCCGCCGCATCCGGGATTTCGCGGCGGTGCAGGGCTGGGCCGGGGTCGATGCGAAGATGGCGGATCAGGCGCTGCTCCGCCTCGATGTCGACAAGCGCGGGCTCGACGGGCTCGACCGGCGCTATCTGCGCTGCATCGCCGAGAATTACGGCGGCGGCCCGGTCGGGGTCGAGACGATGGCCGCCGCGCTCGGCGACCAGCGCGACGTGATCGAGGAGGTCATCGAGCCGTACCTGCTGCAGGAAGGTTTCCTCCAGCGTACCCCGCGCGGCCGGATGCTGACCGAGATCGCGTTCCGGCATCTGGAGCTGCCGGTGCCGGTCACGGTGCCGGGGCAGTTCGATCTGCTGGCGCCGCTTGGGCAAGAAGAGGCGGCGCCGTGAGATTCCTTCCGGCAGACACAAATGTCGGCTTGGCCGGTTCCGGCCCAGCCATTCATGCCGCATGCCCGCACGCTTGCGATTGGAAGGATTCGCATGGTGCCACTCGGGCCATGCCCGTCACTCGCGAGTGTGGCACGGACGGCCGAGCCAAGCCCGGCCAAGCCAAACCTGGGCGGGTTGGAAAAGTTGGGGATAGGCGGTAATGACACCTGCCGCCTCGCCGTTGATGGAGCGCACTGGCTCCCCGCACCCCGAAGAGCCCGCGGAGCGGGCGTCTCGAAGGACCCACAGCCATCCGATCCGGGTCTACTACGAGGACACCGACGCCGCCGGGATCGTCTATCACGCGAATTACCTGCGCTTCGCCGAGCGAGGCCGCACGGAATTCCTCCGCAGCCTCGGGCACAGCCATACCCGGGCGCGGGTGGAGGACGGGATCGCCTTTGTCGTGCGGCGTTGTGCGGCGGATTTCCTCGTTCCGGCTCGGCTCGACGACGCGCTGACGGTGACGACCGAGGTCCGGGCCGTGCACGGGGCGCTGCTCGTGCTGCGCCAGGGGATCCGCCGCGGCGACCAGCTTCTCGTCGCGCTCGATATCGATGTCGCCTGTGTCGGGCGCGAGGGGCGGGCGGTGCGGTTGCCGCCAGCCCTGCGCGCCATGCTCTTGTCCAAATAACGCCATAAAAGGCCGCCATCTATGCAGCCCTTGCAAGCCACTCCGCTCCCCGGTTCCGTGCCTTCGACCCTGTCGATTTTCGATCTGTTTCTGCAGTCGGACACCATCGTCAAGGTGGTGATGTTCCTCCTGCTTGTCGCCTCGTTGTGGTCGTGGGCGGTGATCTTCGACAAGACGCTGCGGCTGCGCCGGCTGCGCGCGGCGGCGGCGAGCTTTGAGGAGAGCTTCTGGTCGGGCGGTTCGCTCGACGACCTGTTCGACCGCGTCGGGCAGCGGCCGCTCGACCCGATGAGCGCGGTCTTCACCGCGGCGATGCGCGAGTGGCGGCGGAGCGCGGCGAAAGGGCTTCTCGGCACAGCGATCATGCGCGCGAGCCTGCAGCAGCGCATCGAGCGGGTCATGAACGTGACGGTCGGGCGCGAGATGGACCGGGTCGAACGGTTCATGAGCTTTCTCGCGACGGTCGGCTCGACGGCGCCGTTCGTCGGTCTGTTCGGCACGGTCTGGGGCATCATGGACAGTTTTCAGTCGATCGCCGCGTCGAAGAACACAAGCCTTGCGGTGGTCGCGCCCGGCATCGCCGAGTCGCTGTTCGCGACCGCGCTCGGCCTCGTCGCGGCGATCCCGGCGGTCGTCGCCTACAACAAGCTCGCGAGCGATTTCAGCCGCTATGCCGGACGGCTCGAGGCGTTTTCCACCGAATTCAGCGCGATCCTGTCGCGCCAGCTCGACGAAAGGCCCTGACCCATGGCGATGACCGCCTCGAGCGGCCCCGGCAGCAACGGCAGCCACCGCATCGGCCGCGCGCGCTACGCGCCGATGGCGACGATCAACGTGACGCCAATGGTCGACGTGATGCTGGTGCTCCTGGTCGTGTTCATGGTGACGGCGCCGCTCCTCACCGTCGGCGTGCCCGTCGACCTGCCGCAGACCCAGGCGCCGGCGATCAACGAGCCGAAGGAGCCGACCGTCATCTCGGTCACCAAGGACGGGCTGATCTTTATCCAGGAGACGAGCGTTCCGATCGATTCGCTCGTCGAAAAGCTGCAGGCGATCACCGGCACCAACCCCGACGCCGTCATCTACGTGCGGGGCGACAAGGACATCAACTACGGCCGGGTGCTCGAGGTCATGAGCCTCATCAGCGCGGCCGGGTTCCGCAAGGTGTCCCTGGTCGCGGAGACGCCCAAGGGCGGCACGGCCCCGGCAAAGCCGGCCCAGCCCGCTCCGGCAAAGCGCTGACGGGAGCGCCGGCGGGCCCGACAATGAGCGTGATGTCGATAGGACCGGATCGTCTCGCCGATGACGGGCTGACCGTCAAATCGGCGATGCCGGACCGGATGACGGGCGGCATCACGATGTCGGCGATCATGCATGCGGGGCTGATCGCGCTCATCCTGATCGGCCTGCCCAACCTGTTTCATCGCCCGCCGCCGCAGGACGAGCCGATCGCCGTCGAGCTGGTGACGATGGGGCCGGTGACGCGGGCGACGGCGCCGAATCCGAACATGCCGGTGCCGGAGGCCAAGCCCGAGCCGCCGAAGCCGCTGCCGCCGGCGCCGATCCCGCCGCCGAAACCGGTGCCGCCGCAGGAATCGAGCCAGCCGCCACCCTCTGCAGCGGCCCCGCCGCCGCCTCCCGAGCCGCCAAAGCCCGAGGAAAAGCCGACCCCGACGCCTCCGCCGCCACCCAAGGCCGAGGTTCAGGCGCCGCTGCCGCCGCCTCCCCCGCCGAAGCCGCCGGAGGAAAAGCCGAAGCCGCCGCAGAAGAACCCGCAGCCGGCCTTCGACCAGATGCTGAAGCAGATGCAACAGAAGACCGAGAAGCAGCAGACGCAGACCAATTTCGACTCGCTCTTGAAGAATCTCGCCAAGAATGACGCGCCGAAGAACGATCAGGCGCCGCCGAAACAGCGGCCGCAGATGGCGATGACTGCGCCGCCCTCGTCGCAGCCCAAGGCGCCGCTCGGCAGCCAGCTCAGCGCCAGCGAGATGGATATGGTCCGCGAGCAGATCTCGCGCTGCTGGAACGTCCCGGCAGGCGCCCGCGACGCCAAGGACCTCGTCGTCGAGATCCGCGTCCAGGTCGGCCAGGACGGCATCGTGTCGGCCGCGCAGATCGTCGACCAGGGCCGCATGGGCGACCCCCTCTATCGCGCGGCGGCGGAAAGCGCCCGCCGCGCCTTTTTCAACCCACAGTGCACGCCGCTGAAACTTCCCCCCGACAAGTACGCGACGTGGAAGGACATGGTGGTCGATTTCAATCCGAAGGATGCCCTATGACGAAGATCAACAAGGCGATGGTATGGGGGAGCGCGGCGCTTGTGGCGCTGCTGCTGCTGGCGGTGGCGCCGGCGCGGGCCGAGCTGCATCTCGATATCACCCGCGGCGTCACCCAGCCCTTGCCGATCGCGATCCCGGCGCTTGCCGGCGGCCAGGTCGGAACCGACATCAGCGGGGTCGTCTCGAACGACCTGCACAGCTCGGGCCTCTTCCAGCCGCTCGACCCCAAGAGCTTCCTTCAACAGTTCAACGCGGGAAACGAGCAGCCGCAATTCGGCGCCTGGCGCCAGATCAGCGCGCAGGCGCTCGTCACCGGCGATGTGCAGAGCCAGGGCGACGGCCGCTTCAAGGTCGAGTTCCGCCTGTGGGACATCGATTCGCAAGTGCAGATGGCCGGGTTCGCCTATACGACGACCCAGCAGAACTGGCGCCGCATCGCCCACATCATCGCGGACGAGATCTATAAGCGGATCACCGGCGAAGACGGGTATTTCGATACCCGCATCGTCTATATCGCCGAATCCGGGCCCGAGAAGACCCGGGTGAAGCGGCTCGCGATCATGGACCAGGACGGCGCCAACAATCAGTACCTGACCGACGGCCGCTCGCTCGTCCTGACCCCGCGCTTCGCCCCGTCGGCGCAGGAGATCACCTACCTCAGCTACGCCCGCGGCACCCCGCGCGTGTACCTGTTCAACATCGACACCGGGCAGCAGGAATCGATCGGCGATTTTCCCGGGATGACCTTTGCGCCGCGCTTTTCGCCCGACGGCAACCGGCTGGTCCTCAGCAAATCAGAGAACGGCGCGACCAATCTCTTCGTGATGGACCTGCACACGCGGCGGCTGACGCGGCTGACCGACGGCAACGTCATCGATACCTCGCCATGCTATTCGCCGGACGGCTCGCAGATCGTGTTCAACTCGGACCGCGGCGGTTCGCAGCAGCTCTACACGATGAGCGCCAGCGGCGGGGACATCAAACGGATCAGCTTTGGCAGCGGCAAATACGGCACGCCGGTGTGGTCGCCGCGCGGCGATCTGATCGCCTTTACCAAGATCGACAGCGGCGCCTTTTACATCGGCGTCATGCAACCCGACGGGAAGGGCGAGCGGCTGTTGACGAAGGACTATCTGGTCGAGGGACCGACCTGGGCGCCGAACGGCCGCGTCATCATGTACTTCAGCCAATCGCCGTCCAATCGCAGCGGGACGGGGGGTACCTCGCACCTCTACTCGATTGATTTGACGGGGAGCAATCAGCGCGAGATCAAGACCCCGGGGCCCGCTTCCGATCCGGCTTGGTCCCCCTTGCTTCGCTGAAATATGACGATATAGTCCGCGCCGCTTGGGCCTGGTACGAACTTCGCGCGGTATGCGCGGCTTGGGGGCGCGACCGGTCTCGCGCGCGGCCAAGGGCAAGGCCACAATCAGGGGAGTCTATTCGATGTTTGCACGGTTGATCGCGGTCGCGAGTGTGGTGCTTTTGGTTGCCGCGTGCAGTCACGCGCCCGAAAACGCGCCGGGACCGGTGGGCGGTCCTGTCGGCGGCCCGGTGGGGGGCCCCGGCTACGCGCCCGGCTCGCAGCAGGATCTGGCCGCGACCGCCGGCGACCGCGTCTTCTTTGCCTATGACCACTCCGACGTCTCGCCCGAGGGCCAGCAGATCCTGCAGCGGCAGGCCGAGTGGCTGAAGCGGTACTCGAACGTGACCGTGACCATCGAAGGGCATTGCGACGAGCGCGGCACCCGCGAGTACAACCTGGCCCTCGGTCAGCGCCGCGCCTCGGCGGTCAAGAGCGTGCTGGTGGCGTTGGGCATCCCGGCCGGGAGGGTCCGCACGATCAGCTACGGCAAGGAGCGGCCGATCGTCGTCGGCTCGAACGAAGAGGCTTACGCGCAGAACCGCGTCGGCATCACCACGGTCAACGGCGGCTGATTGCTGACGGATCCGGTCACGGGCGCTGCGTCTGAACCCGGCGCGGCGCCCTGATTTTGCCTAAAACCACCGCTAGAATCGGGGCATGACGCGCACTTGCCCCTTCCGCGAGGTCCCGCCACTGGTGTGCCTGGCGGTTGGCCTCGTTCTTTCTCTGATGCTGGCCCTGATCCCGGCTGTCGCCTCGGCCCAGGACTGGTCGACGCAGGAACGCCTCGACCGGCTGGAACGCGACCTCAACATGCTGCAGCGCCAGGTCTATCGCGGCGCGCCGACGACCGCGTCGGGCGGCGACGCCACCGCCGCGGCCTCGACCGAGGTGCGGCTCGAAGGCCTCGAACAGCAGATGCGCGACCTGACCGGCAAGGTCGAGGAATTCAGCAATCAGGTCAGCCAGCTCCGCCAGAGGCTCGAGCAGATCAATAGCGACAACCAGGTCCGAACGAGCATGGGCGGCGACATGCCGCCGCAGCCGAGGGTGCCGGGGCAACCGCCGCCGGGCCGGTATGAGAGCCAGGACACCGGGCCGGGTACAATCGTGCCCGGCCCCGGCCAGGCGCCGCAACCGCTTTTCGGCACGCTGACGCCGCCCGGCCAGCGCCCCGCCGTCGCGCCGCCGCAGCCGCAAGCGGCGCTCGCCAGCGCAGGCTCCGACCGCCCGGGAGCCGACGGCGCCATCGCCGGCGGGGGCACGCCGGCGGAGCAGTACAACCGCGCCTTCGGCCTCGTGAAGCAGGCCGATTACGCCAATGCCGAGGCGGCGCTGCGCGGGTTCATTCAGGCCCATCCGAGGGACCCGCTGGTCGCGAGCGCGCAATACTGGATCGGCGAGACCCTCTACGCCCGCAAGCAATACCCCGAGGCGGCGAGCGCCTTTGCCGACGGCTACAAGCGATATCCGAAGGGGCCGAAAGCGCCCGAGGAACTGCTCAAGCTCGGCATGGCGCTGGGCCATGCGAACCAGAAGCAGAACGCCTGCGTCGCCTTCTCCGAACTCGACCACGCCTTCCCCAACGCCAGCCCCGCCGTCCGCAAGGCCGCGGCCGAGGAAAGGCGGCGGCTGGCGTGCACGTGACGCGGCCGCGTCATTGCGAACGCACCGAAGCAATCCAGATCCGCAGGGGGTTCCTCCGCCCGAGATTGCCGCGTCGCCTGTGGCTCCGTGCAATGACACCCCACCTCTGACCCTCGACGACCTCTCCGCGGCCCTTACACACATCGGAGGGTTCGAGAAGCGGCCGCTGATTGCCGTCGGGACCTCGGGCGGGCCGGACAGTGTGGCGCTGACGATCCTGGCCGATCGGTGGGCGCGCTCGCAGGGCGGTGTTGCCTGGGCGCTGACGGTCGATCACGGGCTGCGGCCGGAGAGCGCCGGCGAGGCGCGGCAGGTTGGAGTGTGGCTCCGCGACCGCAGAATTCGCCATGCGATCCTGACGTGGCAGGGCGAGAAGCCGGCGACGGGGCTGCAGGCGGCGGCGCGGGAGGCGCGGTACCGACTGCTCGGCGAATGGTGCCGGGCGCAAGGCTGCCTGCATCTCCTCGTCGCGCATCACCGCGAGGATCAGGCCGAGACCTTTCTCATTCGCCGGCGCGCCAAAAGCGGCCCCGACGGGCTGGCGGCGATGCCGGTGGTGCGGGAGGCGGCGGGGTATCGCCTGGTGCGCCCGCTGCTCGGCGTCCCGCGCGATCGCCTCAGGGCGCTCCTGGTTGGCGAGGGGCAGGCCTGGATCGACGATCCGAGCAACCGCAACCTGGCCTTCGAACGGGTCCGCCTGCGCCGCGATCACGCCGGCGACGATGTCTTTGCCGAGATTGCCGAGCACGCGGCGGCGCGGGTCGAACGCGAACGGACGCTCGACCGGCTGATCGCGCGACATGTGGTGCTGTATCCGGCCGGGTTTGCCACGATCGAGCCGGATCCGGTCCTGGCTGCGGTGGGCGACCTCGCCGAGCGGCTGCTGGCGCGGGTCGCGGTGACGGTCGGCGGCGGCGCTTATCCGCCGCGGGGCGAACGGGTGGCGCGGCTCAGGGACGGGCTCGCGGCGGCGCCGGCGCGGGCACGGACGCTCGGCGGCTGCCGCTTCGTGCCGTGGCGAGGAAAGGTTCTGGTGATGCGCGAGGTCGCGGCAACGGCGCCGCTGCGGCTCTTGGCCGGCGCGGCTGCCGTTTGGGACAGACGATTTTTGGTGCCGGCGCCGGCACGCGAGGGGCTCGTGCTGGGGTGTCTCGGACGTGACGGCGTTGCCGCGCTGGGACGCGAGCGGGCGACAGAGTTGCCCCCGCTGGTTCACCCGGCGCTGCCTGCGTTTCGCGACGGGCAGGGATGCATCCTCGCGGTGCCGCATATGCCCTACTGGCGGACCGCGGCAGACGGGCTGCCGAGCATCGCGTTCAGGCCCGAAAACCCGCTGACCCGCGCGGCCTTTACAGTTGTTTAATTGCTAACACATCCTATGTTTTGCTGTTGTACCAGGGTGTGACCACGGTCCGAGGTGATAGCGCCAGCGGCGCAGCCTACGGCGAGGTTGGGGAAAGGCCTGCAGCGTGAACAATTTTGGCAAGAATCTCGCCCTTTGGATCGTCATCGGGCTTCTCCTTGTCGCACTGTTCAACCTCTTTCAGACATCGTCGAGTCACGGGCCGCAATCGACGCTCGCGTTCTCCGACTTCGTGACCGACGTCAATCGCGGCCAGGTCACCGATGTCACGATCCAGGGCAGCAACATCAGCGGCCATTTCACCGACGGCCGCGCCTTCTCGACGTATGCGCCCAACGATCCGGGCCTCGTCGACACGCTGATCAACAAGGGCGTGCGGATCACCGCGGCCCCGCTCGACGAGAACGTGCCGTCGCTGTTCGGCATCCTCGTTTCCTGGTTCCCGATGCTGCTCCTTGTCGGCGTGTGGATCTTCTTCATGCGCCAGATGCAAGGCGGCGGCGGTCGGGCGATGGGCTTTGGCAAGAGCCGGGCGCGCCTGCTCACCGAGAAGGTCGGCCGCATCACCTTTGAGGATGTCGCCGGCATCGACGAGGCGAAACAGGAGCTCGAGGAGATTGTCGAGTACCTGAAGGACCCGCAGAAATTCCAGCGCCTCGGCGGCAAGATTCCGAAGGGTGTGTTGCTGGTCGGCCCGCCGGGCACCGGCAAGACGCTGCTCGCCCGGGCGATCGCCGGCGAGGCGAACGTGCCGTTCTTCACGATCTCGGGCTCCGACTTCGTCGAGATGTTCGTCGGCGTCGGCGCGAGCCGCGTCCGCGACATGTTCGAACAGGGCAAGAAGAACGCGCCCTGCATCATCTTCATCGACGAAATCGACGCGGTCGGCCGGCATCGCGGCGCCGGGCTCGGCGGCGGCAACGACGAACGCGAGCAGACCCTCAACCAGTTGCTCGTCGAGATGGACGGGTTCGAGGCCAACGAGGGCGTGATCCTCATCGCCGCGACCAACCGGCCCGACGTACTCGACCCGGCGCTGCTCCGCCCCGGCCGCTTCGACCGCCAAGTCGTCGTGCCGAACCCGGACGTCGTCGGCCGCGAGAAGATCCTCAAGGTCCATATGCGCAAGGTGCCGCTGGCGTCGGATGTCGACCCGCGTATCATCGCCCGCGGCACGCCGGGCTTCTCCGGCGCCGACCTCGCCAACCTCGTCAACGAGGCGGCGCTGATGGCGGCGCGGCGCGGCAAGCGCTCGGTCGCGATGTACGAGTTCGAGCAGTCCAAGGACAAGGTCATGATGGGCGCCGAGCGGCGCTCGATGGTGATGACCGAGGACGAAAAGCGCCTGACTGCCTATCACGAGGCCGGCCATGCGCTCTGCATGCTCTACGCCGAGGGCCACGAGCCCTTGCACAAGGTCACGATCATCCCGCGCGGCCGCGCGCTCGGCGTCACGATGTTCCTGCCCGAGCGCGACAAGTACAGCCAGTCGAAGATGGAGATCAAAGCGATGGTGGCGAGCCTCTTTGGCGGCCGCGTCGCCGAGGAGCTGATCTTCGGGCCGGAAAAGGTCACCACCGGCGCCTCCGACGACATCCGCCGTGCGACGAGCCTCGCCCGCCGCATGGTTACCGAATTCGGCTTTAGCGAGCGCCTTGGGCCCTTGCGCTACAGCGAGAACGAGGAAGAGGTGTTCCTCGGCCACTCGGTGACCCAGCGCAAGAATGTCTCCGACGCGACCGCCAAGGTCATCGACGAAGAGATCCGCCGCATCGTCGAGGAGGGCGAGCACACCGCCCGCGACATCCTGACGAGCCGGCTCGACGAGCTCCACGCGCTGGCGCACGGGCTCCTCGAATACGAGACGCTCTCGGTCGACGAGATCCGCCGGGTGATCAAGGGCGAGCGCATCGTCCGCGATACCGGGTCCTCGACCCCCGCCTCCGATGAGCCGCGCCCGCCCACCGGCCGCCGCAGCTCCGTCCCGCCCTCGGGCCGCAACATCGGCCAGGAACCGGAACCGCAGCCGGGCGGGTGAGCGACAGCGCCGCCCCACCCTAACCCTCCCCATCCGGGCGAGGGATGCAGATAGCGGCGCAGCGAGCCCTTCTCCCTTGATGGGGGAAGGGTGGGATGGGGGAGATCGCCCGGTGATGAATCGTTGAGTTTTGTCGGATAAAATACGTGGCTCGGGGCACAGAGGCGGCGGGGCGGCATGGCGCGCAAATTGTTCGGCACCGACGGGATTCGCGGCACAGCCAATATCGAGCCGATGACGCCGGAGACGGCGCTCAAATTGGCGATGGCGGTCGGCGAATCGTTTCGCAACGGGGCGCATAAGCACCTCGTCGTGATCGGCAAGGACACGCGGCTGTCGGGCTATATGCTCGAGCCGGCGCTGACCGCCGGGTTCATCACGATGGGGATGGACGTCGTGCTCGTCGGGCCGCTGCCGACCCCGGCGATCGCGATGCTGACCCGGAGCCTCAGGGCCGATATCGGCGTCGTCATCTCGGCCTCGCACAACCCGTTCGACGACAACGGCATCAAGCTGTTCGGCCGCGACGGCTACAAGCTCAGCGACGAGGTCGAGAGCCGGATCGAGGAATGCCTTGAGAAAGGCCCCGCGCGCCGCGCCGCGCCGGGCGAGCTCGGCCGGGCCAAGCGGCTCGACGACGCCGGCGGCCGCTACATCGAATTCGTCAAGCAGAGCTTCCCGAAGGGGCTCAAGCTCGACGGGTTGCGCGTCGTCGTCGATTGCGCGCATGGCGCCGCCTACAAGGTCGCACCGACCGTGTTCTGGGAACTGGGCGCCGAGGTGTTTCCGCTCGGCGTCTCGCCCGACGGGCTCAACATCAATCGCGATTGCGGCGCGCTGTCGCCCGAGCAGATGCGGCAGGAGGTGCTGGCCCGCCGCGCCGACATCGGCATCGCGCTGGACGGCGACGCCGACCGCCTGATCGTCTCCGACGAACGCGGCGTAATCCAAGACGGCGACCAGCTGATGGCGCTCATCGCGAAATCGATGGTCAAGGGCGATCGGCTCACCGGCGGCGCCGTGGTTGCGACGGTCATGTCGAACCTCGGCTTCGAGCGGTGCCTCGCGGGCGACCGCATCGACCTGCACCGCACTTCGGTCGGCGATCGGTATGTCGTCGAGAAGATGCGCGCGACCGGGTGCAATCTCGGCGGCGAGCAATCCGGCCACATCATCCTCAGCGACTACGCGACGACCGGCGATGGGCTCATCGCGGCGCTGCAGGTGCTGGCCGCAATCGTCGAGACCGGCAAGAAAGCGAGCGAGGTGTGCCGGGTCTTCACCCCGGTGCCGCAGCTCCTCCGCAATGTCCGCTTCGGCCGCGGCAAGCCCTTGGAGCGGCGCGCCGTGCAGCAGGCGATCGTCGCCGGCGAGGCGCGGCTCGGCACGGCCGGGCGGCTCGTGATCCGCCCCTCCGGCACCGAGCCGGTGATCCGGGTGATGGCGCAGGGCGAGGACGAGGCGCTTTTGGCGGGCGTCGTCGGCGATATCTGCGAGGCGATCCTTGGTTCAGGCAGCGACATCGAAACGTCGGAGACGCCGCCCAGGCTCGATCCTGTCCGCGCGGCGGAGTAAGCTCAGCTTTTTCCCGAGGGGGTTTGCCGATGAAAGGGCGGGTGCTAATCGTCGCCGGCTCCGATTCCGGGGGCGGTGCGGGCATCCAGGCGGACATCAAAGCGGTGACGATGCTGGACGGCTTTGCCGCGACCGCGATCACCGCGCTCACTGCGCAGAACACCGAGGGCGTCTTCGGCATCTTGCCGATCTCGCCCGATTTCATCCGTCAGCAGATGAATGTCGTCCTCGACGACATCGGGGCCGACGCGGTGAAGACCGGGATGTTGCACGATACCGCGGTGATCGAGACGGTCGCCGCGGTGCTCGAGGAAAAGGCGCCGAACGTGCCGCTCGTCGTCGATCCGGTGATGGTCGCGAAGGGCGGCGCCAAGCTGATCGAGGACAGCGCGATCGATGCCTTGAAGCGACGCCTCGCGCCGCGGGCCGCGATCATGACGCCGAACCTCCCCGAGGCCGAGATCCTCGCGGGTCGCACGATCGATTCGGTCGATGCGATGAAGGCGGCCGCCGAGCTGTTGATGCGGCTCGGCTGCCGCGCGGTGCTGCTCAAAGGCGGGCATCTGCCTGGCGACGCGCTGACCGATGTGCTGGCGACGTCCGGCGGCTTCCGCTCCTGGGAGAGCCGGCGGATCGACACCCTCCACACCCACGGCACCGGCTGCACCCTCGCCTCGGCGATCGCCGCCGGGCTCGCACAGGGCCTCGCCGTCGAGGACGCCGTCGATCGCGCGCGCACCTACGTCATGCGCGCGATCCTTGGGGCGCCGGGCTTTGGCCGCGGCCACGGGCCGCTCGACCACGCCCACCCGCTGCACGCGTAGGGCGCCACACCACACCGAGCATTGGCGGATTGCGCTTTGCTTATCCGCCCTGCGGTCCTAGAACCGCCCTTGTATAGCGGGGGCGTGAGATGAGGTTGAGGTGGTTTGCCGCGCTGCTGCTGGTTGCGGCAGGGCCGGGGGTGGCGGCAGCCGGTCCCGTCAAGATCGGCCTGATGACGCCCGGTTCGATGCCGCAGGTCGAGGGATTCGCCAAGGGCATCGCCGCCCAGCTTGCGCAGCGCGGCCTTGTCCGCGACCGTGACTTCGCTTTCGATCTGCGCGCCGGTGGCGGCAAGGTCGCCGCGCTGCGCGGGCTTGCCAAGGAACTCGTCGCCAACCATGACGCGGTCATCGTCACCAGCAGCTATCCCGCCGCGCGCGCCGTCGCGGAAGCGACCTCGACGATCCCGATCGTGTCGATGTATGCCGGAGAACCGGACGAAACCGGGCTCGCAGAAACCCTCACCCATCCCGGCGGCAACGTGACCGGGTTGTCCGACCTCTCCGCGGATTTGTCGGCAAAGCGGCTGCAGCTTCTCAAGGAGGCGGTGCCCGGCGTCAAACGGGTTGCGATGCTCTACAACGCCGACGATGCCGGCATGGTGACGCGGTACAGGGCGGCCCAAAAGGTGGCGCCGGCGCTCGGGGTCACGATTGAATCGCTCGGCGTGCGCGAGCCCGACGATTTCGGGACGGCCTTTGACGCGATGACCCGAACCCCGCCCGATGGCATCCTGATGGTGACCGACGTGCTCACGATTCTGAACCGAAAGCGGGTGTTCGATTTTGCGGCCGCGCACAAGGTGCCGGCAATCTATGAGGCCGACATGTTCGCGCGGGAAGGCGGGCTGATGTCCTATGGTCCCGACGGCAAAGAGGTGTTCGAGCGCGTCGCCGGCCTTATCGCGCAGATCCTCAAGGGAGCGAAGCCGGCCGATTTGCCGATCGAGCAGCCGACCCGCTTCTCGTTCGTGATCAATCAGAAAACCGCCGACGCGATGGGATTGAAGTTTCCGCCCGACCTCCTCGCGCGGGCGGACGACGTGATCGAGTAGGGGAACTGGAATGCAGTACGAATTCGTCACCGTCGACGTCTTCACCGACCGCCGTTTCGGCGGCAACCCGCTCGCCGTGTTGCCGAATGCCGATGGGCTGTCGAGCGAGCAGATGCAGGCCATCGCAGGCGAGTTCAACCTGTCGGAAACGACCTTTGTCCTGCCGCCGAAGGACAAGGCGCATACGGCGCAGGTGCGTATCTTTACGCCCAAATACGAGATGCCGTTCGCCGGGCACCCGAATGTCGGCACCGGCTATGTCGTCGCGCGGCGGCTCGGGAGCGCGGGGCCGCTGTTGTTCGAGGAGATTGCCGGGCTCGTGCCGATCGAGGTCTTGCGCGCGGGCGGCGAGGTAACCGGGGCGCGGCTGACGGCGCCGCAGCCCTTGAAGCTCGGCGACGAACTGCCGGCCGAGCTGATCGCCGAGGCCTGCTCGCTCGACCCCACGGACATCGAGACGCGACACCACACGCCGTGCGTCGCCGGCTGCGGCACGATCTTCAACTTCGCCGAGGTCAAGACGCGGGCGGCGCTTGAGCGGGCGGCGCCGCGCGGCGAGGTGTTCGCCAAGCGTCTGCCGGTCGATGCCGCGACCGGCATCCACCTCTATTTCCGCGACGGCGCCGGCGGCATCGACCTGCGCACGCGCATGTTTGCGCCGCTTCACGGCGTTCCCGAGGATCCGGCGACCGGCAGCGCCAATTGTGCGCTCGCCGGGCTCGTCGCGAGCCTCCGCCCGGAACCGGACCTGACGCTCAACCTGCGCATCGCCCAGGGAGTTGAGATGGGCCGGCCGAGCTATATGGACGCCTCGGCCGAAAAGCGCGCCGGCCGCGTCGTCGAAACCCGCATCGGCGGCACCTGCGTGCCGGTGATGGCGGGGACGATCGAAATCTGACGATTGCCCGCGGTAGAGAAGGGCGGGAATATTCCTTTGTCGTCACCCCCGCGTAGGCGGGGTCCAGGGGCAACCGGCACGTCGCTTGCCCTGGATTCCCGCCTTCGCGGGAATGACGAATGAGACTGTGAGAGGGACAATGGCAAAGACGTATCGGGTGGCGGTGATTGCGGGCGACGGCATCGGGCGGGAGGTCGTGCCCGAGGGGATCCAGGCGATGGAGGCCGCGGCGCGGCGCTATGGTTTCGACTTCCAGTGGCAGGAATTCGACTGGAGCTGCGAAACCTATGCCAAGACCGGCCGCATGATGCCGGAGGATGGGATCGCGCAACTGACGCCGTTCGACTCGGTGTTTCTCGGCGCGGTCGGGTATCCCGGCGTTCCCGACCACATCTCGCTGTGGGGCCTCTTGATCCCGCTGCGCCGCGAGTTCCACCAATACGTGAACTTGCGGCCGATAAGGCTTTTGGCTGGTGTCGATTGCCCGCTCAAGAACCGCGCTCCCGGCGAGATCGATTTCTATGTCGTGCGCGAGAACAACGAGGGTGAGTATTCGTCGGTCGGCGGGCGGATGTTCGACGGCACCGAGCACGAGATGGCGATGCAGCAGGCGCTCTTTACCCGCCGCGGCTGCGACCGGATCATGCGTTACGCGTTCGAGCTGGCGAAGGGGCGCAAGAAGCACGTTACGTCGGCCACTAAATCCAACGGCATCATTCACACGATGCCCTATTGGGACGAGCGCTTCGCCGCGATCGCCACGGAGTATCCGGGCTTTACCACCGACCAATACCACATCGACATCCTGACCGCGCATTTCGTGCGGCACCCGGACTGGTTCGACGTGGTGGTAGGCTCGAACCTGTTTGGCGACATCCTCTCCGACCTCGGGCCGGCCTGCGTCGGGTCGATCGGCATCGCCCCGTCGGGCAACATCAATCCCGAGCGGCAGTATCCGTCGATGTTCGAGCCGGTGCACGGCTCGGCGCCCGACATCGCCGGGCGCGGCGTCGCCAACCCGATCGGCCAGATCTGGTCGGGGGCGATGATGCTCGAGCATTTCGGCGAGCACGAGGCCGCCCAGGCCGTCGAGCGCGCGATCGCAGAGGTGCTCGCCGAAGGCGGCACCCGCACCCCCGACCTGGGCGGGAATGCGGGGACGAAGGACCTCGGCGCTGCGGTCTGCGCGGCGATTCGGTAGGGGTCGTCCCCTCTCCGCCCGTTGGGGGGAGAGGGGGCTAAGGATCAGTTCGGTCGCGGCCCGGCGCCCGGCAAAATCCCGAGGAACACGCCTGTGCCGAGGCCCCACAGCCCGTTGACGATCGGGCCGACCAGGAGGCCCGGCCAGTTGAAGCCGTAGCCGAGCGGCAACCCCTTCAACTGTGATACGACAAACCACGAGAACGCGGTCGGGAAGATTGCGCCGAAGATGATCGCGCCGCCCCAATACCCGCCGGGCCAGCGGCGAAAGCTGGGCTCGACCAGCACGAACGGCAATCCCCATACCCCGCCCCAGAACGCGAGCGAGATCACCTGCGGCACGCCCCAAGGGTTGATCTTGAAGTTATACGGCATCCCCGGCGTCAACCTGATCAGGTGGCACAGCAAGAGGCCGATCTGGTGGAAAACCAGCGTTGCGAGAAACGCGGCGATGAAACCGGCGAGATAGCGGCCCGGTCGCGCCGTCGACGACCGGAAAGTGGTGGTCTGGCTCATGGCGCTCTCCCTATTGTGATCGAGCGCGTGCGTCGCGCTTGCTGCGGCAGTGCTAAATTCAGCCCCGCGTTGCATACGACTATAAGGTTGCTCGGCCTCGCATCAAAGCGCGGCAAAACATGCGCCGGCCAGACACTTAATCCCGCCACGTCAGCGGAGGAGGGGACACCATGCAGGCGAGCGAAACCATCGTCGCGCTGATCGGCCGGATCGGGCTCTGCCTTCTGTTCATCCTCGGCGGATGGGGCAAGCTGATGGGGCCGGCGGCGACCCAGGCGATGCTTGCCGGCCACCACCTGCCGATGCCCGGGGTCGGCTGGGTCATCGCCGTCATCGTCGAGCTGGGCGGGGGGCTCGCGATCCTGTTCGGGTTGTTTACCCGTCCGGTTGCGCTCGTGCTGGCGATCTGGTGCGTCCTGACCGCACTGATCGGGCACAGCAACCTCGCTGACCGCAACATGGAGATCCATTTCTTCAAGAACATAGCGATGGCCGGCGGCTTCCTCTACGTGATGCTGCTCGGCGCCGGCGCCTGGAGCCTCGATGCGTGGCGCGGGCGTGGGAGCGCCTGATATCATATCAGTAGTATTGACGTATTTGCATGGCCGCCCCTCGGTTGGAGGCGTTCTGTAGCCGGCCGTCGCACAATAGTATCGGTTGCTTATCGTAAGCTATCACCAAGCAATCGGGATCCTAGAGGACGTCAATGGACACGACAATCGAGCGCGCCACGATGCGCAAAGTGTATCTGCGCATCCTGCCTTTTGCCGCGCTGACCTATTTCTTCTGCTATCTCGACCGCATCAACATCAGCTTTGCCGCGCTGACGATGAACAAGGATATCGGCCTCGACGCCGCGATCTACGGAATGGCGGCGGGTGCGTTTTTCTGGGGCTACGTGCTCTTCGAGATCCCCAGCAACATCATCCTCGAAAAGGTCGGAGCGCGGCTGTGGATCGCGCGAATCATGGTCACGTGGGGGCTGATTTCGGGCGCTACCGCGTTTTGCACCGGCCCCTACAGCTTTGCCGGGATCCGGTTTCTGCTCGGGCTGGCCGAGGCGGGGCTGTTCCCCGGTTTCGTGCTGTATTTCACCTACTGGTTCCCCGGTCATCACCGGGCGCGGATCAACGCCGGCTTTACTCTCGCGCTGCCGATCGCAGTGGCGTGCGGCGCCCCGGTGTCTACGGCGCTGCTCGGCCTCGACGGGCTGTGGGGCTTCAAGGGCTGGCAGTGCATGTACCTGTTCGAGGCGGTCCCGACGGTGCTGATCGGCATCGCCGTGCTGTTCTTCCTGACCGACCGGCCGGAAAAGGCGACCTGGCTTGCCGCGGGCGAGAAGAAATGGCTTGCCGACGGCCTTGCCGCGGAACGGCGCCAGATCGAGCATCAGCACGGGGTCGGCATGCTGCGCGCGTTCTGGGACCCCAAGGTCCTGCTGCTGGCGATCAACTATATCGGCATCGTGACCGCGAGCCTCGGCATGCTGCTGTTCCTGCCGCAGATCGTCAAACAGCTCGGTTTCTCCAACATGAATATCGGCTGGCTGACAATGATCCCTTACCTCGCCGGGGCGGTCAGCATGGTGTTCTGCGGCTGGCTGTCGGACCGTATCGGCGACCGGCGCTGGAGCCTGTTCTGGACCTGTGTGATCTCGGCC
Organism: Allostellaceae bacterium; assembly: GCA_036489765.1. Taxonomy (GTDB): domain Bacteria; phylum Pseudomonadota; class Alphaproteobacteria; order ATCC43930; family CGMCC-115725; genus DATARH01. Next base: position 216 of record DASXFE010000170.1, on the reverse strand, counting down.
GTCGGGCTGATCATCGCCGGTCTTGGCGTCGGCACCATGTGGGCGCTGATCGGGATGACGATCGCCGCGATCGGGTTTTACGGTACCAAGGGGCCGTTCTGGTCGATCCCGTCGATGTGGCTGACCGGGACCGCGGCCGCGGCCGGTTTTGCCTGGATCAACTCGCTGGGCAATCTCGGCGGGTTCTTCGGCCCGTCGATAGTCGGCTTGGCGAAG
>DASXFE010000142.1:0-11709 GCA_036489765.1 Allostellaceae bacterium | reverse complement strand
AGACGGCTCGTCGCGAGATCGACCCGCGGCACCAGCAGAAACACGACGCCGGTCGTCAGCAATGCCGCAACGAAGATCGCCGGCGCCTTCATGCCCGCTGCCGCTCCAGCACCAGCGCACGGACGGCGGCGCCGGCGCGGGCGGTGTCATCGGGCGGGGTGTAGGACCAGGTGTCGAGCGCGCCGGAAAATGGCCGGGCGATCCCGGCCTCGCTCATCGCTGCGTGAAACCGGGAGAATTTGGCGTCGCCGCCGTCGAGCGCGATGATGTGGACCGGTTTTCCGGTCGCCGCCGCCTCGCTGATCATCGACACCGAATCCGCAGTCACGAGCACATGGTCGGCGGTGGCCAGATAGGCGTAGTAGGGGTTGTCGCCGGTATTGTCCCAGACCTCGCCGGGGAGGCCGGCGAGGCGGTCGCGCAGCAGCGCGATTCCCTCGGAAGCGGTGCGGCGGGAGGCGGTGGCCAGCACCGACCCGCCCGCTGCCCGAACGGCCGCCGCGATCTGCTCTGCGATTGCGCCAAGCCGGTCGGGGCGGAAGCGATAGGCGCGGTTGGCGCCGCCGATCAGGACGGCAACGATCGGGTGGGGCAGGGCCTCGAATTGCGGGAAGCGGGCGCGCTCGGCCGCCAGCTTGTCGGGCTTCACCCGGTGGATGGCGCCCAGGCTGACCTCGACCCGCTCGCCGCGGTAGCTGTCGTGCTCGGGCACGACCATCAGGTCGAACTCGCCGCGGCCGATGCGCGGGTCCTGAATCTGCACGGCGACGCATTTGCCGCCGCTCGCGCGCCTGATCGCCAGCGCCGGCGCGGCGGCGAGGCGGCCGCAGCCGATCACCGCGTCGGGCCAGGGCGGGCTCAGCCCTGCCGCGGCGAGCGGCGCGATCCATAGCTGCGGCGGTAGCCAGGCCCAGGGCGGGCGGATGTCGAGCACCTTTTCCACGTAGGGAAACCCGGTCGCCTCGGCGAGGCCGAGCGACTGGCTCGCCATCCCGGCCTTGCCGTCATGGAGGACCCAAAGCGCGACCATCGGGTTCCTTTACGGGCAGACGGCGACCCGGGCAAGCCGCGCAATAAAATTGCGCGGGCAACCCCCGTTTCTTATGATCCCGGTATGCGCCAGGCCCGCCTCGACCGCATCGACCGCACGATCCTGCAATGCCTGCAGGAAGACGGGCGGATGACCAATGTCGAGCTGGCCCGACGCGCCGGCATCTCTGCGCCCCCGTGCCTCAGGCGCGTGCGCGCGCTCGAGGAGGCTGGGTACATCCGCGGCTATCACGCCGATCTGCCGACCGAGCCGCTCGGGTTCGCGGTCACGGTCTTCGCTCAGGTCGGGCTGGCGAGCCAGAACGAGGCCGATCTGCAGGCGTTCGAGCGCCTCGTCGCGACCTGGCCCGAGGTGCGCGAGGCGCACATGCTCGCCGGCGAGACCGATTTCCTGTTGAAAATCGTCGCCGCCGATTGGGACAGCTATCAGCGGTTCCTCAGCGCCAAGCTGACCTCGGCGCCCAATGTGAACCATGTCAAATCGGCGCTGATGCTGCGCGTGTCGAAATTCACGCCGGGCGTGCCGCTGGAGGAGTGAAAGGGCGTCGTCATGGCGAACGCAGCGAAACAATCCCGATCCGCAGGAGGCTCCCCCGATCGAGATTGCCGCGTCGCCTGCGGCCCTCGCAATGACGTGGAGGTAGGCGGGCGAGCCGCCCACGCTCCTTCGCCTCAGCCGAAATCGACGGTCACGACCTCGTAGGATTTGGCGCCGCGCGGGGTCGAGACCTCGACACTGTCGCCCTTCGACTTGCCGATCAGGGCGCGGGCGAGGGGCGAGGTCACCGATAGGCGGCCTTGCTTGATGTCGGCCTCGTCCTCGCCGACGATCTGAAAGGTCTGCTCCTCGTCGGTCTCTTCATCGGCGAGCGTCACCTTGGCGCCGAATTTGATGAGCGAGCCCGACAGTTTCGACACGTCGATAACCTCGGCGCGCGAAATCTTGTCTTCGAGCTCCATCACCCGCCCCTCGATAAAGCTCTGACGTTCGCGGGCGGCGTGGTACTCGGCGTTTTCCGACAGATCGCCGTGCGTGCGCGCTTCGGCGATGGCCTTGATGATCGACGGGCGATCAACGGATTTCAGGCGCTTCAGCTCGTCCTGGAGCCGATTGAAGCCTTCCCCCGTCATCGGAACTCTGCTCATTGATTCCATTTATGGCCCGCGCTTAGCAAAAAACGGGACGCTCAAAGGTAGGATTGCAGCGGGGCGACTTCAAGGTCGCCTTTGCGCAGCGCCCCGATCGCCTGCACCGCCGCGCGAGCGCCCGCGACGGTTGTGTAGTAGGGAATATTATGCGTCAGGGCCGTGCGGCGCAGGCTGAAGCTGTCGAGGATCGCCTGTGTCCCCTCGGTCGTGTTGAAGACGAGCTGCACGCCGCCGCTCAACATCCGGTCGACGATGTGCGGCCGACCGTCGCGCACCTTGTTGACCCGCTCGACCTCGAGCCCCGCCGCGGCGAGTGCATCGGCCGTGCCGGCGGTCGCGACCAGCGAAAAGCCCATTGCGACGAGCTCGCGGCACGGCTCGATCAGCGCCGCCTTGTCGCTATCGCGCACCGAGACGAAGACCGCGCCTTCGTGCGGCAGGGTATTGCCGACGCCGAGTTGCGACTTGGCGAAGGCGCGGCCGAAATCGGCGTCGAGCCCCATGACTTCGCCCGTGGATTTCATCTCCGGCCCGAGGATCAGGTCGACGCCGGGGAAGCGGGCGAACGGGAACACCGCCTCCTTGACCGCGACATGCGCCTGTTTGCCGGCGCGCCGCCGGTCGCCGAGCCATGCCGACAACTTCTCGCCGGCCATGATCCGCGCCGCGATCTTGGCGATCGGCACGCCGGTTGCCTTTGCGACGAACGGCACCGTGCGCGACGCGCGCGGGTTGACCTCGAGCACGTAGACGTCGCCGTCCTTGACCGCAAACTGCACGTTCATGAGGCCGATAACGTTGAGCGCGCGCGCTAGTGCCACCGTCTGCCGCTCGATTTCGAGGATCGTGTCCTCCGCCAGGCTGTAGGGCGGCAGGGAGCAGGCCGAATCGCCGGAATGAATCCCGGCCTCCTCGATGTGCTCCATGATCCCGGCGACATAGACGTCGTGCCCGTCGGCAACGGCGTCGACATCGACCTCGATCGCGTTCTGCAGATAGCGGTCGATCAAGACGGGGCTCGACCCCGAGACGACGACCGCGCGGCTGATATAGCGGGCGAGAGCGGCGTTATCGTGGACGATCTCCATCGCCCGCCCGCCGAGCACATAGCTGGGGCGGATCACCACCGGATAGCCGATCTCGAGCGCGATCGCCTCGGCCTCGGCGGCGGAATAGGCGGTGCCGTTGTCGGCCTGTTTCAGTCCGAGCCTCTGCAGGAGCTGCTGAAAGCGCTTGCGGTCCTCGGCAAGGTCGATCGCGTCGGGCGAGGTGCCGAGGATCGGGATCTCTTCGCGTTCGAGCGCGGCGGCGAGGTTGAGCGGGGTCTGCCCGCCGAACTGGACGATCACGCCGAGCACCCGGCCCTTCGACTGCTCGACCCGCACGATCTCGATCACGTCCTCGGCGGTCAGCGGCTCGAAATAAAGCCGGTCCGAGGTGTCGTAATCGGTCGAGACGGTCTCGGGGTTGCAGTTGACCATGATCGTCTCGATGCCGGCGTCCCTGAGGCTGTACGCGGCATGGACGCAGCAATAGTCGAACTCGATCCCCTGCCCGATGCGGTTCGGGCCGCCGCCCAAGATCAGGATCTTGTCGCGCCCCGACGGATCCGCCTCGCATTCGGGCGGGGTGAGACCGTCGCCCTCATAGCAGGAGTACATATACGGGGTCGCCGACGCGAACTCGGCGGCGCAGGTGTCGATCCGCTTGTAGACCGGGGCGAGGCCGAGCTTGCGGCGCTCTGCGCGCACGACCCCGGCGTCGAGCCCGGCTAGCTTGCCGAGGCGCGAGTCGGAGAAGCCCATCTGCTTGAGGCGGAGGAGGGCGGTCGGGTCCTTCGGCAGCCCGTCGCGCCGCACGCCTTCCTCGGCCTCGACGATCTCGCGGATGCGGTCGAGGAACCACGGCTCGAAATGGCAGGCCGCGTGGATCTCCTCGGTCGTGAGACCATGCCGGTAGGCCTGTGCGATCAACAGGAGCCGGTCGGGCGTGGGGCGGGAAAGCGCGGCCTTGACCGCGTCGGGGCCCGTTTCGGCGCCGTCGATGACGATTTCGTTGAACCCGTCGAGCCCCGTCTCCATCGAGCGCAGCGCCTTTTGCACCGACTCGGCAAAGCTCCGGCCGATCGACATCGCCTCGCCGACGGATTTCATCGAGGTGGTCAGCAGGGGCTCGGTGCCGGGGAATTTCTCGAAGGTGAACCGCGGCATCTTGGTGACGACGTAATCGATCGTCGGCTCGAACGAGGCCGGGGTGACGCGGGTGATCTCGTTGTCGAGCTCGTCGAGCGTGTAGCCGACCGCGAGCTTGGCGGCGACCTTGGCGATCGGGAACCCGGTCGCCTTCGATGCGAGGGCCGACGAGCGCGACACGCGCGGGTTCATCTCGATGATGACGAGCCGCCCATCCGCCGGGTTGACCGCGAACTGCACGTTCGACCCGCCGGTATCGACGCCGATCTCGCGCAGCACCGCGATCGCGGCGTTGCGCATGATCTGGTACTCCTTGTCGGTCAGCGTCAGCGCCGGCGCGACCGTTACCGAATCGCCAGTATGCACCCCCATCGGATCGATGTTTTCGATCGAGCAGATGATGATGCAGTTGTCGGCGCGGTCGCGGACGACCTCGAGCTCGTATTCCTTCCAGCCGAGCACCGATTCCTCGACCAGCACCTGATGCGTCGGCGAGGCCCTCAGGCCGCCGCGGATGATGTCGTCGAACTCCTCGGTGTTGTAGGCGATGCCGCCGCCAGTGCCGCCGAGCGTGAAGGACGGCCGGATGATCGCCGGCAGCCCGATCTCGGCGAGCGCCGCCCTTGCCTCCTCCTCGGTATGCGCGAGCCGGCTCTTTGGCGAGACGAGCCCGATCCGGTCCATCGCCTGGCGGAAGAGGAGCCGGTCCTCGGCCTTGGCGATCGCGTCCTCTTTGGCGCCGATCAGCTCGACGCCGTGCCGCGCGAGCGCGCCGTTTTTCGCCAGCGCCAGCGCCGTGTTGAGCGCGGTCTGGCCGCCCATCGTCGGCAGCAGCGCGTCGGGCTTTTCGCGGGCGATGATCTTTTCGACGATCGCCGGGGTGATCGGCTCGATATAGGTGGCGTCGGCCAGTTCCGGGTCGGTCATGATCGTCGCCGGGTTGGAATTGACCAGGACGATCCGATACCCCTCGGCCTTCAGCGCCTTGCACGCCTGCGCGCCCGAATAATCGAACTCGCAAGCCTGCCCGATCACGATCGGCCCGGCGCCGATGATCATGATCGATTTGATGTCGGTGCGCTTAGGCATGCCCAAGCCCGTTTATCCCGGCGAAGGCCGGGAAAGGAATATTCACCACAGAGACACGGAGGGGCCGAGCGCAAATCATCTCTGTGCTCTCTGTGTCTCTGTGGTGAAAACCACTCGTCCCGGCTCCGCCTTCTCCATCAGCTCGACAAAGCGCTGGAACAGGTAGTGGCTGTCTTGCGGGCCGGGGCTGGCTTCGGGGTGGTGCTGGACGGTGAAGACGGGCTTGCCGGCGACCGAGAGGCCCTCGTTGGTGCGGTCGAAGAGCGAGAGGTGGGTCGGCGACGTGCCGTTGGGGAGGGTTTCGGGGTCGATCGCGAAGCCGTGGTTCTGGCTGGTGATCTCGACCTTGCCGGTCGCCTCGTCGCGGACCGGGTGGTTCGCGCCGCGGTGGCCCTTGTCGAGCTTGTAGGTCTGGCCGCCCAAGGCAAGCGCCATCAACTGGTGACCGAGGCAGATGCCGAAGATCGGTTTCCCCGCCTCGACCAACTCGCGCAGCACCGGCACGGCGTATTCGCCGGTCGCGGCCGGGTCGCCGGGGCCGTTCGACAGGAAGATGCCGTCGGGCTGGTGGCGCATGATGTCCTCGGCCGTCGCCGTCGCGGGCACGACGGTGACGCGGCAGCCATGCGTCGCCAGCATCCGCAGGATGTTGCGCTTCGCCCCGTAATCGACCGCGACGACGTGGAAGCGCGGCCGCGTCTGCCGGCCATAGCCGGCCTCGCGCGACCAAACGGTCTCGTCCCACTCGTAGGTCTGCGCGCAGCTCACCTCCTTGGCGAGGTCCATGCCTTCGAGCCCGGGCCACGCCGCCGCCTCGTCGCGCATCGACGCGATGTCCAGACTGCCCGACAGGTCGTAGGCAATGACCCCGTTCGGCGCGCCGCCGTCGCGGATGCGCCGCGTGATCCGCCGGGTGTCGACCCCCGATAGCCCGGTCATCGCGTGCGATTTGAGCCAGGCGTCGAGGTGCTGTGTCGCGCGGTAGTTGGCGGGGTCGGTGATGCGCTCGCGAATGATCAGGCCGCGCGCCGGCGGGGTCCCGGTCTCGATGTCTTCCGGGTTGGTGCCGACATTGCCGATATGCGGGAAGGTAAAGGTGATGATCTGCCCGGCATAGCTCGGGTCGGTCAGGATCTCCTGGTATCCGGTGATCGAGGTGTTGAAGCACACCTCGCCGACCGCACGCCCCGGCGCACCGATCCCGCGTCCCCAAAACACCGCGCCGTCCGCGAGCACAAGGGCCGCGTTGCAGTCGGGTGGTCGCGGCGACGGGGGGGCCGCGTTGGGGTCGGTCATCATGTGTTGTTCCTGGCGGCGCAACCGGGCGGCGCAATTCCGCCGGACCATAGAGGCTCAACTTTCCTTGTCAACTGTGTTACTATTCAACCCACTGTGATTTCAATAACTTAATCCGGAAGTGGCCGATGCTGCGCGAGGCCTTTGGCGAGCGGCTCAAGGAGGCGATGCGGGCCCGCGACACCGCGACCGTCGGGGCCGTTCGTCTCATCCTATCAACGTTGAAGGACCGCGACATCGCCCAGCGTGGGACCGCCAACCCCGACCCGCTCGGCAATCCCGACATCCTTCGCATGCTGCAGGGGATGGTCAAGCAGCGCCGCGAATCGATCGCGATGTACCAGCAAGGAAACCGCCCCGAGCTCGCCGCCAAGGAGCAGGGCGAGATCGACGTCATCGAGTCGTTCCTGCCGCAACAGATGGGCGACGCCGAGATCGAAGCCTCCGCCAAAGCCGTCATCGCCGAAACCGGCGCGGCGGGGATCAAGGACATGGGCAAGGTGATGGCCGCCCTCCGCGAGCGGCATTCCGGCACGCTCGACATGGCCAAGGCGGGCGCCGTGGTGAAGCGGCTGCTGGGATGATGGTGGCGCGGACTTTTCCCGTTCTCAAATGCGGGCGAGGGGATAAAACAAGGTAATGGCCTTCCCGCCCGGCTTTCTCGACGAGCTGCGCACCCGGATTTCGCTTGCCGAATTGATCGGGAAGCGGGTGAGGCTGACGCGGCGGGGGCGGGAATATGTGGGCCTCTGCCCGTTCCACAACGAGAAGTCGCCGTCGTTTTGCGTCGTCGAAGACAAGGGCTTTTTTCACTGTTTCGGCTGCGGCGCGCATGGCGATGCGATCGGCTATGCGATGCGGTCCGACAATGTCGATTTCGTCGAGGCGATCGAGCGGTTGGCCGGGGCCGCCGGGCTCGCCGTGCCGCAATCGACGCCGCAGGAGCGCGAGCGGGCGCAGCGGCAAAAGACGCTCTTGGAGGCGATGCAGGCCGCCGCCGAGTTCTACGAAAAGCGGCTGTGGTCGCCATTCGGCCGGGCGGGGCTCGATTACCTGAGGGCGCGGGGGCTCGACGACGAGACGATCCGCCGCTTTCGCCTCGGCTGGGCGCCGGAGGATCGGCAGAGCCTGCGCCGGACGCTGTCGCCCGAATATCCGGAGGCCCTGCTGCTCGAGGCGGGGCTCGTCCGCGCGTCGGACCGCGGCGGTGATCCATACGACTATTTCGGCAACCGGGTCATGTTCCCGATCACCGACCGCGCCGGGCGCGTCATCGCGTTCGGCGCGCGGACGCTCGGCGACGACCAGCCGAAATACCTCAATTCGCCCGACACGCCGCTCTTCGAGAAGGGACGCGTGCTGTACGCCTTCGCGGCGGCGTGGGCGCAGATCGGGCGCGAGGGCGATCCGGGTGGCCATGGCGTCATCGTCACCGAGGGATACATGGACGTCATCGCGCTGCACCGCGCCGGGTTTGCGACCGCGGTGGCGCCGCTCGGCACCGCGCTGACCGAGACGCAACTCGCGGAGTTGTGGCGGCTGTCGCCCGAGCCCGTCTTGTGCTTCGACGGCGACTCGGCGGGGCAACGCGCCGCGCTCCGTGCCCTCAATCGCGCTCTGCCGCTGCTGAAGGCCGGGCACAGCCTGCGTTTCGCGGTGGTGCCTCCGGGCGAGGATCCGGACTCGCTGATCCGCGCCCGCGGGCGCGGTGCCTTTGCCGAGGTGCTCGCGGCGGCAAGGCCGCTTGTCGAGGTGCTGTGGCAAAGCGAGCTTGCCGAACGGCCGATCGATACGCCAGAACGCCGCGCCGATTTCAAATCGCGCCTGGATCGCCGCGCCCGCGACATTGCCGATGCCGAGGTGCAGCGCGAGTACCGCCGCGTCCTTACCGACCGCTATTACGATCTGACCCGTGGCAATCGCGGTTTCGGGCGCCATTCTCGCGCCGGAGCGCGCCGGTTCCAGCCGCTCAGGGTAGAGGTGCCGCCGCCGCCGCCGACGCCCGGACGCGCGCATCGGCAGATCTTTCTCGGCCTCCTCCTGCGCCATCCGGGGCTGATCGGTGACTGGATCGAGGAGCTCGCCGAGATCGATATGCCCGAGCCTGACCTTGACAGGCTCCAGCGCGAGATTTTAGAGAACTGCGAGGCATTCGCGGGGCTTGACGCCGAGCGGCTGCAACAACACCTAGGCTCTTGCGGGTTCGTCGACACCGTCGGCGCGCTGGCAAGGGCTATTGCGGCCCATGCGGGGTTCGCCACCGGGGGGGAGGACGATCCTGAAGTGATCCGGCATGGTCTCAGCGAGACGCTCCTTTTGCTCCGCGCCCAGGTCCCCGGCGACCTCGATGCGGCGGAGCGCGCCTTTGCGGCGGACGCGACAGACGAAAATTGGCGACGGCTCCAGGCCTTGAAGGAACGCGAGGCCGAGGACGGCCCGATCGGCGGGCTGAATTGGTAGGCGCTGAATGGGCCGAGCCGCGCGGCATAGCGAACATTGCATAGGGTAGGGGGAGGAATTCTCTCCGACGGGTCGATTTGCAGTAAGGGATGACGGCATGGCGAGCAAGGCGGCAAGCGTAGCGGAAGTATCGGAATCGCGTGAGGATGCGGCGGAAACCCCTCTGCTCGACGCGATCGCCGTCGCAGTCAAGAAGATGGTGCTGCGCGGCAAAGAGCGCGGCTACGTGACTTATGACGAGCTGAACGCCGCGCTGCCCCAGGATCAGGTGTCCTCGGAGCAGATCGAGGACACGATGGCGATGCTGTCCGAGATGGGTATCAACGTCGTCGAAGGCGAGGAAAGCGAAGAGCCCGCCAACGCCGAGGGCGAGGATGGCGAGGGCGAGGCCCGCGGCAATCTCGACGACGAGGACATCGGCCGCACCGACGACCCGGTACGCATGTATCTGCGCGAGATGGGCTCGGTCGAGCTCTTGTCGCGCGAGGGCGAGATCGCAATCGCCAAGCGCATCGAGGCCGGCCGCGAGATGATGATCGGTGGCATCTGCGAAAGCCCGCTGACGACGCGCGCCCTGATGGGGTGGCGCGATGCGCTCAACGAGGGGAAAATTCTCCTGCGGGATATCGTCGATCTCGACGCGACCTATGCCAGCGGCATCATCGAGCCAAGCGAGGTTGTGATCCCGGCGTCCGCGACCGCGCCGCTCGTTCCCGAAGGCGACGAAGAGCCCGAGGCCGAGGAGAGCGAGGAAGAAGTCAGCGCCGAGATAGGCGACATGGACGCCGAGGGCGAAGAGGGCGAGGAAAGCTCGATCTCGCTCGCCGCGATGGAGGCGCAGCTGCGCCCCGGCGTCGTCGCGATCTTCGACACGCTCGCCGACACGCACAAAAAGCTGCAAAAGCTGCAGGAGCAGCGCATCGTCCACATCGCCAAGGCCACGGCCTTGCCGCGCGCGACCGAGCGCCGCTATGACCGGCTCCGGGACGACACGATCGAGCAGCTGAAAAAGCTGCGTTTCAACAACACCCGCATCGAGCAGCTCGTCGAGCGGCTTTACGAGCTCAACCGCCGGCTCGTCTCCGAGGAAGGGCGGCTCCTCCGCCTCGCCGAGAACGCCGGCGTGCGCCGCGCCGAGTTCATCGAGCAATACATGAACCACGAGCTCGACGCCGACTGGGTCGAGCGGGTGTCGACGCTCCCGGGCCGCGGCTGGGCCAGGCTCATGGAGCGCGCGGCGATGGATGTCGCCAAGCACCGCCTGACGATCGGGCAGATCGCCAGTGAGGCGAAGCTGCCGATCGGCGAGTTCCGCCGGGTCGTCCATACGGTCCAGCGCGGAGAGCGCGAGGCGAGCCGGGCGAAGAAGGAGATGGTCGAGGCGAACCTGCGGCTCGTCATCTCGATCGCCAAGAAATACACCAACCGCGGCCTGCAATTCCTCGACCTGATCCAGGAGGGGAATATCGGGCTGATGAAGGCGGTCGATAAGTTCGAGTACCGCCGCGGCTACAAATTCTCGACTTATGCGACATGGTGGATCCGCCAGGCGATCACCCGCTCGATCGCGGACCAGGCGCGCACGATCCGCATCCCGGTCCACATGATCGAGACGATCAACAAGCTCGTGCGCACCTCGCGCCAGATGCTGCACGAGATCGGCCGCGAGCCGACCCCCGAGGAGCTCGCCGAAAAGCTGGCGATGCCCCTGGAGAAGGTGCGCAAGGTGCTGAAGATCGCGAAGGAGCCGATCAGCCTCGAAACCCCGATCGGCGACGAGGAGGATTCGCACCTCGGCGATTTTATCGAGGACAAGAACGCGATATTGCCGATCGACGCGGCCATCCAGGGCAACCTGCGCGAGACGACGACCCGCGTGTTGGCGTCGCTGACCGCCCGCGAGGAACGCGTCCTGCGCATGCGCTTCGGCATCGGGATGAACACCGACCACACCTTGGAAGAGGTCGGCCAGCAATTCTCGGTCACCCGCGAACGCATCCGCCAGATCGAGGCGAAAGCGTTGAGGAAACTCAAACACCCGAGCCGCTCGCGCAAACTGCGCAGCTTCCTCGACACCTGACCCGTCGCGCTGCGCGCGCCCTCGCCGACCCTTCGGGTGAGGGACGAGTAGCGAGAGGACACCGCACCGCAGTTTGACTATTGTAGCTGGCAGGTGGGCCGGTAGTTCAGTTGGTTAGAACGCGCCGCTCATAACGGCGTTGTCGCAGGTTCGAGTCCTGCCCGGCCTACCAGACTCGAAAATTATCGAATTGGAACAAATCCTTATGCGTGCGTCGCGGATCCTACCGCGACCAACCGGCCGGTAGTTCCTTGAAAAAATAGAGCTGCGCCGACAAAGCCGATCAAGCGGAGCGACCGTCTCGGTTGTCATGTTACCCAATTACCCAGCCTGTCAGACTGACTCGAAGTTGACTCGCAACCGTAATCACCCCGCCAAAATTGGGGTTCATAT
>DASXFE010000067.1:0-4075 GCA_036489765.1 Allostellaceae bacterium | reverse complement strand
GGGATTCGCGACGTCCTCGTCATCACGACGCCGCAGGAGCGGCCCCGGTTCGAGGCGCTGCTCGGCGACGGTGGGCAATGGGGCATCGCGCTCACTTACGCGACGCAGCCGAAGCCCGAGGGGCTGGCGCAGGCCTTTATCATCGGCCGCGATTTCATCGGCACCGGCCCGGTCGCGCTGGTGCTCGGGGACAATATCTTTTACGGGCACGGCCAGTCGCAGACGCTGCAGGAGGCCGCGCTGCCGCGTCCCGGCGCGACGGTCTTCGCCTATCAGGTCCGCAACGCCGAGGCCTATGGCGTCGTCGAGTTCGATGCCGACGGCAAGGCCCTGTCGATCGTCGAGAAACCCACGCACCCCCGTTCCCGCTGGGCGGTCACGGGCCTCTACTTCTACGACAATGCGGTCGTCGAGATCGCCGCCGCCCTCAAGCCTTCGCCGCGCGGCGAACTGGAGATCACCGACCTCAACAACGCCTACCTCCGCGCCGGCACCCTCAGGGTCGAACGGCTGGGCCGCGGCTCGGCATGGTTCGACACCGGGACGCCGGACGCGCTCATCGAGGCGGGCGAGTTCGTCCGCACGATCGAGATGCGCCAGGGGCTCAAGATCGCCTGTCCCGAGGAAGTGGCATGGCAGATGGGCTATATCGACCGCGATGCGCTCGTTGCGGCGTCGAGCCGTTTCGGCAAAAGCGAGTACGGGCGTTACCTCGCCTCGCTGCTGGAGTGACGCTGCAACGGTACTCGGTCATGCCTCCAAGTGCCGCGTGTCGTTCCAGAGGCGGATCGCCGGTTCGGTGAGGTCGTGTTCGTAGCCGAGGAGGCTGAGGCTCGCGGTGCCGAGGATGAAATAGGTGCCGGCGCCGGGTGCGAGGCCGAGCCATCTGGCGGCGAGAACGCGGGAGAAGTGGCCGCTGGAGAAGACGATGGCGTCGCCCGCCGCGGCGCGGAGCCTTGTGATGACGCGGTCGGCTCGGGTGCCGGCCTCGGCCGGGGACTCGCCGCCGGGGCAGCCGTCGCGGAAGAGTTGCCAGCCGGGGCGGGTGCGCAGGATCTCGGGCGTCCGGATGCCTTCGTAGTCGCCGTAATTCCACTCGACGAGGTCGGGGTCGGTTTGGGCGTCGGCGCCGAACCCGGCAAGCTCGCAGGTGCGGGCGGCGCGTTGGAGGGGGCTGGTCAGCATCAGGTCGAATTTCATGCCCCGGAGGCGCTCGCCGAGACACCGGGCCTGGGCTTCACCGTTTGCGGTGAGCGGCAGGTCGGTGAGGCCGGTGTGCTGGCCGGAGAGGCTCCATTCGGTCTCGCCGTGGCGGGCGAGGGCGACGATCGGGTGCGGCATGACCTCTCTTCTAGACCGGCGCTCCTCGCAACGACAGCCTGTTACTCAGGCCTTCTTGATCGCGATGTCCTCGTAGGGGGCGGTGTAGGGGAAGCCGGCGATCTTGCCGAAGCTCGATTCCGCGACGCGCGGGCCGGTGCCGTTGAGGAAGGCGAGCTGCCAGATCGGGGCGAAGATCGTGCGCTCGTAGATGAGCTGCTGCATCTTGTGGAGGAGCGCGGTGCGCTTCGTCCGGTCGAGTTCGACCGCCTGCTGCTGGTAGAGCTCGTCCATGTCGGGATAGGTGCCGTAGGCGAAGATGCCGCCCTTGACGACGTGCATCTCCATGCGCGTGGCGGCGTTGCCGAAGGCGCCCGGGCCGGCCTGGATGATGTTCTTGTACTGCTTCGCCGCGTAACCCTGGACAAAGGCGGCACGCTCGATCGGCCGCAGCTTCGCGCGGATGCCGACCGTCCCGAGATTGTCGACCATGACCTCGCCGATATTCGCGTAGGACGAGTCGCAGTAATACTCGCCGGCGTCGAACCCGTTTGGGAAGCCGGCCTCGGCGAGCAGCTTTTTCGCCGCCGCCGGGTCGTAGACCGGGGTCGGCGGCTGCCAGAAATAATCGTAGAAATCGGGCACGATCGGGTTGCCCGAGACGAGCGAATAGCCGAGCGTCAGCGCGTCGTTGGAGCCTTTGCAGTCGACCGCGAGGCTCGCCGCCTTGCGCACGCGCACATCGTGCCACGGCGATTTCGGGTCGAACTGGTCCGGGAAATAGATGCAGAACGTGCCCTGCACCACCGCCGGCTTGAGCGTCAGGCCCTTGGTGTTGCGCAATTCCTCGGCGAGCTCCCCGCGGATCGAATAGGCGATGTCGACCTCGCCGCGCTTCAAGGCCGCGAGCCGCGTCGTCTCGTCGGGGATCACCTTCCAGACCAGGTGCTTTACCGCCGGCGCCTTGCGCCAATAATCGGGGAACGCCTCGAGCACCAGGTCGAGGCCGGGGTTGAACGACACGAATTTGTACGGCCCCGCCCCGACCGGCGCCTTCTTGAACCCATCGGGTCCGACTTTCTCGACGTATTTCTTGGGCACGATCCAGCCGGCCGCGCTCGCGGTCGCGTAAAAGGTCAGGAAATCGGGCCACGGGTTTTTCAGTTTGAACCGCACATGTTGCGGGTCGGGGGTTTCGACCGCGGCGACGCGGCCCTTGATCATGTCGTTGGCGGCGCCGTGATAGCGGTCGAACGAGAATTTGACATCCTCGGCCGTCACCGGGTCGCCGTTGTGGAACTTGGCGTCCTTGCGGAGGACGAAATCGTAGGTGAGCCCGTCCTCCGACGCGGTGACCGATTCGGCGAGGCTCGGCGCGAGACCCTTGCCCGGCATCGGCTTCACCATCGCGTCGTGCAGTGCGTAGAGCGCGAGGAATGGCGTGATGAGGCCGGACACCTCGGCCGGGTCGAACCATACCGGCGCGAGCGAGATGTGGACGCCCCAGGTCAGCGTGTCCGCATCCGCCGCCAAGAGCCGCACCGGCGCCCCGCCCGCGGCCCCGAGCGCCGCCGCGCCGGCCAGGATTTCGCGGCGGGAAAGGCGGTTCAATGACCCGAAAATGCTCATCGCGAACCTCCCTGTGGGTGGGCCGCTGAAGATGCGGCGTATTGCCGCTTACTCTAACCGGCGAAAGCGCAGCCTCATAGAGCGGCGATCCCGCAGAAAGCTCCCTCTCCGCCCATTGGGCGGAGAGAGGAAATCACTCCGCTTCAATCCCGCAGATGCGGCATCACCTCGGCGGCGAACATGTCCATGTTCCGCCGGGTCAGCTCGTCGGAGAGGATTCCGAACTGGAGGAGGCAGACGAGGATGCCGAAGCCGGTGCGCTCGCGCATCTTTTCGATGCCGGCGAGGACGGTTTTCGGGCTGCCGATCAGGGCCGTGCCGCTTTCGATGAGGCCTTGCGCGGTCATCCGGCCGCCGCTGCTGCCGAGCGCGCGGCGCATCTGGATGAAGTTCTTCATCGAAGCCATCGAGGTGTACCCGGGCGGCATCAGCATCTCGAAGGTCTGGCGCAGGAAGTCGTTGAAGAGGGTCTCGACGGCATGCCCGGCCTCGGCGAGGGCACGTTCGTCGGTGTCGGCGACATAGATCGGGCAGGCCCAGCCGAGCTGCCCCGACGCCGCCTCGTAGCCGTATTCGCGGGCCTTGTCGCGATAGGTCGTGTGATAGCGGGCGACGAGGTCGGCCGACGAGAACGTCACCAGGAACGGGTATTTCCGGTCCGGGTGCGAGGCCCAGGCGACGGTTTCGCTCGACCCTTGGGACGGGATCCAGACGGGCGGGTGCGGCTGCCGGTAGGGGCGGGGCCAGAGGTTGACGTAGCGTTGGCTGAAATGGTCGCCGTCGAAGGCGAACGGGCCGGGCTCGGTCCAGGCGCGCATGATGAGGTCGTGCGCCTCGTGGAACCGCGCGTGCGAGAAATACGGGTTCACCCCGGACGAGTGGTATTCCGACCCGATCCCGCGCACGAACCCGGCGATGATCCGCCCCTTCGAGAGGTTGTCGAGCATCGCGAATTCCTCCGCGATGTAGATCGGGTTGTTCACCAGCGGCAGAGCGCGGCCGAGGATCGCGATCTCGACGCGCTTCGTGCGCTGGATCAGGGCGCTGGCGATCAAATTGGGCGCCGGCATCAGGCCGTAGGCGGTCTGGTGATGCTCGTTGACGCCGATCGCGTCGAAGCCGAGCT
>DASXFE010000060.1:0-74985 GCA_036489765.1 Allostellaceae bacterium | reverse complement strand
GAATCCTCGTCTTCGCGCTTTGGGCCGGTATCCTCGCCAGCAATTATGCCGACGAGACCCGGCGCAGCGAGTTTCTGCGTACCTGGGACCTCGTCGCCAAGGTGCCGTTCTTTCACTCGCTCGGTGCCGCCGTCATCGCCGAGGTCGCGCGAACGCTGCGGCCGCGGGAATACCCGGCGGGGTCGGTCATCGTGCGGCGCGGCGAGGTCGGCGACTGCATGTATTTCGTCGTCGACGGCGAGGTCGAGATCGAGGTTCGGCCCAATTCGGTCATTCTCGGCGCCGGCAATTTCTTCGGCGAAGCGGCGCTGTTGACCGGCGACCCGCGCAACGCCAGCGTCTACGCGGCACGCGCCTGCACGCTCCTGTCGCTCGACATCGTCGATTTCCGCGAACTGCTCGGCCATCAGCCCGAGCTCGCGCGGGTGATCAGCGAAGAGGCGAACCGGCGAGTTGCCAGCAACGCCACCGGGGCACCGCGGGCCCCGGCCATGGCCGAGCCGGAGGACGCGCCTTAGCGCCACGCCTAGATTGTGGGGCCGCATGACAGGCCTCCGCGCGGCTGCTAGAAATCGGCCCAACCGCACGGGAGGACCGCGATGCCGACAAAGACCCAAGTGATCGCCCTCGAAGAGCATTACCTCGATCCCGAGGTCGCGGCGCAGTTCCGCGGGATGAACGCGGTGCCGGCGCGCGACTCGGCCGGGATCCGCCAGCTTCACCAGCGCCTCTACGATGTCGCCGATTTGCGCATCAAGGAGATGGACGAGGCCGGGATCGACGTTCAGGTGCTGTCGCACGCGGCGCCGTCGCTGCAGCAGGTCGACGCCGAAGCCGGACCCCGGCTCGCGCGCGCCGCCAACGACCGGCTGCACGAGACGGTCAAGGCCCATCCCGACCGCTTCGCCGCCTTTGCCGCGCTGCCGACCGCCGCGCCGAAGGAGGCCGCCGACGAGCTTGAGCGCACGGTGAAGCTCGGTTTCAAGGGCGCGATGATCCACGGCCTGACCAACGGGCTCTTTATCGACGACCCGCGCTTCTGGCCGATCTTCGAGCGGGCCGCGGCGCTCGACGTGCCGCTGTACATGCACCCGTCGATCCCCGACCCGCGGGTGATCGAGGTCTACTACAAGGATTACGTCGAGAAATTCCCGACGATCCTGCGCGCCGCCTGGGGCTTTACGGTCGAAACCGCGACCCAGGGCGTGCGCCTCGTGCTGAGCGGGGTGTTCGACAAATATCCGGGGCTCAAGATCATCCTCGGCCATCTCGGCGAAGGGATCCCGCTCTACCTTTGGCGCATCAACATGGGTTTCGCCCGCGACGGGCGCGGCGCGACCTGGTTCCGCGATGCCTTCACCGAGCATTTCTGGGTGACGACGAGCGGGTTCTTCTCCGACCCGGCGCTCATTCACTGCGTCCAGGAGATCGGCATCGACCGCGTGCTGTTCTCGGTCGACTACCCGTTCGTGGAGAACCCGCCGGGCACGTCCTGGGCCGAGCGCATCCCGTTTTCCGCGGACGACAAGGCGAAGATCCTCAACGGGAACGCGAAGCGCCTGTTGAACCTATAACCTCAGGCGACCGTTGACCGACCTGTGGTGGTCGTTTGACGGACAAGCCGATGCGAGTGCTCGGGGGTGCACCCGGGTCCGCTGACGCATACGCGGATCTTCCTGCGGCTCGAGCCGCTCGGGCTTGAGCTTGTCGCGGCGGCGGTGCGGCGGCTGGGCGCGAAGTCGCGCTCGTCGATTTGCAGGTCGAGGACCACGCCGCGCTGCTCAAGCGCGTCGAGTGGTGGCGGCCCCGTGTCGTGCTGTTCTCGGGCAAAAATCCCGCTGCCGCCCAGGGGGAGGGATTATCTTCGCCTGAGACTTCGTTGCGCGGCGGCGTGGGGCTTTTGCTTTTCCGCGCCGGCGGTAACAATGCGCGGAACCTGAGAGGGAGCCGTGCCGATGCCCGAGACCACGAACCGGATCGATGTCCCGACCCTGCGGCTATGGCTCGCCGACGGCGGAGAGGTCGCGCTCGTCGATCTGCGGGAGGAGGGCGAGCATAACGGCGGTCATCCGCTGCTCGCAGTCAGCCTGCCTTATAGCCGGATGGAACTCGACATCGCCCGGCTGGTGCCGCGCCGGGCGTGTCGGCTCGTGGTGATCGACGGCGGCGACGGTGTCGCCGACCGCGCGGCGCGGCGGCTTGCCGGGTTGGGCTTTGCCGGCGTGTCGGTGCTTACCGGCGGGGTCGCGGCGTGGGAGGCGGCCGGCTATCCGCTGTTTCCGAGCAGCAACGTGCCGAGCAAGGCCTTTGCTGAGAGCGTCGAGATCGACAGCCACACCCCGCACGTCACCGCGGCCGAGCTCGCCGAACTCCAGCGCAACGGCACCAAGCTCAAGATCCTCGACAGCCGCACGGTCGAGGAGTTCAACCGCTTCCATGTTCCCGGTGCCCAGACCTGCCCGGGCGCCGAGCTCGTCTACCGTTTCGCCGACCTGGTGCCGGACGAGGATACGCTGGTCGTCGTCTCCTGCGCAGGGCGGACGCGGAGCATCATCGGCGCGCAGTCGCTGATCAACGCCGGGGTGCCGAACAAGGTTGTGTCATTGCAAGGCGGCACGCAGGGCTGGCGGCTCGCCGGGCTCGAGCTTGAGCGCAACACCACGGCCGCGGTGTCTCCGGTCAGTGCCGCCGGCGCGTCTGCCTCGAACCCGCGCGCGGAGGCTGTCGCTGCACGGTATGGCGTCAAGCGCATCGGCCACGCGACGCTCGCCGCTTGGCGCGCCGAGACCGGGCGAACGACGCACCTCCTCGATGTGCGCACGCCGGATGAATTCGCGGCCGGGCATCTGCCGGGGTCGGATTCGGCCCCGGGCGGACAGCTCGTCCAGGCGATCGACCGCTGGGTTGCGACGCGCGGTTCGCGGCTCGTGCTGATCGACGACGGGATGACCCGCGCGATCATGACCGCGCATTGGCTGATCCAGCTCGGCTGGGACGTCGTCGTGCTCGACCGACCGCTTGAGGGCCAGCGCCTCGAGACGGGGGCGATCGTGTTGCCGGAGGTGGCGTCGGTGCCCACGATCGATGCCGCCATGGCGGCGCGCGAGATCACAGGTGGTGCCGCCGCGGTCGTGCTCGGCGCGAGTGCCGCCTATCGCCGGGCGCATCCGGCGGGGGCAGTCTGGTCGATCCGGCCGCGCCTCGACCGGCTGCCGGCGTCGGTGCTGAAGGCGCGCCGCATCGTCGTTTTTGGCGAGGACCCGGTGATTGCGCGCCTCGCCGCCGCAGAGCTCGCGGAGATCAGCCGGGCAGCGGTGACGCTGGTGTCGGGTGGGATCGCGGCATGGCAGGCGGCGGGGCTCCCAGTCGTCGCGACGCCGGACGACCCGCCCGACAGCGAGCGGATCGATTTCATCTTCTGGAATCACGACCGCCACGACGGCAATGCCGGCGCGATGCGGGCGTATCTACAGTGGGAGCTGGATCTGCCGGGCGAAGTCGCCCGCGACGGGCTCAGCGGTTTCCGGGTCGCGTCTTAGCGCCGGGACCTACCAGGTGCGGACCGGGCCGCAATCGACGTGGACGAAATTCGATTCCGGATAGTACCCGACGCCGCCGCCGCGGATGCTGAGCGCGGCCTGATGCACCTGTGAGATGTCGCGGCCCTCGGCGCGCAGATCGATCGCCATCCCGTGGATGTGATAGCTGTTGGAGGCGACGCCGGCGCTGTGCTCGTAGAGCATCGCGTTGGTCGCCGGCGTGCGGTAGCCGCACACGATCTGAAACGGTCGATTGCTTTCCAGCCGGTGCCGGAGCATGCCGATCACGTCGAGCACGCCGGCATTCATCGGCCGCACTTCGTTGTTGTAGTGATCGCGCAGGATCCAGTTGATTTCCTTGACCGCGTCACGGATGTAGTGGCCGTCGGCCCAATAGACCGTGCGCAACCATTCGCCCGTATGGGTGTTGTAGAGCGAGACCGACCTCGGCGCGAAGGAAACGGCAGGCGCTTGACGCGTTACTGCAAGAGCGGTGGTGACCGCGGCGGCACCGAGGACCCGGCGACGGGTCAGCAATTTCGACGTTGGCAATGGTATCCCCCCATCAGCCTTGGGTGACGCCATACCATCGACGAGAGGTTGGAACAACCCCGATATGCTCGAATTCCTGGTCGGGTGCGGTGTTTTGCCCGCATTTCCTCGTAGCGGTAGAGTGAAATCCGGCGGCTCTTAGCCCTTGCGTTGGGCCCCCGGATCCTGGCCGGCGATCGGCGGTTGCCCGGTGGGAACCAGGTGGTGCCAGACCGCGTCGTCGCGCCGATACGCATCGCGGCGGAGCTGGAGCTGGCCATCGCTCCCGATATACGCAGTCTGATAGGTGATGAACACGGGCACCGGGCTCGGCAGCGTGTGGCGCGTCGTGGCGCTCGTCGCGATCGCCTTGTTGATCGTGTCGACCGGGATGTCGGCCAGCAGGGCACCCAGGTCGCGCGGGTTCTGCACCCGGACGCAGCCGTGGCTGAGGCGCCGGTTCTCGCGGGCGAAGAGGTACCGCTGCGGGGTGTCGTGGAGGTACACGTCGAAACGGTCGTCCATCTCGAACTTGAGCCGGCCGAGCGCGGTGCCGGCACCCGGCAACTGCATCACCGAGCCGTTATCGCGCATCACCATGTTGTGCCGCTCAAGATAGTCCGGCTCTTCATCGAGCTTGGACAGGATCTCTTTCTCGGCGATATCGCCCGGCACGTTCCATGGCGGATTGTAAAGGAGGCTGTTGATCGTGGCCGAGAATTCGGGGGTCTGCTTGTCGACCTGGCCGACGACGACGCGTCCGCTAAAGGCCACCTTGCCGTCCTTGTAGTAGTTGACCTCCATCGCCGCGGTGTTGACCTGCACGCGCGTTTCCGGCAGCGCGTGCGGCAGCCAGCGCAGCCGCTCGAGCCCGACCGCGATCTGCTGAACCCGCGCGTCGGCGCCGGTATTGAGTTCGGCGAGCGTACCAGGGCCGAGCTTGCCGTCGGGCTCGATGCCATGGCCTTCCTGGAACGCCTTGACGGCGGCGACCGTCGCCTCGTCGTACTTTCCGGGGGCGTAACCAGCGGGCAGGTAGCCCTCGGCTTCCAGGCGCTTTTGCAGTTGGCGAACGTGATCTTCGCCGAGGGCGGCATCGACCTTGGGCCAGCCGCCCGCTCGCACGACAGCTTGGTATTTCCGGTATGCCTCGCGCAACCCTTTGTATTCGGGCGTGCTCGGAGCGAGCGCCTCGATCGCGACACCGGGTTGAGGGCTGCTAAGCGCGGCGTCGAGCGCGGCGGCGACATCGACAAGGCCCGGCGAGAGGATCTGGTCGCCGGGGCGCATCTCGACGGGGTCCGCCCCACGCGCCAGCGCATCGGCGTAACTGAGGAAGGCGTCGGACAGAAGCAGGTCGCGGTCGGTCGCCGACAGGCTTGCCGGGACTGCCAGCGCCGTCGCATGGAACATGGCGGGGTCAAGCCCCTGCTCGCCGGCGCGCAGCACCGCCGCCCACAGCGCCTTCGTCGCTTCGGGGCGGCTGTCCCACACGGGCTGATTGTTGTGCGCCGCGTAGAACGCGCGCAACAGCGCGACATGAAGCTTATCGCCGGCGATCGTCAGATTGTTGCCTTGAGCGAGCCGGACTTTGATCTCGCTGTCCGCCGGCGCGTCGGGCATCACCGCAGAGGTTGATTCGAACGCGGCCGGCGTCGGTACCGGCCCATTCGCCGCGGCAGTGCTCTCGGGGGCAAGGGCCAGCATCACCGCGGCCAAAACTGCCGCCGATACTGCGCTGATCACGAGGCGGTGTCCGGGCCGGCCAGCCATGCGCCCCTCGGCCATCCGCCCATCGGCCATCCGCCCATCGGCCATCCCCCCAACCGCCATCCAAGGTGCGCGATCCATCGACACGTCGCCCTCACTCCCGGCGGCTCCCTGGCCTCACATGGCCGCACCGCTCATTGGAAACGCCAAACGCAATCGGGGGTTCTCAAAACTGGGACAGTGGCCGTCGGATACTTGGCAGGATCGCCATCCCCCGTCAACCTGAAGGTGATCCGGCCGCCTATTGTTGTCGACTGTATGTCGTAACGGTTTCTTGCGACAATCAATGGTGTCCATACGGGGCAGTATTGCATCTTATGCATAGGCCCCGACGGCGGGGCGATCCGCAGTCGCGCCTTGACCGGGGGCCGCATGGGCGGCTTGATGGAGCGGAATACCGGTCGGGATCGGCCTCGACCCAGGAAAGACGTGACGATGAAATCGGCGCTGGCGCCGCCGCTCTCCGCCTCAGGCCCGGCCGCGCTGTGGGATGCGGCGCGGGACTACACACGGGTGATCCTGCGAGACATCTCCGTTGAGGCGCGGATCGGCCTCCACCCCTGGGAGCGTCATGTCGAGCGGCCGAGCCGGCTCGTCGTCAATGTCGAAATGTTCGCGCCCGGAAAGACGCCGAAAAATTTCATCAATTACGACAAGATCCACAACGCCTTCAAATCCTGGTCCGGCCGCGACCACGTCGATCTGCTGGAGACGCTGGTCGAGGAAGTCGTGGCGCTGTGCTTTTCGATCGCCGAGGTCGCGGCCTGCCGCGTTTCCATCGTCAAGCCCGACATCTTCAACGACACGGCGGCGGTCGGGATCGAAGTCTATCGCCGCCGCGGCGAGCCGGGCTGACGCCATGGCGGAGACGGCGGGTGCCAGGAAGGGTGTGCTGATCACGGGTGCGGCGCGCCGGATCGGCGCCGCGATCGCTGCGGCGCTCGCCGCGGACGGGTGGCTTGTCGTGGCGCATTACAACGGCTCGGCGGCGGACGCGGAGGCGCTGGCCGAGGCATTGAATGCGAAGGGCCCGGCGTGCTTTCCGCTTCAGGCCGATCTGTCGCGGCGCGACGGCATCGAGGGGCTGATCGCCCGGGCCAACGCCGCCCTGGCACCCGACGGCGGCAAGCTGACCTGCCTCATCAACAATGCAAGCCCCTTCGTCTACGACAATCTGAAGAGCCTTAGCTGGGACAGTTGGGCCGAGCACATGGTCCCGGGGCTTTACGCGCCGGTGTTTCTCGCAAAGCTCTTCGCCGGATCGCTCGGTGACGACGAGACCGGGCTGATCATCAACATGCTCGACCAGAAGGTCGAAAACCTGAACCCGGACTTTTTCTCCTATACGGTCAGCAAGTTCGGCCTTTATGGCGCGACGCGGATGCTGGCGATGGCGCTGGCGCCGCGCGTTCGGGTCTGCGGCA
Organism: Allostellaceae bacterium; assembly: GCA_036489765.1. Lineage (GTDB taxonomy): Bacteria > Pseudomonadota > Alphaproteobacteria > ATCC43930 > CGMCC-115725 > DATARH01. Next base: position 67,721 of record DASXFE010000060.1, on the reverse strand, counting down.
TCGCGCCGGGGATCGTGCTGCCGAGCGGAAAGCAAAATGCCGAGCAATTCGAGGTCGCGTGGCGCCGAACGCCGCTCGGGCGCAACGCGACCGTCGAAGAGATCGTCCACGCGGTCCGCTTTCTGATCGACGCATCTTCCGCCACCGGAAGTATAATCACGCTCGACGGCGGGGAAAGCCTGATGCGGCGCGGCCGCGACATCGCATTCGACTCCTGATGTTGTCTGTCGCGAGACAGATCAGCGACCAGTGAACTTTCTTGATGGGAAGCATTCGCCTTTTGTATTTTAGTCAAGAGCACCGTCAGATTCGCGATTCGCATTTGTCAATATTCGATGCTAACCTGCTTATTGATCGTGCGGGATGGGTGAGGGATGACAGTCCGGTTGTCGCTGGGCATCGCTTCGGCGCTGTTGTGGGTTACGGCGGCGTCGGCCGCGTGCCTGCCGACGAAACAGCGCGGCTGCGTCGATCTCAGCGCGATCCCGAACATCGCCCAGCAAGTCGTCGGCGCGGAAAAACCGCCGACGCCGACCGAGAAGGCGCCGCCGACGCTGCCGCCGAGCGGATATACCGGCCCGATGATCGGCTTCAGCAAGGCCGTCCGGCGGGCGCCCGAAATCAGCTATCGCTGGCAGATCGACTAGCTGTCTCACCGAGGAACCGGACCGACATAGGCGGAGGACGGCCGGATCAGCCGTCCGTTGCGCCGCGATTCCATCGCATGAGCAAGCCAGCCGGCGGCGCGGGATACCGCGAAGACCGGAGTGAAGGCGTCGCGCGGCAATCCGACCGAGTCGAGCAGTAGCGCGGCTTTGATCTCGACGTTCGGCTGCAGCGGCGGGCGACCGGGCTTGAGCTTGGCGGAGGCGACGGCGACCGCGCGTTCCACGTCGCCGGCGAGAGCGAGACGCGCGGCAAGGCGTGGCAGATCCGCGCGGAGCCGGTCGAGCGCTTTGCCGATCTCAAGCGACCGCGGGTCGCCGCGGCTGAAAACCCGATGCCCGAACCCCATCAGCCGCGCGCCCTCGCCGAGCTCGCGCAACGCCCAGGCCTGCACGTCGCCGCTCGCCTCGGCTTCGTCGAGCATGTCGAGGGTCGGACCCGGCGCGCCGCCGTGCAAGGGGCCGGTAAAGGCGCAGTAGGCGCCGAGCGCGGCGGAGGCGAGCGATGCGCGGCTCGACGCGACGACCCGCGCGGTAAAGGCCGAGGTGTTGAGCCCGTTGTCGATGACCGAGGTGATGTAGGTGTCGAGCGCCGCCGGCAGCGCCGGATCGACCGGAGCGCCGTGCGCCATGCGGAGAAGGTCGTCGGCCGTGGTTCGCGCCGGATCGGGGGCGAGCGGGGCGCCGCCGGCCTTCCGGCGCAGCAGCGCTCCGATCGCGACCGGGAACGTCGCGAGGATCTCCGCCGGGGTTGCGGATTCGGGGAGGGCGGCGAGGGCGGCCTTGATGCCTTCGATCAGCGGACGGCCCCCGGCCCCGTCGAGCCAGTCGCCGAGCCGGGCGAAGGCGGCGCTGCGACCGGCGCCGAGTTGGGCGCGGACCGCGTCGCGGCCGAGGCCGTCGCCGGCGAAACCTTCCCACAACACCCCGACCGCGCCCTCATAGCCGAAATCGGCGCAGAGCTCGGCGAGCGTGTGTCCGCGAACCCACAGGATGCCGGCCGCACCATCGCTGTGGCTCAATACCGTTTCGGCCAGCACCTGGCCGGCGAGACCGCTATCCATGTCGAGCCCGGCTATTCGGCGGCGAGCGGCGCGACGTCGTCGCGATCCAGGCCGGAGGCGGCGATCGCCTGGCGCAGCCGCGCGATTTCGGCCTCGGGAAGCTTGAGGAGCGGCGGGCGGACGACCGCCGGGGGCAGTTTGCCGAGGAGTGCCAGCACCTCTTTCATGCGGTTGTGCATATCGAGGAAGGGCGGGGCGTAGAAGGCCTGGGCGAGCGGGTAGATGCGGTCGTTGATCGCGCGGGCGGCGGCGAGGTCGTTGGCCCTGACCGCGCGGAAGAGCGCGACCTGCAGCGCGGCGATAACGCTGCCGGCGCCGGAGAGGAGCCCGTTGCACCCCATCACCAGCGACGACATCAGCCACGACGAATGCGTCGTCAATACGGTGACCGGGCGCGGCAGCGACTGGAGGGCGCGGATGTTGCGCTCGTGCGTCATCGGATCACCGGACCAGTCCTTGACTGCGCGGATCGACGGCACCGCCTCGACAAGCTTCAGCAACGTCTCGTGCGGATAGCCGAGCGGTCCCGCCAGTGTGTAGTTGAAGCAGATCAATGGCAGGCTCGTCGACGCCGCAATCGTCGAGAAATGTGCGATCGCCATCTCCGGGCGGAGCTGTCCGCCCATGCTCATGCTCTGCGGCGGAAAGACCAGAAGGCACGCGGCGCCCTCGGCCTCGGCCATGCGGGCGATCCGGCCCGCCTCGAGGCTGCCGTCAGCATAGACCCCGCTGACGATCGGCAGGCGGTCGCCGATTTCGGCCATCGTCAGTTGCATGACCGCACGCTGTTCGTCGAAGGTGCAGGCGTGGATTTCGCTCGAATGCCCGTTGACGGTCAGCGCCGAAATCCCGCTGACCCCGCCCACATCGCGCAGATGGCGCCGGTACGAGGCGGCGTCGATCGAGAAGTCGGCGTGGAACGGCAGCAAAACGGCCGGGATGACCCCCTCCGGCATCCAGTTCTTGAAACGGGTCGTCATCCTCGGGGCCTCGTCGCTCGGTTGTGCGGACCGGCGCAGCATAGCACCGGTCTCCACCCCTGTTTCCCCTGTTATTTGCAGGAAAATAACAGGAAGCGCGAGGTCAGTGCCGCGTATCGGCGGCAGCCTCATGGCGATAGCGCGCCTGCTGCTTATCGTGCCAGGCGGCGCGCTCGGCGCGATCGATGACGCCGTCATGGTTGGTATCGATCAGGTCGAACCGCGCATGAAACATGTGATCGCGCTGATCGGCCGGCATCGCCGCCTGCCGGTCGTAATAGGCCTTCTCGCGCGTCGCCCGGTCGCGGTCGGACTGGCTCGACCCGGCCTGCCCGAGCTGCGCGCTGATCTGGCGTTGCTTCTGGGCGATGAAATCGATCCGCCAGTCGCGGTATTGTGTGAAAGTGATCGTGTCGGGACCGTTGGCCGTGGCGGGTTCGGCCGCCCGCGCGGGGAGCCATGCGGCGGCGGCCAGAAGCGTGGCAGCCAAAAGCATCGTCTTCATTGGATTTTCTCCCCGGCCGGTTGCAGAAACGAAGTGAGAACACATCATCCGTGACAGCGAGTCAAGAAAAAATGTTCTCGGTTCATTCCCACTTGGCGCGGGCACTTGCGCGTGGCACAAGCGAGGCGGCGGACGACGGTAGCGGCTGGGGGGCCATGCCGGATTTTACGATCGAGGATGAGTGCCGGGGGATTGTCTGCGGCGTCGACGAGGCCGGGCGCGGGCCGCTGGCGGGGCCGGTGGTCGCGGCGGCGGTGATCCTCGACCGCGCCAATGTCTGCGCCTTTCTGCACGAGCGGCTCGATGATTCGAAGGCGATGACGGTGCTGGCGCGCGAGCGCTGCTGCGCGCTGCTGCTGGCGGGGGCGCGGGTCGGGATCGGCGCGGCGAGCGTGATCGAGATCGACCGCGTCAACATCCTCCGCGCGAGCCTGCTCGCGATGGCGCGGGCCGTGGGGGCGCTCGGCATCGTGCCCGATGTCGCACTCGTCGACGGCAACCAGTCCCCGACGCTTACCTGCCCGGTCAGGACGGTGGTCGGTGGCGACGCGCTCAGCTTTTCGATCGCCGCGGCCTCGGTCGTCGCCAAGGTGACGCGCGACCGGGCGATGGCGCTGCTGGCGCGGCGCTATCCCGGCTATGGCTGGGAGCGGAACGCCGGCTATGGCACCGCGCTTCATCATGAGGCGCTGGGGCGGCTCGGTGTTACGCCGCATCACCGTCGCTCGTTCGCTCCCGTGATGCGCCTTGCGGGTTGAATTACCGCGAAAGAATTGACGCGCGGACTCGCCGCGCGCACAGTCCTTCGGATGAAGGCCCTCAATACAGATTCCGACGATCCGATCATCGAGGGCGATTGCCTTCAAGAAATGGCGCGTCTGCCCGAGGGTTCGGTCGACCTCGTCTTTGCCGATCCACCCTATAACCTGCAGCTCGCCGGCGAATTGCACAGACCGAACCAGAGCCGGGTCGATGGCGTCGATGCCGATTGGGACAAGTTCGCCGGGTTCGCCGAGTACGATCAATTCACCCGCGACTGGCTGCGCGCATCGCGACGTCTCCTGAAGCCAAATGGCGCGCTGTGGGTCATCGGCAGTTACCACAACGTGTTCCGCATCGGCGCGATCCTGCAGAATCTCGGGTTCTGGCTGTTGAACGACGTAGTGTGGCGCAAGTCGAACCCGATGCCGAATTTCCGTGGGCGCCGCTTTACCAACGCGCACGAGACCTTGCTGTGGTGCGCGCGCGAGCGGGAGTCGCGCTACACGTTCAATTACGAGGCGATGAAGGCGCTCAACGACGAGCTGCAGATGCGCAGCGACTGGTTTATCCCGATCTGCGGCGGGCCTGAACGGCTGAAAGGTGAAGACGGGGCCAAGGCGCATCCGACGCAAAAGCCGGAGGCGCTGCTGCACCGGGTGCTGCTCGCCTCGACCAAGCCCGGCGACACGGTGCTCGACCCGTTTTTCGGCACCGGCACGACCGGCGCGGTCGCAAAGCGGCTGGGACGCCGGTTTATCGGCATCGAGCGCGAGCCGGCCTATGCCGCGCTGGCGCGGAGGCGGATCGCCGCGGTGACCCGGGCTTCGGCCGAGGTGATCGTATTGTCGTCACGGCGCGACGCCCCGCGCATCCCGTTCGGCAATCTCGTCGAGCGCGGCCTCGTCCGGCCGGGCGAGGTGCTGTTCGACGAGCGGCGGCGGTACAGCGCGAAGGTGCGGGCCGATGGCTCCGTGATTTCGGCCGACCACAAAGGCTCGATCCACGCCGTCGCGGCCGGAGTGCAGGGGGCGACGGCGTTCAACGGCTGGGCCTTCTGGTTTGTCGAGCGCCAGGGGCAGCTCGTGCCGATCGACGCGTTCCGTCAGCAATTGCGGGCGGAGATGGTGTAGGCCGGGTTCGGCCTCGTGCGTCCGTCGAGACGCACCCTTGCAGGGTGCTCCTCAGGATGAGGAACGGCTATTCTGCCGCGCCCTGTCTTTCCTCATCCTGAGGAGCGCTCGCAGAGCGCGTCTCGAAGGACGCACCGCGCTCCTGCAACGAGAGAGAATTCATGCCCTACGACCGCACCAATGTCTTCGCCCGCATTCTGCGTGGCGAGATCCCCTGCACCAAGGTGTTCGAGGACGAGCATGTGCTGGCGTTTCGCGACATCAACCCGCAGGCGCCGACGCATGTGATCGTGATCCCGAAAGGGGAATATGTGTCGGCGGACGATTTCTCCGAGAAAGGCTCGGCGGCGGAGCACGCGGCGTTTCTGCGCGCGATCGGGCTCATTGCGAAGCACGAGGGGGTCGCGGCAGGCGGGTACCGCATCATCGCCAATCACGGCGAGGCGGCGCATCAGGACGTGCCGCACTTTCACCTGCACATCGTCGGCGGCAGGGATTTGGGACCAATGCTGCAAAGGGCGAGCTAGCCCCGTCATTGCGAGCGCAGCGAAGCAATCTCGGGCCGGGTGCGCGCCTTGTCCGAGATTGCCGCGTCGCCTGCGGCTCCTCGCAATGACGATGCGTTACCGCGCTGCCTCGCGCGGGGGAAATGCCGGGGGCTCTTCGAGGCCGGCGGGGTCCTGGTGGATGATGATCTCGGCGGCCGGATAGGCCTCGCGCAGCTCGGCTTCGACGCCGTCGGTGATTTCATGCGCCCGCAAGAGGTTCATCGAGCCGTCCATCTCCAGATGGAGCTGGATGAAGGCGGTCGGGCCGGCGACGCGGGTGCGCATGTCGTGCACGGCGCTGACGCCGGGATGACGCTCGGCGATGCCGCGGATGTGGGCGCGTTCCTCGTCGGGCAGCTCCTGGTCCATCAGCTGGGTTAACGAGAGCCGCATGATCCCGATCGCGCGCCAGATGATCCAAATCCCGGCGCCGGCGCCGAAGATCGGGTCGAGGAGCGGCAATTTGAGCCAGGTGCTCAGCACGATCGCGGCGATCACCGCCAGGTTCAGGATCACGTCGCCGCGGTAATGGATTTCGTCGGCGCCGATCGCGAGCGAGCGGGTCAGGCCGACGACATGGCGCTGAAAGGCGACGAGGCCGGCGGCGGCGATCGTCGAGAACACCATGACGACGATCACGGCGAGGCCGTTCTCGACCGGCTGCGGCGACATCAAGCGCTGCGCCGCCTCGGCCAGCAATAGCAGCGCGCTGCCGACCAGAAAGGCGGATTGACCAAGCGCGGCCAACGGCTCGGCCTTGCCGTGGCCAAAGCGGTGCTCGCGGTCGGCCGGGCTCATCGCATGCTTGACGGCGATGAAATTGACGACCGACGCGGCGGCATCGACGAGCGAGTCGATGAGGCTCGACAAGAGGGCTACCGAGTTGCTGCCGAGCCAGGCGGCGAGCTTCACCGCGATCAGAACGACGGCGACGGCGAGTGCAGCGTACGTCGCACGCGTGCGCAGCCGGCGCGCGCGTTCGGGCTCGATCGTCGCGACGGTCACGGGTAGAGACGGTGGCGCCGCCAGCCCGCGCCGTCGCGGGTGAAGACGAGGCGGTCGTGCAGCCGGTGCGGCAATTCCTGCCAGAACTCGACCCGCTCCGGCGCGAGGCGATAGCCCGACCAGTTCGCGGGGCGCGGGACGATGTTCTGTCCATCGAAGCGCGCGGTCGCCTCGGCAAAGCGGCGCATCAGCGTCGCCTGGTCGACCAGCGGGCGCGACTGGTCCGAGGCCCAGGCGCCGATCTGGCTCTCACGGGCGCGGGAGTGATAGTAGGCGTCGGCCTCGGCGTTGGCGACGATCGAGATGGCACCTTCGATCCGCACCTGGCGAGCGAGCGACTTCCAGTGAAAGCAGGCGGCGGCGCGCGGGTTGGCGGAAAGCTCGTCGCCTTTGCGGCTGTCGAGATTCGTATAGAAGACAAAGCCGCGCTCGTCGAGCCCGCGCAGCAGTACCATCCGCACCGAGGGTACGCCGGCGGCGGTTGCGGTAGCGATGCTCAGCGCCTCGGCGAGATCCTCCTTGGCGGCGGCGGCGTCCCACCAGCGGCGGAACGGCGTCAGCGGCTCCAATTCGGCGATGTCGTCGATCATGGGCAACCGGTACTCCGCGCCGCGCCCTAGGGCAATGGCTGACGGCGGGGCGCGCGTTCGTGTAGGATGGGGGTATGCGAGGCTCCTGTCCGGCCGATAACCCTGAGGTCCGGCCACGAGGGGGATTTCATGCCGCTGATGAGTGGTAAACGGGGCCTCATCATGGGCGTCGCGAACGACCGTTCGCTCGCCTGGGGCATCGCCAAGACATTGCACGAGCACGACGCCGGGCTCGCCTTTACCTATCAGGGCGAGGCGCTGGGCCGGCGCGTGCGGCCGCTCGCCGAAAGCCTCGGCAGCGATCTGATGCTCGAGGCCGACGTTACCTCTGAGGCGAGCCTCGATGCGGTGTTCGCGACGATTGCCGAGCGCTGGGGCAGACTTGATTTTTTGGTCCACGCGATCGCGTTCTCCGACCGGAACGAATTGACCGGGAAATACGTCGCGACCTCACGCGGGAACTTCCTGCGCACGATGGAAATCTCGTGCTTCTCGTTCACCGATCTGAGCCGCCGCGCGGTGCCGCTGATGACCGGGGGCGGCAGCCTGTTGACGCTGACCTATGCCGGCGCCGAGCGGGTCATGCCGCATTACAATGTAATGGGGGTGGCAAAGGCCGCGCTCGAAGCGAGCGTCAAATACCTCGCGGCCGATCTCGGCGGCGACAATATCCGCGTCAACGCGATCTCGGCCGGCCCGATCAAGACGCTGGCGGCGTACGGGATCGGCGACTTCCACTACATCCTCAAATGGAACCAGCTCAATGCCCCGCTCCAGCGCAACACGACGATCGAGGATGTCGGCGGGGCCGGGCTGTACCTGCTGAGCGACCTGTCGGCCGGCGTCACCGGCGAGGTTCACCACGTCGATAGCGGGTACCACGTCGTCGGCATGAAGCGGGTCGACGCGCCCGACATCTCGACGGTTTGAGGGCTGGCTGATGGCTGGCAACTCGTTCGGCACGCAATTCCGTTTTACGACCTGGGGCGAAAGCCACGGGCCGGCGATCGGGGTCGTCGTCGACGGGGTGCCGTCGCAGATCCCGCTCGGCGAGGCCGATATCCAGGTCTATCTCGACAAGCGCCGGCCGGGCCAGTCGCGCTACACGACGCAGCGGCAGGAGGCCGACCAGGTCAAGATCCTGTCGGGTGTGTTCGAGGGGCAGACGACCGGCACGCCGATCCAGCTCTTGATCGAGAACACCGACCAGCGGTCGAAGGACTACCGCAACATCGCCGACCGGTTCCGGCCCGGCCACGCCGACTATACCTACTGGAAGAAATACGGCATCCGCGACTATCGCGGCGGCGGTCGGGCCTCGGCGCGCGAGACGGCGTCGCGGGTGGCGGCCGGTGCGGTCGCGCGCAAGGTGCTGGGGCCGGGGATCGCGATCCGCGGTGCGCTGGTGCAGATCGGGCCCCATGCGATCGATCGCGCGCGCTGGGACTGGGCCGCGACCGCGGCCAATCCGTTCTGGTGTCCCGACGCGAAGATGGCGGTGCAGTGGGCGGAGTATCTCGACGGCGTGCGCAAGGCCGGATCGTCGGCCGGGGCGATCATCGAAGTGGTGGCGAGCGGCGCCCCGGCCGGGCTCGGCGAGCCGATCTACGACAAGCTCGACGGCGATCTCGCCCGCGCGATGATGACCATCAACGCCGTCAAGGGCGTCGAGATCGGCGCCGGATTTGGGGCCGCGTCGCTGTCGGGCGAGGTCAACGGCGACGAGATGCGGTTGAAGGACGGCGAAGTCACGTTCCTGTCGAACAACGCCGGCGGCATTCTCGGCGGCATCTCGACGGGGCAGGACGTCATCGTGCGCTTTGTCGTCAAGCCGACGAGCTCGATCCTGCACCCGATGCGCACGGTCGACGCCGAGGGCAACGAGGTCGAGATCGAGACCCACGGCCGCCACGATCCCTGCGTCGGCATCCGCGCCGTCCCGGTCGGAGAGGCGATGATGGCCTGCGTCTTGGCCGACCATCTGCTCAGGGCCAAGGCGATCCGGGGGTGAGGCGGTTGCGCCGTGGTGCGGCGGCTCGACCTCGCCGGTGTGCCGCTCGAGCGGATCGACTCGACCGGGTTCATGATCGGCGACACGGGCACGATCTATGGCCGCCGCACGGCGGGCTGGCGCAAGACAAGGACGCGGCGCTGCGGATCGAAGGTCAGGTTTACGCGGTCGAATACTGAGGACCGGGCGGTTCAGCCCCGCTCGACCGTCCGCGCCGCGATAGCGGAGCGATGGAAGGATGAGGGGCTCCGAGGCAATTCGCGCCGGGCCCTCACCCTGCTCGCTCTGTGAGTGGTCCCTCTCCCGCGCCGCGGGAGAGGGTTTTGTCCAGCTAACGCAGCGGCGAGAATGATGCCGGGACGACCAGCATGTTTTCCTGGATCAAGGTCTGGCCGGGCTGGCCACCCTTGGGCGGCCAGACGCCGTCGGCGCGGGCCTTTTCGCGGACCGCAAAGCGCTCGGCGGCGTCCTTGTAGGCCCAGATGTGGCACCAGCGGTTGAGGCCGCCGAGCTCCGAATGGCCGGCGAAGGCGAGCGGGGAGTACTTCTGGCGAGCGTCGATCGCACCGGCCCAGCGCTCGATCTGCCCCGGGATCGCGCCCGGCGCCAGCGTGTAGATGCGGATCTCGTAGAGATTGCCGAGCCGGCGCGGCTCGAGTTTCGGCGAGAACGGCGCGGGGATGAAGATCTCGCTCTGCTGCTCTTCGACGAACTCGCGGATCGCCGGCGGCCAACCTTCGATCTTCTGGCCGCGCACCTGGGTGCGCTGCTCGAAGCTGTCATAGGGCCAGACGTGGATGATGCGGTTGAGCGGGCCCACCTCGGTGTGCCAGAAGGCGGCGAGCGGAGACACCTTGGTGCGCGCCGGCAGGGCCTGGCCGAACCGCTCCTCGGCGGTGGCGACCGTGCCGGGCTTCAGGCGGTACGTGCGGAATTCGACGATCATCGGGTTTCCTCCGGGGGAAGAATTGACCCGCGGACGCTAGACCCGTGCGCGCCCCTGTCAAGCAGAAGCTGTTGGGCAAGCGGAAGCTACAGCGGTGCCAGTTCGTAGATGATCAAGGCTTCGATCAGGATCGAGCGGCGCGCGGCTTCGCGCATGCGAAAGCCGGCCCCCGCGATCAGCCGGCTGAAAAGCGCGAGGTCGGTGTCGGAGGAGACGAGGAGGTACATCCGGCCTTTCGGGGCAAGCCGCTCGCGGGCCTGGTCGAACAGCGCCGTGATATCGCGGTAGTTCGGGCCCGCATGCCACGCGCGGTCGGCGAGGTCGCGCGGCTCGCCGGCGAAGGAGGGCGGGCTCGAAATGATGACGTCGAATTGCGGCTCCGGCGTCAGGGCCGACATCAGGTTCGAGGAAACCGCGGTGACCCGGTCTCCGTAGCCATTGGCTTGCGCGTTGTCGGCGGCGGTCAGGACGGCGTTGGGATTGATGTCGATCGCGGTGACCTGCGCGGCGCCGGCGCGCGCGGCCGCGAGCGCGAGGATGCCACTGCCGGTTCCGACATCGGCGACGCGGAGGCCGGTGAGATCGAGCCGACCGATAAACGAGGCGAAGAATTCACTGGTGATAAAGCAACCCGGGTGGAACACCGTCGGCCGCACCACCAGCCGGAATCCGGCGGTGCGCGCCCGCCGGGTGGCTCGGCTTTTCAGGATCAGGTGATAGCAGAAAAAGTGGATGGCCGTTCGAAGCCAACCGCGCCACCGGCTGTAAGGGAGGCCGTTGCGGCCGGGCGCCCGATCGAGCGCGACGAATTCGAAGACGTCGTTCATGCCCCCCTTTAACGAGGGTAGCCGGACAACGGTCCAATTCGCCTAAACAAAAAGTTCGGGCGGATCAACTATGTTAAATCACGCTGCTGCCGCCTGCTGCTGGGAGGCCGTGGGGCCGTCGCCGGCCAGCGTCGTGCGGCGCACATCGCGGGGTTCCTCGGCCGGGAACGGCCGGCCGCGATGCATCGTCTGGCGGTTGTCCCACATGACGAGGTCGCCGACCGCCCATTTATGCGAGTAGACAAACCGGCGCTGCGTCGCATGCTCGTTGAGGTCGCGCAGGAAGGCCCGCGCCTCGGGGATCGGCCAGCCGACGATCGCGCCGGCATGCGCCGCCAGGTAGAGCGATCTGCGCCCGGTCACCGGATGGGTGCGGACGAGTGTCTGATAGACCGGCTTGAACCGCTCGCGCTCCTCGTCGCTGAGCTCGAAAAAACCGATCAACTGGCGCGAATACATCTGGCTGTGCTCGCAGACGAGGCCCTCGCACGCGGCTTTCGTCTCGTCGTCGAGCGCGTCCCAGGCGGCCCGCATGTCGGCGAACTCGGTGTTGCCGCCTTTCGACGGGATTTTGCGCGCATGCAGCAGCGAGTATTTTGCCGGAATCGTCTTGAACGAGCTGTCGGAGTGCCAGAGGCGGTTGCCGAGCGAAAATAGGCGGCGCCGGTCGTCGCGCGCCATCGGCCGGTTGTGCTGGTCGAGGTTGGAGACATCGGCAAAGGTCGGCGGCAGTCGGTATTCGTTTTCGGCACGCAGCCCGGTGTTGAGCGTCATCTCGATCTCGCCGAGACTGCGGGTGAAGGCGAGCTGCTGCTCGTCGTCGATGTCCTGCCCGTGAAACACGAGCACGGCATACCGGTCCATGCCGGCGTGGATCTCGGCGACCTCGGCGGCGGCGAGCGGCCTGCGCATGTCGATGCCGTCGACCTCGCCCGCGAGACAGGGGCCGACCTGGCGAATGGTGATGGGCATGGCGCAGTCTCCGCTGGTTTCCGGCACGATCTTACGGGCGCGCGGCGGGCGCGTCGATCATGCGCGGAGTTTGTGCATTGCGCGGAGTTTGCGATCGATCGGATTTGAGGAAGATTTAGATTGTTTGGCGACGGCGGGAACAGCGCGCGCCGGTTCTCTTGATTTCGAGTGATGGGGCGGCGGCCCGGTCTCACCGGCATCGCGGTTGCCGGCCTTCCGAGCAACCAGAGCGAGTTGGCCACGATCGCCAATTACGGGACGATCAGCGGCGCGAACGACGTTGCCGTGTCGTTCGACGATAGCGGCTCCATCGTCGTCATCGAGCGGAAATCGGTGCTCAATGGAACGGTGGCGGGCTTTGCGCCCGGCGCCACGATCGCCGAACGCGTGGGTGTTCGAGGGCACCGGCGATGTGCTCAACGACGCCGACGGGCAACGGCGCGTTGGTGCTGGGCACGATCGCCCACGACCAGGCGACCTATGTCGCGGTCGGGAATGTCGGCGCGGAGTGGAACTTCCACACCACCAACCCGGCGCTGATCGGAGCGGGGCTATAGCGCCGTCAAGGCTTTGATGACGGCGCCGTCGACGAGGATGCCCTCGGCCCGGCGCCGCTCGCGCTCTCGGAAGGCGCGCTGCGACGGGATGCGGATCTCCTCGACCCCGTCGCGGCGGGGCGTCGCCTGGATCGCCTTGACGAGCCCGGCCATCTGTTCGGCGAACGGGTTGCCGGGCAAGAGCGCCCCGGGATCCACGACGAAGAACAGGAACCCGTAATCCTGCACGAGCCCGCGCGGAATCGCGGCCCCGGCGAGGAGCCCCAGTGCCTGGATCGCAAAGGCGAGGCCGTAGCCCTTGTGCCCACCCCACGCCGCGACTCCGCCCTTTGCCGCGGCCTTGCCGTCGCGGGTCGGGTTGCCCTCGGCGTCAAAGGCGGTGCCCTCGGGCAATTCCTCGCCGGTCTCCGCCGACAGCAGCACTTCGCCCCACATCAACGACGCGGTGCCGATGTCGAAGATCACCGGCCCGTCCGCCGACGGAAACCCGAACGCGACCGGGTTGGTGCCGAGCGCAGGCCGCGTCGCACCCGGCGGCACGATATGCGGCGACCCGCTGGCGCTGTGCATGCCGACAAACCCGGCCTCGACAATGCGCTCGAGGTAATAGGCGTTGCGGCCGCTGAAATAGGAATTGTAGACGCCGACCGCGGCGACCCCGTTTTCTCGGGCCTTCCGGATCGCGATCTCGGCGCCGCGATAGACCGCGACATACCCGACATTGTTGCCGCCGTCGACGAGCGCCGCCGCGGGCGTCTCGTGAACGACCGTCACCGGCGTGCGCGTGTTCTGCGACTTGGCCTCGCGCGCGATCGCGAGGATGCGCGGCAGCCCGGCAAAGCGGTAGCCGCACAGCGAGTTGTCGACGAGTTGGTCGACGACGATGCGAGCGTCGTCCTCGGAGTAGCCGATGCGGGCGAGAGCGCCTTCGCCGAGCGCCCGCGCCTCCGCGACGCCAAGCCGGGTCGCGCCGGGCCGGTCGGGGTCGAGGTAGTTGGAGCCATGTGTCTTCGTCATCCTGGTTCCGACCCGGAAAATTCGTCATCCCGGCCAAGGCCGGCCCCCGCCCCCGTTGAAACGCAGGATCGGTTGGGAAGTGGGGTCCCGGCCTTCGCCGGGATGACGATGGGGGAAAATGGACGGAGTATTCAAGCAGGGACGCTACCTGGCAGGGACGCTACCTGGGCGTGCCGAATTTGCGTGAGGCCGATCGGCGCGGCCCGGGCTACGGTTTCGCGTCGACTTTTGCCAGGAACGAACGATGTCCGATATCGAACGCTCGGCGATGCGCAAGATCTACCTGCGGCTGCTGCCGTTTGGCTGCTTGTGCATGATCATCTGCTATCTCGATCGCATCAACGTCGGGTTCGCGGCGTTGACGATGCGGGGCGATCTGGGTCTGAGCGCGACCGCGTTCGGGTTTGGCGCCGGGTGCTTCTATGCCGGGTATTGTGCCTTCGAGATCCCGAGCAACATCGTCTTGATGAAGGTCGGCGCGCGGTTCTGGATCGCGCGGATCATGCTGACCTGGGGGCTTCTGTCGATGGCGATGGCCTTCGTCTGGAGCACGACCAGCTTTATCGGCCTGCGGTTCCTGCTGGGCGTCGCCGAGGCCGGGTTCTTTCCCGGGATGCTGCTCTATTTCACCTTCTGGTTCCCGTCGGCGCACCGCGGCCGGATGGTCGCATGGTTCGGCGTCGCGACCCCGGTTGCGGTGGCGATCGGCGGACCGATCTCGTCGTACCTGATGCTGCTCGACGGCGCCTGGGGCCTTGCCGGGTGGAAATGGCTGTTTATCGGCGAGGGGATCCCCGCCTTGATCCTCGGGATCGTCTGCCTGCTCTATCTCGTTGACGGTCCGATGAAGGCGAACTGGTTGACGCAAGAGGAGAAGCAGTGGCTCGCGGCCGAGATGGAGCGCGAGCGGCGCGAGGTCACCGGCGCCCATGGCCAGATTTCGATGTGGCAGGCCCTCGTCGACCCGCGCGTCTGGGCGCTCGGCATTATCTATCTCGGCATCGTCACGCCGAGCGTCGGGCTCGTGCTGTTTGCGCCGCAGATCATCAAGCAGGCGGGGCTGTCGAATTTCGCGACCGGGTTCGTCACCTCGATCCCCTATATCGCCGGCGTGGCGGGGATGATCCTCTGGGGGCATCTCTCCGACCGGATGAACGAGCGCCGCTGGAACCTGTTCGCCGGATGCCTCCTGTCGGCGGCGGCGATGGTGTTTGCCGGACTGATGGTCGGGACGATCGTCGCAGTCGCCGCGATGTGCCTGGCGACGGTCGGGTTCTACGGGTCGAAGGGGCCGTTCTGGTCATTGCCCAACACGATCCTCAGCGGCACCGCCGCGGGCGCCGGGCTCGCCTTTATCAACTCGCTCGGCAATCTCGGCGGCTGGTTCGGGCCGACGATCGTCGGCTGGATTGCCGACAAGACCGGCGGCTTCCAGGGCGGGCTCTACGCGCTGGCGGGGTTCTGCGTCCTCGCTGCGGTCGTCACGATCGTCGGCGTCGCCGCGCCGCGCCGCGGCGACGCCGTCGCAGCCGCCGCCGAGTAGTCGGGTGGCCGAAGACCCGTTCCTCTGGCTCGAAGAGGTCGACGGCGAGGCTGCGCTGGGCTGGGTCAAAGACCAGAACGCGCGCAGCCTTGGCGAGATCGAGGCCGACCCGCGCTATGCCGGGCTGCGTGATGCGGTGCTGGCGATCATCACGGCCGAGGACCGCATCGCCTATCCGGCCTTTGTCGGTGGCCGGCTGGCGAATTTCTGGCAGGACCGCGACCACGTGCGCGGGATCTGGCGGCGCACCAGCCTCGCGTCGTATCGCACGGCCGAGCCCGATTGGCAGACCGTGCTCGACATCGACGCGCTCGCCGCGCGCGAGGGAAAGAACTGGGTCTATCAAGGCCGCGCCAGCCTAGAGCCCGAAGAGCGGCTCGCGCTGATCCGCCTTTCCGACGGCGGCAAGGACGCCGCCGTGCTCCGCGAGTTCGAGCTCGAGGCCGGGGAGTTCGTCGAGGGCGGGTTTTCGCTGCCGGAGGGAAAGCAGAACGCGAGCTGGGTCGACGAAGACACGCTGATCGTCGGCCGCGACTGGGGCCCCGGCACGATGACCGACTCGGGGTATCCGTTTGTGCTGAAGCGCCTCAAGCGCGGCATGGCGCTCGATGCTGCGGAGGAGATCTTCCGCGGTACCCCGCAGGATGTCAGCGTCCGGGCGAGCGTATTGCGCGACCCCGACGGAACGGTGCAGGGGATCGTCGTCGATCGCGCGGTCGATTTCTTTACCAGCGAGCGGTTTCTGCTGACCGACGCCGGGCCGGTGACGCTGCCGCTGCCGGGGCGATCGGGCCTTGTCGCCTATGTGTCGGGCCAGCTCGTTTTCGGACTGCGGGAAAAATGGGAGCACGGCGGGACGACTTATCCGACGGGCGCCCTCGTCTCGCTCGATCTGGCGCAATGCCATGCCGACATGAACGCCGTGACGCCGGTGCTGATCTATGCGCCGGGGTCGCGCGAGACCGTCGAGGGGGTGGCGTCGACGCGCTCGCGCCTCGTCGTCGTGATCTACCGCAATGTCCGCGGCCGGGTGGAGACCTATCGCCACGAGAACGGCGGCTGGAGTTCCGCGCCGCTGCCGCTCGTCGACAACGCCTCGATCCAGGTCGTCGCGGCGAGCGACCGCGACGAGCAGGCGTTTCTCGATGTTGCCGGGTATACGCTGCCGAACACGCTCTACCTCGCGGATGTCGCGGCCGGGAAGGCGGAGCGGGTAAAGTCGCAGCCGCCGCGCTTCGACGCCTCGCGCGCGGAGGTCGAGCAGCTCGAGGCGACTTCTTCGGACGGCACCGCGATCCCGTATTTTGTCGTGCGGCCGCGCGACATGAAGCGCGACGGCAACAACCCGACGGTGCTTTACGGCTATGGCGGGTTCGAGGTGTCGATGACGCCGGGTTATGTGGCGGCCGCCGGCAAATTATGGGTCGAGCCGGGTGGGGTCTATGTCGTTGCCAATATCCGCGGCGGCGGCGAATTCGGGCCGGAATGGCATCAGGCTGCGCTCAAGGGCAACCGCCAGCGCGCCTATGACGATTTCATCGCCGTCGCCGAGGATCTGATCCGACGCAAGATCACCTCGCCGCGCCGGCTCGGCATCATGGGGGGATCGAACGGCGGTCTCCTGATGGGGGTGATGCTGACGCAGCGGCCGGAGCTCTTCCGGGCCGTCGTGATCCAGGTGCCGCTCCTCGACATGCTGCGCTTTCACAAGCTCCTCGCCGGCGCGTCGTGGATCGCCGAATACGGCGACCCCGACAACCCCGAGGAGGCGGAATTCCTCCGCCGCATTTCGCCCTATCAGAATTTGCGCGCCCACTCCGAAGATGGGCGCACGATCTACCCCGAGCCGTTCTTCCTGACATCGAGCAAGGATGACCGCGTCCACCCTGGCCACGCCCGCAAGATGGCGGCGAAGATGGCGGCGATGAACCTGCCGTTCCTCTATTACGAAAACATCGACGGCGGCCACGCCGCCGCCGCGAACCTGAACGAACGCGCCCGCCGCACCGCGCTCGAATTCACCTACCTGATGCGCAAGCTGATGGATTGATTTTTCGTCTGAGCCATTCAACCCCGACAATTTCTCCGTGAGGGTCGATTTCTCCTAGGTCAGGGGGCTCAGACCGGCACCGTCCCCGTCACCACGGTCCGGTGCAGCACGCGGCGGTGCGTCGCCATTTCGTAATTGGCGAGGGCGCGGTGGAGGAGACAGCGGTTGTCCCACAGGACCAGGTCGCCGTCCTGCCAGTGGTGCGTGTAGACGAATTGCGGCTGGGTCGCGTGCTCCAGGAGCTCTTGCAGCAGTGCGTCGCCCTCTTCTTCGGGCATGCCGAGGATGTGCGAGGCGTGGTTGCCGATATAGAGCGTCTTGGCGCCGGTCTCGGGGTGGATGCGGACGAGCGGGTGGTCGACCGGCGGCCGCTCGGTCATTTCGATCTCGGAGGGCGGCGGCGCGCCGGCCCGCTTGCGGCTCGCCGCCCAGCTATGGACGACCCGCATCCCGGCGATCTTCCGCTTGGCGGCGTCGGGAAGCGCGTCGTACGCCATCGCCATGTTGGCGAACTGGGTGTCGCCGCCCTGGGGCGGAAGCTCCTTGGCATGCAGCACGGTCATCAATGACGGCACCGCGTGGTATGACTTGTCGGTGTGCCAGTGGTAGTTGCCGGACTGCTTCAACTTGGTTGTCGGGTTCCCGTCCGCGCCTAGATTGGTGACAAGGTGGACAAGGCCATAGCGGTCGGCCGCGGCGTGGCGTCCGACATGCTCCTCAATCTCGCCGAATTGCTCGGTGAAATGAAGCTGCGCCGCCTTCGACAGATCCTGGTCGCGGAAGACGAGGACGTGATGCGCGCAGAAGGCGGCGAAGACCGTCTCGCGCGCGGCCGGCGAGAACGGCCGCGACAGGTCAGCCCCGGTAATCGCAACACCGCCCGCCGGCGACAGGCGCGGCCCGATCGAGAGGGTGGCGAGGATGGCGTCGTTCATCGGTGCGGCTCCCGGCTGGTCTTTGCTCGGGAGCTAGCGTAGCGAACGGGGCGGCCCGCGCAAGATGCCCATGACAATGCCGGCTAGCGTCAGCGCTCCGACTACGGCGAGACCGAAGATCGCCGTGCTGATCAGGAAGAAGAGTCCGATCACTGCCGCCACCCCGACGCCGGCGGCCAGCAGCGTCGCGCCGAGCGGCCCGATCTGCCGGATATAGACGCGGTGCATCTGGCCCGGGTCACGGCTCTCCCAGATCTCGGTGCGGCGGTAGGGGAGGGGCTCGCCGGGTGGGATGATCTCGGGTTCGGGCTGGCGTCGAGTTTGTTCGTCCATCCCCCTTATGTGGGCGCCGTGCGCGGCGGCGGCAACCGGGCCGCTGCGCGAGTCCCGTCAGTAGTCGAAATGGATCTTGGCGAAGGCGCTTAGCGGCTCGCCGACATAGGCGCCGGTGGCGTGGGCGGCGACGAAATAGCGCCTGAACGTTGATGGCGGGGAGGGTGATGGCGCCGCCGGGCGTCATCGGCGTCTCCTGCGCCGAGGTTGGCGCCGCGACGGCTACCGCCGCGGCCGCCGACGCCCCGAAATTCCAAACCCCGTCCCCCTCATGACCCACACACCGCCCCGTCCACACCGTGACCTCGCGGAATGGTTGAATCGCGTTCGAGCCGCAAGACCGGCGATCCGGAGGCGTCTGACCGTGGCTGGCGAAGGTTGGCCAGCGAAACAGGCGGATTTCCCGCGAGAACGCGAGGGATGGCCGCGGTGCAAAGAGGCTTGTCCCTCGCGTTTCGGTTGCGCACTCCATGCGAGGTCGATCCCAGGCATATGCGAGTGCTTCGCAATCTTAGTTTCGGCCCGGGCGCCGCGATTCCGATCACAACTTCGTCAACGCGGCGATTTCGTAGCGGCGGATAATCCTCTAGCCTGTCCCGACGCGCGGCAGCAAAAGCGGCGAAAGGAGCCCCCCATGGCGATCAACAAATTCACCACGGTCTATGCCGGTCATATCGATTTCCCGGATCACGGCCAGGATGCGACGCCGGCTAACGAGCGGCGCTTCAGCAATGACGAGCTCGCCGGCGTGTTCGAAAAGACCGAGGCGATCGCCAAGACGATGGACGGGCTCGGCTTTGACATGCTCTGGCTCGCCGAGCACCATTTCCAGTACGAGGGCTACGAGTGCCTGCCGAACATCCTGATGATCGCGGTGCACCTCGCCCACCTGACCGAGAAATTGAGGATCGGCTGCGGCTTCAACATCGCGCCGATGTGGCACCCGCTGCGCCTCGCCGAGGACTTCGCGGTAGCCGACATCATGACCAAGGGGCGCTGCGTGTTCGGCGTCGGACGCGGCTATCACACCCGCGAGGTCGAGACCTTCGGCGCGCCGATGCTCGACCAGAACGCCAACCGCGAGCTCTTCGAGGAGCAGGTCGAGATTTGCTTCAAGGCGTTCAACAACGCGTCGTTCTCGCATAAGGGCAAGCACTACACGCTGCCCCCCGAAGTGCCCTATCGCGGCTATCAGCTCAAGGAGCTGACCCTCGTGCCGCGGCCGGTGCACCTGCCGGTCGAATGTTGGCAGCCGATCGTCAGCGCCAACCCGCGCGGGCTCGACTTCATGGTCAAGCACAACATCAAGGGCGCGGTCGGCGGCGGCGCGGCGACGATGCAGGACGGGCCGATCCAAGGATATCAACAGGCTGCCGAGCGCGCCGGCAAGCACCTGAAGCTCGGCGAGAACCTGACGCTCGGCATCCACTACCTGATCGCCGACTCGCGTGAAGAGGCGATCCGCCGGCTAAAGCCGCTCTACGAAGAGCACGCCAAGATGTTCGCGCCCTTGGGCTTTGTGCCGGGGGTGACGCCGGACCAGATCGACGCGATCGCCCACCGCGGCGGGTGGGATGCCAAGGGTGTGCCGACCGCCGAGCATTTCGTCGGCCTCGGCTCGTGGTTCGCCGGGACGGCCGACGACCTCGTCGTGTTCTTGAAGGGGGTCGAGGAGAAATACCCCGGAATGGAGCACATCAACCTCTCCTCACCGCTGACGACGCCGAAGGCGCTGATGCTCGAACAATTCCACGCGTTGGCCGAACGGGTGATGCCGCAGTTCGGGCGGAAGGTCGCGGTTAGAGACGCAGCAAAGTAGGGGCCGGAACAACAGGTTAAGTCGCGGCGACGCCCTCTACGGCCGTCATCCCGGCCTTCGCCGGAATGACGGCCGAACAATTGACAATGAGGTTGAAAAGCCCGCCGGCTGTCGAGGGCGGGCTTATTCAATAATACTCTGCGAATTACCCTCGTGCCGCTTGGTAACGCGAATTCCGCAGCACGTGGCCGGGCAGGTTCCCGGTGTGCGACCCTTCTTTCATCAGCATCTGGCCGTTGACGAAGGTGGCGTAGATGCCGGCTGCGGGTTCCTTGAAGCGCCAGCCGCCGGCGGGGAAGTCGTGGACGATGTATTCGGGGAGCGGCTTGACGGTCTCGGGGTCGAAGACGGTGATGTCGGCGACCATGCCGGGGCGCAACAGGCCGCGGTCGTAGAGGCCAAAGGTCGAAGCCGAGTCGAAGGTCAAGCGGCGCACGGCGTTTTCGAGGCTCATGATCTGCTTGTCGCGGACCCACTCGCCGAGGAGCCGGGTCGAGAAGCCGTAGCCGCCGTGGTACTGCACGTGCGCGCCGCCGTCACTGAGGCCGATCAGGGCGTTCGGGTAGTTGAGGATCGCCTTCATCGCCTCGATGTCGATGTTGTTCTCGGCCTGCATGAAGGTGGTCTCTAGCTTCTCTTCGACGACGAGGTCGAGGAACGCGTCGATGATGCGCTTGCCGCGGATGTCCGCGACCTGCTTCAAGGTCTTGCCGACGAGGTCCTTGTTCTTGTCGAGTTTGACCTCTTCGACCCAGATATAGTTGTACCATTCGCGCGAGATCGTGTTGCCCGGGATCTCGACCTTCCACTCGACCATCTCTTCGTGGAGCTTCTGGCGCACCGCCGGGTCGGCGTAGGCGCGCAGCTTCTCCTCATCGGAGGAGAGCAGGATCGGGTGCCAGGTCGGCGAGCCGCGGAAGACCTGGGTGTTGGACATGTTGAAGATCTGCGTCGTCGTGTTCGGCGAGGCGAGCGGGTAGGCACGGATGCCTTGGGCCGAGGTCTCGTTGACCCGGTCCATGTGCTTCTGCCACTCGCCGGGCCGCCGCACCGACTGGCCAAGATTGTTGTAGACGACCGGCCGGCCCGAGGCCTCGCTAAGCCGCGCCATCAGCCCGTCCTTCATCTCGGCGTCACGGCCGCCGCCGGACTGGATGATGCCGGTGCCCATCTCGCGCAGCACGTCGGCGAGCGCAAAGATCTCCTTTTCGTCGGCCCACAGCGCCGGGATGTGGACGCCCTGCGGGTCGTAATGGCCGCGGTTGCGCGACACCGAGAGGCCGAGCGCGCCGCCCTCCATGCCGTCGCGGACGACCGCCTGCATTTCCTTGATCTCGGAATCATGGGCGGTGCGCTTCTGGCACTCGTCGCCCATCACGTAATACCGGACGGCGGTGTGGCCGATCAGCGTCCCGACATTGACGCCTAGATTGCGGTCGAGCCGGTCCATGTATTGCGGGAAGGATTCCCAGTCGACCTCGATCGTGCTGAGGACGTCCATCGGGATGGCCTCGACATACGACAGGTACTCGGCCATCCGCTTCTCGTTGCCCTTGCGCACCGGAGCAAGGCTGAGCGAGCAGTTGCCGATGACGACGCTCGTCGCGCCGTGGTCGCAGGAGAACGAGCAGAGCGGGTCCCAGGTGACCTGCGCGTCGTAATGGCAATGGTTATCGATAAAGCCGGGCGCGATGACCTGGCCGCCGACATCGACGGTTTGGCCCGCCGCGCCCGACAACTTGCCGATCTCGGCGATCTTGCCGTCCCTGATGGCTACATCGCCGTGGAATGACGGCATCCCCGACCCGTCGACGACGCGGCCGTTCTTGATCAGCACATCGTAGGCCATCGTGTTTCCTCCTCAGGTAGGGCCGGTCGGCCTTCTCTCGGAGGGAAACTATAGACCTCTCGCTGACCGCGTCACCAGAAAGTGGAGCCGATCGCAAGCCCCGCGATCAAGAGGACGACGAAGATCACGAGGAAGACGAAGAACAGGATCTTCGCGATCCCGCCGGTTGCGGCGGCGAGGCCGGTGTAGCCGAACAGCGCGGCGATCAGCGAGATGACAAGAAAGAACAGCGCGAGCTTGAGCATCAGGCCCTCCGGAACATGCTTCCCCGGGGCCAACGCTTCACGCGCAAAAGGATTGCGCTCTAAAATCGTCACCCCGGCGTCGGCGGGGCCCACGGTTCAAGCGCACGAGCGGCTGACGCGCGGGTCCCGGCGTGCGCCGGGATGACGAAATCGGGTTACTCCGCCGCCGCTTTACCAAAGCTCGGCGCGTGTTCGAGATCGTCGATTAGCGCCTCGGTGCCCTCGGTCGGCAGAGGCTCGAAATAGTTGATCCCGGCGTCGATATCATTTTCCCACATCTCGCGCGGCAGCTCGTAGAGGAGTTCGACGCCGTAGCCGTTGGGGTCGTTGATGTAGACGCTGTGGGTCACGCCGTGGTTGACCCGCATGTTGAACTTGACGCCCTTTTTCTGAAGCTCGGCGAGCTTCTCGACAAAGGCCTCCCGGCTCGGCATCGCGATCGCGACGTGGTTGATCGCGACCGGCTTGTCGAAGAGGCCCCATGGGGCCGGCGGCGGCAGGTTCGGGTTTTCGACAAGGGCGACGTCGTGATGGGTGAACTTGCCGTCATGGTCGCCGCTGTAGAACTGCATGCGCGGCGTCTTCCCCATCTCCGTCCGCGGATGCAGCTCGCCGACCTGCTGCAGCCCGACGATCTCGGTCCAGAATTGATGCGACGCGTCCATGTCGCGGACGTTGAGGACGATGTGGTTGATGCCGACGGGCGATTTCGAAGCCATCGCGTGCCTCCCGGGAAAATGCGCTGACGCTAGAATACGCTCCGCTCGTTGAGACAGCAATCGAGGCCCCTGAGCCTCACGGAATCTCGTAGATCGCGTATTCGTGGGCGAGGCCGCGGAGTTCTCGCTGTTGGGCTTGCGGGTTGAGGCCTTTCTCGGCGAGGAGTGAGGCGGTGTGCTCGTCGCGCACGACGGACTCGCTGGCGAAGATCGCGCGACCTTCGGCGAGGCCCTGGACGCGGGCGGCGATGTTGACGGTCGAGCCGAAATAATCCTGGTGGTCGTTCAGCACGACCGCGAGGCACGGGCCCTCGTGGATGCCGATCTTGAGGAGGAGGTCTTCGCCGCCGCGCTCGGCGTTGAGCCGCGCCATCGCCTCGCGCATCCTGAGCGCGGCGGCGACGGCGCGGTCGGGGGTCGTGAAGGTCGCCATCACCGCGTCGCCGATGGTCTTGACCACCGCGCCATGCTCGCCGCCGACGATGTCGTAAAGCACCTGAAAATGCGCCCGCACGAGGTCATAGGCGGCGAGATCGCCGACGCGCTCGTAAAACGCGGTCGAGCCCTTCAGATCAGTGAAGAGGAAGGTGAGGCTGGTGATCCTGAGCCGCTGCTCGGGGTCGAGGGTGTCGGTGCCGTAGAGATCGCGGAACACCTGGTTGCTGAGAAGCCGCTTTGCCGCGAGGAACGGGCGGCGACGGGCAAGCAGGTCGTGCAGCTCCTGTTTGGCGACCCATACACCGGGGAGGGCGCGCGCCTCGGTGCGGTTGTCAAGCGACAGGCGCAGCGGGCCGGGGCGCAGCTCGATCGTCGTCGGCATCGTTCGGACGTGGTTGAACTGCAACGATAAATTCTGCCGCTCGCGGGTCGGCTCGCCCTTGACGTCGATGAATTGCGCGGTGTGGGAAACCGGGTCGAACACGACCAGGAACGCGGCCGGAATCTGCAGCGAGAGTTGCGCCTTCTCGTGCGGCTGCAGCTCGATCGTGTCGAGCGTGATGTCGTCGATCTCGCGCTTCAGATCCTCGGGTAGATCAAGCACCGAGGCGAAGAAAACCTGGCGCAGATATTCGATGTAGGGCAGCTGGTCCGGGCTGTGCCCCTCGATGCGGCGGACGCGGCGGCTGATCGTAAACGTCACCTCGACCATGTCGTCGAGCGCGCACTGATAGGTGCCGGAGCAGAGCGCGCAGAGATAGTCCTCGTGATGGACCGTCTTCAGCGTCTCGCCATGACCGAGCACACCGCCGCAACCGGGGCAGACGACGTTCCACGACAGCTCGAAAAGCCCGAAATGCGCGGCGTGGAGGAACGCGGCGATCGTCGCCTCCTCGCCGAGGGCGTGCCGCGCGGCGAAAGACAGCGGGTTGATGCGGCAGAGGTCGCGGTCGGAGCCCTCGTTGACCGTGCGCTCGATCGCCGCCGCGGCCGCAGGGTCGACGGCCTGGCGCCAGGATGCGAGAAGGGGCTCGGCCTCGCTCAGCGGTATGTCGTTCATGCAGCCACCCTGATCGGATCGTCGATCGCGATATCGCCGCCGTCGATCACTTCGGCGTATATGCCCATGATGTTGTGGCCCCATCGCCGCATCAGCGTGCCGACGATGTCGAGGTCGCGCGTGGCGGTGTCGGGGTTGACCTGGGTCGCGGCGCAGCGGGTGATCGGCGAGATGACGCGGAGCCCCGCCCCGCCGACCGTGATCGGCCGCTCCATCCACTCCTGTTCCCGCCAGGCCGGCGGGCCGTCGAAATAGACGTTGGCGCGGAAGCGGATCGGGTCGACCGGGGCGCCGATCTCGCCTTCGAGCTCGCGGATGCTGGCAAGGTTGATCAGCGAGACGTATTGCCCGGTGCTCGCATTCGGCTTCGGCCGCGCATCGGCGAAGGCATGGTCCGCCGCCTCGACGATCCGCAGCGGTCCGGCGACGGCGCCGCCCGTGAATTCGTCGAAAAACCGGGCGATGCGCCGGGACCCTTCGGGATCGCCGAGCGAGGCTTCGAGGAGCGGGCGGCCGTTCTCGGCGATCGACAGCACCGCGCCATCGGGATCGAACCGCGTGGTGAGGCGGGCCAGGGCCTCGTCGCGCATCAGCATGATGAAATGCGTCTTCGACAGCCATGTCGGGCGCGCCGGATCGAATTCGGTCGTGCCGAGCGCGATCGCGAAGCGGCGGTCCTGCGGCAGGCAGCGGCCGGGCGACAGCGACACCCGTTCAAGCACCTCGGCCGACAGGCCCTTGACCGGATAGCGGTAGAGTTTGGCAATGGCGGCGGCGCTCATGCGGGGCTCCTCGATCACGCATAGAGGTAGTGAGGAAGAAGGCGATTTTCATCCCGCCACGAGGCGTTAGAGTAGGTTGTCATTGCGGGGCGCGCAGCGCCGCGGCAATCCCCGCCGAGCGCGTACCTGGAGGGGATTGCCGCGTCGCCCTCGGCTCATCGCAATGACGGCGTGGCGAGCGGGAGGAACGTGATGAAGGCGGATTATGTGATTGTCGGCGCCGGCTCGGCCGGTTGCGTCCTGGCGCGGCGGCTTAGCGAGGACCCGAGCGTCAAGGTGCTGTTGATCGAGGCGGGCGGCAAGGACTGGAACCCGCTCATCCACATCCCCGCCGGCTTTATGAAGATGCTCGACCACAAGACGCTGACGTGGAATTACCACGCCGAGCCTGATCCCGGCACGGCGGGCCGTGCGATCCTCTATCCGCGCGGGCGCGTCATCGGCGGGTCGTCGTCGATCAACGGGCTCATCTATATCCGCGGGCAACCCGAGGATTACGACCACTGGTCGCAGCTCGGCAATCGCGGCTGGGACTGGGACGGCGTGCTGCCGTATTTCAAGCAGGCCGAGCAGTGGTCGGGCGAGGAGGGCGGCGAGGTGCGCGGGCGCCAGGGGCCGCTCTTCACCTCGCAGATGGAGCGCCCGCCGATCTGCGAGGCGGTGATCGAGGCCGGCAAACAGATCGGGCTCGAATACAAGGCCGACGTCAACGATCTCGCGCGCAGCCACACCGACTGCATCGGCTGGTGCCAGCAGACGCGCGGCGGCCGCACCCGTGCGAGCACGGCGCGCACCTACCTGAAGCCCGTGCTGAACCGCCCGAACCTCCAGCTCGTCACCAAGGCGATGGTGCGGCGGATCGTGTTCGAAGGGAGGCGAGCGGTCGCGGTCGAATTGACCCGCGGCGGCAAGACCGAGCGGGCCGAGGCGGACCGCGAGATCCTGCTCTCCGCGGGCGCCGTCAACTCGCCGCATCTGCTCCAGCTATCGGGCGTCGGCGACCCGGCGCACCTGCAGGAGATCGGCGTCCCGGTCGTGCATGCGCTGCCTGGCGTCGGCGCCAACATGCAGGACCACTACGTCGTGCGGCTCTGCTACCCGGTCCACGGCATCGCCACCGCGAACGAAAAGTCGCGCGGGCTGCCCCTGGTCGGCGAGGTGATCAAGTACCTGGTGTCGGGAAAGGGGATGCTGACCTACAGCGCCTCGCTCTGCGCCGCCTCGGTCAAGGTGCTCGACGAGTCGGCGACGCCGGACATCCAGTGCTCGTTCGCGCCGGGCAGCTTCGAGGGCGGCCAGGTCGGCAAGCTCGAAAGGGAGCCCGGCCTTACCGGCGGGATGTGGCAGATGCGGCCGGTATCGCGCGGCTACGTCCGGGCCCGGACCAACCGCCCGGAAGACCAGCCGGCGATCAACCCGCGCTATCTCTCCGAGGATACCGACCGGCGCGCCGTCGTCGGCGGCATCCGCATGGTCCGCAAGATCTTCGCCGCGCCGGCCCTGCAAAAATACGTCGGCGACGAGAAATTGCCCGGGATGGCGGTGCAAAGCGACGCGGAGATCCTCGATTACGCGCGGGCCAACGGCAACACGGTCTATCACGCGACGTGCACCTGCATGATGGGGCCGAGCCCCAACTGCGTCGTCGACGACCAGCTTCGGGTGCACGGGCTCGAAGGGATCCGCGTCATCGACGCCTCGGTGATGCCGGCGGTGACCTCGACCAACACCAACGCCCCGACGATCATGATCGCGGAGAAGGGCGCGGCGATGATCAAGGCGGCGGCCCGGGAAAGGTTGGCGGCGTAGGCATAGGAGCGCGGGCGTCCCGCCCGCAATCTTTGTTCGGATGCGAGCGGGACGCCCGCGCTCCTATCGGGGCCGCTGGGCCAACCTCTGCGCGAATCTCACGATGCGCTCTCCCACCTCCGCCAGCCGTTCTTCCGGCGCGCACAGCGCGATGCGGAGGTGGCCGGCGGCGCTGGGGCCGAAGCCGTCGCAGGGGAGGATCGCGACGTGTTCCTGCTCGAGGAGCGCGAGGGCGAAATCGTAAGCGGAGAGGCCGGTTGGGCGGATGTCGAGGAGGACGAACATCCCACCTTCGGGGGGCACGACGCGGCAGTCCGGGGCGTCGGTGAGCCTCCCCGATAGGAGAGCGCCGCGAGCGCGGTATTCGGCGGCGTAGCGTGCGATCTCGGGCAACTCGCGCTCGAAGGCGGCGAGGGCGCCGGCCTGGATAAAGCCGGGGCTGCCATAGGTCATGCACAGGAGCAGGTTGAACAGGTGGCCCTGCAAGGCCGGCGGGCCGACGATCCAGCCGAAGCGGAAGCCGGGGACCGCGTGCGATTTCGACAGGCTGGAGACGACGATCGTACGGTCCTGCACGCCCGGCAGCGACCACGCGCTGACATGCGGGCGGGCGAAGGCGAGGTCTTCGTAGACCTCGTCCGAGACGAGCCACAGATCGTGGCAGCGGCATAATTCGGCGATCGCCTCGATCTCGGCCCGGGTGAAGACGGCGCCGGTCGGATTGTGCGGGCTGTTGATCCAGATGACTCGGGTGCGCGGCGTAATCGCGGCAGCGAGCGCATCGAGGTCGGGGTGGAAGCCGAGTTCGGGGACGAGCGGCACGGTCACCATCGTCGCGCCCGCCGCGCCGATCACCGCCTCGTAGGTCGCGTAGACCGGCTCGGGCACGATGACCTCGTCGCCTGTGCCGGCGATGCATTGGAGCGCGCAGTAGAGCCCGCCTTGCGCGCCGGGCGCGACGGTTACGTTGTCGGCGGTGCAGGCTTCGCCGGTGCGGCGCTGATGACGGGCGGCGATCGCCTCACGCAAGGGCTCGGCGCCGATCATCCGGGCGTAGCCGGTGCGGTGCGCGCGGAGCGCGGCGATCGTCGCGTCGATCAGCGGCGCCGGCGGGTCCTGGTCGGGGTCGCCGACGGTCAGCGAGATGACGTCGTGGCCGTGCTCGCGCAGCAGCAACGCTTGCCGGTGGATCTCCCACGCGCCGGCGCCGCGCCCGGCGACCCGTTCGGTCAGTGCGGAATATTGCATGGCGTCGGCGACTCGCATCGGCGGGTGAGTGCGGTAGAGTATCGACAGTCGGGCAGCGGTCACAGCCCTCACCGGCCGATCCCCGGTGTGCCGGGCGAGCGAAGCGAGACGGGTGAGGGGTTGTGGCGGGGCGTAGGGGAGGGGCGACATGCAGGCGGATTATGTGATCGTCGGCGCCGGGTCGGCGGGGTGCGTGCTGGCCAATCGGTTGAGCGAGGATGGGTCGCGCGTGGTGCTGCTCGAAGCCGGCGGGCGCGACTGGAACCCGCTCATTCACGTGCCGGCCGGGTATATCAAGCTCCTCGACCACAAGACGCTGACCTGGGGCTTTCATGCCGAGCCCGACGAGGGGGTCAACGGCCGCTCGATCCTTTACCCGCGCGGCAAGGTGCTCGGCGGGTCGAGCTCGATCAACGGCATGATCTACGTCCGCGGCCAGCCCGAGGATTTCGACCATTGGGCCCAGCTCGGCAATCGCGGCTGGGACTGGGATTCGGTGCTGCCGTATTTCAAGCACGCCGAAAGCTGGGAAGGCGGCGCCGACGATTTCCACGGGCGCGAGGGGCCGCTCCTGACCTCACGTACCTCCGACAAGCCCGCGCTCTGCCACAAGATCATCGAGGCCGGGACCGAGGTCGGGCTCGAGTACCACGAGGACGTCAACCACCTGCCGCCGAATGCGCCGCCGAATATCGGCTGGGTCCAGCAGACCCGCCGCGGCCGCCGCCGGCAGAGCGCCGCACGGACGTTTCTGCGCCCGGCGCTGAGGCGGAAAAACCTGTCGGTCATCACCGGCGCGCTCGTCCATCGCGTCGTGCTCGACGGCAAGCGGGCGACGGCGGTCGAGTTCTCGCGCGGCGGCGTCACCGAGCGGGTCGAGGCGCTGCGCGAGATCATCCTGTCCGGCGGGTCGATCGGCTCGCCGCATCTCCTGCAGCTGTCGGGGATCGGCGACCCGGCGCATCTCGGCAAGATCGGCGTCGCGGTCAACCACGCGCTGCCGGGGGTCGGCAAGAACCTGCAGGACCATTTCCTCGCTCGCGTCACCGCCGAGGTGAAGGACATCGGCACCGCCAACGAGAAGTCGCGCGGCATGCCGTTTGTCGGCGAATTGATGCGCTACGTCTTTGCCGGGCAGGGCCTGTTGACCTATGCGGCCTCGCTGGTGTGCGCCTCGGTCAAGGTGCTGCCGGAATCGGCGACGCCCGACGTGCAGATCCTCTTCGCCAACGCGAGCTTTGCCCCTGGGCCGGTCCGCCGGCTCGACGACCGGCCGGGAATGACCGGCGGGATGTGGCAGATGCGGCCGCTCTCCACGGGGTATGTCGAGGCAAAGACGAGTGACCCGCACGACGCGCCGGCGATCAACCCGCGCTACCTCTCGCACGACACCGACCGGCGCGCGGCAATCGGCGGATTGCGCGCGGCGCGGCAGCTCTTCCAAGCCCCGGCGCTGGCACCCTATTTCGTCGGCGAGATGCTGCCGGGCGCCGGCGTCGCGAGCGACGACGAGCTGTTGCACTACGCGCGCGAGACCGGCTCGACCGTGTTCCACGCGACCTGCACCTGCAAGATGGGCCAGGACCCGATGGCCGTCGTCGACGACCACCTCAGGGTGCACGGGCTCGAAGGCATCCGCGTCATCGACGCCTCGGTCATGCCGGCGGTGACCTCGACCAACACCAACGCGCCGACGATCATGATCGCGGAGAAGGGCGCCGCGATGATCCGGGCAAGCGCCAAGGAGCGGTTGGCGGCGTAAAGCCCCCACCCCTCACCCTCCCGCTTGCGGGGGGAGGGAAAAGACTTGGCAAGCTGCACAATGAGCCCCTTCCCCCGCAAGCGGGGGAAGGTCGGGATGGGGGCTTGGGGAGCGAACAGAAGATGCAAGCAGATTACGTGATCGTCGGCGCTGGTTCCGCGGGATGCGTTCTCGCCAGCCGCCTCACCGAGGACCCGTCGGTGAAGGTCGTGCTAATCGAGGCGGGCGGGCGTGATTGGCATCCGTTCATCCATGTCCCTGCCGGGTACATGAAGCTCCTCGAGCACAAGCAGCTCACCTGGGGGTTCAAGGCCGAGGCCGATCCGGGGACGAACGGGCGGGCCATCACCTATCCGCGCGGGCGGGTTCTCGGCGGGTCCTCGTCGATCAACGGGCTCATCTACATCCGCAGCCAGCCTGAGGATTACGAGCACTGGGCACAGCTCGGCAATCGCGGCTGGGACTGGGACTCGGTGCTGCCTTATTTCAAGCAGGCCGAGCGCTGGACCGGCGACGAGGCCGAGATCCACGGGCGGGGCGGCCATCTAACGACCTCGCCGATGACCGAGCGGCCGGCCGCGTGCCAGGCGATCATCGATGCGGCGCAGGAGATCGGCGTCGAATACCGGGCCGACGTCAACAATTGGCCGCTGGGTAGCGGCGACACGATCGGCTGGTGCCAGCAGACCCGCGGCGGCCGCCGCCGGGCGAGCGCGGCGCAGACCTACCTCAAGCCGGCGAAAAAGCGGCCCAACTTGCAGATCATCACCAAGGCGCTGGTGCATCGCGTGATCTTTGATGGCAAGCGCGCGGTCGGCGTGGAGTTTTCGCGGCAGAGCAGGCCGGAACGCGCCGATGCGACGCGCGAGGTGATCCTGTCGGCCGGCGCAGTCGGTTCGCCCCACTTGTTGCAGCTATCGGGGGTCGGCGCGCCGGAGGTTCTCGGCAAGGCCGGCATCCCGGTGCACCACGCGCTCGCCGGGGTCGGGCAGAATTTCCAGGACCATTACATCGCCCGCATGTCGTGCCTCGTGAAGGACATCGAGACGCTGAACTCGCGGGTCCGCGGGGTCGGGTTCGCGGCCGAGGTGCTGCGCTATTTCACGCAAGGGAAGGGGCTCCTGACGTTCGGCGCGTCGCTCTGCGCGGCCTCGGTCAAGGTGCTGCCTGAGTCCGCGACGCCGGACGTGCAATGCGTCTTTGCCCCGGCGAGCTACAAGCCGGGGCTCGTCCGCCGCTTCGACGAGCGCCCCGGCATCACCGGAGGGCCGTGGCAGATGCGGCCGCTGTCGCGCGGGTACGTCAACATCCGCACCCCCGACCCGCACGACCAGCCGGCGATCAACCCGCGCTACCTCGCGGAGGACACCGACCAGCGCGCGATCGTCGGCGGGCTCAAGTTCTTGCGAAAGCTCTTCGCGGCGCCGGCGATCGCGAAATACATCATCGGCGAGAACGTCCCCGGCCCCGACGTGCAAACCGACGCCGAGCTGCTCGACTACGCCCGCCAGACCGGCTCGACCGTCTATCACGCGAGCTGTTCCTGTATGATGGGCAACCATGCGATGTCGGTCGTCGACGACGAACTCCGCGTGCACGGGCTCGAGGGGCTGCGCGTCATCGACGCCTCGGTGATGCCCGCCGTCAGCTCGACCAATACCAATGCGCCGACCATCATGATCGCCGAAAAGGGCGCGACGATGATCAAGGCGGCGGCGCGCGAGCGGCTCGCGGCGTAGGCAAAGGAGCGCGGGGGGCCCGCCCGCAATTTTTGTGGGTTGCGGGCGGGACGCCCGCGCTGCTGGTCAGCCGGCGATGACGGCCTTGACCCATTCGAGCACGGCCTCGGGGGCGAGTTCGATCGTCTTCGCGGCCGCGCGCCGGGCTTCTGCGAGGAAGCTGCGGGCGGGTTCGCTGCCGCCGGCGGCGCTGATCGCGACAAACGTCGAGCAGTTTGCCAAGGCCTCAAAGATCAGCGGGATGTGCTGTGGTTCCTCGCCGACCCAGACGATGTGGGGGCGGAGGTGGCCGGTGTTGCCGCAGATCGGGCACTCGCTGTCGGGGGCGATGTCGTCGAGGCGGTCGCTGACGCGGGTGCAGATCGTGCAGCGGGCCTTCAAGAGCTCGCCATGGGTGTGGAGCACCATGTCGCTGCCGGCGCGTTCGTGGAGGTCGTCGATGTTGCGGGTGACGATCAGCGTCTTGTCCCTTTTGGCCAGCGACAGGACGGCAAGTGCGTCGTGGGCGGTGTTGGGCTTGGCGCGTCCGAGCAATTCGCGGCGGTGGTGGTTGTAGAATGTCCGGACCTTGGCGGGGTCCCGCTCGAAGCCCTCGCGCGTCACCACGTCTTCGAGGGTCGTCCCGGGTGGCATCGTTCCGGCATCGAACGGGGCGAAGCCGCTGTCGCGGGACAAGCCGGGGCCGGTGAAGACCACGAGGCGGGGCGGCTTTCCCAGCATCGCCTCAGGCCTCGCCGGCGGCGGTGTATTCGGGCACGCGGCGATAGACCCAGACGAGGTTGAGGGCGAGGACGGCGCCGGTCATCAGGAATACCCAGCGCAGCCCGAGCCCGGCGGCGAGGAAGCCGCCGAGCAGCGGCCCCAGCGAATTTCCCATGAACATCGCCGACGAGGTCATGCCGTAGATCGTCCCGCGCTCCGAGCGCGGGACGAGGCGGCCGACAAGGGCATTCGCGGCCGGCAAAAGACCGCCGATGAAGAGGCCCACCGCGAAACGCTCGGCGGTGAAGACCCAGTAATTCTGGGTGAAGGCCTGCGGCAAGGTCGTCAGCGTCGCGCCGAGCAGCGCGATCAGCAGCACCTTCCTGTAGCCGAGCTGGTCGCTGCGGTTGCCGAGAAACGGCGCCGAGATGACGTTGGCGACGCCGGTAATCGAAAAGGCGATGCCGGCCAATGTCGCGACATTGGGGAGGTCGCCGACCATCTCCTTGACGTAGAGGGTAATGATCGGCTGCACCGTGCGCACGCCGAACTGGGCCATAAGCAGCACAAAAAAGAGTGCGAGCAGCGTCGGCGACCGGACCAGGGCGATGAGGCCCGCCGCCACCGAGCGGCTGCGCCCGCTGCCGGAGGGTCGGGTGAATTCCTCGTGCACGCCGAACCACACGAGGCCGAGCGCGACAAAGATCGTCGCCGCGGTGATGTAGAACGGCACGCGGTAGCTGCCGGTCACATCGGCAAGGACGCCGCCGATGATCGGGCCGACGAGCGAGCCGACAAGCTGCCCGGTCGAGAGCCAGCCGAGCGAATAGCCAAGCCGCCCCTCGGGCACCTGGCTCGCGACGAGCGCGATCGCCGACGACGAGAACCCGGCAAAGACGCCCATCAGCGCCCGCGCCCCGAAAAACTCCCACACATTCGCCGACGCGCCCATCAGCGCGGTGAAGAACCCGATCGCGAGGCTCGACCTCACCAGCATCAATTTGCGCCCGCGCCGGTCGGCGATGCGGCCCCAGAGCGGCGAGGCGAAGGCGGCGATGAACGAGGTGACGCCAGAGAGGATCCCGGCCCAGACATCGATCGCACCCTGGCTCTCGACGCCAAGCTCGGGGAGGAACAGCGGCATGATCGGCGTCAGCATCGAAAACGCCATCGTCATGACGAACTGGATGCCGACCATGGCCCACAGCGTCTGCTGCCAATGCGCAGCAGCCTCGCTCTCGTCGGCGGCTGGTGTCGCGGGTTCGCTCGCGGCGCTGTCGTCGGCCATGGGTTTAGTGTCTCAGGTTAAGGGCTGGATGAAAATCGCATCACCGCCGGCGCTTGAGCATTGCTGCCCAGCCCGGCATGATCTTGCCCAAGCATCGAGGAATCGGCGGATGAAATTCGGCATCTTCTACGAGTTGCAATTGCCGCGCCCATGGGAAGCGGGGGGCGAGCATCGGCTCTACCAGAACGCGCTCGACCAGGTCGAATTGGCCGACAGGCTCGGCTACGACTATGCGTGGGAGGTCGAGCACCACTTCCTCGAAGAATATTCCCACTCGCCGGCGCCGGAAGTGTTCCTCGGCGCGGCGAGCCAGCGGACCAAGAACATCCGCCTCTGCCACGGCATCATGCAATTGACGACGACGCACCCGGCGCGCTGTGCCGAACGCATCGCAGCGCTCGACCTCGTGTCGAACGGGCGGGTCGAGTTCGGCACCGGCGAGAGCGCCAGCGTCACCGAGCTTCAGCCGTTCGGCGTCGACTACGACGAGAAGCGGGCGATCTGGGAGGAGGCGATCCGCGCCATCATCCCGATGTTCGGCGACGGCGGGGTCGAGCATCACGGGAAGTATTTCGACATGCCGCTCCGCAACGTCGTGCCGAAGCCGATCCAGAAGCCGCACCCGCCGCTCTGGGTCGCCTGCTCGGCGCTCGATACGATCGAGATGGCCGGACGGCGCGGGCTGGGTGCGCTGGCGTTCCAGTTCCTGTCGGCCGACGCGGCGCATGCCTGGGTCCACGCCTATTACAATTCGTTTGTGAAGCGGCAGGAAAAGCTGACGGATTACGTCACCAACCCGAACCTGGCGCTGACCAGCTATTTCATGTGCGCCGAGACCGACGAGGAGGCGCGGCGCCGCGCCGACGGCATCCCGTTCTTCCAGTTTGCGCTGCGCTTTTACGGGCAGAGCGCGATGCGCGAGCGGCCGGCGCCGGGCACGGTCAACCTCTGGGACGAGTACGAGAAGTGGAAGCGCGAGAACCCGGACGCCTTGCAACGGGCACTGCGGGGCGGGCTGATCGGTTCGCCCGAGACATTGCGGCGCAAGCTGCGGGCGTTCGAGACCTCGCACATCGACTCGGTGATTCTCCTCAACCAGGCCGGCAAGAACACGCACGAGCACATCTGCGAAAGCCTCGAGCTTTTCGCCCGCGAGGTGATGCCCGAATTCCACGCCAACATCCCGGCGCAAGACGCATGGAAGACGAAGGTGCTCGCGGGCGAGATCGAGCTGGAAGAGATCGACACCCAACCCTTCCGCGACCGCTATGGCCCCAATTCGGTGCAGCTCCGGTCGCAAGCCGCCGAGTAACCGCGGCCGGCAGCCCTCACCCGAGCCTTCCCTCACTTGTGGGGGGAAGGGGCTCATTTGCCGCTTGCGATCGTCATTCCCTCCCTCCCCCGCAAGCGGGGAAGGGTCGGGGTGGGGGCTGTGGCCGTCGATATCGGGCTGTGCGCCGAATCCGCTTTGAATATCCCTAGAATCCGCAGCGATCGCCGGGCGCGAATACGGGCGGCCGGCGTTAACCTCGCGCCGGGTTGGCGTGGAGTGCGGAGATGCTGCATTCGGTCGGATGGTTTACCGCGATCGGGGTCGCGGCCCTCATTGAACTGGCCCTGTTGATGCGGCTCGCGACGAGCCTCGGCCGCGGCACGATCACGATGGATGTGCTGTTTTGGGTCACCTGGCGCGGCGGACTCGACGTGACGGCCGAGCGGTCGAAGGAGCCGATCCTCTACTGGACAGGCACCCTCGGGCTGCTGGCAGGCGCGCTGATGGTAGGCGGGGTGATGGCGGCGCTCTACGCGCACGCGGCTTAGAAAAGCCCCACCCTGGCCCTCTCCGCTTGCAGGGGATGGGATTCCTTGCGACGTTTGCGAATGATTGCCCCTACCTCTCCCTCCCCCGCCTGCGGGGGAGGGAGAGGTAGGGGCTTCGCGCCCCGCAACGGAGACTGCCATGCCCGACTCCCTTCCCGCGCTCTCGCTCGTCGCGGTGCCCGGTCGGCGGCAGGCGACGCTGGAACTGGCGCTGGAGGCAGAGCGGCGGGGGTTTGCCGGGATTTACGTGCCCTCCATCTTCAGCAACATGGCGCAGTCGGTGGCGCTGGCGGTGGCGACGAAGACGATCAGGTTCGCCACCGCGATCGCGCCGATCTATGGCCGCGTGACCGAGGATTTCGCGCAGGAGAGCGCCTACATCCACGAGATTTCGAAGGGGCGCTTCGCGTTTGGGATCGGTGTCGCGCACGGGCCCAGCCATGTCCGCATGGGGGTGACGCCGGGGAAACCGCTCGGCGATACCCGCGCCTTTGTCGAGAAGATGCGGTCGTTCGACGGGATCGGGACGCTGCCGCCGATCATCCTCGCGGCGCTTCGGAAGCGCATGGTCGCACTGGCGGGCGAGATCGCCGATGGGGTGATCTTTGCCAATGCCAGCCGGTCGCATATGCAGGAGTCGCTGTCGGCGCTGCCGGCGGCCAAGCGCAACGACCGCGATTTCCTCGTCGCCAACATGGTCCCGACCTGCATCGCCGACGATGTCGAGGCGGCGAAGGCGGTCAACCGGCGCACGCTGACCCGCTACACGACGCTGCCCAACTACCGTAATTACTGGAAGGAAGCGGGGTACGTCGACGAGATGACGGCGATCGAGACGGCGATCAGCGAGGGGCGGCAGGCCGATATCCCGAGCCTGATGAGCGACCGCTGGCTCGCCGATGCGACCCTCTTCGGCTCCGCGGCGGAGGTTCGCGACGGGGTCGCGGCGTGGCGCGAGGCGGGCGTGTCGACACCGGTCATCGTGCCCTCTTCGGCCTCGGGCAGCCAGTTCAGGGCGCTCGAAGAGATCTTCGCCGCCTTCGCCTAGCGGTCAGTCATCGTCGAACAGGTTCGTGAGGCGCTGCTTCATCGCGTCGGCGATGTAGAGGGCGAGGGCCTGGATCGTCGAGGTCGGGTTGACGCCGCCCGACGTGACCCAGACGCTGCCGTCGACGATGAACAGGTTTCTGACGTCGTGGCTGCGGCCCCATGAATTGACGACCGAGCGTTCCGGGTCGTTGCCCATCCGCGCCGTGCCGAGCAGGTGGCCCGGGCTGTTGAGGATCGTGCGCGAGGTGTAGAGGTCGGTCGCGCCACAGGCGGCCAGGATCTCCTCGCAGCGGGCGATCCCGTGCTCCATCATTCGTCGCGTGTTTTCGCTGATGGTATAGTCGATCCTCGGCGCCGGGATGCCGTGGCTGTCCTTGAGCACGGGGTCGAGCGTCACCCGGTTGTGCTCCTCGGGCAGGTCCTCGCAGGCGATGCCGATCGTCAGGCGGTGGCCGAAAAGGCGGCGGTATTGGCGGTGATGGTCGTCGCCCCAGGGCAGCCGCCCGACCGCGGTGCTCGTCACCGCTTCGTTCGCCGGGCCGGTGCCGCGCGAGAATTGCAGCGTGTAGCCGCGGACGAAATCGCGCGTCGGGTCGGTCTCGTAGAACTCCTTGCTCCACATGCAGGTCATCGGGCCGCGGCCGCCATCGACCTCGTCCTCGACATAGCCGCGCACCATCGGCCACGGGTGAAGCATCAGGTTCCGGCCGACGAGCCCCGATGAATTGGCGAGCCCGCTCGGAAAGCGACCCGAGGTGGAGTTGAGGAGGAGGCGCGGGGTGCCGATGCCGTTGCAGGCCATGATCACGACTTCGGCCGGCTGGAACTGCTCGACCCCGTTCTCGTCGTAGTAGATCGCGCCCGACGCCATCCCCTCGTCGTTGACGGTGATCTCGCGCACCCGGCAGCGCGTCTTCAGCTTGACGCCGGCGCGGAGCGCTTGCGGCCAGTAGGTGATGTCGACGCTGCCTTTCGCGCCCTGCGCGCAGCCCGGCGTGCAATGGCCGAGATTGATGCATTTGTCGCGGCCTTCGTACTCGGTCGTCGCCACGGCGACATCGGAAGGCCACCAGTGCCAGCCGAGCTCGTTCATCGCCCGGGCAAAGCGGGTGCCGGTCTTGCCGAGCGGGATCGGCGGCATCGGCGGGTGGCGCGGCGGCACGCCGGGGTCGCCGGCGAGGCCCGAGACGCCGGTCATCCGGTCATTCTCGGCGAAAAACGGTTCCAGCGCCCAGTAGTCGATCGGCCAGTCGTCGGCGACGCCGTCGAAGGATTTCACGCGGAAATCGGACGGGTGCATGCGCGGGTAATGCGCGGTGAAGACGATCGTGCCGCCGCCGACGCCGCAGAAATTGGCGATCTTCATCGGCGAGTCGTAGTCGTTGATCGGATAGTCGGTCTCGCGCTGGCGGCGATTGGCGTAGATGTCGAAATCGCCAAATCGCCGCGCCTCCCAATCGCGGCCATTGGTCGGGAAGTCCGTGGGTTTGGTCCAGTCGCCCTGCTCGAGGCAAAGAATCTGCATCTTGGTCTCGGCGAGGCTCCAGGCCACCGCCGCGCCGGATGCTCCAGCACCGATGATCAGCACATCGACGATGTCGTTGTTCGGCATGCAATCTCCCTTTTCATCCTCCTCCTTGACGGGGAAGGGAGGGGTGATCCCTACGATCTGCTGGTGTCAGCCCAGTCGTCACCCCCACCTATCCTTCCGTCAGGCGGGAGGCGTATCCTCAACTCCGATCGTCGCGCCAGAGCTGTGGCCTGCCCTTCACGGCTTCCAAGAGCGACCAATCCCCTTGCTCGACGACATGTCCCTGCGGAAACGGCGCCCGCGGCTCTTGCCCGAGCGAGCGCAGCACCCGGTCGTCGCGGTAGTAGCAGAGGAGAATGTGGCGCCCGAGCACCCCGACGGCGTGGCTGTCGGAAGCGAGGAAGAGCCCCGCGACCGCTGCCGCCCGCGCCTCGTCGAGCCCGGCAAAGGGCCCTCCGGCGAACGTCGCCAGCTCGTCGAGCGCGGTTCGCACCTCGGCGAGATCGCGCCCGAGCGAGGCGAGGATGTCGGCGAAGATGATTGGGTCGTTTGCCGCGGGGATCCCGTATTCGCCGCTCGCAGGGATCATGATCCCTAGAAGGCGCTGCAGGTCGCGGGTTTCGGCCGGTGAGAGCGTGCCTGTCATTGCGAGCATCGCGAAGCAATCTCGATCGGGGGAGCGTACCCCGCCCGAGATTGCTTCGCTACGCTCGCAATGACGTTTGGCTACCGGTCCCGCAGCTTCGGGTCGAGGACGTCGCGGAGGGCGTCGCCGAAGAGGTTGATGCCGAACACGGTCAGCATGATCGCGAGGCCGGGGAAGATCGCGATCCAGGGGGCGGTCGTCGCGTATTCCTCGGCGCCGCCTTGCAGCATCAAGCCCCAGGCAGGCACCGGCTCCTGCACCCCGAGGCCGAGATAGGACAAGGCTGCCTCGGCGAGGATCGCCTGGCCGACGAACGAGGTCAGCATGATCAGGAACGGCGCGACGACATTGGGCACCATGTGCCGCAAGATGATGCGGCTGTGGCCATAGCCGAGCGCGCGGGCGGCGTCGACATAGGGCACCTCGCGGATCGCGAGGGCGCTCGATCTGACGACCCGCTGGCAGCGCGGTATCAGCGGGATCGTGATCGCGGCGATGACGTTGTGGATCCCGGTGCCGAAGATCGACACGACCGCGAGCGCCATGATGATCAGCGGGAACGACATCACGATGTCGTTGATGCGCTGGAGGAAAAGGTCGATCCGGCCGCCGAAGTAGGCGCTGCTCACGCCGAGGACGAGCCCCGAGAACCCGCCGACGACCGCCGAGGTGATGCCGACGATAAAGGCGGTGCGCGCGCCGTAGAGGATGCGCGAGAGCACATCGCGGCCGAGCTGGTCGGTGCCGAGCCAATGCGCCCAGCTCGGCGGGTCGGTCATCGCGCCGAAGTCGTTGGCGGTCGGGTTATAGGGCGCGATGACGTCGGCGAAGATGCCGCAAAGGCCGAAGATCAGCACGATGAACATGCCGATCGAGCCGATGGGCTCGCGCCGGATGAAGTTGAGGGTCGCAGCGATCGGGCCGCGGCGCAGCTCGACATCGTCGTCGAGGGCGAGCGCGGCGGGGCCGGTCGGGGTCGGAGCGGCGACGGTCATCTACCGGTCTCTCATCTCAAGCGGATACGGGGGTCAAGCCAGGCGTAAAGCACGTCGACCACGAGGTTGGACAAAATGGCGATCGTGACCACGACCATGACGAGGGCCTGGGTCAGCGTATAATCCTGGTTCTGCACCGACAGCACCATCAGCCGGCCGATGCCGTTCAGGTTGAAGACCTGCTCGGTGACGACGAGGCCGCCGATCAGGAAGGCGAATTCGAGCCCGATCACGGTCACGACGGGCAGCAGCGCGTTCTTTAGCGCGTGCCGATTGATGATGATCTTTTCGACAAGGCCCTTGGCGCGGGCGGTGCGGATGTAGTCTTCGCGCAAGACCTCGAGCATCGCCGAGCGGGTCATTCGCATCGACACGGCGGAATATCGGTAGCCGACGGTCAGGGCCGGCAGGGCGACGATCGACAGGTTGCGGATCGGGTCCTTCCAGAACGAGACGTAGTCGATCGGCGGCATCCACGGGTGGCCGGTGACGGCCTGGGTGAGGTCGAGCACCAGGAGGATCGCCATGATGCCGAGCCAGAACGACGGCGTCGCGATGCCGGCGATCGAAAAGGTGCGGACGACGAGGTCGATCCAGCTGTTCTGCTTCAACGCGGAGATCGTGCCGAGCGGGATCGCCAGCAGGATGGCGATGATCGTGGCGATGCCGGCGACCTCGATGGAGACCGGAAACCGCGTTGCGATCTCCTCGACCACGGGTTTTCCCGACCACATCGAGATGCCGAAATCGAAATGCAGCATCCCCCAGAAGAACTGCCAGAACTGCACGAGCCACGGCTTGTCGATGCCGATCTCGGCGTGGCAGGCCTGGAGCGCCGATTCGGTGAAGCTGGTGCCCCCGGAGCCGAGCCGCACCAGGCACACGTCGCCCGGAATGAGCCGCATCAAGGTGAAGACAAGCGCCGCCGCGCCGAGCAGCGTCGGAAAGGCGAGAAGGACGCGGCTGATGATGTAGCGGTACATGGCCTCTCGTTCGATCTGCCCGGCGCTTTGCCGAGGGTTCTTTAGCGCGCGCACCATACCCCGTTTCAGGCGAGGCGGCGCGGATTCCTCCCGCACAATATCGTGTTTGCTCTTCGCTACTGATCCAGCCAGATGTTCGATAGATCCTGGTTCACGTAATGGCTCGGGCTGACCTTCCAGCCTTTGACGTAAGACCGGTAGGGTACGATCCGATACCACCACAATACCATCAGTTTGTGCGCCTTGGTGTCCATCAC
The DNA here is from genome assembly GCA_036489765.1 of Allostellaceae bacterium. Taxonomy (GTDB): domain Bacteria; phylum Pseudomonadota; class Alphaproteobacteria; order ATCC43930; family CGMCC-115725; genus DATARH01. The sequence goes on along the minus strand of DASXFE010000060.1, from coordinate 26,538 downwards.
GTACTTGGCGAAGTCAAACATATCCTGGTGCTGCTTTTGGGGCTCGGTTTCGTGCAGTGCCTTGTTGTAGAGAACCATTTCGCTGTCGTCTTCATAATTCCCATAGTTCTGCTTGCTGACCGAGGTCGGAAGGTACGGCTGGGTGTCGATCAGCGGGTTGACGACGCTGTGGCAATTCGCCTGCAGGTCGACCGCGAAATTGCCGGTGCGCTCGGCCTCGAACCAGGGCCCTGTCGGCATCATCTTCTGGGTGACCTTGACGCCGATCTTGCTCCACTCGTCGACGAGCCAGATGCCGACGTATTTGTAGGGCTGATCGACGTCGCGGTTGAGCATCTCGAAGCTGAGATTCTCCTGGCCGGCTTCCTTCAACAGCCGCTTTGCCTCCGCGCGAGATTTGTCGATATCGGGCCCGAACCCGGCGATCGTCTGCAACTCCTCTTTCGTCGGGGCCAGCGGGTCGCCGGGGAAGATGATGCTGCCCACCGTGCGCACGTCGGCGATCTTGGCGAGCGCCGGGGCGCCGCCCCAGCGGTCCACCGCCAGGGTCAGCGCGCGGCGCACCCGCACGTCGTCGAACGGCTTCACCTTTTCGTTGAAGGTGACGACGCTGCCGCAGTTCCAGTCACTTTCCTGCACCGTGATCTTGTCGCCGAGCGTCTTCTTCAACTCGTCGCGGGCCGAGGGCGGCAGACCCCGGAACTCGATCGCGGCGCGGTCGGCGCGGAGCGCGTCGATGCGGGTCGCCTGCTTTGGCGCGTAGATGCCGACGATGTGGTCGAGATAGGGCCGGTCCTTGACGTAATAATCGGGGTTGCGGTCGCCGCGGATCGACTGGCCCACCTCATAGCCGGCGAACTTGAACGGCCCCGACCCCTCGACGTTTTTCTCGAAATGATGCGGGTCCTGGGCGAGGACCTTCTTTTCATAGATGAACGCATAAGGGTCGGCGAGCGCCGGCAGGAACGCGGTCGTGGCGAATTTCAGGTGAAACGCGACCGTCTCCGGGTCGGTCGCCTCGATCTTGTCGATCATCACGAAGTTGCTGTCGCGCGGGCTGAGAATCCCCTGCGGCGGGAAGACGATCATGTTCCAGTTGTAGGCGACGTCGTCGGCGGTGAGCTTGTCGCCGTTGTGGAACTTGACCCCGTCGCGGATCTTGAACGTGTAGGTCTTGCCGTCATCGGTCGGTTTCGGCATCGCGGTGCACAGATCGCAGACGAAATCGGTCGTCGACGCCGGGTTGTCCGGATTGATGCGGATGAGGACGCTGTAGTACGGCGCCACCGACTGGACCGTCGCGTAGGTCGTTTCGCGGTGGCCGTCGAAGGTCGGCGGCGCGTCGGCCGGGATCAGATAGGTGAGGGTGCCGCCGCGCTTGGGCGTCTCGTCGGCCGAGGCGGAAAGAGCGAAGGCGGCGACCGCGACCGACAGCCAAATGGTTGCGCGCATCGTCCGTCCTCCTATTTATCGAGCCAGACGGTCCCGAGGTCCTGGTTGACGTAGTGGCTCGGGCCGATCTTCCAGCCCTTCACATAGGCCCGGTACGGCACGATGCGCTGCCACCACAGCAGGAAGATGCCGTGCGCCTGGTCGTCGAGGACGTATTTGTTGAACTCGAGCAGCTTCTGCTTCTGCTTGGTCTTGTCGAGCTCGCGCAGCATCGAGTTATAGAGGTCGACCTCGTGCTGGTCTTCGAAATTGCCGTAGTTACCCTCGGAGATCGTGTGCGGCAGGTACTTGCCGACATCGGCGAGCGGGTTGACGACGTTCTGGCAATTGCCCTCGACGGTGACGTCGAAGTCGCCGGCCCGTTGTGCCGCAAACCACGGCCCGGTCGGCAGCACCCTCTGGGTGACGTGGACGCCGATCTTCGACCACTGGTCGACGACCCAGATACCGTAATATTTATACGGCTGGTCGGTCGAGCGGTTGAGGAGGGTGAAGGTCAGGTTTTCCTGCCCGGCCTCCTTCAACAGCCGCCGCGCCTCGGCGCGTGATTTCTCGATATCAGGCCAGTAGCCGGCTATCGTCTGGAGCTGCTCCTTGGTCGGGGCGAGGGGCGAATCGGGATAGGTAAGTCCGCCGACCGTGTGGACGATCGCGATCTTCGACAGTTCGGGCGCCGAACCCCAGCGGTCGATCGCCAGGGTCAGCGCGCGGCGAACGCGGACGTCGTCAAACGGCTTGCGCGCGTGGTTCGGGGTGATGAGCCCGCCGCAATTCCAGTCGCTCGTCTGCACCGCGAGCTTGTCGCCGAGGTCCTTTTGCAATTCGTCGCGGACGGTCGGCGGAAAGCCGCGGAACTCGATCGCGGCGCGGTCGGCGCGGATCGCTTCGACCCGGGTCACCTGCTTGTCGGCGAAGATGCCCTTGAAGCCGTCGAGATACGGCATCCCCTCGCGGAAATAATCGGGATTGCGCTTGCCGGTGATCGACTGGCCGGTCTCATAATTCTCGAAGATGAAGGGCCCGGTGCCGTCGATGTTCTTTTCATACCAATGGATGTCCTGGTCGAGTTTTGCCTTGCTGTAAATCCAGGCATAGGGGTCGGCGAGCGCCGGAATAAAGGCGTCGGTGGCGAATTTGAGGTGGAACACGATCGTGTAGGGGTCGGGCGCCTCGATGTTGTCGACCATGACGAAATTGCTGGCGCGCGGACTGGTGACGCCCGCCGGCGGCCAGATGATCTTTTTCCACGAGGCGAGCACATCGGCCGAGGTCAGCTTCTGGCCGTCGGCGAATTTGACGTTCTGGCGTAGCTTGAAGGTCCAGGTCTTGCCGTCGTCGGTCGGCTTCGGCATCTCGGTGCAAAGGTCGCAGACCATGTCCGGCGAGCCGGGGTCCATCGGGTTGGCGCGGATGAGGGTACTGTAGAACGGCGCCGCGGCATGGATCGTCGCGTAGGTCTCCTCGCGCTGCGCGTCGAAGCTGGGCGGCGCGTCGGCGGGGATCATGTAGGTCAGGATGCCGCCGTGCTTCGGCGTCTCGTCGGCGATTGCGCGGGGGGCCATCGCCGATGCGGAAAGCGCGGCGATGGCACAAAACATCATCGCGCGCAGGCGTGGTCCGACCGTCATGTTTGCCTCCCCTGTCGCCGGCCGCGTTCGTCCGCGGCGGCAGATTTCCGGTTCGCGCGATGGATGCACGCGCCGGCTTACGTTAGCCTTACAATACTACCGATCCTCGCCCCCAATTGCCAAGCCGCTCGCACCGGCGTTATCAGTGACAAGCCCTTGGGGCGAGGTCTTTCGGAGACGCGCGATGCATCTGACCCCGGCACAGTTGGCGCAATACGAGCGCGACGGGTTCCTGATCTTTCCCGATCTGTTCAGCCCGGCCGAGGTGGCGGTGCTGCGCCAGGAGGTGGCTCGGCTCTCGCGGCTCGAGACCGAGGAGGTGTTTCGCGAGTTCACCGGCGGGGTCAAAAGCATCTTCCGCGTCCACGAGGACGACGGCGCGACCCGCTCGGCTCCGTTCCGGGCGCTCGTGCGGACCCCACGCGTCTTGCGCCCGGTGCAGCAGGTGCTGGGCGGTGACGCGTATGTCTACCATACCAAGATCAACGCCAAGCCGGCAATCGAGGGCACGATCTGGATGTGGCACCAAGACTACAACTCGTGGAGCAAGGACGGTTGCCCGACGCCGAACATGGCGACGTTCAACGTGATGCTCAACGACACCAGCGAGTTCAGCGGCGGGCTCTACATCATCCCGGGCAGCCACAGGCTGGGGCTGCAGGAATCGGTGATGGACACCTCGACCGGCTACAAATTGTGGGTCATCCCGAAGGAGCGGATGATCGAGATCCAGCGCAACTCGCCGCCGCCGGTCGCGGTCACCGGCAAGGCCGGGACCGCGGCGCTGTTCCACTGCAACATCCTGCACGCTTCCGGCCACAACCTTTCCTCCGAGGACCGCTGGCACGTCTATGTCTCGTGCAACGCGGTCGCCAACAAGCCGGTGCTCGGCCCGAACCCGCGGCCGGACTGGGTCGTCTCGCGCAACTGGAACCCGTTGCCGATCGAGGATGATAGCGGCGTCACCCGGGCTGCGTGACATGCGGGTCACGGACGGCGACCGCGTCATTCTCGACGCCGACGCCCAGGCCGAGCCCGCCGACTCGCTCGTCTACCGCGATTACTACTCGATCTCGGCGCAGGTTCGCCTCAGCGCCCTCGCGACGGACGGGATGACCGGGGTCAAGCCGACAACCGAGGTGATCCTCAGCGACAGTGATGTCGCCCGCCTCGTCGACTGTGCGCTGCGCCACACCGAGCTCAATATGCGCCAAGCGGTGACGATGACGGTCCGCAATCATCCGGAGATTTTCCGCGAGATCTTCCGGTTGGGGCTCGGCGCGGCGGCCGGAGAGATCGGGAAGATCGCCGCGGAGGAGCTGGGGAAGGCGGGGTTCGCCCAGGGGCCTTCGGGGAAGGCGGGCGGGGATACCCTGCTGCCGAAGGTGCCTGTGCCCGCCCATCTGCGGGACCGGAAATAGCCCCTACCCGTCTTCCCGGCGCAGGCCGGGAAGACGGGTAGGGGCGGCCGCGCTCCTTTGCTCGCTATTTATCGAGCCAGATCGTCGCCAAATCCTGGTTGACGAAGTGGCTGGGGCTGATCTTCCAGCCTTTGACGTAGCTGCGGTAGGGAACGGTCCGGTACCAGAAGGTGATCGGCAATTCGTGCGCCTGGGTGTCGAGCACCCATTTCTCGAACTCGCGCATCAGCACGCGCTGCTTCGCCGGGTCGGGCTCGTGCAGCATCTTGTCGTAGATCTCGATCTCGTGCTCGTCTTCGTACTGGCCGTAATTCTCGGTAAAGACCGTGTGCGGCAGGTACTTGCCGACATCGAGGAGCGGGTTGACGACGCTCTGGCAGTTGGCCTCGAGGGTCACGTCGAAATTGCCGGTGCGCATGCCCTCGAACCACGGGCCGGTGGGCACGACCTTTTGCGTGACGTGGAGCCCGATCTTGCTCCATTCGTCGACGACGAAGGTGCCGATGTACTTGAACGGCTGATCGACATCGCGGTTAAGCATCTCGAAGCTCAAATTCTCCGCCCCGGCCTCCTTCAACAACCGCTTCGCCTCGGCCCGCGATTTTTCGATATCGGGCCAGAACCCAGGGATCTGCTCCAGCTCCTCCTTGGTCGCGGCGAGGGGCGAGCCGGGGAAGACGATGCCGGCGACGGTCTTGACGATCGCGATCTTGGACAGTGCCGGTCCGCCCTTCCACTGGTCGATCGCCAGCGACAGCGCACGGCGCACCCGCACGTCGTCGAACGGCTTTTTCTTGTGGTTGTAGGTGAGGAGGTTGCCGCAGTTCCAATCGCTGTTCTGAACAGTGATCTTGTCGCCCAGCTCCTTGACGAGCTGGTCGCGGGCCGAGGGCGGCATGCTGCGGAATTCCATCGCGGCGCGGTCGGCGCGGATCGCGTCGATGCGGGTCGCGAGCTTGGGCGCGAAGACGCCGACAAACCGGTCGAGATAGGGCAGGCCCGGGTGGTAGTAGTCGGGGTTGCGCTCGCCCTTGATCGACTGCCCGGCCTCATAGCTGACGAATTTGAACGGGCCCGAGCCCATCACGTTCTTCTCGTACCAGTGCGGGTCCTTATCGAGCAGCCGCTTCTCGTAGATGTAGGCGAACGGGTCGGCGAGCGCCGGCAGGAAGGCCGAGGTCGCGAATTTGAGGCGGAAAACGACCGTGTGCGGGTCGGGCGCCGCGACCTTGTCGACCATCACGTAGAACGCCTGGCGGGCGCTGGTCTTGCCCGCGGGGGCGTGGACGATCTCCTGCCAGCTCGCCGCGACGTCGTCGGCCGACAGCGGCGACCCGTCATGGAATTTGACGCCGTCGCGGATCTTGAACGTGTAGGTCTTGCCGTCATCGGTCGGCTTCGGCATCTCGGTGCAGAGGTCGCACACGAAATCCGTCGTCGATGACGGGTTGTCGGGATTGATCCGGATCAGGACGCTGTAGAACGGCGCGGTCGCATGCACCGTCGCGTAGGTCGATTCGCGATGCCCGTCAAAGCTCGGCGGCGCGTCGGCGGGGATCAGGTAGGTAAGGGTGCCGCCGTGCTTCGGCGTCTCCTCGGCCGCCGCCGGCAGAGCCAGCGCGACGATGAGCCCGAAGGCGAGAGGGATAATGTTGCGCATACGGCATCCTCTCAAGGTGCTTCCGAAATTCTGTGATCGTCATCCCGGCAGAGGCCGGGATGACGAGTACAGATGGGCGGCGACCCTGCTCTGATTCGCCGCCCATCAGGCCATCACGATGGGTTGTCGAGCCAGATGTTGGCTAGATCCATGTTGATGTAATGGCTAGGACCGATCTTCCAGCCTTTCACATAGGACCGGTAGGGGATGATTCGGTTCCACCAGATAACCTTGGTCGCATGGGCCGCAGTGTCCATGATGTATTTCTCGAACGCGACCATGTCGTCGTGCTGCGCCTTCGGGTCGGTATCGTGCAGCACCTTCTCGTAGAGCTCGGTCGATTTCGCGTCCGGGCCGCCGCCCATGTTCTCCTGGCTGCCGGGCAGGTAGGGCTGGACGTCGAGCACCGGGTTCACGACGGCGTGGCAGATCGGATAGTGGACGACCGCGAAATCGCCCGACCGCATCGCCGCAAACCACGGACCGGTGGGCACGACCTTTTGCGTGACCTTGACGCCGATCTTGCTCCACTGATCGACAAGCCAGATACCGACGTATTTGTACGGCTGGTCGACGTCGCGGTTGAGCAGTTCAAAGCTCAAATTCTCGGCGCCGGCTTCCTTCAGCAGCTTCTTCGCCTCCTGGCGCGACTTGTTGATGTCGGGCCAGAAGCCGGCCATTTGCTGCAGTTCGTCCTTGGTCGCGGCGAGCGGCGAGCCCGGGAAGACGATGCCGCCGACGGCCTTGACGATCGCGATCTTCGACAATTTGTCCGCATCGCCCCAGCGGTCGAGCGCAAGGCTCAGCGCGCGGCGCACCCGCGGGTCGTCGAACGGCTTTTTCTTTTCGTTGAAAAACAGGTCGCTGCCGCAGTTCCAGGTGCTCTCCTGGACCTGGATCTTGTCGCCGAGGCTCTTCTTGAGATCGTCGACGGCCGAGGGCGGCAGCCCGCGGAACTCCATCGCCGCCCGGTCGCTGCGGATGGCGTCGACACGGGTCGCCTGCTTTGGCGCAAAGATGCCGACGATGTGGTCGAGATAGGGCTGGCCCGGGCGGTAGTAGTCGGGATTGCGGTCGCCCTTGATCTCCTGCCCGGCCTCATAGCTGGCGAACTTGAACGGGCCGGAGCCGAGGATGTTTTTCTCGAACCAGTGCGGGCCGCGCGCCGGATCGTCGAGGATCTTCTTTTCGTAGACAAAGGCGAACGGGTCGGCGAGCGCCGGGATGAAGGCGCCGGTCGCGAATTTGAGGTGGAAGACGACGGTCGTGTCGTCGGGCGCCTCGATCTTTTCGATCAAATCGCGATAGTCGCTGCCGCGCGCGCTCAGTACGCCTTGCGGTGGAAAAGTGATTTCGTTCCAGGTCGCCGCCACGTCCTGCGCAGTCAGCGGGTTGCCGTCGTGGAATTTGACGCCGGTGCGGATCTTGAAGGTGTAGGTCTTGCCGTCATCGGTCGGCTTCGGGATGTCGGTGCAGAGGTCGCACACGAAATCGGTCGACGACGACGGATCGGACGGGTTGATGCGAAGCAGGACGCTGTAATACGGCGCGACGGTCTGGGCCGTTGCGTAGGTCTCTTCGCGGTGTCCGTCAAAGCTCGGCGGCGCATCGGCCGGGATCAAATAGGTCAGCGTGCCGCCGCGTTTCGGCGTGTCGTCGGCATGGGCCGGCATGGCCAGTGCCGCCGCGGCGATTAGCGCCCCGGCGGCTAACAAGGTCCTTCTCACTGTCTCCCCCCTTCTTCTACGGCGTCGTCGTACGTTGCTAGTCAACCAACGGTAAACCCTCAGGCGATCTGGCTGCAGGCGGCCCAATGGCCGGGACGGATTTCGCGCGGCTCCGGCCGCTCGCGCTTGCATTCTTCGACGGCGATCGGGCAGCGCGGGTGGAACACGCAGCCCGGCGGCGGGTTTATCGGGCTCGGCACCTCGCCCGACAGCGGCTGCACGAGGCGCCCGGCCTCGACGCTCGGGTCGGGTACCGGCACCGCCGCCAGCAGCGCCTTCGTGTACGGATGCTGAGGGTTCTCGAAGACCTCGTCGCAGCTCGCCAGCTCGACGACGCGGCCGAGATACATGACCGCGACGCGCTGGCAGAGATGGCGAACGACCGACAGATCATGCGCGATGAACAGATAGGTGAGGTTGAACTGCTCGCGCAGATCCTCGAGCAGGTTGATGATCTGCGCCTGAATCGACACGTCGAGCGCCGATACCGCCTCGTCGCAGACGATGAACTCGGGTTCGAGCGCGAGCGCGCGGGCGATGCCGACGCGCTGGCGCTGGCCGCCCGACATCTCGTGCGGATAGCGGTCGGCAAAGCCGGGATTGAGGCCGCACAGCGTCAGCAATTCGCGGACGCGGTCGGCGCGCTTCCGCGAATCGGGGACAATGCCGTGCACTTTCATCGGCTCCGACAGGATCGTACCGATCTTCATACGCGGGTTGAGCGAGCTGTACGGGTCCTGAAAGATGACCTGGATACGCCGCCTGAGGGCCATCAGGTCCTTGCGGCTGAGCTTTGCGACGTCGACGCCGTTGTAGCGGATCTCGCCGCCGGTCGGGGTTTCGAGCCGCAGGATGCAGCGGCCCATCGTCGTCTTGCCGCAGCCGCTTTCGCCGACGAGACCCAGCGTCTCACCCTTGCCGATCGTCAGATCGACGCCGTCGACCGCCTTGACCTCGCCGAGCCGGCGGCGGGCGATGACCCCCTCGGTGATCGGGAAGTGCATCTTGAGGCCGCGCACCTCCAGCAGCGGGGTGGTCATGCTGCCCTGCCAGGTTCTGACTCCGGGGCAAGATCGCCGCTGCGCCAGCACGCGGCGCTTTGCCCCTCGGCCCCGCTCGCCACGAGGGCCGGGCGCGCGGCGGCGCAGGCCTCCACGGCAAACCGGCAGCGGGCGCGGAACGAGCAGCCCCCGTCGAGCCGCGTCAGGTCGGGCGGCTGGCCCTCGATCGGGTCGAGCCGCGCCTGGCGCGGCCGGTCGAGCCGCGGCACCGAGCGCAGGAGGGCCATCGTGTAGGGGTGCTGGGGGTTGTGGTAGATGTCGGCGGCGCGCCCCGTTTCGACGATCCGCCCGGCGTACATCACGTTGACCCGGTCGGCGTAGCGCGCGACGACGCCGAGATTGTGCGTAATGATGATCAGAGCGACGCCGAGCTGATGCGTCAGCCGCTGCATCAATTCGAGGATCTGCGCCTGGATCGTCACATCGAGCGCGGTCGTCGGCTCGTCGGCGATGATCAGCTTGGGGTCGCAGGCGAGCGCGATCGCGATCATCACGCGCTGCCGCATCCCGCCCGAAAGCTGGTGCGGATACTGCTTGAGCCGCCGCCCGGCGTCGGAAATGCCGACGAAGCGGAGAAGCTCGTTCGCTCGCCGGTCGCATTCGGCGCGGTCGGCGCCGCGGTGCTGCTCGAGCGTCTCGGTGATCTGGCGGCCGATCGTCAAGACCGGGTTCAGCGAGGTCATCGGCTCCTGAAACACCATGCCGATATCGCCGCCGCGCACCTGGCGCATCGCATCGTTCGACAGGGTCAGGAGGTTGCGGCCGCCGAAAATCACCTCGCCGGCGACGATCCGGCCGGGCGGGTTCGGAATGAGCCGCAGCAAGGAAAGCGCGCCGACCGACTTGCCGGAGCCGCTCTCGCCGACAATCGCGACGGTCTCGCCCGGCTCGACGGTATAGGAAATGCCGTCGACGGCATGAACAACGCCGGCACCGGTGCGGAACTCGGTGCAAAGATTCTTGACCTCTAAAAGGGGCAACGGCGCCTTCCTCTCCAAAATGACCGGCTATCCCGGTGTTCATTTTGTTGTAAGCGTTGGTATCCGCCGCCGAAGGCCGAGTCAATTAAACCCGGACAGATGATCGCGTGTGCGACAAGCTGTCAGTGCGCGCCGGGATATATGTCGTCGCCGTAGGCGCGGCGGATGTCGTCGAGCAAGGTCCCGGTCGGCGGGGCGTAGGTGAGCCGCTTGCTGGTGAAATGCCCGGTCAGCGCTTTGAGGCTCGCGGCGAGCTCGCCGATTTTCGCGAGCGCCAACAGGCCGTTGACGATCGGCGCGCCGTCGACCTCGTGCACCCCGGCGTCGGCGAGAAGGGTCATCACGATGCCGCCGGCGGGGATCACCGCCTCCGCGCCTTTTGCCAGCCCGTCGCGCGCCGCCGCGCGGAACTGGTCGAAGACCTTGTCGCGAGCCGCGGGGTCGTCGAAGGCCTCGTCGAACATCGCCGCACGCTCGACCGCCATCCGGTCGATCGAGACGAGCCGGCCCGAGAGTCCGTAGGAGGCGATGTTATCGGTGACCTTGCGGGCGAATTTGGGGTTGACGTTGACGACCGAGAAATTGGGCGCCATCAGGCAGGCGAGCGTGACCGACGCCTCGCAGAGACCGAGGACCGGGATGTTCAAGAGCTCGCGCAGCGCGTGGAGCCCGGGCTCGAAGATGTTGCCGATCAGGAACGCGTCATAGCCTTCCCGCTCGGCCCGGAGCCCGTTATCGAGGATCTCGCCGGTGTCGAGATACTCCAGATAGCGGTACTGGTCGGCGATCGCCCGGCTGGGGCTGAGGCCGAAGACATCGATCTCGGTGCCCGGCGCCACCGCGCCCCGGAGAATCGCGCGGAGCTTCCCGGCGTAAGGACCGCTCTCGGACCGGCGCGAAACGCCGAGGCTTTGGTAGAAGAGGCGCATCAGACGCCACCCATCAAACGCCAGCCATCAAACGCCACCCATCAAACGCCACCCATCAAACGCCAAACGTGAACCGGCTGCCGGTGCTCGAGCGCACGACCTGCGCCGGCATCGCCCGTTCGGCCGCGTCGATGAACGGCCGGCCGGTGCAATGCATCGGCACGACGACGTCGGGGTTGAGCGCTTTAAGCTCGGCGACCGTGTGCTCGATGTAGTCGGCCGGAGCGGCGCCGAGGTGGAACCCGCCGAGGATGGCGTGCACCTTCTCGACGCCGGAGACGGCCTGGGCGGTCTTGACCGTGTTGATGATCCCGCAATGGCCGCAGGACGAGATCACGACGAGCCCGCGGCCTTGCACGATGTAGCAGGTCGCGTGCTCGTCGGGGTGCTTGTCGAGGACCAGCCGGCCGCGGCGCTCGTTCTCCGTGAAATGGTCGACCGGGGTCGGCTCGACCAGCGTCGTCTGGGTGACCCGCTCGAAGGATTGCCAGGCGATCGGGCCGCTCGAAAACCCACCGGCAAGAGCGTGCGGGTGATCGCAGCACACGGTTTCGATATGCGCGCCCGCAAGCGCCGCCCCGTCGAGCGCGCCCATCGTGAGCGGCTCGCTGCCGTCCCGCCCTCCGGTCCATTTCTCGCGATAGGTCAGGTTCCCCGCGCCCGTATACAGCGCCAGGTCGTCACGCATCCGTTCGCGATGACGTCCGACAAACCCGACCATGCCGCCGTAATGGTCGCGGTGCGAATGGCTGAGGATCAGGCCGTCGAGCTTTTCCGGCTCGATGCCCAGGATGTCGAAATTTCGGTTCAAGACCTCGGGGGTAAAACCGAAATCGAGGAGATACTGGTGCCGCTGCCCGCCGCCCTCGGATTCGAGGTGCAGCGACAGGCCCCATTCGCAGGCAAATGTCTCCTGCTGCCGGCCCGGCATGCGCGCGACGTGTTCGATCCGTGCATGCGGGTGCTCGGCCTTGGGCATAAAGATGTCGTGGTAGGAATCGACGACGAGCCGCACCGACAACCGGTCGACCACCGGGGGTTTGAACGGGGCCACGGTTTCGAGCGCCATCACGAGCCTCCCAAGGTATCGCGCGGAGGCTCGCCGCTTCGCTGAACCGGGTCAAGCGTCGCCGATGCCGGAGGTGCCTTAGAATCGAACTCGGGCCGCGCCGGCGAAACGGTCAGAACTGATCGAGCGGCGCCGCGAACAGATCCGGGTAGAGCATGGCGGCAGCGATCTGGATCGCGGCGAGGCAAAACAAGAGGGCGATGACTTCCCACGGCAGGGTCGCCGCTTCCGCCGGTTCCTCTGCGCGCCGTTCCACCACGTCGGCCAACACACCGTCGAACATCGCTTCCTCCTTCGCTGCGGCTTGGGGCATAGGAGAAGCAGGCGTGAATGCGCGGTCTGATCCGTTGGACGGCGTGCGGCCAATAGAGCGGCGGGGCCGCTAGCACCGTGCGCAGACGCCCGGCTGTCCCGTGACTGTCACCCGCGTCGGGTCACCTTCCACTGGCTGTGTGACATAGAACTTAAAGGGCAGTGGCCTTAAGGCCTTTGAGCCAGCCATTTAGGGAAATCCTTACCGATTTGTCGCGCCTTTCAAATAATACCAAAGAGGTATGCTTCGGACCGTTCCGGCTCGACCGCTGTCCGCAACACGCTGCTGGCGCTCCACGACCTCGCGCCGCCCCGCGGGCCGTAGTCGGGGAGGCGCGGCGGTCTAACCCGATTTCCGCTGTCGGGGCGGCGGCTCCCAGCCAAAGACGCTGCGGCCGCCGTGGGCGTGGGAGTCTTCGCGCTCGCGGGCGATCACCGCGGCGACACTCGGCCCGGTCGCCGTGCGCTCCAGGAGCCGGGACTGGTCGTCGAGGCGCTTCAGCGCGCCGAGTTCTTCGTCCCGTCCCAGCCGAGCCTTCGTCACCGCCGATTTGAGCACCCGGATCGTCTCGTCGTAGACCTTGATCGGCACCGGGTAGGGATGCCGGTCCTTGCCGCCATGAGCGAGCGAGAACCGCGCCGGATCGGCAAAGCGGTAAGGCGCCCCGTGCACCACCTCCGCCACCATCGCCAGGGACTGCACGGTGCGGGCGCCGACGCCAGGGGTCAGCAAGAGATCGGCGAAATCCTCGGGGCCGCGCTCGGCGGCGGCGGCCAGCGTGCCGTGCAGCCGGCGCGCGATGACGTCGCTCGGGCGCACATCATGGTGCGCCGGCATCACCAGATGCGGGAGCTCGGCTTGTGCCGGCTCTGGCTCCGTCGAGGCAGCGAGCTTGGTCGCTTCCTTGACGATCCCGTCCGGGCCGAGCGCGGTCAGAAGGTCGAGCTGGCCGCGGCGCGAGGCCTCGGCACGATGGTCGGTCAGGTTGACGATCTCGCCTTGCCGCTCGCCATCGATCGCGGCGTGCGGGGCGTCGACAAAGCTGGTCAGCCCCTCCGACAGCCAGTGATAGCGGCGCGCCTGGCGCCGCTCGCCGTTCATGCCCTGCTGGATGACGACCCAATGCCCGTCATCGGTGACGATAAAGCCGTGGAGGTAAAGGTCGAACCCGTCCTGCACCGCGGCGCTGTCGACCTTGGCGACGAGCCGGCTCGCGGTCGCCAGCGCGCCGCCGTCAAAGCCGACCCGGTCGCCAATCGCCGCCAGCTCGTGCGGCGTCTGCCGCGAATGCGCGCCGCGACCGCCGCAGACATGAATGCCGAGCTCGCCCGAGAGCGGCGCGAGGCCGCGCTTCAACGCGCCGATGACGCTGGTGGTGATGCCCGACGAATGCCAGTCCATCCCCATCACCGCGCCGAACGACTGGAACCAGAACGGGTGGGCGAGCCGGCGCAGCAGCTCGTCTCGGCCGTAGTGATGAATGACGGCTTCGGAGATGACGGCGCCGAGCCGGGTCATGCGATCCGCCAGCCACGGCGGCACGCGCCCGCCATGGAGCGGCAGATCGGCGCTTCCGGCCTTGCGCGCCACGCCGGCGGCTCAGGCCACGGCGGTGCGCGACGGCGACGCGACGGTCTGGACGATCTCGAACCCCTCGAACTCGGGATGCGAGATCGTCAGCGACCGGCCCTGCCCGGCATCGCGATGCGCCGCACGAAAGGCCTCCGAACGGGTCCACGCCTCGAAATCGGCATGCGAGCGCCAGATCGTGTGCGAGGCGTAGAGCACATGATCGTCGCGCTCCGGCCCCTTGAGCAGGTGGAACTCGACAAAGCCCGGTACCGTATGGAGATGCGTGTCGCGCTCGCGCCACCGCGTCTCGAACGCCGGCTCTTCGCCCTTGCGCACCTTGAACCGATTCATCGCGATATACATCGCCGCCGCCTTTGACCGTTCGCCTCAAGCCGACAGCATATCACCCCGTGGGAAACGAGCACGCCGGCCGGCTCGATCCCATATGAGGCGCATGAGCCTTCTTGCCCAGCAGGGCGACCTCTTCGCCGCGCCGGCTTTGCCCGGTCTCGCGCAGGCGGACGCGGTGGTCGCGCCGGCCGAGGAGCGCGAGTTGATCGCCGCGATCGTCGCCGCGCCGCTCGCCCCGTTCCGCTATCACGGCTGGGAAGGGCACCGGCTGACCGTGTCCTACGGCTGGCGCTACGATTACGGCGAGGCGAGCTTTGTGCCCGCCGACCCGATCCCGGAATGGCTGCTGTGGTTGCGCGAGCGGGCGGCGATATTGGCCGGGCTGGAGCCGGACGCGCTCGTCCAGACGTTGCTGATCCGCTATGACCCCGGCGCCGGGATCGGGTGGCATCGCGACCGTCCCGTCTTCGAGCACGTGCTGGGCTGCTCGCTCGGCGCACCGGCGGTGATGCGGTTTCGTCGCCGGCGGCCGGGAGGGTTCGACCGGATCGCGGTGCCGCTGGCGCCCCGTTCGCTCTACCACCTCGCCGGCGAGGCACGTCATGTGTGGGAGCACAGCATCGCGCCGATGACGGTGACGCGCTGGTCGATCACGTTCCGCAGCCTGTCCGAAAAGGGCCGCCGGGCTGCCAGCTAGGCGGCCGCGAATTCCGCGATCCGGTCGGCGAGGCGGTTGAGCTCCCATTCCCGCGCCAAGGCCGCTGCTTTCGTCCAGGTCGGCGACTGGTCGTCGAGCGCGGGAATGGGGGCGGCCGGGTCCATCGCGGCGATGCGCCGGTAGGTCCGCAAGGCGTCCGCCTGTTCGGGAAAGCGGCCGGCGGCGAGTGCGGCTTCCAGCGTCGGATATTGCCGCAATAACGATGCCGCGCCCTTTGCACCGACGCCGCGGGCGCCCGGCAGCTTGTCCGAAGGGTCGCCGCGCAGCGCGATGAAATCGGGCACCTGCGCCGGCTCGACGCCGTAGCGTTCGCGCACCTCGGCCGGGCCGATGCGCGCCATCTCGCCGGCCCGCACCGGGTGCAGGATCGTCACGGTGTCCGAGGCGAGCTGGAACGCGTCGCGGTCGCCGCTCGCGACCAGCGCCCGCCGGCCGCGCTTCGTCTCCGCGGCAGCGGCGGCGGCGAGGAAATCGTCGGCCTCATACCCGGCCGCCTTGGCGGTCGCAAAACCGCAGGCCGCGACGAATTCGGGCAGCACATCGAGCTGCTCGATCAGCTCGGCATCGAATTCCCGGCCGCCTTGGTAGGCGGGAAAAAGCCGCTGGCGATAGGTCGGCGCCCCGAGCGTGTCCCAGGCTACTAGCACCGCCCGCGGCTGCTCGCCCTCATACAGGCGGAGGAGGAAGTTCGCAAAGCCGACGATCGCGCCGCCGCCGCGCCCGCCCGCGCGCCGGATCGATTTGGGCAGGGCGTGATAGGAACGGTGCGCAAAGGAATCACCGTCGATGATCAGCAAGGGTGGCACCAGACGCTCCGGGCCGTCGCGGGGGCATTCAACGATAACACCACCCAAAACCCATTGCCGCCCCGGCGATCGGGGTGCAAGCTCATGACCAGTGCAGGCGTCCCACTGATCTACGGGAACTCTCGGGAGGGAACCTATGAGCGGTCACGGTAAGCACACCCCGACGGAAATTCGCGCAAGCCTCAACCACCCGATCATCGACGGCGACGGACATTGGGTCGAATACGACCCGGTTTTCGCCGAGCAGATGCGCAAGGTCGGCGGCGACCTTGCCGCGGACGGGTTTCTCGCCGCGATGGCGGCGACGCGGGACTCGCTGTTGCTGAGCGCCGAGGAGCGCCGGCGCCGGCGCATGGCGATGCCGGGATTCTGGACCCGGCAGACCGGAAACACCTATGACCGCGCGACGGCGATGCTGCCGCATCTTCTCTATGAGCGGCTCGACGAGATCGGCTCCGATTTCGCGATCATCTATCCGACCGCCGGCCTGCGCCTGCCGCGCATCAAGGACGATGCGACGCGGCGCGCCGTCATCCGCGCCTACAACATCGTTTCGGCCGGGTATTTCAAGGATCTCGCCGACCGGATGACCCCGGCCGCGATCATCCCGATGCACACGCCCGACGAGGCAATCGAGGAGCTCGAATTCGTCACCAGCCAGCTCGGCTCAAAGGTCGGCATGTTCGGCAGCGCGATGCCGCGCCAGGTCGACTCGATCGGGAAAAGCGGCAATGCTGACGCCGACAGGCTCGGCGTGTGGTACGAGGTGTTCGGCGTCGACAGCCTCTACGACTACGACCCGGTCTGGGCGAAGTGCCGCGAGGTCAAGATCGCGCCCACCTTCCATTCGTCGGGCAGCAACCAGGCGCTGCGCAACAGCCCGACCAACTTCACCTACAACCACATCGGCCATTTCGCCGATGCGGGTCATGCCGCGGCCAAGGGCATCTTCCTCGGCGGCGTGACGCGGCGCTTCCCCGAATTGCGCTTCGCCTTCCTCGAAGGCGGCGTCGGCTGGGGGGCGCAGCTCTTCGGCGATCTGATGGAGCACTGGGAGCGGCGCAACATCAAGGCGCTCGACAACATGAAGCCCGACAAGCTCGACCGGAAGCTGTTGATGGAGATGGTCGAGAAGTACGGCTACAAGGAGCACGCCGAAGCGCTCAAGGCGCGCGACGGCTGGCCCGATCCGGAACTGCACATGACGGGCGGGATCGACGATCTCGACGATTTCTCGGCGTGCAAGTTCACCCGCAAGGAGGATTGGGTCGACCTCTACGTCAAGCCGTATTATTTCGGCTGCGAGGCGGACGACCGGATGAACGCCACGGCGTTCCTCAACCTCAACCCGTTCAATGCGCAGCTCAATGCGATCTACAGCTCCGACATCGGGCATTTCGACGTGATCGACATGCGGGAGCCACTGGCCGAGGCGTATGAGCTGGTCGAGGATGGCGTCATCAACCAGGCCAATTTCCGCGACTTCGTCTTCACCAACGCCGTCAACCTGTGGGGCACGCAGAACCCCGACTTCTTCAAGGGCACGCGGGTCGAGAAAGAGGCCGCCGCGGTGTTGCGCCAAACGCAGCAGCCGGTCCTCGCCGACGCTGCAAAGTAGTCGGGTTTGAGACAGCGCCGGTGCGGGGCCTCGCCGCCTCGCACCGGCGTTTTTCTTGAGGGTCCACGCTTTCTCAAAGAAGGACAGCGCCATGGTGATCGCGGTCAAACCGATTCACCCGCATATCGGTGCCGAGGTGAGCGGGATCGACCTGTCGCAGCCGCTCGGCGCGTCGGCGGTCAAGGAATTGTGGGCGGCGATCGACCGGCACTCCGTCGTCGTCTTCCACGACCAGGACGTCACCGACGAGCAGCTTCGCGATTTCGCGGCGCTGTTCGGCCCGTTGGAGATCGGCCGATCGGCGGCGAAGGGCGGCCCCCGGCGGCTCAAATTCCCCGAGATCGGCGACATCTCGAACCTGGATTTGGACAGCCGGGTCCGTACGATCGACGATCTGCGCCGGCTCGACAGTCTCGGCAACCGGCTCTGGCATACCGATGCGTCGTACATGCCGGTGCCGGTCGTGCTCGGGATGCTGTTCGCGGTCGCGGTGCCGCCGGCGAGCCCGTTCGGCGGCGGCGAGACCGAATTCGCCGATATGCGCGCCGCCTATGACGCGCTCTCGGACGCTCAGCGCGCGGTCGTCGACCCGCTCGTCGCCGAGCACGACATCTTCTGGTCGCGCGGCGTCATCGGCTTTTCCAATTTCGAGCCCGGCGACCGCGAGACCTATCCGCCCTCGCGCCAGCCGCTGGTGCGTACGCACCCCGGGTCGAAGCGCAAATGCCTCTATCTCTCGGCCCACGCCTCGCACATCGTCGGCATGCCGGTGCCGGAGGGGCGGCTACTCCTGCGCGACCTCGACGAGCACGCGACCCAGCGCCAGTTCGTCTACAGCCACAAATGGGCGATCGGCGATCTCGTCATCTGGGACAATCGCTGCACGATGCACCGCGGCCGCCCGCACGAGGAAATGGCCCCTCGCGATCTGCGCCGCGCGACGACGCTGGAGCTCGGGCCGATCATGGCGCAGGTGGCGTAACCCTCACCACCCTTGGGGTCCCTTCTCCCGCGGTGCGGGAGAGGGACTGTTGGCGCAGCGAACAGGGTGGTGGGCGCTCCAAGGCGCTTCCGCTTCGCGCGATCCTGTGGTTCGCTTCATTGTCTGGTGCGAACACGAACATTGGGGTGGGCGATGGGTTATCGGGTGTGCGCCGCGCTGGTGGCGGTGTTGATGTTGGCCGGTCCGGCATGGGCTCAAAAAGACGGCGGCACGCTGCGGATTTTTCACCGCGACAGCCCCGCGAATATGTCGATCCACGAAGAGGGCACCATTTCGGTCGTCGCGCCGATGATGCCCGTCTTCAACAATCTCGTGCTGTTCAACCAGCACGAAAAACAGAACCGGCTCGACGATATCGTCCCCGATCTTGCCGATAGCTGGAGCTGGAGCGAGGACGGCAAGGACCTGACATTCAAATTGCATCAGGGCGTGAAGTGGCACGACGGCAAGCCGTTCACCGCTGCCGACGTCAAATGCACCTGGGACCTGCTGCAGAACAAGACCACGGAAAAGCTGCGCCTTAATGCCCGGGAGGCCTGGTGGGCTAACCTCGACCACGTCAGCGTCGACAACGACTACCAGGCGACGTTTCACCTGAAGCGGCCGCAGCCCGCCTTCCTGGCGTTCCTCGCCTCGGGGTTCACGCCGGTGTATCCGTGCCACGTGTCCCCTAGTCAGATGCGGCAGCACCCGATCGGCACCGGGCCGTTCAAATTCGCCGAATACAAGCCGAACCAGTCGATCAAGGTCGTCAAGAACCCCGACTATTGGAAAAAGGGGCTGCCCCATCTCGACGCGATCGAATGGACGATCATTCCGAACCGCTCGACGCAGATGCTCGCCTTTATCGCCGGGCAGTTCGACATGACCTTCCCCTACGAGGTCACGGCGGCGAACATGAGGGATATCAGGGCCCAGATGCCTAACGCGATCTGCGAGATCACGCCGACCAATTTCGCGCCGAACCTCTTGATGACGCGGAAGCCGCCCTTCGACAATCCGGAGCTGCGCAAGGCGGTGGCGATGACGATCGACCACAAGGCCTTTGTCGACATCCTCGGGGAGGGCAACGGCGATGTCGGCACGGCCGTGCAGCCGGGGCCCGAAGGGCAGTGGGCGATGCCGAAGGAGATGCGCGAGGCGCTGCCCGGCTATTCTCCCGATATCGCCAAGTCGCGCGAAGAGGCCCGCAAGATCCTGCAGTCGCTGGGCTATGGCCCCGACAAGCACCTCTCGTTCAAGATTTCGGCGCGCAATCTCCCCGACTACCGCGACGCCGCGTCGCTGCTGATCGATCAGCTAAAGCAGATCAACATCGATGCCGAACTCGAATTGGTCGAAACCGCGCAATGGCTCCCGCGGCTCGTGCGCTCGGATTTTGTCCTGGCGCAGAGCGTGGCGGGCGCCGGCATCGACGACCCGGACCAGACCTTTTACGAGAACTACAGCTGCACATCGAACCGCAACTACACGCATTACTGCGACCCCGAGATCGAAAAGATGATCGACCAGCAGTCGGCGGAGCGCGATCAGGCGAAGCGCAAGGAACTCGTCTGGCAGATCGACAGCAAATTGCAGCAGGCGGTGGCGCGGCCGATCGAGTTCTACCTGCGCAAGGCGACCTGCTGGCGGCCCGAGGTCAAGGGGCTGAACATCATGGTCAACAGCTCGTACAACGGCTGGCGCTTCGAGGACGTGTGGCTGGATAAGTAGCCAGCCAGCAAAGGAGCGCGGGCGTCTCGTCCGCATCGAAACAAAAAATGCGCGCGGGACGCCCGCGCTCCTTTGCTTTAAGCCTCGAACCCGTAGAGGCGCGCCACGTTCCCCCGGGTGATCGCGAAGATTTCGTCCGGCGTCGCGTCCTTGAAGTCGCGGGCGACGACGTCTTGCGAATGGGGCCATGACGAGGCCTGGTGGGGATAGTCGCTCGACCACATCATGCGGTCGATCCCGACGAACTCGCGGTTCGCGACGCCGACGAAATCGTCGATGTATGTGGCCCACATCTGGCGGCGGAAATATTCGCTCGGCTTCAGGTTTTGGGTGAAGCCGTGGGAGGCGCGGCTGCGGTTGGCGACGCGGTCCATGCGCTGCAGGTAATACGGAATCCAGCCGACATTGTTCTCGGCCGAGACGATCTGCAAATTTGGGAAGCGGTCGAGCACGCCCGAGAAGATCAGTACCGAGAACGACTTCTCGACCTCGTAGCCGAGGACGGTCGTGCGCATATAGCGCTCGCCCCAGTTCCACTGGCTTTCGACGCCCATGCCGGTGATCGCATGGAGGCTGACCGGCATCTTCAGCTCCTCGGCTGCGGCCCAGAAGGGGTCGTAGAAATCCGAGCTGTAGGGTTTGTCCTCGGGCGCCGAGCACCAGATCATCGCGCCCTTCAGCCCCATCCTGGCGCAGCGCTCCAATTCGCGCGCACCCGCCTTCGGGTCGTAGAGCGAGATCATTGCGAGGCCGGCCATCTTTTTCGGCGCATAGGCGACGAACTCGGCGAGCCAGTCGTTGTAGACGCGGAAGCAATCCTCCTGCAGTCCGGCGTCCTTGAGCCAAAAGATGCGGAACCCTAGCGTCGTGTAGAGGACATCGGCCTCGACCCCGTCGATCGCGTTGTCCTTGACCCGCTCGGCCGGGTCCCAGCCGCCCGGGCGGGCGTCGGCATAGGTCGCCTTGGTCAGGAACTCCCTCAATTCGTCCGGGCTCTTGCCGGCGCCGAGGCCGATCCCGATCGGGTGCGGCTCGTGGCCCTCGTAAAGGAAATACGCGCCGTCCTTGCCCGGCGGGTCGACCACGAGGCGGGGGGCGCGGTCGCGGTACTTTTTGTCGACCCGGGTCGACCACAGATCGGGCGGTTCGCTGACATGCGAATCGGCGGAGATCAGTTTGTACTGGGGCATGGCAAACCTCGCTCAACGGACCGGGTGGCCAAGGCCGTCATCTTGCGCCGATTGGGGATGCGGCGCCATGGCTTTGAGCCGTGCGTAGCGGGGCTGGTACTGTTCGGCGATGGACCTACCGACAATGTTCCTCAGCCGGCTGATCGGCCTCGCCTGCCTGATCCTCGGTGCGGCGATGCTGATCTACGAGCCGCCGCTCGTCTCGGCGGTCGAGCTCGCCGCGAGGGACCGCTCGGCGCTGTTCACGCTCGGAGGCGGCGGGATCATCGCGGGCCTCGCAATCGTGCTGACACACAATGTCTGGCGGCGCGGGCTGTGCCCGCTGGTCGTGACGGCGGTCGGCTGGTTCATGCTGATCCGCGGCGTGCTGATGGTATCCCTGCCCACCGGCTTTCTTCTTAAGCTCGACGCCGTCTCGCATTTTTACGAGTACCCCATTCTCTACGCCGTCTGGCCGATGGCGATCGGCCTCTATCTGACCTGGCAGGGGTTCTTCGTCCGCCGCGGCTGATGCTTCGGTAATCGCCGAAGCGATCGAAGACGACATCGGGCTGTTGCCTCGCCATATTTGCTCACGGCGCCAATGTCGTTGGAAACAGGCGAGGTATTTGATGATTACCCTATGTATCCGCTACAAATTCAATCCCGACAAGATCTCCGGCATCGAGACCTATTTCGAGAATGAGCAGCGCGTTATCGAGCGGAGCGGCGGCAGGATTGTTGGATATTTCATGCCGACCGATTTCGCCGGACCGAACGACGAGGCGATCGGGCTGATCGATATCCCGTCGATCGCGCTCTACGAGGATTATCGCCGCCGGCTCGCGGACGACCCCGAGCACAAGGTCAATGTCGCCGCGCTCACCGATAGCGGGGCGGCGGTATCGATGCTCCGCTCGTTCATCCGCCGCGTGCCGGTGCAGTAAGAGACGGAGGTGCGATGATCGATACGATCATGAACACCACAACCAAGCTTGACCCCCGCGAGGAGCATTTCCGCGTCGCGAGCCCGCATCCGGGCCTGTCGCTGTTCCTGCGCTACCTGGGGCCCGCGGGCGGCGACGACCGGTATGTGCTCTATGTCCATGGCGGGACGTTTCCAATGAGTCGATGCCGGAAGCGCGCGACCCGGCTTGGCTCGACTACCAGGAGCAGATCGGCCTCCGCCACACGCCGGCGAAGAAGAACGCGACCGACGACGTCGAGAGGCCCGATGTGGTCCCGCTTCGTTACATCTGGGCGTTTGCCGGCCCGGTGATCCTCGGCGCCCGCGAGTTCCTCGCCAAGAAAGCCACGGCGCGGCGATATCGACCGCATGCAGCGGGCCTGGACGAAGAGTGTGCTGCCGACGCTCACGCTATGGGCGCGGCCGTTGGCGCGCGATGGGTTGTGGTAGCGCCGCGCGAACGCTGCGGGAGATCCCCGGGTCAAGCCCGGGGGAGGTAGGATCGAAGGCCAAGGATTCTGCGACGTTTCACGCCCCGGCGGAGACGAAGTTACCCCCGAGGGCTACCACGCGGTTACCCCCGCCGGCAACTTCGAAGAAGTTGCCGAGATGGCTTTCAGCTTGGCTACGCCGTCGTGTTTTCGGGCTCCGACAGGACAATATTGCCAACGCCCGGCGCTTCGGCGCCGTCAAGATAGCGGTTGATCACGGCCAGCACGTCGGCGAGTTCCGCTATATCGCCGTAGGCATGCCGAAACTGACGAAGATCGCGCCTCGCCGCGTTGAGCCGGATTTCCACTACCTTGATATTATCGACAACAGCCGGAGCCGCCGGCACTGACGGTTTGGGCGATAGGGGTATCGGCGAATAGCGCGGGCCGGGCAACGGCGTCCGCAACCCTGTTAACCCTTCGGTGAAGTAGCGAGATGTCATTCGCGTTAGCCCGCCTTTTGCTGGCGAAGTTCCTTGAGCGCGGCACTGATGGCGGCGGACAGGATAAATTTGTCCATCTTACGATAGGACATGGAATCGGACATGCCGGTATGCCACGCGATCAGGTGCCACGGCTGGTAGCCCACGCCGAGTTCTTTGGTCAGATGCTCGGCATAAGCCCGCTGTTTTTCGGTCGCAGGGAAAGCCGCCATGATCGAAGCGCCCTCAAAATCTCCGGGAGGGCCATTCGACGGAACGACAGAAGACATTATCATGCCCTCACCGGAACAGCGACTCTACGCGCGGCCGGATTGGGAGTCAAGTTATTGATATTGAAGGGATAAAGTCAACAGATTCCCGTGCCCGTTAACTTTTCAAAGTGTGCCGAAGAAAACGGCCCGAGGGTAACGATGAACAGCCTGTCCCCATCCGGCACCTGTTCGGCTGGGGTTGTGGGTCGTGTTGCAGCGTTCTTAGGCATTCTGCAACTATCTGTGGTAGAACGATTTACGACACACCCATCAGCCTGCCTAGGTATCGCGCATGCCGAACATGACGCCCCCACCGTTATCCCAAACGGTCAGTTCTGTGTTCGACCAGTTCTTGAAGAGGCTTGAAGATCGGGAGGTTCTCGGCACGGCCGCACAGAAAGCCCTCTCACAGAGCTTCCGCGAGCAGAAGCTAGACCCCGAAACGCTGCGGAAGGCTATGTTCAAGGCTGAGGAGCCGCCAGTGTGATTCGGATCGAAAAGATCGAGATCATCGAGTTCCGTGGTATTCGGAAGCTGGTTCTCGACTTTGGCGGTAAGAGTTTCGGTATTGCAGGCCCAAATGGCACGGGCAAGAGCGGCATCGTCGATGCAATCGAGTTCGGGCTGACCGGGAACATCACACGGCTTGGCGGCGCTGGTACCGCTGAAATCACTGTCAGGGCACACGCGCCTCACGTCGATATCGCAAAAAGCCCAGAGAAAGCCATTGTGCGGCTGACAGTGAATGCCCCGGCCTTGGGGAAGACGATAGTTATTGAGAGATCGGTCAGAGCCGCGTCGGAGCCCACCGTCACGCCTAACGATCCATCGACGCGGGCGCTCCTTGCGGAAATCCAAGTTCATCCCGAATTCGCGCTCTCGCGCCGTGAGATCATCAAATACATCCTGACGCCAGCAGGCGAGCGCTCGAAGGATGTGCAAGTTCTCCTCCGTCTCGACCAGATCGAGAGGGCTCGTCTTTCCCTGCAACGCATCGCCAACGATACGAGAAGAGAGCACTCACGCGCGCAAAGTGATGATGCTCGCGCCAAGCAGGACTTCATCCAGCACTTGGGTATCAAAACGGCGACAAAGACAGAGCTTCTTGCGGCCGTTAACGAGCGACGCGCCCTGCTCCAGCTTGAGCCGCTCACTGAACTGACGACCGGTACTCAATTCAAGCAGGGTGTCATCGCTGGTGGCAGCGGCGACGAGATGAAATTGAAGTCGCGGCTGTCGAAAGTCGGTACGCTCGCTGATCTTGCGAGTTTCGAGGTCTACGCCAGTGCCATGACCTCGGGCAAGGTAATAGAAGACGCGGAACAGGCCCTAAATCTCCTGGATAGGCTTACCGCCGACCCTACGGTTCTAAGGCACTTCAGGCAAAAGGTACTTTTAGAACAGGGCTTGGCTCTCATTGAAGATGAGGCTTGTCCTCTCTGCGATACCTTGTGGAATCTGGACGAGTTGAGAGCGCATCTTGCGCAGAAAGTGAAACAAGCTTCTGCTGCGAATGAGTTACTAACAGCGCTGGGCGAGAGGAGCGCTCTGATCGCTTCAAGCTTTGAGAACCTGACCATCGCCATACAAAAAATCGTGCAAGCTTGCGGTCAGGCCGAGCCGAAGATCGATACGAGCCCATTATCGAATTTCGCGGACAACTGCGACGCTGAGCGCAAGACACTGGAAACGGTTGAAGGCGATCCTTCCCTAATCGACGCTGCGCGCGCAGTCCTGCGTCGTGTTGGTGAACACATCCCCGCCGCTGCCAGCGACGTGATAGCACTTCTGAAGGCGCATGCAGAAAGCCTGCCTGACCCCTCCAAGGAGGACACGGCAAAGGAATACCTGATCATCGCGCAAGAAAAGTACGAACGATGTCAGACAGTAAAGGCCGATATGGATGCAGCGGCGGAACGAGAGACTATTGCGGCCAAAGTATTTAGTGAGTATGGGGCGGTCAGTACCGCCGTTCTGGAGGGAGTTTACGACACGGTTCAAAAGGACTTCACTGCCTTTTACAGCTATGTCAACCGGGACGATGAAGCAAAATTCGAGGGAAAACTCACGCCTTCAGTCGGAAAGCTCGCCTTTGATGTCGATTTCTATGGCCGTGGCAAGTTTCCTCCCGGCGCTTATCACAGCGAAGGTCATCAGGACGGTATGGGTCTTTGCCTGTATCTCGCGCTTATGAAGCATACGCTCGGCGCTGGCTTCGTCCTTGCCGTGCTTGATGACGTATTGATGTCGGTCGATGCGGGACATCGGCGTGAAGTGTGCTCCCTGCTAAAGACGCACTTCCCAAAGACACAGTTCATTTTAACCACGCATGACCCCGTGTGGCTCCAGTTCATGCGCACTGAGCATTTAATTCAGGGAAGCATTAACTTCGGCGGCTGGACTGTGGAGTCCGGGCCGCAGGTCTGGAACGAAGGAGATGTCTGGAAACAAATCGAGGATAAGCTGGCAGCATCCGATGTGTCGGGTGCAGCAGGCACACTACGCCGTTACCTTGAATTTATATCAACCATTCTTGCAGACAACCTACATGCCAGAGTCGAATACCATGCCAATGGCCATTACGATCTGGGCGATCTTTGGCCCGCCGTCATACAAGCATGGAAGGCTCGTCTTCAGGAGGCGAAGGATTCTGCGGTTTCCTGGGGAAATGTCGTTACCCACATCGAGGCTCTACAGACAGATGCGAGGAAGAGGATTGCTGATACTCAGTCAGAGCAGTGGATGATCAATAAAGCTGTCCATTACAATGAATGGGCCAATCTGCAAGCACACGAATTGGCGAAAGTTGCCGCCGCTTATCGTGATTTTCTCAAATCGATGCAGTGCAACAATTCACCATGTTCTCAATTCCTGGCGGTGACGCCTCCGAGAGGCCAACGGCAAGCTTTGCGGTGTGGTTGTGGTCAGAACAACTTTAATCTCACGGTAAAGTGAGCACGGGACGCGATACCTGAAAATAACGCCGCCGCCGGATTGCTCATCCGGCAGCATCTCGCCCTTGCGCCTGCTCAGCATCGATTTCCTCGATATCGTCGGGTGTCCGCCGTCAGCTCCCATGAGACAGATTGAGGGTTCCAGCTAGGGGAGGGTTTTGGTCTCATCGCAGTGACGTAGGAACGAAGATGGGACCAAAACCCTTGCCCTCGAAGACGACCCCTGGTGAGCGGGTGGTGAA
>DASXFE010000040.1:0-81850 GCA_036489765.1 Allostellaceae bacterium | reverse complement strand
CGCTGACTATTCGATGGGCGCCCAGCTCACCGACACCAAAGGGTTTGTCGACAAGATCGGTCTCGACAAGTTCATTCTCGTCGGCATGTCGCTGGGGGCGATCAATTCGCTGGCCTTCGCGATCAACCATCCTGAGCGGCTCAACAACCTCGTCATCATCGACGCCGGCCCGGAGATGCGCCGCCCCGGATCGAGCCGCATCCGCGACTTCGTCAACGGCGTCGCCGACACGGTCACGATCGACGGCATCATCGCCAAGGCGCTCGAGTTCAACCCGCGCCGCGACCCCAAGATCCTCCGCCGCAGCCTGATGCACGCGCTCCGCCAGGAGCCCGACGGCAGCTGGAAATGGAAATACGACCGCCGCCGCTTCCAGGTCCTCGACCAGGAAAAGCACCGCGCCGAGCGCGCCGCCCTCGCCGACGGCCTTGACCGCATCACCTGCCCGACCCTGATCGTCCGCGGCGGCGAAAGCGACGTCTTCAACGAAGAAGACGGCATCCGTCTCGCCCAGCGCCTCCCAGACGGCAAATTCGTGACCGTCCCCAATGCCGGCCACACCGTCCAAGGCGACAACCCTAAAGACCTCGTCGCCGAGCTGAGGCGGTTCCTGACCAAGGCGAACTGATTACCGCGCCACCTTCCGGATACGGTGGTTGTTGGTGTCGCCGATATAGATCGCGCCGTCTGGCCCGACGACGGCGCCATGCGGGCGGTCGAGGCCGGCAAGCTCGGCCGGGCCGCCATCGCCGCCGGGCCCCTGCCGGCTGCCGGCGAGGTTGGTGACGATCCCGGTCTGGTGGTCGATGCGGCGGATCGCGTGGTTCTCGGTATCGACGATGAGCAGCGAGCCGTCGCGGTCGATCGCCATCTCCTTGGGCGCGTCGAACACCGCGGCAAGCGCCGGCCCGCCATCCCCCGAATACCCGCGCGCCGTCGTTCCGGCGATGGTCGAGATCACCCCGCGCCCGTCGACAGCCCTCAGCGAGCTCCCCTGCCGCTCCAGGATGTACACGGTCCCGTCCGCCCCGACCTTGACCGCCCGCGCCCCAAACGTCCCAGCTGCCGCGACCGGCCCGCCGTCCCCGCTATGCTCGGCCGCCCCGGTCCCGGCAAAGGTCGAGATCGCCCCGCTCGCCATCTCGATCACCCGCACGCGGTTGTCGGCGACATCGGTGATGTAGAGCCGCGTCTGCCCCGGATCGAAGGCGAGTCCGTTCGGCTCCGCCAGCCCCGCCCTGTCGCCTGGCCCGCCGTCGCCCGAATAGGCCGCCTCGCCGGTCCCGGCGATCGTCGTGATGATCCCGCTCGCCGCATCGACCCGCCGCACCCGCCGGTTCAGCCGGTCCGCGATGTACAAATTCCCCGCCCGGTCGACCACCACCCCGTAAGGCTCGTTGAGCGCCGCCCCGGTCGCCTTCCCGCCGTCCCCGCCAAACCCCTTGTCGCCATTCCCGGCGACCGTGGTGATGATCCCGCTCCGCGCATCGACGCGCCGCACGCGGTTGTTGAACGTGTCGGAGAAAAACAGATTGCCGCCCCCGTCGAAGGCGACATCGAACGGCCCGTTCAGCAGCGCCTTCCCAGCCGGCCCGCCATCCCCGCCAAACCCCTTCTCACCCGTCCCGACCGCCGTCGAAATGATCCAACCCGGCATGAGCATCCCCTTGAAGCTCGCTAATTGGCCCAACCGTACCGGAGGAGCTCCGGGATAAAAATCACAATGAGGCAGTGAGACAGTGAAAGGGTGGCGACCTCACCGTCTCACTGCCTCATTGTGATTTGAAATTTGCGTTAAGCTGCCCGGATCCTCGGCATAGGAGCACCTGCCATGCCCGACACCAAACGGCCGAAGCTCGTCGGCATCAACCATGTCGCGATCGAGGTCGCCGACATCGACGAGGCGCTTGCCTGGTACGCCTGCATCTTCGATTTCACCCTGCGCGGCAAGGGCGAGCGCAACGCCTTCATCGACATGGGCGACCAGTTCATCAACATGACCCGCGTTGCCGATGCGAGAAACGACGGCGTCGAGCGCCGCCACATCGGCCTCGTCGTCGACGACCGCAGCACGATCATCGAGCTCGCCAAGGCCGCCGGCGCCCGCATGGTCGAAGGCCCGTTCCTCGATTTCCTCGATCCCTGGGGCAACCGCCTCGAGATCATCGAGTACTCGAACATCCAGTTCACCAAAGCCCCCGGAATCCTCAAAGGCATGGGCCTCGCCCTCGACAAGAACGACAAGGCCAAGAAAGAGCTCGCCGACAAAGGCATGGACCCCGAGTGATCAGAAGACCGGAGTAGACCCACATGAAACTCAGCCTGATCGTTCGCGGCCAGCACCCGCCCGGCGACCCCGCCGGCCACCTCAAGGACGATCTCGACCTCGTCCGCGCCGCCGACCGGCTCGGCTTCGACGGCGTCGTCAAGGGCTCGCATTTCAGCGCCCACCCGTTCCAGTCGGTTCAGCAGATTCCGTTCCTCAGCTACTGCGCCGCAATCGCCCCGCGCCTCCGCATCATCTGCGGCCTCGTGTTAGTCCCGCTCCACAAGCCATTAGAACTGGCCGAATCCCTGGCAACCCTCGACCTGATGTCAAACGGCCGTCTCGTGTTCGGCGCCGGGATCGGCTACCGCGACGTCGAGTTCAAGGCCTTCGGCGTGCCGCGCGGCAAGATGGGCCCGCGCTTCGAGGAATGCATCGAGGCGATCAAGCGCCTGTGGACCGAGGATTTCGTCGACATGAAGGGCTCGCATTTCGAGCTCGACCACGCGACCTGTCCGGTCAAGCCGGTGCAGCAGCCGATGCCCCCAATCTGGATCGGCGCCAACGCCGACATCGCGATCGAGCGCGCCGCCCGCATCGGCGATTGCTGGTACATCAACCCGCACAACACGCTCGAAACAATCGGGCGGCAGATGGACCTCTACAAGCGCGCCCTCGACACGGCCGGAAAACCGTTCCCGGCGGAAGTCCCGATGCGCCGCGAGGTCTTCGTCGCCAAAAGCCGCGCCGAGGCCATCCGTCTCGCCCAGCCCTACCTCGAAGAAAAATACCGCGCCTACCGCGCCTGGGGCCAGGACAAGGTGATGCCCGAAGGCGACGATTTCGACCACGAATTCAACGAACTGCTGGAAGACCGCTTCCTCCTCGGCTCTCCCGCCGAAGTCGCCGACCAACTAAACCGCCTCAACACCCGCCTAGGCGTCAACCACCTCGTCGCCTCGATTCACTGGCCGGGGATGCCGAACTCGCTGGCCCTGGAGCAGCTACAGATTTTGTCCGAGGAAGTCCGGCCGTTGCTCACTAACTGACCATCTTCCCGGCGAAGGCCCGGGTCCACGGTTCAAACGCACAAGCGAGTGGATCCCGGCCTGCCGCCGGGAAGACGGTCTTGTTTATCCCACCGCAACCCCGAAATTCGTATGCCCGGCACCCGAGGACGGCCCGTACTCGCCGTACTCGGCCCCACACAGGCGGTCCGCTCCATCCAGCGCCGAGGAACGAGGCGATGTTCCGCCCA
Source organism: Allostellaceae bacterium (assembly GCA_036489765.1). Taxonomy (GTDB): domain Bacteria; phylum Pseudomonadota; class Alphaproteobacteria; order ATCC43930; family CGMCC-115725; genus DATARH01. The sequence goes on along the minus strand of DASXFE010000040.1, from coordinate 78,326 downwards.
CCCATCTCGACCGAGGTTTCCTTCGCATACCCGTCCAGAAACCGCCGTGCCTCGCCCAGCCGAACGCCTTCGAGCATCGCGACGAATTGCCGGTCGAGCGCCCGGTGCTCGGCGAGCGGCCAGGCGGCCGGGTTGCGCACCAACCGATGCGAAAGCGCCGAGCTGGCGACGAAGACGACCCGCTTTCCGCTCCCCTCGGCCGCGTCGCGGACGGCCTGGCCGACGCGGTAGCATTCGTCGAGATCGGCGAGGATGCAGGTGCCCATCGTCACGACCGGGATCCGCTCGGCGGGGTCAAGATATTGCAGTGGCACGAAGGTGCCGTAATCCCATTTGTAATGCGGCGTCTCGTTGCGCCCGGCGAGGAGCCCATGCCACTTGATCGCGTCGACCAGCGCCGCGCCGAATTCCGGGTCACCCGGCCGGTCATAGGGCACGCCGGGGATCAGATCGGGCAGTTCGTCCGACACGCAATTTCCGTGATGTCGGGCCTGACACGTCACGTACCAGGTGAACGTCGTCACCCAATGCGCTGATTGCAAAAACGATCACGTCGGGCTCCAGCGCCTGGATCGCCCGCCCGAGCGCGTATTCGCCGCGGATGACGCCGCGCAGGAAATCCGGCGCCGTCGCCTCGACCCCGATCCGCGGCGAGTGCGAGGCGATCGCCGCCATCACCAATTTGCCGGCGGTCACGCCGCATGCCTCCCCTTCAGCACCTGCCCACCGTGATCGCCGGTCGCCTGCCCGTTCTCGATCGCGACGACCCCATTCACCACGGTCGCCATGATCCCGTCCGCCTTCTGCACGAGCCGCCGCGCGCCGCCCGGCAGGTCCCGCTCGACGGTCGGCAGTTGCGGCTTGACCGCGTCGGCATCGAACACGACGAGGTCGGCAGCGTACCCGGTCCGCAGCAGCCCGCGATCCGGCAGTTCCCAGGCCGAGGCGTTGTCGAAGGTCAGCATCCGCACCGCCTCTTCGAGCGAGAACGCCTCCTTCGCCCGCACCCAATAGCTCAACAGATGCGTCTGCAATGACGACCCCATCTCCTGGCACACATGCGCGCCGGAATCGGAGAAGGTTGCCAATGTCCGCGGGTGCTTCAAAATCCCGAGCACGTCGTCCGGCACCTCGTTGACGATCGGTTGCACGAACATCCGGTTGTCGTTTTCCAGGGCCAGATCGAGCACCACCTCGACCGGGTGCTTGCCGGTCCGCCGCGACAGCTCGCCGACGCTCGGGTCATCCCAGTTCACATCGAGCATCGGGAACAAATTATCGTAATTGGGCTTCCTCGGGTCGGTGGTCGCCGCACCGCCGCCTTGCAGTGTGCGCTCACGCGGCTTCATCGTCGCCTCTTCGGCGACCAGCCGCGCCCGCATCTCGGGGTCGCGCAGCCGTGCCTTCTGCTCGTCTAATGGCAGCGCCCGCACCTCCTTCCACGCCGGCAGCACATCGAACGGCAGGTATGAGCGCAGTGAGAACACCGCGTTGATCGACCGCGTCGTTGCCTGCCCGTACATCCGCCCGCCCTGCGCGACGGTCTCGTCCATGTGGCGGAGCTGGAAATCCCACCTGTTCGGGTCGATCCCCTGCTTGGTCGACAGCATCCCGAACATGATCGGCCGCCCGGTTTCGAGCGCGATCTTGCGCAGCCGGTCGAGGCATGCCTTCTGCGCCTCGCCGCCCGAAATGTCCGGCCCGATCTGGAAGATCCCGGAGTTGAGCCCCGCCATCGCCCCGACCAGCCGCTCAATCTCGGCCCAGTCCGCGATGCGGCTCGCGACCGGCGAGTCGTCGGGGGTCAGGTGCGTCGTCGCGACCGAGCTCGAAAACCCCATCGCCCCGGCGCACACGGCCTCGGCGACGATGTGTTCCATCCGGCGAAGGTCGTCTTCGCTCGCCTTCTCGCTGAGCCCCCGCTTCGCCCCCATGGCATACATGCGCAGCGCCGAGTGGCCGATATACATCCCGTAATTGAGCCCCTTCGGCAGGCGTTCGACATTGGCGAGGTATTCGGGAAAGGTCTCCCAGGTCCAGTCGATCCCGGCCATCATCGCCTCGGTCGGGATGTCCTCGACGGCGGTCAGGCACCGCGCGAACCACTCGCGGTCCTCGGGCTTGCACGGCGCCAGCGCGAACCCGCAATTCCCCATGACGACGCTGGTCACGCCATGCCAGCACGAGCAGCTCCCGAGCGGGTCCCACGCAACCTGCGCGTCCATATGCGTGTGCCCGTCGATGAACCCGGGAGCGACGATCATCCCCTCGGCGTCGATCGCCCGCTCCGCCGGCTCCCGAATCCGGCCGATCTCGACGATCCGCCCGCCCTTGACCCCGACATCCGCCCGATACCGCGCCCCACCCGACCCATCGATCACGGTGCCGTTGCGAATCAACAAATCGAGGGCCATCGCGCATCTCCTGTGAGGACACGAAACGATCCGTCCTTCCCGCCCCGCGGTCAACCGGGCTTGGCGGCATGGTTGACAGGCGCGGGTGGGGGCGCTTGCATCGGCGGGTAAGGGAACAGGAGTGGTTATGGCGACCCGCCGGCATCCGATACCGCCCGACATCGCGGAGCTGACCCTCGAGGACATCGCCGAGCGCCATATCGGCCGGTTCCGCGAGAAGACGCCGGATTGGGAGGCCTTCGAGGATGCGAGGATCGACGGCTACCGCCGGGCCCAGCACCGCTTTATCGGCGCCGGCGGCTCGGGCAAGCACGACGACCCGAGCGTCATCCCGGCCCGCGCCTTTACCCTCAGCGTCATGTTCGTCCCGCCCGGCGAGGGCAATGCCGCGCACACGCATGAGGTCGAGGAAGTATTCTTCGTCCTCCAGGGCTACCTCACCGTCTTTGTCGAGGACGAGGCCGGTACCCGCGTGACCCGCCGGCTCGGCCCGTGGGAGTGCATCGCCTGCCCGCCCGGCGTCATCCACGGCTACCAGAACGAGAGCCTCGAACCCGTCTATTTTCAGGTCATGCTCGGCCGCGGCCGCCCCGAGACGATGGGCTATGCCGATGACGAGCTCTACCGCCGCCGCGGCGCCCATCTCGCCCGCTAAAGGAGCCCCCAATGCCTGTCGTCGAAACCGAAACCCACGGCCAGATCCTGATCGTGCGGATGAACCGCCCGGACAGCCTCAACGCGCTCAACGCCGAGATGCGCCAGATGCTGGCCGAGACCTGGACCGAGTTCCGCAAGAGCCCCCACCTCGAGGTCGCGATCTTCACCGGCACCGGCCGCGGCTTTTGTGCCGGCGAGGACATGAAGCAATCGCTGCAGGACGGCGCGCCGGGCGGCCGCCGCCCGTCGATCGAGGACCCCTTCATGTCCGGCGCGCTCGAAAAGCCGGTCATCGCCGCGGTCAACGGCTATGCGATGGGCGGCGGCTTTATGCTCGTCGAGCGCACCGACCTCCGCGTCGCCGCCAAGGGTGCGGTCTTCGAGGTGTCCGAGGCGAAGCGCTGGCTCCTCGGCGGCTACAACCACGGCCACCTCGCCAACGTGCCCTACCCGATCGCGATGGAGATGGCCCTCGGTTTCCGCTTCACCGCCGAGCGCTTCTACGACATCGGCTTCATCAATCGCCTCGTCGAGCCCGACCAGCTCATCCCCGAAGCGATGAAAATGGCCGAGCACCTGCTGACCCTGCCGCCCGCCTCGCGCGTCAACACGGTCCACATGATGCGCCAGATGCGTCCCTCGCCGACTGGCGACCAGCAGCGCCTCGCCGCCCTCCTCCACGAGCACGGCGACAAGAACGACCTGATGGAATCGCGCGCCGCCTTCGCCGAAAAGCGCAAACCCAACTTCAAAGGCTGGAACGACCCCGAAGACCGGTATCGGTTGCCGACGCTGGACGCGGCGAACGACTGATGGCGGCCGTGGAATTCGTCCTCTCCGCCCATTGGGGGGAGAGGACGGGGCCCGCTCAGCGATGGGAAGGTGAGGTGGGCAGACGCCGAGGATTCCCACTTCACCTCGGCCCTCTCCCCCCAACGGGCGGAGAGGGAGAAATCCCATGACCGCCCGCCTCGGCATGGCCTTTTCCGGCGGCCCCTCGCCGGCGGAGATCGCGTCCCTGATCGGCCTCGCCGACTCCCTCGGGTATGAATCGGCTTGGGTCGCGGAGGGCCACGGCGGGGACCAGTTCGCCGTGCTCGCCGCCGCCGCGCTGCAATCGAAGCGGATCATCCTCGGCACCGGCATCACCAGCGTCTTTGTCCGCACCGCGCCGACGATCGCGATGGCCGCGGCGACGGTCGACGACGTCTCGGCAGGCCGCCACATCCTCGGTGTCGGGTCGAGCCATCGGGTGCAGGTCGAGGGTGAGCACGGCGTCCCCTACGGCAAACCGCTGACCCGCACCCGCGAGACGGTCGAGCTGATCCGCAACCTGCTCCGCGACGCCCGCGCCACCTATACCGGTGAGACCTTTAGCATCGAGAACTTCGAGCTCTGGTTCAAACCCCATCGGCCAGCCCTGCCGATCTACATTTCCGCGGTGTTCCCGAAGATGGTCGCGCTGTGCGGCGAGATCGCCGATGGGATCATCCTGACCCGCAGCACGGTCAAGACCGCACCCGAGATCCGCGCTCAGCTCAGCGAGGGCGCCCGCACCGCCGGCCGCGACCCGGCGGCCATCACGATCGTCACGCTGCTGCCCACGATCGTCGCCGACACAAAGCAAGAAGCGCTCGCCCAGCTCCGCCCCGGCCTCGCCTTCTATGCCGGATTTTTCCCGCGCTACAACAAGCTGATGGCCGAGCACGGCTTTGCCGAAGAGGCCGCCGCGATCGCGGAGGCTTTCGCCCGAGGCGACCGCGAGGCCGCCGAGCGTGCTACGAGCGACCGCATGATCGACGCGACCAGTATCGCCGGCACCCCGGCGCAATGCCGCGAGCGGATCGAGGAATACCGCGCCTCGGGCATCGACGTCCCGGTGCTGAGCCCCTACGCCCGCGGCCCCTCGTCGAAGGCGACTTTCGAGGCGGTGATCCGCGCCTGCGCCCCCACGGGCACAAGATGACATTGCTCGGCGGAATCAACATCGTCCAGCTCGGCGACGGCCTCGCCGCCGCGGTCTGCGGCCGTCTTTTCGCCGATATCGGCGCCGCGGTCGTGACGATCCGGGCCGACCATTCGACCCCGCTCGCCGAATACCTGAACCACGGCAAGCCGCCAGCCCCGCCCGACGCGCTCGCCGCCGCCGATCTGATCATCGCCGAAGGCAACCCGGCGGCGCTCGCGAAACGCGGCCACGACCCCGACAGTCTGCGACGGGCCAATCAGCACGCGGTGCTTGCGCTGATCTCGCCTTACGGCCAGACCGGCCCCAAGGCTGACGCGCCGGGGACCGACCTCACTCTCCTCTACGCGAGCGGTATCGCCCATCTCTTGACCGGTCAGGTTGACGACCTCGCCGAGCCGCCGATGCGGCCGGTCGGTGAGCAGTCGGCATTTATCGGAGGGATCGCCGCCGCCTGCGCCGCGATGCACGCGCTTCTTTCGTCCCATCCAGGCGCCATCGTCGACGTCTCGATCGAAGAGGCGCTGGCGACGATGGCGATGACCGAGCTCGCCCGCGCCGGTCTCGGCAAGCCGAGTCGGCCGCGCAAGCGCGTCGGCGACGGCAACGGCGCGACCGTGTGCATCCTCCCGGCGCGCGACGGCTACGCCGCGATCTCGCCGCGCGAGGACCGGCAATGGGCCGCCTGGCTCACGGTCATGGGCTCCCCCGCCTGGGGCGCCGAGCCGCGTTTTGCGACCAAGCCCGACCGCGCCGCCAATTTCGACGCTCTGCACGCGCTCATGTCCGAGTGGAGCCGCCAGCACGACAAGCAGTGGATCGCCGACCAGGCCCAGGAAGCCCATGTTCCGAGCTTCCCGCTGCGCGAGCCCGAAGAACAGCTCGCCTCGCCGCAGCTCGCGCACCGGCACTTCTACCGCCCCGTGGCGATCGCCGGCAAAACCGTCAAGGCGCCGAGCGCCCCGTTCGGGTTGACCATGTCCCCCGGCTCGAAATCCACAGCGTCCCGCGGGAAACTGCCGCTCGGCGGCGTCCGGGTTCTCGATTTCAGCTGGGTCATCGCCGGGCCGACGACGACGCGGTATCTCGCCGCGATGGGCGCCGAAATCATCAAGATCGAGGCGCCGGGCCGCGGCGACCCGGGCCGCACGAGCGAGCTTCACACCGTGCTGGGCCAGGCCAAGAAGGCCATCGTCCTAGACCTGAAGCAGCCCGAAGCCGTCGAAACCGCCCGCGCCCTGGCCGCCAGATCCGATGTGCTGATCGAGAATTTCGCGACCGGCGTCATGGATAGGCTCGGCCTCGGCGCCGAGGCGCTGCGCGCGGTCAACCCGAACCTGATCTACGTCTCCGCCTCCGGCCTCGGCCGCACCGGGCCCGAGCGGCAGGCCGTGGCCTATGGTACGCTCCTCCAGTGCTATGCCGGGTTCGCCGGGCTCAACCGCCATCCGGGCGTTCCGCCCCGCGTCGGGTTTGCCTGGCTCGACCCGATGTGCGGGCTGATGCTGGCCACGATCACCGCCGCCGCCTTGTGGCACCGCCGCCGCGAGGGCACGGTCGCGCGCGTCGATTTCTCGATGATCGAGGCCCTTCTCTACACGATGGCCGAGCCTTTGCTCGCGACACAGCTCGGCAAGGCGCCGAAGCCGCAGGGCAACCGCTCCGCCCGCTTCGTCCCGCACGGCGCCTATCGTTGTGCCGGCGACGATTCCTGGATCGCCCTTGCCGTGACCACCGAGGACGAGTGGCACGCCCTCTGTGGCGCGATCCCGGCGATGGCGCATCTCGCCGAATGGGGCCCGCGCCAGCGCAATGAGCGGCGCGGCGGCATCGACGGCGTGTTGAGCGGCTGGGCCTCGCACCTGTCGGCCGGCGAGGCCGCGGCGACCTTGCGCGCCGCCGGCGTGCCCCACGCGGTGCTCGCCGACTCATCCGCCCTCGCCGCCAGCGAGCACCTGCGCGCCCGCGGCTTTTGGGACGCCCACGACGGCGGCGCGCTCCCCGGCTTGCCGTGGCGCTCGACCCTCGGCCGCGCCACCGGCCCTGCGCCGGGCCTCGGCGCCGACACCGACGCGGTGCTGGCGGAGGTCCTCGGGCTTTCACCCCAGGAGATCGCCGCGCTGCGCCAAACCGGCGCGTTGGGTTAGGCTTCGCGCACTCGACTACCGGAGGAAACCCCGATGCCCATCACCCTCAACCAGGCCAACCGCGTCCTGCGCGCCACCCTCGCCAAGGCCGAGGAGCTCAACATCAAGGTGACCGCGGCGGTCGTCGACGAAGGCGGCCGGCTCGTCGCGCTGCAGCGCATGGATGGCGCGATCTGGGCCGGCGTCTACGGCAGCCAGGGCAAGGCGGTCGCCTCGGCGGCATTCGGCCGGCCCAGCGGCGTCATGGCGGCGCGCGCCGACCAGCCGACCCCGCGCGGCATCGCCGTTGCCGAGGGCGGCCATATGATCATGGGCCAGGGCGCCGTGCCGCTCTACCGCAACGGCATCCTCGTCGGCGCCTGCGGCGTCGGCGGCGGCACCTCGCAGGAAGACGAGGATTGCGCCGCGGCGGGGGCGGCAGCGCTGAAGTAGCCGTGCGGGGGCGCGGGCTCCTGAGCTTGTCGAACGGCTGCCCGCTCTTTTTGGGATGCGGGCGAGACGCCAGCGCTCCTTTACTACATCCGCCGTTCCGGCACGCCCGCCAGGAACGGCCCGAGCTGGTCCTTCCACAATTTCGCCATTGCGGTCGTGCCGTGGCCGCGCGTCTCGGTGCTGGCGGGGATCAGGTAGAGCCGTGCGTTTTTGATGCGCTTCAGCGCCGCGGCCATGATCCCGGTCTCGGGTGGGTTGCAGAGTTGATCGCCAGCACGGCGGGGAACCTAAAACTCCCCGCTCCGATAGATCTCGTCCAACCGCTCGGCGTCTTCCTCCGAAGGCTCCGCCCAAGGCTCGCCACGCTTCCGCAGCGCCCCGGTGAAGTTGGGCTTGCGCTTGGCGTTGAAGGCCTCGCGCCCTTCCTCGCCGTCGGTCGTCACCTGGATCAGCAGGTTGTTGATCAGGTTCTGCACGTGCCAGGCCTGGTCGGTCGGGGGATCGCCGAACCGCACGACGAATTCCTTCATCATCCGGAGCGCGACCGGCGGCATCGAGCAGATGTGGCGCGCGATCGTCTCGGCCCTCGCCATCAATTCGGCATGCGGCACGACCTCGTTGATGAGCCCGATCCGCAGTGCCTCCTCGGCGTCGACCGGGTCGTCGGTCAGCAGCATCTTCATCGCGTCGATATAGCGGAGCTGTTTGATCAGGAGGCTCGCGCCCGGCCCGTGGCCGAGCCAGCCCTGCGTCGTCAGCGCAAACTTGAACCGGGCGTGCTCGCGGCTGGCGATGCGGATGTCGGTCGAGGACAGCAACACATAAAGCCCCGCCCCCGCCGCCCAGCCGTTGACCGCGGCAATCACCGGCTTCCACACCCGCGGGTAGTGATCGCCCATACGGCCGTCGACGCCGGTCTTCTGCCCGTGCACGGTGCCGGCAAGCGGCCAGAAGATACGGTTTGTGCGGAGGTATTCGCGCTCCTCCTGCGTCACCCCCTGGCGCGGCGCGAGATTGTGCCCGCCGCAGAAATGGCGTTCGCCGGCGCCGGTCAGGATCGCGCAGCGGATCTTGCGGTCTTCCCACAAATCGATCCACGCCTCGGAGATCTCGTCCGAGGTCTGCTTGTCGAAGATGTTCGCCTTTTCCGGGTTGTTCAGCGTGATGTAGGCGACGCCGTCGCGCTTTTCATAAAGGATGCCCAAGTCACGCCGCCTTCGGCAGGAGCGCGTCGCGATAACCGCGGCGCTGCATCGTGTGGAGCTTCAAGGCGATCGGCGCGCCGAGCCACAGCGCATAGACCGAGTGGTCGTCGACCATGTCGTCGGTCAGCGGGTGGACGAGGATGTCGAGCCCCTCGCGGTTGACCATCAGCCACGGCACGACGTCTTGGAACTGGGCGACCGTGAAGATGATCTGAAATTGCGGCACCGGGTGCGGGCCGATTTCGGCACCGCTGAATTGGCCCATCTCGATCGGGAAATTGGCGGACAGCCCCCGATGCACCCGCTCGGCCGCGGGCAGGGTGCCGGCGTCGTAATAGACATGCGCGTGATAGCCGTAGATCTGCGGGCCGTCGCTCATCCTGGTCGCTCCCTCGCTGCGGGCGGTAGAGACTCTACGCCTTGCCGCCCCGCCGGCAACCGGAAACGAGGGCCCGGCCTTACGCCCTGGCCGAGGCCCCGTCGTGTGCGGGCGCCCGGCCGCCGATTGCGAACCCAGCGCGGCCGCAAAGGCCTCCCGCACACGCTCGTAGCCGACCGCGATCGAGGCGGGCGTAACCAACCAGCCGATTCCCCACCCGGGAGTGGAACGTAAACCCTTGATCGGGTGAACTGATCGCGTTGACTGGGGGATCTGGCCACTGGGGGAGACTGAGCGCCATTGAGCATCCCACGGCAGCTTGCAATTCCCCATCTCGTGGCTCGGCTCGGATACGAAAGTATGCCGAATATTTATCGCGTATTTTACTTATAAACAAACAACTGTTCATTAATATCCACGCACTCCAACATATGAAACATTTTATCTAAATTTTCTTCTGATTATTTTCCAATTAACCTTACTTTTAGCTTTCTTCACCATCTTCGCCTGCGTTCGCATTAGGCCGTCGACTTGTCCCGACGGCCCCCCGACGAGGCAGGAAGATGCGCCGATACTTAGTTTGCTTTGGGTCGCGTTCGAGTGGGACTGAATCCGACAAATCCTCCCCCGCATTTGGCGGTCGCTCGACAAGCCAGGCGACGGGAGCCCGGCGATGAGCGGCACCGGGCTGACGATTAACGTCACTTTCGATTCCAGGGTCGCCAATGCCCCGGCGGGATTTGTCGCGGCCTTCGACCAAGCCGTCCAGTTCTACGAGAGCACCTTCGACGTCCCGATCACGATAAATCTGCAAGTCGGGTGGGGCGAAATCGATGGGAAGGCATTGGCCCCGGGCGCGCTCGGCGAGACTATCCCGACCCAGACCGGTCCCTACTCCTATGCCCAGGTCCAAGCGGCGCTGACCTCGAGCGCGCTGGCGGCCGGCAACACCACGCTTGCGGCGGCCCTATCGGGCCCGGATCCGACAAATGGCGGCCAGTTTGTCATGGCCACCGCCGAGGCCAAGGCCTTGGGCCTGGTGAGCCCCAATGCAAACGGCATCGACGGCTATATCGGGTTCAACAGCAGCCTGTCCTATACATTTGATCCAAACAACCAAGCGGTGCCGGGCGACTACGACTTCCTCGCGATCGCCGAGCACGAAATCTCCCATGCTTTGGGGCGCGACCTCGACGATGGACAAGGCGGCACCTACACGCCATTCGACCTGTTTCGGTATTCGGCGCCCGGCGTCCACGATCTGACCCCCGGGGCCAACAGCTATTTCTCGCCCGACGGCGGCGTCACCAACGTCAACACCTTCAACGGCGTCAGCGGTTTCGATCCGAGCGATTGGGCGGGCTACACCTACGACGCCTACGACACCTTCATGACCCCTGGTCATGAATACGACGTCTCCACCGGCGACATCGGGCTTATGGACGCCCTCGGCTATGACGGCACCGTCACGACCGGGTCTGTCACGCCGGTCAGCGGCGACATCGTCGGCCAACCCCACACCGCGATGGCCGCCGATTCCAGCGATACATTGATCAACGGCATGAAGGGCGACCAGCTGATCACGCTGGGCAGCGGTGCCGACACGGTGTTCGGTGGTCCCGGAGACACTATCATCGGCGGAGCCGGCTCGTACTACATCGATGCCACCGCCGGCGACGTCGAGATCTTCGGCGCGCTCGCGGGCGGGTCCGATTTCATCCTCGGCGGCGCGGGCGACACCATCTCCGGCATCGGCGGCGACGACACGATCATCGGCTCCGCCAATGACACGATCTCGACCGGCTCCGGCTCGAACTCCGTCAACGCCGCGACGGGCAGCCAGAGCATCACGCTGGGGACCGGGGCCGATACCGTATTCGGCGGTGTCGGCGACACGATCACCGGCGGCTCGGGGGCCGCGTACATCGATGGATCCGCAGGCGACGAGTTGATCGTCATCGGAACGGACGGCGGCTCCGAATTCATCATGAGCGGTCTCGACGACACGATCGAAGGCGGCGCCGCAGACTCGACGATCATTGGCGGCGCCGGCGACAACATCACGACCGGAACCGGCGCCGCGGTCATCAACGCCCTGGCCGGCGGAGAGCTGGTGTCGCTAGGAACCGGTGACGGAACAGTATTCAGCGGCGCCGGCGATACGATCTCGACAGGTGCCTCCGACGGCGTTGTCATCGGCCTCGGCGCGGATACGATCGACGCCGGCAGCGGCTCCCAGCGGATCAACGTGATCGAGGGCTTCCAGCTCGTTGTATTGGGAAGCGGCGCCGACACCGTTTTCGGCGGCGTCGGCGACACGATCGAGGGCGGGTCCGGCAGCGAATACATCGACGGCAGCCTCGGCAACATGGTGATCACCGTCGGCTCGACCGGCGGCGCCGACCTCATCAACAGCGGCGTGTCCGACACCATCCTCGGCGGCGCGGCGAGCGCGACCATCATCGGCGCTTCCGGCGACAACCTCACCACCGGGTCCGGCACGACTTCGATCAACGCCATGGCGGGAAACGAGGTTGTGACCCTGGGAACCGGCATGGACAGCGTGTTCGGGAGCGTCGGCGACCAGATCAACACCGGCGCCTCGAATGCCGTGGTCATCGGGTTTGGCGCGGACACGATCACCGCAGGTTCGGGCACCGCGTCGATCAACGTCCTCGCGGGCAACCAGCTAGTGACGCTCGGAAGCGGCAACGACACGGTCTTCGGCGGCGCCAGCGACACGATCACCGGCGGCTCCGGCAACGATTATATCGACGGCTCGGCCGGTGGAATGTCGATCGCGATCGGCTCCGCCGGAGGGGCCGACCAGATCACGAGCGGCGTCAACGACACGATCAGCGGCGGGGCCGCGGCGGCGACGATCGTGGGAGCGGTCGACGACCACATCTCGCTGGGGTCTGGAGCCGCGACGGCGAACGCGATGGCCGGCGGCGAAAGCGTCACTCTCGGCAGCGGCGCCGATACGGTTTTCGGCGGAGGAGCCGACACGATCACCGCCGGTGCCGGGTCGGGCTATATCGACCTGATCGGCGGCCATGGCGGCGCCGAGTTCATCGCGGCCGGGAGCAACGACAACCTCGGCGCCGATACGGTCTACAACTTCAGCCAGGCGACCGGCGACCGCATCACCGGCGAGACCTCGCAACAGATCGCGACGATCGTCGCAACACAGTCGACCGACACCCACGGCAACGCCGTCATCCAGCTTATCGGCGGGCCGCAGTTCACGCTGGTCGGCATCTCGCAAGTCAACGCGTCATTCTTCCAATAGATGCGGGGAGGCATCGTCGCCGAATCAAAATCGGCGGGAGCCGCGTGCTCTCGCCGGTTTCATTCGCGCCGCAAACCATTTGGAGCGCCGCACCTCGGGAGCCGTGCCCATTTGGAATATTTGCCTCGCGCGGAGAATTTGCCTCGCGCGAAACAGGTAATCGACTGATTACGAAATCGCGCGATACCGGCTCGTTGTATGATCGGCCGGCGCTCTGCTAGATAGCGGCAGTTAATTCAAATCTTCAAGGCGGCAATGAAAGAGGCGGGGCCCGAACGGTCGGCTTCCGGTAGAGACGAGGCGGTATCCACACGAGCCGCTAGAGCGGCGCGGGCACGCCCGCACGTTACCGCGGCGCCAGCGCGTCGGGAGGTCGGGGACCGCGGTGCGTAGCCGCCGATCGTCTTCGCAACCGCGTCGCCCGCAGGAGCCGGCGATCGCCGCCGACGCCTCTCCCGCCCCGCGTCCCCGCGTGCCGCGCGCACGGCACGCCCGCGCCGCAAAGGCTGCACCGACCACGCGGACCGCACAGCTTCGCCTCGACCGGCCCGTGACTTCCGGAGGCGTCGCGCTCGAAATCGTCCGCAGTTCGCTGCTTATCGAGGGCTGGGCCGTGGCCCCCGACCCCGTCAAGTCGGTGAGCGTCGCCGTCGATGGGGAACAGCTCGGCGAGGCCTTTTACGGGATCCGGCGCCGGGACGTCGCGGAAAACTTCCGCGACTGGGCCGGGTCGGACCAAAGCGGCTTCGGTTTGATCGTTCCGGCCGGCGCGATCGGCAACGGCCGCCACCGGGTCGTGGTTCAGGCTCGGAATGCGGCCGGCGTGTGCGCCGAGGAGAGCTTCGCGATCCAGGTCGACGAGTTCGCGCTCGACGGCCCGTTGGTGGTGCGCCGCAAGATGTCGCTCGCCGAAGTGCAATTGACCCAAGGGATCCTGTCAGGGCTCGACTGGCGGCCGCACTTTGGCGTGCTGCTGGGCATCGGCGAGGTCGACGCCGAGATCGCGTCGGCGCGGCGGACATTGGCGAGCTTGCGCGACCAGGCGTACGCCGAGTGGCACGTCACGGTGGTGCGGCGCGGTCGAGTGGTGCCGGAGGGCTGCGCCGCGCGCCTGCTCGAAGGCTTCGGCGATGTCGCCGACCGCGTCGACATCGGTCTCGACGCGCCGGTTTCCACGCCGCTCATTGCCCTGGCGGCCTTGCGCGCGGACCGCCGAAAACCGGATCTCATCGGCGCCCTGCTCGCCGGCGACGCGCTCGGCTGCGACGCCCTCCTCGAAATGGCCGTCGCCTCGGGCCTCAACGCCGAAGCCGAGCTTTTCTACAGCGACGAGCGCCGGATGATCGACGAGAGCGGCCGGGCGCAGGCGTTTCTGAAACCGCAATGGTCGCCCGACCTGCTGACGGCGACCAACTATATCGGCCGGTTCTGGTGCGCGCTGACGAGCGTCTTCCAGCGCGCGCGCACGACCCTCGCCGAGTGGCTGCAATACGGCGATTACGATCTCGTTCTGCGCTGCGCCGAGACCACGTCGGGCATCCATCACGTCCCGAAGGTGCTGTGCCAGCGCGGCCGCTGGCAGCTCGATCACCCCCGGCAGGAAGCCGCCGCGCTGGGGCGGGCGCTGGCGCGGCGCGGCATCGCCGGCGAGGTGCTGGACGGCTGCGGGCCGGGCCATTATCGCGTAAAGCGCGCCGTCGACACCGAGGCGCTGGTTTCGATCATCATCCCGACCTGCGCGGCCGGCGGGTTGATCAGGACCTGTATCGATACCCTGCGTGCCGGGACCGCATACCGCAACTTCGAGATCATCTGCGTCGAGAACATCCCGCCGTCGGATCCGGAGGCAAAGGCGTGGCTGCGCGAGAACGCCGACACGGTGGTCACCGCAAAGCGGCCGTTCAATTGGTCGCGCTTCAACAACCTCGCCGCCAAGAAGGCCCGCGGCCAGTATCTCCTCTTCCTCAACGACGACATCGAGATCATCGAGCCGGGTTGGCTCACCGCGCTGGTCGAGCATGCGCAGCGGCCGGAGGTCGGCGTCGTCGGCGCCCGGCTCCTCTACCCCGACCGCAAGGTTCAGCACGCAGGCATGTTCTGGACGCCGCAGGGCGGTCGCCACGCGTTTCGTTTCGCGGCGGAGGCCGACCCCGGCTATTTCGGGCTGGCGCAGAGCGAGCGCAACGTCACGATGGTCACCGGCGCCTGCATGATGGTGCGCCGCGCAGAGTTCGACGCGATGGGCGGCTTCGACGAGAAGCACACGATCATCAACAACGATGTCGATTTCTGCCTGCGCAGCGGGGAACGCGGCAAGCTCGTCGTGTACACGCCGCATGCCACGCTGATCCACCATGAGGAAGCCAGCCGCCATCGGCTCGGAGAGGACTTCGACACCGCGGCCTTTGCCGCCCGCTGGCGCCGCCGCCTCGATGCCGGCGATCCGTTTCACCACCCGTATCTGAGCCGCGACCAGGATTATTACGTCGACGAGCCGGAGCCGGTGGAGCTGGTCTATGCGCTGCGGCCGATGTTCGACCGCGCATCGATCCGCAACATCCTGGTGGTCAAACTCGACCATATCGGCGACTTCATCACCGCGATTCCGGCGCTGCGGCGGTTGCAGCGCAACTTTCCGCGAGCCCGCCTCCACCTGCTCGCCGCACCGGGGACGGGCGCCTTTACCGGCTTTGTGCCGGAAATCGTCGAGCTGATCGAATTCGAGTTTTTCCACAGCCGCTCCGGTCTCGGCCAGCGCGTGCTGACGGAGGAGGAATTCGCCGACCTGCGCCAGCGGCTCGAACCGTTTCGCTTCGATCTCGCCGTTGATTTCCGCAAATGGCCGGAGACGCGGCCGATCCTGCAGCTCGCCGGCGCGCGCTGGCTTGCTGGGTTCGATCACGATCGCCAGTTCCCGTGGCTGGACGTCGTCAAGGATTGGGAGGGCGACCCGGCGCGGCTGCGCAAGCGCTCGCATGTCAGTGACGATCTGCTGGGCCTCGTCGATGCGATCGCCACCGCCGCCGAGCCGAACGAGGCGACGCTGCGCGCGCACGCCCCGGCCGGAACGGCAAAACCGCATCAGAGAGCAGGCCGCCTCGTCGTCGTCCATCCCGGCGCCGGTACCGCCATCAAGCAATGGCCGGCAGAACATTTTGCGACGCTGATCGATCAGCTCCTCGCGACCCACGATGTCGACATCGCCTTGATCGGCAGCCAGGACGAGGCACCGGTCGCCGAGCAGATCATGGCGAAACTGGAGCGGCCGGCGCTGGTGCGCTCGCTGATCGGCGACCTCGGCCTTGCCGAGCTCCCCGATTTCCTGGCGACCGCGGCCCTGTTCGTCGGCAATGACAGCGGCCCCAAGCACATCGCCGCCGGCCTCGGCATCGCGACCGTCGGGGTACACGCCGGCACCGTCGATGCGCGCGAATGGGGGCCCAGCGGGCCTTATGCCGTGGCGATCCGGCGCGACATGATCTGCAGTCCGTGCTACCTGTCGGACGCGGCGCAATGCTGGCGCGGTCTCGCCTGCCTCACCGAGCTGAAGCCGGCCTCCGTCTACGATATCTGTAACCGCTTGCTGGCGCTCGACATTCGGCGCGCATAACGTCCGGCCAGGCCGACCCGGCGGCGCCTCACCCGTCTGTGGTTGCCGCAGATGGTCCCTGCGGCGGCGGCGTGCCCACCGCGTCGGCGTCATTCGCGGTTTCCCGCGGCTCGCGGGCTAGGTTGAAGCCGGCCTCGATCTCGCCGATCCGGTCGAGGATCCTCAGGCCGACCGCCCGGAAGCTGTACCCCAGTCTGATGTCGCGCCGCCCGCGCCGGGCGAGCTCCGCTGCGCTTGGGCGGTCGGAGATGACGCGGTTCAGGAGCTCGAACGCATGGGCGAGGTTCGGCTCGGCCCAGCTTTGGCCCTCGCCATGCGGGTACTGCTCGGCGCCGACCGGCACGAGTCGATAGTCGACGAGAAGGGAATTGTCGGCCGTCATATAGTCGAGATTGCCGGACCAGCCGGTCGCCAGCGCCAGTCGTCCGAGGTACATCGCCTCGCCGGTGCCGCGGCCAAAGCCCTCGGCGCGGTGCAGCGATGCAAAGCAGTCGCAGCAATTGACGAGGCTGCGCGTCTCGAGCGAGCTCATCGGCTGCGACAGGAACACCGCTCCCGGCAGCCGCTCGCGGAACGGATCCAGCCAGTCGGCAGCGTCCCCGTCGCCTCTCTTCGCCTTCAGAACCAGTTGGATATCGGCAAATTCGTGCCGCTTGCGAAGGGCCTCGAACAGCCGCAGGACCGCCTCCGGGTTCTTCCGCGTCGCGTAGGACGACAGATCGAGAAAATGCAGGATGACAAACGCCGATTCCCTCAGGCCGAAGTACCTGCGCGGCAGAAAATATCCGGTAGGGACTTCGACGGCCTGGCCGACGTAAGTGCTGGCGATCCCGGCATCCGCCAGGCTGTTGGACAGAAAATGGGATAGCGCCCACACCTCGTCGAATTTCTTCAGCTGCTCGGCCCATACGGCGGGATACTGCGGCAACTCCCAGGCCGGGACGATGATGTTGTACCCGTCGGCAAACTTGCCCTTCCGCGCGGCGAACGCCTCCAGGACGGGTTTGACCTCGTCGCCGTTGATGTGAAAAATACGGATTCCCCCGGGGGGCTCGTCGGTTTCGATCGCGTCGACCAGGCGGCGGTGATCCGGGTCGGCCCGGGCCGAGTGCCGGAAGATATCGACCACGCCATGTTCGAGATGGACGCTCTTGCAGGCGGCGATATGAGACCGTAGCTGTTCGCCCATCCCCACGGTCGCGTACGGATGTCCGACAAGGGTCACCGGGGCGGCGCGCATTGTGACACTCATCTTCGTTCCTGACTTGCGGTGCGGGCCGCCGTCTACATCAGCGATTTGGTCAGCAGGGCGCTGCGGATGGCTTCGAGCCATTGGTGACCGAATTTGCGATCGGGCTCCAGGTGCGCCCCTTCCGCCCATTCATTCCACGCGTTGACGAAGAGCAGCCGTTCTTCACCGACCAGGAACTGACACGCCTGCTCGAGTTTTTCCTCGACATAGGCCTGGAACACGCCAGGGGTCGCCCTCATAAAGCTGTCGCCGCGCGCAGGCTGGCGCGGGGTGTTGTCCCAGTTCGGGAAAACCGTCGGGTACCGTGTATAACCGGGTCGCGGTTGGGTGAGCGAGGCGAGCACGGTCGCCTCGTAATCGTACACCTGCCCCTCGAACCCCTCGCGGAAGATGTCGATCTTTTCGTCATAGCGAATGGCTTGACCGTGCGGAGGAAACTCCACCGACGCGTCGAACCCGATCTCGGAAGGCGGCAGCCCCTCTTTGGCGATCTCCATGCTCTCGACATAGACGAGCTGGACCCCCGGGAACCCCGCGTCGCGGAATGCGCCTCGGCAGGAGTGGGCGAAGGCTTGCGGATCGGGGATCAAGGTCGGCCGATAGACCAGAAACAGCGGCTTGCCGTTGACCCGGATGTACCGCGGATCGCCGGCATAGCGCACCACGTCCTCGACGATCGCCCTTAGCGTCGTCTCGTCGTATTTCTGCTCGAAGATGATCTCGCGGCTGCCGCCATCCCAATGCCGGGTCCAGTTTTCGTTGGCCCAGCACACGCAGAACGGAAAATCCACCGACGGATCCGCAAGCGCGGCCTCAAAGGCCTGGTCGAGCGCGCGCCGATCGCCGAAATTGTAATAGTAGACGCAAAATCCGGCGATGCCGTACCGCCGCGCCAACTCTGCCTGGCGGACGAAGGTCTCCTTCAGCCGCAGATCATAAAAGCCGAGATCGGACGGCAGGTGCGGCTGGTAGTGTCCCGAATAGGCCGGAGTGGCCTTCGTCACGTTCGTCCACTCCGTAAACCCCTGTCCCCAGTAATAATCGTTTTCGGGCGTCGCATGATATTGCGGCAGATAAAAAGCGATCACTCGGGCCGAGTTGAGGCCCGCGAGAAACTCGGTCCATTTCTGTGTCAGCTTATGCTGGTTCTTCGCGACCCGTTGCAGGCGGCGCATGACTGACTGCTGGTTCATCGACACGCTGAGGTGGTGAACGACCGTCGCGGCGTGACAATAGACGACCCGCCAGCCCGCCGATAAGAGCTGGAGGCACAGGTCGACATCCTCGCAATAGGCCGGCGCGAAGGTTTCGTCGAACAACTCGTCTCCGATCGCGCTTCGCCGCACCAGCAGCGCGGCGCCCGAGCAATAGTGGACGTCGCGGTCGTAATTGAACGCCGGCTCGTCTGGGTCGCCGAAAAGACCCACCATCGTGCTGACGCCGTCGCGATTGACCGCACACCCCGCTTCCTGCAGGCGCCCGTTCGGATACAGGATTTTGGGGCCCACGGCCGCCACCTCCGGGTCCTCCTCCAGCACCTTGACCATGGCGTCGAGCGCTCCGGGCATGAGCTGCGCATCGTTATTGAGCAGTAGGAGGTACTTGCCCCGGCAAGCCCCCAGCGCGGCGTTGCAATTTCTCAAAAACCCCAGGTTCTGCGGATGGCGGATCACGGTGATGTTGCTGATCCTGGAGAATAACCGCACCGCCTCTTCCGGGGATGCGTCATCCGCGAGGATCACCTCGTATCCCGTTTTGGAGCCGGAATTCGCGATGGCCTGCAGGCACTCGGCCGTATGCCGGCTCTCGTTATAAGCCGGAATGAGAATCGAGACTGTCGGGGCCTCGCTTCCCGGGGCCGGGAATTCGATGCTGGCGACGGCCGCCGCGACATCCGGGCATTCCTCGATCGTGCAGGGACCGACGGATACGCTGTCCTTTTGGGTCTGGCGAATATCGGCCAGGCGCTCCCGCATACGCTTGTAGGAGGCGAACGCGTCGCCCGCGTCGGCCCGGGTCTCCTCGGCGCGCCGATCGTCTCCGCTGGGCGGCACAGCCAGCGCCCGATGCCGGCGGTGTTCCTCCCATCCCCGGGTCAGGTAGTGCCACAGGGCAGGCGTCCCGGCGGCCGCGACATCCGGATGGTCGATCAGGTACCGCTTTGAATCGAATTCAGGGCTCGGCGCCCTCCCCTCGCCGTCGCCGAGGCGGATGAAATGGCGAAGCCCCGACCAATAATCGTAAACCCCGTCGAGCTGTCGATAATACCAAGCCGGGTCCAGCAACGCGTTGGGGCGCAAATCGCGCAAGTACCCTTGCGACAGATAATGGTGGAGACATCCGCCCTCGATCGACACCCCGGCAACCTGCTCGCGATACGCCTCGATCGAGAAATACGGGCTCGGATCGACGAGATCCTTTCGCAGCACATCCGAAATTTCGGAAATCGTCGGCTCGGACGAGAGCAGGAACCCATCGACGGATTTCATGTAATCGATGTCGATCAGCGGATGAGGATACCGCCCCTCCCCGCACCCGGTGAATATATAGTGCAGCAAAGGATCAAATGGCTCGCCTTGCGCCCGCAACTCCGGATATATCTCAAAATAAAATACCGGATCGAAGAAATGAGAGATCTTCGGTCGTGCCAACGGCGGCAATTGCATATACAGAATTGCGGCCTCGATGTTGCCCTTGCCAATGCCGAGATTTTGCCGACAAAGGGCATCATCGACAAAGGGCGTGGCAAAAACCGCCTGAAGCAACCGCTGGGCGCGCTCGATCAGCGGCGCCGAACCAACCGTCTGGCTCTGCCCTCGTCCAGGCTGGGCCGTTGCACCGTGTTCGGCTGCCGCCAGCCTGAGCATCGGCTGAGGGTCCGGGGCCGCATCTCGGCTGTGTAGCGGCGGCAGGATCGCTGCCAGCAAGGCCCGTCCGCGAAGGCGCGAAGGCGGCGGCGACGGGATGATTTCGACGGCCTGGTCGTTCCAGCTTATCGCCAGCCTTTGAAAATCGGCGAGCGTCTCCTCGCCGCGGACAAACAGCACAAATCCGGATCCTCGGCCGCCGAGGTCTGCGCGGGGATAGAGCGTGGCGAGGTAGTCGTCGCCGTGGACCTCGCCGTTGGAGAAATACGCCGCCGTCGCGACTGGCCAGTCGGATGTGGACCAGCCGCTGGCCCATCCGCCCAAAAACCACCCGTGCGCACCATCGTGATAGCCATAGAAATCGATATGGCCGTCTACCTGTCTCATTTACAAAAGTGCTCCCGCAACAACTTTTGCCTTATCTTCTGACTATCCCCTCTAGCCATGGTTTCAACGTCGTCATTTCTTCCGAATCGGCAAATCGGCCTTCGCCTGCGCCCCTGCCCACCCACATAGTGTTCGTGCGCCGAGGCAACCTGCCCCGCGCTGATCGCCGTGGCCACGTCAGGATACATCTTCGTATAGAATTCTTCATCAACGTCCGGTTTTACCCCAAACCGTCCTTCGAGATACCCTTGTTCGTGGAAATGCTTGCGGAATCGCCCCTAAAATGGGGCTCCTGACTACGCATGGGAACGGGCTTACGGCATATGATTGAAGCGAGTTTTACCGCCGCATCGATGCCGATCGAGATGCTGCTCCTCGGCCGCGGATGGGGTGCGCCGGAGCCCGAGGGAACGTGGGCGACAGGAACGGAGAGCACGATCACGCTGCCTCCGGCACCGACTGCCGCCCCCTATGCGATCAGCCTTCGCGTACGGCCGTTGCTCCTGCGGGGGTTTGTCGAGCGTCAGCGGATATCCCTCTATTTCAACGAGCTCCTCTTGGGACACCACGAGCTCGTTGACCCGCAAGCCACCGAGATCACGTTCGCGGTCCCCGAGGCCGCCGTCAGCTGCACGGGCACCAACCAGATACGCCTGTACCATCCCGACGCCGCCGCCCCCGAAGCGTTCGGGTACGGCCGCGACGGCCGCCAGCTAAGTGTCATGGTCGAATCGTTTCGGATGGCCGGTAACGAGACGATGGCCGCCGCCGACCCGCCTCGGATCCTGTTCATCGTCATGGGAGCCTGTCTTCCCGGACAACGTCCGAACCTGGAGCTGGTCAAATTTCTCTACGGCGACGACGTCAGAATACTGGTGTGGCTCGATTGTCTCGATCCGACCGACTATCCCGGCATCAAGCAAACCATCGAGAATGAATACCCCGGCGTTTTCGTTCCGCGCGCGCCGCGGGCGCTTTGGGGAGGCCCGTCTATCGTCAAGTCTATGTTATGCGCAATAGACTATGCCTTGGCCAACATTCGCGGTTGGCGCCAGGCGATGTTTGTCTCGACAGTCGACGTTCCGCTGGTGTCAAAACCGCGCCTCCTCGGGCAGGTGAGCGCGCTCCGGTTGTACGATTTCTGCGGGTCCCGATGGACGCACCCCTTCGAGGTGGTCGTCAAGCCCGAGCTGTTCATTATCGGCGATGAGCCGGCGGAGCCTTCCTACCGCCTGTTCAGCTTCCGACTGGACACCCACCTGCAAGTCGATGTGGACTTGATGGCCGTCTGCACCGAAGAAAAGATCGAAAACCGCAGGATCACGACCACCTTGGCGGAGCGGTATAGTTTTTCCGTAGTCGAGGATTTCTACGCCTCGACGCTGATCTTCAACAAATTGACGCCGGTCCGGGCGCGCGAACGGGAAAAATTCTTCCAGCGATTCGAATTGGTCGCCGGGCGGATGTGGGTGATGTGCAGCCGAAAATTCTGCCAGATCCTCAGCTCGGACGAGACAACGGCGATATTCAACCAAGGATTCGCCGATATTTTCATCGCAGATGAATGCTTCTTCCAAACGACGGCGCACGCCTTCGAACAGAAAGGAAAGATCAGCGTCCTTTGGAAAAGCTTGTTCTACGATGGGGCAAACCCCACGATAATCGACGATGCCCGATACCGGGACATTCTGGCGTCCGCTGCCCATTCGGATGAACTGTTTGCCCGAAAAAATACCGGCATAGGCGACTACCAGAAATATCTCGCAGAGGCGGAAGAAGCGACCGGCTAGGCAATTATCTTCCGGGCGTCGTGGATAAGGTCCGAAATGCTGCCCGCATTATCGAGCCCGGCCCTCAACCGGTTCTCTGCCTGATCCAGCAGAGCCGAAAGGCCGCCGATCTTCGCCTCGAGATCATTCCGTCGCTTTTGCTCGACAAGCGCCAGGCGAGAAAGCTGTTCCCGCTGAATCATTGATGCGTTCGCATAGTCCATCAGGGTTAGCGGAAACTCGGGGCTCCGTTGATGGTCTGCCGAGGCTGCTACAAACTCCTGGACGGATCGGATCAACGCATTTCGGTAGGGCCTGAAGGTCTCGGGATTTGGCTTTGGATCATTGAGGTAGAAGTCGACTTCACCGCTCATGAATTCGCTTTCGGTGCAATGAGCAACAAACTCCAATCCGGCACCGAGTCGATTTTCATCATGGCCATCATGCAACAGGAGAACAGGAGTTCCCAATGCCAGGCAGGGCAACGCGCAGTGAATGCGGCTAGTTATGACGCACGACGCGGTCGCGTATACCTGAATGAGACGCTCCGCTTCTTCAAACCGTCGAACCCGGTCTCTCGGCGCGAAATTGCCATGAGCGGTCGCGACGATTTCCCTTTTGGTATTCCGGCCGACAAAGGCATGCACCTCTGCGGAAACATCGTTGAGGACGAGCAAATCAGGGCGCGACTGCACTGAGGGTCGCGGCAGGGTCATCGACAGGCACCCGGAAAAATAAGAATCGATCCCGGCATCCCGCAGAAGCCTCAAGGTACCGTAATCGCGGGCGCCTACCGGGCCAAAGGCCTGAAGGTATTTGGCGAACGGCTTTTCCAGGAACACATCCTTGGCGCAAAGCCCAACGCCACCCCCACGCCACGTAGATATATGGAATGAAATAAGCAACGGTAATATGTTTGGTGCCGGCGGCCAGTTTTCCGCATGATGCATGAACCAGCCGTTCAGTACTATTGAAACACCTTCGTCGTTCGGCGGATAAAATTCATGCAGATGTTCGCGATCTATCCAATGGTCCACTGTCGGAAAAAATTGACGAGCCGCGATGCTTTGTATCTCGTCGCCCAGATTCCCCGTATCGGAATAGTACATAAGGCCAAACTTGGGGGGCATCCGGAACTCCAAAGTTACCCGCGCAACGCCACACGCAAAGGCGTCGGCGCCTCGCCGATCAGGCCGCCTGGTCGGGCCTTGCCGTCCTAATCGCCAGCCGCGGACGGGTTTTCGTTGTCGAAAATCTCGATCACCATCGACACGAGATAGTCGTCGGTGGTCATCTGGCAAACCTCGCCGTTGGAGCACGGCCGGCCGATGCCGCTGTTGGAAAACCCGCCGCAGTAGCTTATCGAGAACCGTTCTTGCAGATGCGGCGCGAGGCGGACGGCAAACCCGCACAGCGGCTCTCTGCGGCCGCGCGTCCCGCAGAAATTGGGCCCCGTGATCCACGGCCCTTCGACACCGCCCCGAAAGATCGCTCTGTACTGCACATGATGGGGCGCTATGTCCTGCAGCATATCGATGGCGAACCCCTCGATCCGCCTCGCCTCTTCCGGAAGGCCGATCCGGCCGGCCTCGCCGTAGAGCACGTCTCCGAGGCGCTCGATATGGGCGAGGACATGCATGGCGACGCGCCGCGGACCTTCGCCCGACGACGGCGGCGCGGGGCCTTGCGCCGCTCCGAACCGCGCCTCGGCCTCCGCGGGGTCGAGCGTCTCGATGCTCATCGCCGGCGGAGAGCCCGATTTGCCCACGGCGCCGATCACCAGTCCCATGATGCGATCGCCGCCCTTCGCGTGGACCCCGATCGTCCCGCCCGCCTCTCCAAGCCATTTTTCCGGCCGGCCGCCATTCCCCAGGATCTCGGGCCGCTGCCCCCTGTCCGAGGGCAGGCTCGCCAGCCAGATCAGCGGTGCCGCGCCCTCCTGCGCTCCACCGGGCGCAGCCGCCCGCGAGATCCGGCCACGGGACACCGCAACGGCGAACGAACCTTCCTTTGCGAACGTGACGATCCGTGCCGTCGCATCCGTGCTGACCGCGATGTCCGACGATTTCTTGCGGGCCGGTTCTTTCCTGACACGCCGCGCGGGTGTCTTTGCCCGCCTCCTCGAGGGTTTGGCCGGTTGTGTCTGGATGTCGCTCAAGCGGTTGCCCCCGGTGACGGTTATCGTGCCCTCCCGCGCATCGTTTAGGGGCGCCGGATCGACACACATTCGAGAGTAGCTTGTAGGGGTGTCGTTTGCCACAATCGACGGCGCCCGGCGGCGGTACCCTCGCCGGCGAGGACAGCCCCCTGCGCGGCGCGGAGGCGCAAGCCTCTCCGCGACAGATAATGCGTGACGGCCATCCGCAATCACGATAAAGGTGCGGCCCCCGCCGGCGAGCGATCGGCCCGAAGGGGCATCGTCACCAAGCCGAGCCAAGGAGACAGCCGCACATTATCTGCAAGAGGTCATTCGCCTCTGCCGTGACAATTACATTAAACGCCCAAGTCATTGACCAATATTGGACGCGGAGTCCGGCCGTCTCTCGGCCTGGAGCAGACATCGCCTGCTTTGCAGGCATTTTGGTGCGCTAATAACTTTCGCGCGACGAGCCAATCCAGAAGGGATTTGCGTCGTTTTGCCGCACTTTGGCGCGGAACGAAATCCTAAATGACGGTGGCACTTATCAATAACTCGTTGACCGGACGGTTTTTTCGCGGCGGCCCCGGCTAGCTCTTTTTGCACCTGCCCGGCGATCCAATGCCGCAGCGCCCGATCCGTTAACCCTTATTTCAGCAATTTGAAACTTGCCGTTCCTGCTCTCTTCGGATTTAATCTGCATTTGAGACTTCGTTAATTAAACTTAATTACAGCAGGCCCTCCCCCCATGGCTTCTGTTAATGGTGCACAGTTCAGTTTTTCGGCGGCGTCCCAGACCATCAACCTCGTGGCGACGCCGGACGGCTCGAACCTTCCTTCGCCGATCGCCGGCGACTTCAACCTCGAACTCATCCTCTCCCCAACCGGTTCGAGCTTTCCCGTACCGGCGGGCTACCAGGGCGTCGCGCTGCTCAACAGCGCCAACTCGCTCACCCTGCTGCACGGCAACATAGCTGTCGCCGATAACGGCGGCGGCGACACGATCACCGGCGGCGACGGCAACGACACGATCAATGCCCTGATCGGCAATGTAGACGTCGTCAC
Source organism: Allostellaceae bacterium (assembly GCA_036489765.1). GTDB lineage: Bacteria > Pseudomonadota > Alphaproteobacteria > ATCC43930 > CGMCC-115725 > DATARH01. The sequence goes on along the minus strand of DASXFE010000040.1, from coordinate 52,747 downwards.
GGGAACCGCGAACACGACGGTCTTCGGCGCGGCCACCGACACGATCGGGTCCTCGACCGATACGTTCGTGACCTTCAACGCCGGCAGCGCCAGCATCGTCGTCACCGACGCCTCGGGGGCGGTGGCGATCAACAGCGGTGCCGGAGATACGCTGACCGGCGGCTCGGGTGCCGCAAGGTTTGTCGGCGCCAGCGGCGACAACATCACGCTGGGCTCGGGTGCGGATACGGTCAACGCGCTCGCCGGTAACGAGACGGTCACGTTCGGCATCGGCAATGCGACGGTGTTCGGCGTGGCCGGCGACACCATCGGCTCGGCGGCCGGCACGCTGGTGGCGTTCACCGCCGGCACCAACTCCATCGTGGCCGTCGACGCCTCGGGGGCGGTGCTGATCAACAGCGGCTCCGGCGACTCGCTAACCGGCGGCACGGCAGCGGCGAGCTTCATCGGCGCCAGCGGCGACAGCATCACACTTGGCTCAGCCGCCGATACCGTCAATGCGCTGGCCGGCAACGAAACGATCACTGTCGGCTCGGGTAATGCGACGGTCTATGGCGCTGCGGGCGACACCATCAACTCCGCGGTGACCTTCAACGCGGGCAGCAACGCGATCACCGTGACCGACGTCGCCGGTTCGGTAGTGATCAACAGCGGCGCCGGCGATACGCTGACCGGCGGCACGGCCAGCGCGCAGATCATCGGTGCGAGCGGCGACAACATCACGCTGGGGGCCGGAAACTCAGCCGTCAATGCGCTGGCCGGCAACGAGACGATCACCCTCGGCACCGGCAACGCGACAATTTACGGCGCCTCCGGCGACACGATCGGATCAGCGGTCACTTTCACCGGCGGCAGCACCCCGATCACCGTGACCGACGTCGCCGATTCGGTGTTGATCAACAGCGGGGCGGGCGACACGCTGACCGGCGGTTCGGGGACGGCGAGGTTTGTCGGCGTCAGCGGCGACAGCATCGTGCTCGGCTCCGGCACGGATACGGTCAACGCGCTCGCCGGCAACGAGACCATTACCCTCGGCACCGGCAATGCGACCGTCTTCGGGGCGGCCGGCGACACCATCGGCCCCGCGGTTACCTTCACCGGCGGCAGCACTCCGATCACCGTGACCGACGTCTCGGGTTCGGTGTTGATCAACAGCGGGGCGGGCGACACGCTGACCGGCGGCTCGGGGACGGCGAAGTTTGTCGGCGTCAGCGGCGACAGCATCGCGCTCGGCTCCGGCACGGATACGGTCAACGCGCTCGCCGGCAACGAGACGATCACCCTCGGCACCGGCAATGCGACCGTCTTCGGGGCCGCCGGCGACACGATCAAATCGGCCACCGGAACGCTCCTCACCTTCACCGGCGGGACCGACCCGATCACTGCCACGAACACCGCGGGGACGACGATCGTCTTCGCCGGCGTCAACGACACACTGACCGGCGGCTCGGCTGCCGTGCAGATCATCGGTGCCAACGGCGACAACATCACCCTGGGCTCGGGCGCCGACACCGTCAACGCGATCGCCGGCAACCAGACCGTGGCTCTGGGCAGCGGCGCCAACACGGTCTGGGGCGGCACCGGCGATACGATCTCCGCCGGGTCGGGATCCGGGACGATCGACTTCGTCTCGGGTCACACCGGCGCCGAGTTCCTCGCGCCGGGAGCTGGCAACAACGCGACCGGCTCCGACACGGTCACCGACTTCAATCAGGCCACCGGCGACCGGATCCACGAAAGCGGAACGGCCGAGACCAACACGATCGCCTCTCAGCAGAACAGCAGCGGCAACACCGTCATCACCCTCAGCGACGGCTCCACGATCCATCTCATCGGGGTCTCAAGCATCATCAGCTCGTTCTTCGGCTGATCTTCGCCGAACGAGGCGCCAATCACGGGGTCCCGGTTCTAGCCGGGGCCCCGATTTGCGTTTCAGAGGGCGGGCGGCTCGGAGACAGGCCTACGCCGCAGCCGCTTTTCCGCCCGCCATCACCTCGCGCACCCCCGCGGCGATGCGGTGGCGATCGGGGAACACGGCGTTTTCGAGGATCGGGCTGTAGGGGATCGGCACCTGCAGCGCACACACCCGCTTCACCGGTGCTCTGAGCCGGGCAAACGTGGCGGCGTCCTCGGTGACGACGGCCGCGATCTCAGCCGAGAACCCCGCGGTCGGCCCGGCCTCGTCGGCGATGACGAGGCGCCCGGTCTTCTGCACCGAGGCGCGAATCGTGTCGCTGTCCAACGGGACCAGCGTCCGCGGATCGACCACCTCGACCGACACGCCCTCCCGCTCCAACTCCTCGGCCGCCGACAGCGCCTCGTGGACGAGCCAGGCAAGCGCCACCACCGTCACGTCGCTCCCTTCCCGCTTCACATCGGCGACGCCGAGCGGGATCGCATAATCGTCATCCGGCACCGGCCCCTTCCGCCCCGTCAGCCGGCTCGATTCGAACGAGATCACCGGGTTGTTGTCGCGGATCGCCGTCTTCATCAGCCCCTTCATGTCATAAGGCGTCGACGGCAGGAACATCTTGAGCCCGGCGACATTCATAAACATCGAATAGGGCGATTGCGAATGCTGCGCGGCAACCTGCCCGCCGCCGCCGACCGCGGCGCGGAACAGCAGCGGGAACGTGACCTGCCCGCCGAACATGTAGTGGATCTTCGCGGCCTGGTTGACGATCTGGTCCATCGCGACAAAGCAGAACGTCACCTGCCGCCAATCGACGATCGGCCGAAACCCGCACCCCGCCGCACCGATGCCGATCCCGGTAAAGGCGGCCTCGGTAATCGGCGTCGCCCGCATCCGCTCGGGCCCGAACTCCTGTGTAAGCGCGCCGATTGCATCCGTGGACATGTAGAAGATCTTCGGGTCGCGCCGCATCTCCTCGGCCACGGCCTCGAGCGCCGCCTCGCTATAGCTAAGCTCCCGCATCATCCCCTCCGAAGAACCCTGTTTTACCGCAAAGGACACAGAGGTGGTGCCCGCGCGAAGCGCCATCAAATTTCACCACAGAGACACGGAGGCACAGAGGGGAAGAGCGACGCATCTCTATGTGCCGCTGTATCTCTGTGGTGAAATTATTGCGGCTGCGCCGCTCTCCTCCGCGTCCTCCGCGGTGAAAATCCACCCAACTCACGCCGCGAACACATCGTCGGTCGCGTTTTCCGGCACCGGAAACGGGCTCGCCTCGGCAAACGCCACCGCCGCCTCCAAAGCCCCCGTCACCTCGCCCTCGATGGCCGCGAGCCCCGCATCGTCGAGCTCGCCCTGCTCCCGCAACCGCCGCACCAGGAGATCGATCGGGTCCCGGCCTTTCCACCCCTCGATCTCGCCCGCGTCGCGCGGGTCGGGCTGGCCGCGCCGTTCGGTGTGGGCGCGGTGGCGATAGGTCTTGCATTCGATGAGCGTCGGCCCGAGCCCCGCCCGCGCCCGCTCGACCGCCGCGCCCGCCGCCCGGTACACGGCAAAGATGTCGTTGCCGTCGACCACAACGCCCGGAATCCCGTACCCCGCCGCCCGTCCCGCAACGTCGCCCATCGCGTGCGTCGCCGCCGCCGCGGTTTGAGCCGCATACATGTTGTTTTCGCAGACATAAAGCATCGGCAGCTTCCACGTCGCGGCGATGTTGAGGCATTCGTGGAACGGCCCCGCGTTCGACGCGCCGTCGCCGAAGAACGACACCGCGACGCCGCCTTTCCCCTCCATCTGCGCTGCGAGCCCGGCGCCGGTGACGATCGAGATGCCGCCTGCGACGATCCCGTTCGCGCCGAGCATGCCGATGCCGAAATCGGCGATGTGCATCGATCCGCCCTTGCCCTTGCAATACCCCGTCGCGCGTCCGTACAGCTCGGCCATCATCCGGTTGAGGTCGGCCCCCTTGGCGATGCAGTGTCCATGCCCCCGGTGGGTCGAGATGATCCGGTCCCCGTCCCCGAGCGCCCCGCAAACCCCGACCGCGACGGCCTCCTCGCCAATGTAGCAGTGAACGACGCCGTAGATCTTGCCGCCGGTATAATCGTCCGACGCCCGCTCCTCGAATCGCCGAATCGTCAGCATCCGCCGCAACATCTCCCGCTGCTTATCGGGCGGCAGGTTGGGTGAGGAGCTGAGGGCCATGAGAGGCGCTCCCTGTTAGGAATCGGGGTGGAGATCATGATGAGCCAGGCCCCCGGCCCCGGCAAGCGTCGCGGAACTTCACGTGCCGATAGTCTTTGTCACCGGGTTCGGCCCGCTAGTGCTTGCGGCGAAAGCCGACTCGGTGGTGATCAACGCCGCGGCTCACGAGACGCTGAATTTAGGAGGGGGCGTTCGCGGCGTCGGCCGCTCGCGACGGTCACGCGACAACGGCCCGCGATAGCAATCGCGGGCCGTTGTCGCGTCAGATCAAACGGGGTTAGCTGAAGAAGCCGGCGGTGACGCTGCCGATACCCTTCAACAGGATCGTCGAGCCGTCGTTCAACGTGACGAGCGTATCCGCCCCGCCATTCACCGATTGCTGGTGCGCGAGGGCGAACGCCGTCGTATTGGGGCTGTCCAGCTTGATCGTGTCGCCGGTCGCATTGTTGAAGCCGGTGAGCGTGTCGGCATATGTGGCGGCCGAGTTGTCGGCGAAGGTGGCATTGGTGCTGCCGGCGAGAATGTCGATCGATGCGTTCCCGGCACCGGCCGTCACACTGTCGCTCGCCCCGAACACCGTGGCCTGTTCCGCCCCGCTGCCGATCTGGAGGCTGTTGTTGTTGCCGTAGATGTTGAACGTATCCGGTCCCGGACCGCCGCCGCTGATCGTGTTCGAGTTGCCGTACACGTTGACCGTGTCGGCGCCGGCGCCGCCCTGGAACGAGTTGCCGCTCCCGACGATCGTGACCGTGTCCGGCCCCTGGCCGCCGGTCACGGCATTGCCGGTACCGTCGACGATCGCGCTGAGGCTGCCGGTGCCGCCCGTCAGCGTATCGTTGTTAGCGACGACGTCGACCGTGTCGCTGCCGCCGCCCGCGGCGATCTTGTTCGCATCGCCGAGCGAAACGAGCAGGTCGTTGCCCGACCCGGCCGTGATCGAATCGCCGGTGCTGGTCGCGCCGGTGATGACCGTATCGTTGCCGGTGCCGCCGGTATAGTGGGTCCCTGTGCCTCCGGTGTAGGCGAAGCTGTTGCCCGAACCGCCGAGGATCGTGTCGTTGGCGCCGGACAGATCGACGACGGTGTTGTTCCCGGTCGCCATGTTGAACGTCGACGAGCCGCCGCCCATGTCGAGCATGGTGTTGCCGTCGCCGGTCACGCTGTCGCCGGTTCCCTGCGTCAGGATGACATCGCCCACCGCGCCGACGACCGACTGGCCGTCGCCGCTCGCCTGGATGTAGCTCCCGCCCGCACCCGTATCGGTGAGCTCGAACGCACCGGCGATCAGGTTGGCGTACTGGCCGCCGTAATCGATCAGCAGCCCCTGGTAGCCCGGAGCCGGAGACGACGGCGGATTGCCGCCCGTATACACCTCGAGGTTGAACGTACCCGGAACCGGCGGCGGCAGAGTGCCATCGGTCGTGATCTGGACATTGACCGGGTTGCCCCCCGCTCCCGCCGTGAATTGTGACCCGTTGATTGAAGCCATGCCGACCGCTCAAACCCCTCGCAAATGTTCAGCCCTCTCGAGCCCCCGTCAGCGGACGTTAAATTTCGGATTTCCCGGAACCCCATACCCAGGATAGCCGGCGCATTGATAAAAGATACGCGAAAGTTGTTTCAACTTTTTACAATTTGTCACAACTCGGCCCCCCCGGCGTTAACCTTTCCCACACTGCCATTGCTACTCGGAAAACGGCAGAAACCGGGGTTGTCGGCGGGTCATTCGCCGCTGCGGCCTCGCGCAAATCGTGGCCGAGGGCGTGGTGGACGACCGGAGATCGGGCGCAATAGAGCCGCGAATCGGCCGGGATGCAAAAGCGCAAGATCGGGTCGTCGGCACGCTCCCTGCCAAGCACGAATGTGGGACCGGTGTACGGGGTCGATGACGGCTCGGAGTTTCCTGTCGCCGAGCGAGTCATCCGCCGGATCACATCCCGGTTTGTCGCGACTTTTAGGTTGATCCCCACGGGGCAACCGCCGCTATCCTGATCCTCCCCCAAAACCGAACCGGGGCAGGGCGCGATGGCGGATCGAGGATTTCGGGTAGTCGTGGCCGGGGCCGGCGTCGCCGGGCTCTTCATGGCCGAGACGCTGAAGCAGGCTGGGATCGATTTCACCGTCTACGAAAAGGCCGGTGAGGTCGGCGGGACGTGGCGCGACAACCGGTTTCCCGGCCTTTTCGTCGACGTGCTCTCCCGGCAATACGAATTCCCGTTCCAGCCGAACTACAACTGGTCGCGCAAATACGCCCCGGCCGACGAGATCCTGGCCTATGTCCAAAAGGTCGCGCGCGACCGCGGCCTTCACAAATTCATCCGCTTCGAGCAAGAGGTAACCGGGGCTCGCTTCTCCGACGGCCGCTGGCACATCGAGACCGCGAACGGCAAGGACACCGCCGACGTTTTCGTCTGCGCCACCGGCTTCCTGCACAAGCCGCTCTACCCCGACATCCCGGGCCGGGAAAGCTTCGCCGGCGCCTCTTTCCACTCGGCGCACTGGGACCATTCCGTCCCCTACGAGGGCAAGCGCTGGGGCGTCGTCGGCAGCGGTGCGAGCGGGGTGCAGATCACCGAGGCGCTCGCCTGGGCCGGATGCGACGTCACTCAGTTCATCCGTCGCGCCCAATGGGTCCACATCCGCGAGAACCCGCCTTCGACGTGGTGGGAGCGCGTCAAGCTCCGCCTCCCCGGCGGCTACGAGCGCGAGCAGCAGCGGCTCTGGCAACTCATCAACGAGTTCGACCACTGGCGCCTCAGGCCCGGCCCGCAGCGCGAGGCGATGGAGCGCGAATACGCGACCTATCTCGATCACATCAAGGACCCCGAGCTCCGCACCAAGCTGACCCCGGACTACAATCTCGGCTGTACCCGCATCCCGAAATCCGACCGCAACTACTACGAGGCGGTGCAGCTCCCGAACGCGCATATCGTCAAGGGGCATATCGAGCGCATCGAGCCCGGCGGGATCGTCATGAAGGGCGGCGACTTCGTCCCGCTCGACGTCATCGTCTACGCGACCGGGTTCGACCCGCACGCCTATATGCGCCCGATGAACGTCATCGGGCTCAACGGCCTCTCGATCGACGAGGCCTGGCGCGAGCGGATCTATTCCTACGGCGGCATCGCCCTACCCGGCTTTCCCAACCTCTTCATGCTTTACGGACCGTTCAGCCCGGTAAACAACGTGCCGGTGCCGCTGGGCCTCGAGCAGGAGATCGGCTGTATCATGCGCCTTGTCGCCGAGGCCCGCACCCGCCGCGCCGCGATCGCGCCCACCGCCGCCGCGACCGAGCGCTTCCTCGCCCGTCTCGGCGACGCCTTCCCCGGCACGGTCTGGGTCGGCGGCTGCAAGAACTGGTACACGAGCGACCAGCCCACCCCCGTCCTCTGGCCCCTCCCGCAGGACCAGCACCGCGCCTTCCTCGCCGGCGCCCCGCTCGAAGACTTCGAGTTCACCCCGACTGCGGAGGGGAATTGACGAGATTCAATAAGGCGTAATTCCCCCTTCCGCTTCACCTGGTTGTCCTCGCTGTTTTTTTCGGGGTGAGATCAGCCACACCCGCCCGCCCCTGATCTTCGCTGACCGACAGCAACAATCCCCAAAACTGCCTTATTCGTTCCCGTTTGTCAGAATCGGCAGCGTTGTGAGTGAGCGACTACCTGAGGCGCGACCCGGGGTCGAGGCCGAGATAGACCCGGCCGCCGATCGGGTACCATTCGGGGGCGACCGTCACCGTCTGCCCGACTGTGTGCAGGTCGCGCCAGCATTCGGCGAGGCGGCTTTCGCGCTTGAACGAGGTGCTGCCGCCGTGCCGGTACATCAGGTCCAGCGCATCGCGCGCGCAATCACCCGCGTAGGTCGAGGCGAGGCGGCAGCGCGCTCTCTGCTCGAGCGTGGTCTCCCCTCCCACGGCGAGCGTGTTCCACAATTCGGTGATCTGCGCCGAGCGATAGGCGCGGCCGGCATTGAGGATCGCATCGGCGCGGCCGACCGAGTCCTGCACCTGCGGGCTGTCGCAGAGTAGCCCCGCCGGACGCCCGCGCGGCTGCTTGCCCCCGGCGAGCTCGATCAAGGCATTGATCCCGGCGCGGGCGATGCCGGTGATGACCGAGCAGTGATGCGGCCCTATCCAGGCCTGCACCGGCAGCTGATAGGTCAGCCCGGGCCAGCGCGCCCACTGGTTTTCCAAGGGGATGCCGACCTGCGGCATCGTCCGTCGCTCGGGGAGGAAGACATCCTTGACCGTCCAGTCGAAGCTGCCGGTGCCGCGCAGGCCCGTCACGTCCCAGCTCTCGGGGACGATCTCGACCTCCTCCTTCGCGAACACCCCGCGCCAAAACGGCGTCCCGCTCTCGGGGTGGACGACCACCTCGCCGTCATCGCCGATCACCTGAAAGCTGCCGAGCATCCAGCTCGCCTCGTGGCAGCCGCTGCCGAACGACCAGCGCCCGGTGACGCGATACCCGCCCGGCACTGCGGTCGCCTTGCCGCCGCCCGGCACCGCGGTGCCGGCGATGATCGGGTCGGCCCGCTTGCCGTACATCTCCTCCACGCCGTCTTGCGGCAGGCCGAGCGTGACGAGCTGTCCGACATTGCAGTTGCAGATGTTCCACCCGACCGAGCCGACCGACTCGGCGAGCCGCTCGACGGTACGCAGAAACGTCAGCGGATCGAGCTCGAGCCCGCCGAGCACGCGCGGGATCGTCATCTTGTAGAGCCCGGCCTCGCGCATCTGCGCGACGAGCGCCGGCGGCATCCGCTGCTCGCGCTCGATCTCCTCGCGATGGCCGCGGATCACCGCGTGCATCGCGGCCGCCGCCTGTACCGTCGGCTGCGCCTCGATATCGGCGGGCAGCCGGCGTGGGTCTTCGGACAGAGTATCCATGGCGCTACCTCAACCGTGAGCCGGGATCGAGACCGAGATAGACGCGGCCGCCGATCGGGTACCATTCGGGGGCGATCGTGACGGTCTGGCCGACCGTATGCAGGTCGCGCCAGCATTCGGCGAGACGCGTCTCGCGCTTGAACGAGGTGCTGCCGCCGAGGCGGTACATCAAATCCATCGCGTCACGCGCGCAGTCGGCCGCATAAGTCGAGGCAAGTCGGCAGCGGGCACGCTGCTCCAGCGTCGTCTCGCCGCCGGCCGCGAGCGTGTTCCACAATTCGGTGATTTGCGCTGTCCGATAGGCCCGGCCGGCGTTGAGGATCGCATCGGCGCGGCCGACCGCGTCCTGCACCTGCGGGCTGTCGCAAAGAAGCCCCGCCGGGCGCCCGCGCGGCTGCTTGCCGCCGGCGAGGTCGATCAGCGCGTTGATGCCCGCGCGGGCAATCCCGGTAATGACCGCGCTGTGATGCGGGCCGACCCAGCATTGCGTCGGGAGCTGATAGGTGACGCCGGGCCACTTCGCCCACTGATTGTCGAGCGGCGCGCCGGCATGGACCATCGTCCGCCGCTCGGGCAGGAACACGTCTTCGACGGTCCAGTCAAAGCTTCCGGTGCCGCGCAGCCCGGTTACGTCCCAGCTCCCCGGCACGGTCGTCGTCTCGTGCTTCGGAAAGACGCCGCGCCAGAACAGCGGTCGGCCCTCGGGGCTCTTGCGCGGCTCGCCGTTGTCGAGGATCTGGAAGCTGCCGAGCATCCACGACGCTTCCTGCGACCCGCTGCCGAACTGCCAGCGCCCGGTGACGCGGTACCCGCCGTCGACCGGCACGGCCGTGCCGCCGCCCTGTACCGCGGTGCCGGCGCCGACCGTATCCGGCCGCTCGCCGTAAACCTCGCGCACCCCCTCGTCGGGGAGGCCGAGCGTGACAAGCTGCACGATGCCGTTATTGGCGAGGTTCCATCCCACCGAACCCGCCGCCTCGGCGAGCACCTCGACCGCGCGCAGATAGGTCAGCGGATCGGCCTGCAACCCGCCGAACGAGCGTGGGATCACCAACTGGTAGCAGCCGGCCTTGTGCAGCCCCTCGACCAGCGCCTTCGGAAACCGCTGCTCCCGCTCGATCTCCTCGCGGCTCTCGCGAATGAGCGGCGCCAGCGCCTTCCCCGCCTGCACCACGGGCTGCGCCTCGACATCAACCGGCAGCCGGGCCTCGTTCGTCAACGTATCCATGCGCTCCTCCTGCCCCGGACACCAGCGTTAGCGGAAATCGGCGCCGTGGCAATACCGGGCATCGACAGGAATGACTGCTCTGCGCCAAAGTGGAGTGGTGATGGGCAGGATATTGCGCTTTCTGATTGTCGCCGTATCCCTCCTCTGCGCTGGCGCGGCGCGAGCGGCAGGGCCGGTCGTCGTCGCCTCGAAGATCGACACCGAGGGCGCGCTGCTCGGCAACATGATCGCGGCGGCGCTCGAGGCGAAGGGGTTGCAAGTCACCCGCAAGATCCAGCTCGGCCCGACCAGTATCGTCCGGGCCGCGATCCTCGCCGGGCAGATCGACATCTATCCCGAATACACCGGCAACGGAGGGGTCTTCTTCCACCGGGAAAGCGACCCGGTGTGGAAGAACGCGGCCGAAGGCTACAACACGATCAAATCGCTGGACGCGGCGCAGAACCACCTCGCTTGGCTGACGCCTGCCCCCGCCAACAACACCTGGGTCATCGCCATCCGCCGCGACCTGCCGGATTTCCCGCCCCGGCGCTGCCTCGACGACCTGGCCACGTATCTGTCCCGCGGCGGCAGGTTCAAGCTCGCAGCCTCGGCCGAGTTCGTCGAGAGCCCGACGGCGCTGCCCGCGTTCGAGCAGACCTACGGTTTCCACCTCAAGGCCACTCAGCTTTTGACCCTGTCCGGCGGCAATACGGCAGCGACGCTGCGCGCGGCGGCCGAGGGCACGTCCGGGGTCAATGCGGCGATGGCCTACGGCACCGACGGTGCGCTCGCCGCGCTCGGCCTCACCGCGCTCTGCGACGACAAGGGCGCGCAGGTCGTCTACGCGCCGACCCCGGTCGCGCGCCAGCCGGTGCTCGATGCGCATCCCGAGATCGCGCCGCTGCTCGACAAGATTTTCGCCACCCTGACCCTCGACACGTTGCAGTCGCTCAACGCCAAGATCGCGGTCGGCGGCGAGGACCCCGGCAAGGTCGCCTCCGACTATCTGAAATCAAAGCAGCTCTCGCCGTGACCTCCGCCACGGCCGCACGCCCCGAATCGCTCCGCGTCAACAACCAGGTCCTCCTCGCGCTCGCGGTCGTCGCCGCACTGGCGGTCGCGCTGTGCGGGTTCGTGACCCTCGCGCCCAACCGGCTGGTCTCCGGAAAACCCGTGGCGCTGTGGCAGGCGGCCCCTTCCTCGGGCCCCGTCATCATCGCGTTGGTGCTGGCGCTCGCTGGCCTCGCCCTGGCGCCGCCGATCCGCGCGCTTCACCGCTTCGCCGCGATGCTCGCCGCGATGCTGATCGTGGTCGCCCTCTATGCCGCCGGCGGCGCCGCCCAGCGTCTCGGGGCCGGCATGTCCGCCCTCGCCCGCGTCTCGCTTGGCGCCGGCTTTTGGGTCGTGATCGCCGCTGCCGCGCTGATCGTCGTCGACGGATTGCAGCGCGCCGCCGCCGGGCCGCTCGAACGAGTGGCATTCGCCCTGGCCATCGTCGCGGCTCTCGCCGGTCTCGCCGCGTCCGGCGCGCTCGACGCGCTGTCTCTCGTCCACGAATACAACAACCGCCAAGGCGGGTTCTCAGCAGCGGTGATCCGGCACATCGAGCTGGTCGCCGGCTCGGTGCTGCCGGCAATCGCGGTCGGCGTGCCGCTGGGCCTGCTGTCGATCCGCCGCGAGCGCTCGCGCGGCCCGATTTTCGTGACGCTCAACCTTCTCCAGACGATCCCCTCGATCGCCCTGTTCGGCCTCCTGATCGCCCCGCTGGCGGCGCTCGGTCTCGGCGGCGTCGGCCCCCTTCCCGCGCTGATCGCCTTGACCTTGTACGCGCTGCTCCCGGTCGCGCGGAGCACCGCGGCGGGACTTGGCGGGATCGACGCCACCATCGCCGACGCCGCCCGCGGGATGGGAATGACCGGAAGGCAAATCTTGTGGCGGGTCGAGGTGCCGCTCGCCGCGCCGGTACTGCTGGCGGGCCTCAGGATCGTCGTGGTGCAGGCGATCGGCCTCACCGTCGTCGCCGCGCTGATCGGCGCCGGCGGGCTCGGCAGCTTTGTCTTCGAGGGGCTGGGACAGGACGCCGCCGACCTCGTGCTTCTCGGCGCGCTCCCGGCGATCCTCCTCGCGCTCGCGGCCGATTTCCTGCTGCAGCTCCTCGCCGCTTCGGTGCGCCGATGATCGAGATCGACCGGGTCCGCAAGACCTATGACGGCCGCACCGTCGTCGACGACCTATCGCTGACCGTACCGGACGGCGCGTTCTGCGTGTTCCTCGGCCCGTCGGGCTGCGGCAAGTCGACGACGCTGCGTATGATCAACCGCCTCGTCACGACCGATTCCGGCACGATCCGCGTTGATGGCGAGGACATCGCGAGCCTGCCCGAGGCGGCGCTCCGCCGCCGCATCGGCTACGCGATCCAATCGACCGGCCTCTTCCCGCATTGGCGCGTCGAGGACAATATCGCCACGGTCCCGCGTCTTCTCGGCTGGCCGCGCGGGCGCATCGCCGACCGCGTCACCGAGCTTCTCGAGCTCTTCCGCCTCGCGCCCGAGACCTACCGCCGCAAATACCCGCACGAGCTGTCGGGCGGCGAGCAGCAGCGGGTCGGCGTCGCCCGCGCTCTTGCCGCCGACCCCGCCCTCCTCCTGATGGACGAGCCCTTCGCCGCGGTCGATCCGATCACCCGCGACGCCCTCCAGGCCGAGCTCGCACGCATCCACAAATCCACCGGCAAGACGATCGTCTTCGTCACTCACGACATCGACGAAGCGCTGCGTCTCGCCACCGACATCGCGATCCTCAACCGCGGCCGCGTCGCCCAGTTCGCGACGCCGCAAGACCTGCTCGAAAACCCGGCGAGCGATTTCGTCCGCGACTTCGTCGGCACGCAGGGGATCGGGCTGAAACTCTTATCGGTGCGCAAAGTGCGCGAGCGGATGCGGCCCGGCGAGACCGCCGAGGGCGCGCCGATCTCCGCCGACGCCCCGCTCCGCGACGCACTGAGCCTGATGACCGTGCGCGCCGCGGCGCTGCTGCCCGTGGCGGACGAGAGCGGCCGGGTGGTCGGCACGATCGCCTTGTCTGACCTCGTGCGGTGATCGCCCTGGAAACGCGTCGTGCATCCTTCGAGACAGCCGGTCCGCGGCTTTCTCGGGATGAGGGATGTTTTTGATGCCCCGTTCCGTTGCCCCTCATCCTGAGGAGCGCTCGCAAAGGGCGCGTTTCGAAGGACGCGCGGCGCCGTTGCAATTCCTCACGACCCCCGCGCTATGGGTCGCGATCCTCTTCGTCGCGCTCCTCGTCACCATGCCGGACACTGGCCCCATTTTCCACTGGGCTTTCCCGCAGGTCGAGCCGCCGGTCTATCAGCGCGGCACCTTTGTCGCCCTCTTCCTGTCGCATGCCGGGATCGTCGGCGTCGCGAGCCTCGCCGCCACCTTCACCGGCATTGTCGCCGCAATCTTCGTGACTCGCCCCGCAGGCCGCGATTTCCGCTCGATCATCGATGCGCTGGCGACGATCGGCCAGACGTTTCCGCCGGCCGCGGTCCTGGCGCTGGCCGTTCCGGCGATCGGGTTCGGCCCGCTGCCGACGGTCGTCGCGCTCTATCTCTACGGCCTCTTGCCAATCGTCCAGAACGCCGTCGCCGGGATCGAGACCGTGCCGCCCGCCGTACGCGACGCCGCCGCCGGAATGGGGATGTCGCCGCTGCAAATTCTCGCGAGGGTCGAGTTGCCGCTGGCCGCACCGGTGATCCTCGCCGGCATCCGGGTTGCGGTGACGATAGGCATCGGCACCGCGACCATCGGCTCGACGGTCGGCGCGCTAACCCTCGGGACCCCGATCTTCGACGGCATCGGCGGCAACAAGATCCCGCTCGTCTTGCAAGGCGCGGCGCTGGTCGCCCTCTTCGCGATCGTCACCGACCTGATGTTTGCCCGGCTGGAAGACCGGCTGCGGCCGTCATCCGCGCGCTGATCCGGGCCGCCTCGCCCGGCGGCATTTGCAGCCCGAGCTTTGTCCGCCGCCACAACACATCCTCGGCCGTCTTCGCCCACTCATGCTCGACAAACCAGCGGAGATCGTCGTCGCCGAGCTCGGCCCCGACCTCGCGCCCCTGCGGCAGCAAGGCGTTCGCGGTCCAGGCGCCCGGGATGCCGAGCCGATCGAGCGCATGCTCCGCGAGGTGCCGGAATGTCGTGAGCTTGCCGCCAAACACCGACAGCGCCGTCGCCCCATCCGTATCGAGGTCGAAGACGTAATCGCGCGTCACCGCGCTCGCCGTGCCGGCGCCGTCGTCGTAGAGCGGCCGCACTCCGGCATACCGCCAGACGATGTCCCCTTCGCCCGGCGGGTCGGACAGCCAGCGCCCGACCGCGCGCAGCAGATACGCCGTCTCCTCGTCGTCGATCGCGGCCGCGTCCGGATCACCGTCGAACGGCACGTCGGTCGTGCCGATCAAGGTGAAATCGCGCTCGTAGGGAATGACGAAGACGACCCGCCGGTCGTCATTCTGCAGGAGATAGGCGTGGTCGCCGGGATAGAGCCGGTGGACGACGATATGGCTGCCCTTGACGAGCCGGAGCCGCGCCCCGCCCCTGAGCCCGGAGAGCCGCTGCACCTCGGCCGCCCATGGCCCCGCCGCGTTGACGAGGATCCGCGTCTCGATCTCGCGCCCGGCGCTCAGCGTCAGCCGCCACGCTCCCGCCTCTCGCTGGGCCGCGACCAGCGCCGTGCGGGTCGCGATCTCGGCGCCGTGCGCGGCCGCATCACGGGCGACGGCGACGGTCAGCCTTGCATCGTCGACGATGCAATCCGAGTAGACAAAGCCATGCCGGCTCCGGCCGTTGAGCGGCGCACCGCGGGGGTCGTCGCCAAGACGGATCGACTCGGTTCCGAGTAATGCTCCGGCGCCGCCGAGATGGTCGTAGAGAAAGAGCCCGGCCCGCACCATCCAGCGCGGCCGCAGCCCCGGCGCATGCGGCAGCACGAACCGCATCGGCCGCACCAGGTGCGGCGCCGAGCGCAGCAACACCGCCCGCTCCGCCAGGGACTCGCGCACGAGCTTGAAATCGTACTGCTCGAGATAGCGCAGCCCGCCATGGATCATCTTGCTCGACGCCGACGAGGTCGCCCCCGCGAGATCGCCCTTGTCGCAGAGAAATACCTTGAGCCCGCGCCCGGCGGCGTCGCGCGCGATCCCGACGCCGTTGATGCCGCCGCCGATCACGGCGAGATCGAACCGGTCGTTCACGACAGCAGCGCGTCGGCGAATTCGACAAATCCGGCGCCCGCCTCCGCTCCGGTCACATAGGTAGGCGGCGTCGCCACGTGGGCGAGATGCGGCCGGATGTTCGCGACCGCGACGGCGTTCGGGAGATGCGCGAACATCGGCGCATCGTTGGGGGAGTCGCCGATAAAAATCACCGCCTCCTTCACCGCATCGAGATCGAGCCCATAGGCCTCGCGGAACAGGATGCGGGTCATCGCCAGCTTGTCCCACGCGCCGAACCAGCCGTTGACATGGATCGAGCTGACCTTGGCCGTCGCCCCCGCCGCCTCGAACAGCGCGACGATCCGGTCGATGTCTCGCTGCGGCAGCGGCCCGCAATCCTCGCGAAAATCGATCGCGAGATCGGCGATGCGATAGGCCTGGTCGGCAGCAAGTCCGGCGCCCGGCACCGCGGCGAGGATTTCCGCCCCCAGGCGGTCGAGGCGAGCTCGCGCCTGAACCCGCTCGTCCTCGCCGAGAAAATACCGCCGCGTCATCCGCCGCCTGGCGTGGTCATAGCGGAAATAGAACGCGCCGTTTTCTCCGACCACCGCGTCGACCGGCCAGAACCGTGCGATCATATCGCACCAGCCGGCCGGGCGCCCGGTCACCGCGACGACACGCCGGCTGCTGTCGCCGAGGCGCTCCAGCGCCCGATAGGCCGCCGCGCCCAGCCGCCCGTCGCTCGTCAGCGTGTCGTCGATATCGGTCAGCACGAACCGCACGCGCCGGCGCGCCTCGAGCGGAAATTCGGCAAGCGGCCGCATCATGTTGCGGATCATACGCGAGGCGGTTGCAAGAGTTATGTGGATTTTTATCCGCCCCCGGTGCGTTTCCCCGTCATCGAGTTGCCACCTGACGAGGATGAGGATGACCATGCCGAGTTCGAGGCAAATCCGGCTGATGGCCCTTGGCGCGACGATCGCCGTGCCGGCGACCGCGTTTGCAGCCGGGCCGATGACGCCGACCGTGCGCGACCCGCACCCGATCAACAGCCCGCAGGCGGCGGCGCTCGCCGCCACGGCCGTCGCCAGGACCGAGCCGGCAACCGCGGCGCCGGCCCAAGGGACAACGGCGCGGGCAACATCAGGGACGACGGCCGCGACAACAGCGACCACGACGACGGTCGCGGCCGGGCCGCAGGCCTCGATCGCGGTGAGCACCTGGGGCTTCAGCCAGACCGGCCCAGGCGGTCCGCCGCCGGTCTCGGTCGCCACGTCCGGACGGCCGATCTATGTCTGGTTCACGCTCGACGGCGGCCAGGCGGCGGTCGACCAGCTCCGCAGCGGCAGCCCGATGGCGATCCAGGTCCATTGGACGAACGACAACCCGAGCGGCCACGCGCCGCCGCTGACGACCAGCCTCACTGTCGGCCGCCCCGGCCTCGCCGCGACGTTCCAAGGCGAGGTGCAGCGCACCGGCTCGTTCCAATGGCATAGCTGGACCCGCAAGGACGCACTGAGCCCCGGCCGCTGGACCGTCTCGGTGACCGCCCCCGACGGCCAGCCGATCTCGTGCGGCCAGTCTCCATGCCAACTTTCGTTCGACGTGGGGTAGCACGTCGAGGCCACCAAACAAATTCACCTTGGCCGGGCTTGGCCCGCCAAGGTGAATTTTACTTATTGACCGAAGCGCCGATCGCCTCATCCAGCAGCGCCGCTGCGCGGTCGAGCTGCGCTTCCGTCGTCGTCGCCGGCGGCACAAAGCGGAGCACGCTGCCGTCGCGGCGGAGGCTGAAGATCAAGCCTTTTTCAAAGCAATAGCGGTGGACCTTCCGACCCAGATCAAAGGCCGGTTTCTTCGCATGGCGGTCCTCCACCAGCTCGACCCCGAGCAGGAGGCCCCGGCCGCGCACGTCACCGATCTGCTCCCAGCGCTGCGCCAGCGCGGTAAGATGCGCCTTGAAATAGCTACCGAGCGCGGCGGCCTTCGCCGGCACGTTTTCCCCTTCGATGACATCGAGGCTGGCAACGCCGGCGGCGCAGGCGAGCGGATCGTTGCTGTGCGAATGGGTGACCGTATAGCCGCGCTCGATGACCGTCGCCTCGATCTCGGCTGTCGTCGACACCGCGCTGATCCCGACCCCGCCGCCGAAATGCTTCGCCACGGTGATCATGTCAGGCGTGACCCCTTCGGCTTCGCACGCGAACATCGTGCCGAGCTTGCCGAGCCCCGTCTGTTCCTCGTCGAGGATCAATAGCATGCTCCGCTCGCGGCACAGTTCCTGCAGCCGCCTGAGCCAGCCCGGGGGCGGCTCGATGACCCCGCCGGCGCTGAACAGCGGCTCGGTCAGCACTCCCGCCGGCCGCCCGGTCGACTGCGCGTCGAGCAACTCGAAGCTCGCATCGAGACACGCGTAGTTGCAGCCGGGAAAGCTCTGGCGCAGCGGGCAGCGATAGCAATAGGGCGCGATCATCGCGTAGGAGCCGCCGGGCATCCCGTCCGCGCCGCTGCGCCAGCCGGCAAAAGTCAGCGAGCGCGCGCCGTCCGACATGCCGTGAAAGCTGACATGCGGGCTCATCACCTCATGCCCGCCGGTATAGCGGCGGGCGATCGCGACCGCCGCCTCGTTGGCCTCCGAGCCGGACTGCATGAAGAGGCTCTTTGCGAGGCCACCCGGCATCACCCCGGCCAGCCGCTCGGCAAGGCGGATCTCCTGCACGTTGAAATGGCTCGAATGCGCGTGGATGAGGGTGTCGCAAGCGGTCTTTATCGCCGCGGTGATCGTAGGGTGGTTGTGCCCGAGCGCGGCGCACATCTGGCCGGAATTGAAGTCGAGATAGTGCTTGCCGTTGACGTCCTCGACCTCCGAACCCCGGCCCGAAACAAAGACCGGACCTTTGGGCCCGTCCTTCCCGTCCATCCGGCCGCCAAAGCTGTAGCGGCCGGCAGCGGCGAGCAGATCGGCCTCGTTTTCCATCGTCTCCTCGCGCGTCCCCGTTGCGCCCGGTGCGGCGTCAGCATATCTGATCGCCAGCATATCCATGCGCGCGTTAATTCGGAGGATCGCCCATGCGCCGCCAATCGCTGGTCCTTGCCGCGATGTTTGCGATGATCGCCGTGATGGCCAGTGCCCGCCCGGCGCTCGCCGCCTACGGCGCCTTCGCCTACGACGAGGGCGCGGGCAAATACGGCTACAGCTACAACGAGCAGAACCAGAACGCCGCCGACGCCGCGGCAATCAAGGGCTGCAACAGCGGCGGCTGCAAGGTCGTCTTCCGCACCGGCCCGCAGCAATGCGGCGCGATCGCGGCAACCGAGAACGGCAAGGTCTGGGGCGGCGCCCGCCGCGACCAGCGCGCCGCGGCGGAGCTCGCCGCGATGCAGGATTGCCAGAAGCGCAGCTCCGGCCAGTGCGAGGTCAAAGCCAGCAAATGCAACCGCTGAACCTGAAGGCTCTCCGTAATGGGCGGAGCCACGATAATTCACGAAGAGGCGGCGAGCGTCCGGCCTCACCGTCTCACCGCTCTTTGTGAATTCATCGGCGCCCTGCTCCGCGCCTTAGACCCCTTTGCCATCCTTGCGCAGACCTTTTCGTCCTTTGCGTTGAAAAATCGGCTTTTTGATGGGTTCCGCCGGGCTCAACCCATCCTACAATGCCCTCGACACGCCCACGCAAAGGGAGCGCCGCACGTGGCAATGCAAGACCGTCTCGAGGCAGATTTCGTTGTGGTGGGCGCCGGGTCGGCGGGCTGCGTGATTGCGGCGCGGCTCAGCGAGGATCCGGCGACGCGGGTGATCCTGATCGAAGCGGGCGGCGCCGACACCAACCGCTGGATCCACATCCCGCTCGGGTTCGGCAAGACCTTTGCGGACCCGTCGGTCAACTGGTGCTACGAGACCGAGCCCGATGCCGGCGCGGCCGGGCGCAAGATCTACTGGCCGCGCGGCCGCGTGCTCGGCGGGTCGAGCTCGATCAACGGCATGGTCTATATCCGCGGCCAGGCCGAGGATTTCGACCATTGGGCCCAGCTCGGCAATCGCGGGTGGTCGCATGCCGACGTGCTGCCCTATTTCCGCCGCGCCGAGGACCAGCAGAGCATCCGCGACGAGTTCCACGGCACCGGCGGCCCGCTTGCCGTCTCCGACGTGCCCGACCGCCACCCGATTTGCGAGGCGTTCATCTCCGGCGCGATGGCGCTCGGCCATGCGCGCAACGACGATTTTAACGGCGCAACACAGGACGGCGTCGGCTACCACCAGACGACCACCCGCAACGGCAAGCGCTGCTCGACCGCCGTCGGATACCTCCACCCGGCGATGATGCGCCCCAATCTTCACGTTATTACCGAAGCTTACAGCGAGAAGCTCGAGTTCTCGGGAAAGCAGGCCACCGGCGTCACCTTTCGCCGCCACGGCGAGGTGCGGACCGCGCACGCCACCCGCGAGGTGATCCTCTGCGGCGGCGCGATCAACTCGCCGCAATTGCTTCTGCTGTCAGGGATCGGGCCGCAGGCTCATCTGAAGGAGATGGGCATCCCGGTGATGCACGCGCTTCCCGGGGTCGGGCAGAACCTGCAGGACCACTATTCTGCGCCGATCAAGCTGAAGGCCAAGCAGCCGATCACGATCAACGACGTGATGCTGTCGAACCTCAGAAAGGTGCAGCACGGGCTCAAATACTACCTGTTCCGCAATGGCGCCCTCGCCCAGATCTCGTCCCCGGCCGCGCTCTTCGTCCGCACCCGGCCCGAGCTCGCCTCGCCCGACGTCAAGATTTCGATCTCGCCGTTCAGCGCCGACCGGCCGCAGGACGGGCTGCACAAATTCTCCGGCTTCACCTCGATCGCCTATCAGCTTCGCCCGGAAAGCCGCGGCGAGATCAAGCTGAAGAGCGCCAACCCCGCCGACCCGCCGGCGATGATCCCGAACTATCTCTCGGACGAGGTCGACCGCCGCGCGATCGTCGCCGGGCTCAAGACCTCGCGCGAGATCCTCGCCGGCCCGGCAATGGCGGGGCTCGTCGAAAGCGAGTTCCAGCCCGGCCCCTCAGTACAGACCGACGACGAGCTCCTCGCCTACGCCCGCCAGCGCGGCGGCACGGTCTACCACCCGACCAGCACCTGCACGATGGGTAACGGTGCGATGGCCGTCGTCGGCCCCGACCTGCGCGTCCACGGCATCGCCGGCCTCCGCGTCGCCGACGCTTCGGTGATGCCGACCCTCGTCTCCGGCAACACCAACGCGGCGACGATCATGATCGGCGAAAAATGCGCCGATTTAGTGCGCGGCGGGGCGCGGGCGGCGGCCTAGACGCGGGAGCGCGCACTTGCCTTGGGCACGAATGCATGCCCGGCTCTTCGTCCTCGGCGGCGAGATCACGATCACCCGCGACAACAAGCCGGAAACCTTCCGCGCGGGGCAGTGCTGCGAGGCGGCCGCCGTTTCCATCCACGCTGGGGCCCGAGGAGCGTGTCCTACTTGTCCGGCCGGCGCCGCAACGGCGGCCCTCTCGGCCGACGCCTTTGAAATTCCCTCGCCCGCATTGGAGAAGAGGGTGCCGTCGCGTCAGCGACGGACGGACAAGGGCTACGGCCGCACCACCGGCCCGCGCTGGTCCGGTACGGATTTCCCCTTCTCCGCCCAGTCCTTCGACCACGGCGTCACCGGTCGCGGCACCTCGACCCCGTCGACGAAGATCGCATCGACCTGTTCGTTAAAGAAGCACAGCAAGCCCTTGATCTTCGGGCATTCGGGGATCGGCTCTGGGTAGCCCCAGACGATGTCGGGATATTCCTGGCCGCCGATCCGGGCTGTCCAGTAGCGCGCGGTGCCCTTGTACGGGCAGGCGCTGACCTTCTCCGTCGGGACAAGGAGCTCCATCCGCACGTCTTCCGCCGGGATGTAGTAGCGGGTCGGCAGGCGGGTCTCGAATAGAAACCGGGCCCGCGTCGTCTCGGCCACGACCTCGCCGCCGAGCAGCACCTTGACCGGGCGCGACGAGGCGATCACGTCGACCCGCTTATAGGGGTCGCGCGCATGGACGAAGATCTCCTCGTCCTCCTCCCACCAGCTATCGGCCTGCTTCCAGTAAAGCGCGACGTAATCGCGGATCGGCGCGACCTCGTCGAACGGGTCGGGGTAGCCCCATACCGCATTCTCCGACTCGCGCCCGCCGGCGGCGATCGTCCAGTACGACGCGGTGCCCTTGTACGGGCAATAGGTGTGGTGCTCAGTGGGGCGCAGCAGATCCATGCGCACATCGGCACGCGGAAAGTAATAGACCGGCAGGTGCCGCGTCTCGAACAGCAGGTTCGCCGCGGTGCTGTCCGCGATCGTCTCGCCGCCGAACTTCACCCTGACCCGCCGCGGCGACGGCTCGAAGGTGATGCGGTAGTCGGGGTTAGTCGCGAAACCTGGGGCCAAAGTCATCAATCGCCTCCCCTTTTCAAGCCGTCATCCCGGCGGAGGCCGGGATGACGCCGCCGATCAGTTTGCCGGCGGGAAGAACACCGCCATCCGCACCTCGATGCTCTCGCGCGGCGGGGCGTTTTCAGGGGTGTTGGGATCGGTGAACCCGCCATGCGCCGAGAACCGCGCCGGCCCCGGACGCGACGAGTCGAAGCAGCGGATCAGCACGTATTCGTCGGCCGTCATCTTCGGGAAATAGAACCAGCGCTGGCCGGGGTTGTACGTGACCGAATAGGTCTCGCCCTTGCGGTCCGGGTAGAGCAGGTCGCTGCCGACGAGGTTCTCTTCCTCGAGGCTCTCCGCGTCGCACAGCGCAAGCGGGTTCTTCAAGAGCGGGCCGGCGATCGGCCGCCACAGATTGATGATCGCATAGCGCTGCTTCAGCAGCTCCTCGGCCTGGGAGCCCATCAGGTCGCGCACGCGCTGCGGCGACGACCAGGTCGTGTAGTCGTTGTGGACGCGCGACGACGGCATCTTGACGCCGCTCGACTTGTCGGCGGCCTTTGCCTCGTTGCGAACGATGTGGTCAAAGGCAAAGGCGCGGTTGGCGCCGGTCGCCTTTTTCACGATCTCCTCGCATTCGGCGTAGAAGATCGAGACGATCTGGTTCTCGTCGTAGAAATTGCCGACCTTGGTCCCACCGCTCTGCAGCACGAACCCCTCATGGTCGAGCGACAATTTGTCGGCGACCGCGCGGCCGTCGCGCACGAGGACCTCGTAGTCCTCCTGCCTGCCGGTGCGCTGCGGCACGCCCGGCGGCGGCTCGTAATTGTAGGCGACCGGTCTTTCGGCCATCGGCACCATAAAGCTCAACGGCGCGAGGATGCCCCTGACGTCGTTTTTCACCAACCCGTCCATCTTGTCCTCCGCATTGCGGGCGTTGTGGCTCGAGGATAACCCAACCGGTCCCCGACTAAGGTACCTATAAATTGGAGAGCGATACGGCGGCTTCGAGGTGGTGCGATGGAAAGATTTTCCGATGGGGCGTGGGGCGCGACCAAAGCATTGCGCGCAAGGATCGACGCCCTCCCCTTTATCGCCGAACTTTGCGCCGGCACGCTGTCGCGCTCGCGCTTCCAGACCTACATCACGCAAGACGCAATCTATCTCGGCCAGTTCGGCCGCGCGCTGGCGATCGCCGGGGCCAAGGCGCCCGACACCGCCGGGCTCGAGGCTTTTCTCAAATGGGCGCAGGGCGCCGTCGTCGTCGAGACCCAATTACACCGCACCTTTCTCGGCCAATTCGGCGTCGACCCGGCCGCCGCCGCAAAGGCCGATCCCACCCCCGACTGTCTGGGCTATACGAGCTTCCTCCTCGCCACCGCCTATCACGACCCGTGGGAGGTGACGGTCGCGGCGCTCCTGCCCTGCTTCTGGATCTACTGGGATGTCGGCAAGACGATCTCCCGCCAGGCTGCCGCCGACAACCCCTACCAGGCCTGGGTCGACACCTACTCCGGCGACGAATTCGGAGAGGCCGTGGAAGCGATGATCGCGATGACCGACGAGGCCGCGACACCCGTGCACCGGGACAGAATGCTGACTGCCTTCACCCGCGCCTGCCAATACGAATACCTGTTCTGGGACGGCGCCTACGAGCTGAGGGGTTGGCCTTAATTCGCCGTCTCCCCGGCGAAAGCCGGGGCCCATTTGGCGCCCTCTCCTACGCTTGAACCATGGGCCCCGGCTCTCGCCGGGGAGACGGGCCTTAGAGCAACCCCAACCCCACCAACTCCGCCCTCAGCGCCTCGGCCCCGGTGAAGTGGATGCCCTTGATCCCGACCGCCTCCGCGCCCTCGGCATTTCTTTTCACGTCGTCGATGAACACCGCGCTTTCCGGGTCGATGCCGAAGCTGTCGAGCAGGAGGCGGTAGATCGCCCGATCGGGTTTCACGATCCCGTGCTCGCCCGACACGATCACCCCGCGCAGCCAGCCGATAAACGGAAACCGCGCGAGGGCGAGCGGGTAAGTCTCGGCCGAGAAATTGGTGAGGCCGTAGAGCGGCACGCCGCGCTCGTGTAGTTCGGCGAGGATGGCCACGGTCCCGTCGATCGGCCCCGGCATCATCTCGTCGAAACGGCCGTAAAACGCCCCGATCAGCTTGGCGTGATGCGGGTAGGCCTCGGTCAATTCCCGCGTCGCCTCGGCGATCAGCCGCCCGCCATCCTGCCGGATGTTCCACGCCGAGTTGCACACCGTCGCGAGAAAATCCTCCATCGCCGTCTCGTCGCCGCCGAACAGCTTGCGATAGAGGTAGCGCGGGTTCCAATCGATCAGCACCCCGCCGAAATCGAAGATCACCGTGGTGCGCGGCATCCCCGTTCTCCCCGTCCCACACGCCCCCTTTATACCGTGATCCCGGTCTGTGGCGCGGTGGCAGTTTTCGCTCTTGACGATCGGTACCAGTACGTACCATAGGTACGGTACCAATTCGTACCAAGAGAACCCGATGATGCCGGACATGCTCGTAAACGAGGAACAACCCGCGCCGAGCTATGACCCCGCCACCTTCGTCCCGCGCTTCCCTCCCGGTCTTCGCCGCGCCCTCGTGATCGACGCGGCGCTGCCGTGGCTTGCGGTGCAGGTGCTGACTCGCGGGCAAGGCTGGCCAGTGGCATCGGCGGTCGCCGCGGCGGCGGCGTTCCCGGCCATGTCGGTGGTCGCGAATTTCCTGCGCGGGCGGCGGATCGAGTGGATCGGGCTGATCATGCTCGTGGGCCTCGCCGGCGCCGTTGCGGTGGCGCTGTCGACCGGGGATGCGCGGCTCGCGTTGTTGAAGGCGGTCCCCGGGGCCGCGCTGTTCGGTGCCGCGTGTCTCGCCTCGCTCGGCCTGCGCCGCCCGTTGATGTTCTTCGTCGCCCGCCAGTTCACCGCCGGCGACGACCCCGCCAAACTCGCGGCCTGGAACGGGCGGCTCGACAGCCCCGGCTTCCGCCGCGCGATGCGGCTCCTGACCCTGGTCTGGGGCCTCGCATTTCTCGCCAAGGCGGGGCTGTGGACCGGTGCCGCGCTGCTGCTCACGACGGACGCCGCGCTGATCGTCATCCCCGTGCTCGGCTTCGCCACGCTGGGCGCCCTCTTCGCCTGGACGATCGCCTTCGCCCGCCGCCGCTCGGGAGCATCCGCATGAACGACGACGCCTATCACCGGATCTGGGTCCCGGTCGCGCTCGCGGACGAGGTTTCGGCCGGCCAGCCGCTCGGCGTCGACCTCCTCGGCACCCGCGTCGTCGCCTACCGCGACCCGGCCGGCAAGCCGGTCGTGCAGACCGCGTGGTGCCCGCACCTCGGCGCCGACCTGTCGGTCGGACAGATCGCCGAGGGCCAGATCCGCTGCCCGTATCACCACTGGCGGTTCGACGCCAAAGGCGGCTGCGCCCACATCCCGACCGGCGACAAGATCCCACCCGGCGCCCGCATCGCCACCTGGCCGGTCGCAGAGACGTGGGGCCTCGTCTGGGCCTTCAACGGCGCCGAGCCGCTCTATCCTCCACCCGGCATCCCCGCCATCGCCGAGCCAGAGCTCGCGATCGAGGCGCGCCGGCGCGGCACCCGCAACCTGCCGCCATGGGTCCCGGTCAGCAATGGCATCGATTTCCAGCACCTGCGCGCCCTGCACGGTCTCCAGACGACCGAGCCCGACGCGGTCGAGTTCGGCGAGCACACGATCGAGTACCGCATCGAGGCCGAGCGCTACACCCAGCACGGCCGGATCACCGGCACCAACGTGTTCGCCCAGCACCTGCGCCGCGAAGGCCTCGACCTCTACATGCTCTTCGCCGGCGCTCCGATCGACACAAACACGTCGCGGGGGTTCAACGTGATCGGGATCAGGAACAGCGGCAACCCCGCCGTGGTCGCGGCCCGGCTACAGGCAGTCCGCGGCTTCGTCGACTGCCTCCTCGCCGAAGACGACCCCGTCCTCAACACGATGCGCTTCAAGCCCGGGACCTTCGTCGCCGCCGACCGCTACCTGACCCGCTTCTTCAAATGGGTCCGAGAATTTCCGACCGCGGCGGTCGCCTGATACCTAACCGGCTCTCTTCTTCAGCAGATATTTCTGCTCACCGGTCAGCACCAGCTCGTCCTTCTGGTTGTGCACCATCACCGCCACCGTCACCACCCCGGTCGTGCGCTGCGGGGCCAGCGCGGCGATCGTCAGCGAGGGGTAGAGCGTGTCGTCGGGATAGACCGGTTTCAGGAATTTCGACGACTGCTCGATAAAGGCGACCAGCGACTCGCCGATCACATGGGCGAAAGTGCCGGCGCCGGCCGCGGTGAAGCACAGCACCTGGAACCCGTGCGCCAACAGGCCCGAATGCCCCTTCGCGCGGCAATATTCGATGTCGTAGTGGATCGGGTGGTTGTCGCCCGAGACGGTCTGGAACGCGGCGAAATTGGCCTCGGTGACGGTGCGGCTCGGGATGTAGAAGCTCTCGCCGACCGCGAGGTCGTCGAAATAGCGGCTCTCCGGAAAGCGATGCGCGCGATGGTCGAACCCGTCGGTCATCTGAGCCCCCCTGGCAACCCGATGGCCCGTTCGGCGGCGAGCGCCGCGATACGGTCGGCCGCCATTCCGAGCCCTGCGAGGATCGCCTTGCTGTGCTCGCCGACGTGCGGCGCCGGCCCCAGCGCCCGGTCGGCCTCTGGCGACACCCCGGGAGTACGCGGCACCTTGAAGGCCGGCATGTCGACGGGTGCGATATCAACCGCCGCGCCGGTCGCGACGACGTGCGGGTCGGCGAGCCAGTCGTCGAACCCGTTGACCCGATCGGCGAGCACGCCCGCAGCCCGCAGCTTTTCGAGCACCGTGGCCATCGGCAACGTGGCGATCGTCTGCCGCAGCACCTCGAACAGCGAGGGCGCATTCGCCGCCCGCACCTCAAAGCTCGCGTAGCGCGCATCGTCGGTGAGATCGGCCCGCCCGAGCGCCTCCACCAGCCGCCCGAAATCCGCCTCGCGAATGAGCGCGATCATCACCCAGCCGCCCTCCGCCGTCCGGTACGCCCCGGTCGGCACGTTAAGGACCCGCGGCGCACCATTCTCCAGGACATGCTCGGCGAGCTTCTGCCCGAGGAACGCGGCGCCGCATTCGGCGAGGTTGACCGTCACCCGCTGCCCGACACCCTTCCGCTCGCGCGCGTAAAGCGCGACCCCGAGCGCTTGCGCCGCGTAAAGTCCGGTCAGCGTGTCGATGATGATCGCGCCGACCCGGTGCGGCATCAGGTCGTTGCCGATATTGAGCGCGACGAGCCCCGAATAAGCCTGCGCCACCGAGTCCGTGCACGGCAAGGTCGCGTAAGGCCCCTCCTGCCCGAACCCGCTGATCGACGCGTAAAGGATGCGCGGGTTGAGCGCCTTCAACGCCTCGTACCCAAGCCCCAGCCGCCCCATCACCCCCGGCCGGTTGTTTTCGATCACGACATCGGCCGCGCGCGCGAGCGACACGGCGATATCCCGCGCCGCCGGGGCCTTGAGGTCGAGCCCGAGGCTTTTCTTCCCGCGGTTGTAGTGCGCCGACATCGCGGTCTGGTCGCCGTATGCCGTGCCGAGCCCGCGCGACCAATCCCCCGCGACCGGCTCGATCTTGGTGACCTCGGCGCCATGCATCGCCAGCAGCATGGCACAATACGGTGCCGCGATCCCCTGCCCGAAATCGAGCACTTTGAGGCCGGTGTAAGCGCCGTCGATGGTCATTCAAGGTTCCTCAGAGCGCGGGGTATATCCCGCGACGTATGGGTGATGGCGAGGATATTGGGAGGCACGCGCTCGGAATTATAGACGATGACGTACGGGAATCCCGCCACCGACCAGAACCGAAATGGTTCGCGCAGAAGTTGCCTGAAGCAGCCGGAGACCTGACCGAACGACCTCACTGCCGTTGCTGTAACGTCCCTCCGCGACGCATCCGCGCGCGAAGCGCTCAAGCGCAGGAGGAAGAGAGACATTCGTCGTCATCGGCTCATCCATGTCGAAGTTTGCCATAGCCGTAAGCCCACCGAGCGTCCGGGACAAGCAGCCCGCTATCCGTTCTTCCCGACCCACCAGCTCACCGCCTGCCCCGCCGCCTGCTCCGCGCGGGCATCGATCTGCGCATCGGAAAGCGTCGAGAGCGGGTGGTCGATGACGACCAGGGCGAGGTCGGGCATGCCGAGCGCGTCGCGCTGCACCTCGGCTTCGTGCAGGAATTCGGTCGTCACGACCACCGCGGTCGGCCGCCCCGCCGCTTCGAGTTGTACTCCGTCATGCGTACAGCACGAGGTGCACGACCCTCAATCGCCGATGGCAGTCAGCACGATGTCGTTGTCGCGGGCGATCTCGTCGATCAGCGCCGGCTCCGCCGCCTTCGAAAAGCTTTCCTTGCGGTAGTAGTTGACCGCGGCAAACCCGAACTCCGCGTCGAGCCGGGCGGCGGTCTTGCGCAGCAAGCGGTTGCCGTTCCACTTGGTATTGTCGAGAACGCCGAGCCGCAGCCCCTTCAGCGCCCCCGCCCGCGGCGCCGGCGCCACCCGCTCGGCCTCGACCGTCCCGCGCGGATCGAAGACGGTTTCGTGGTTTTCGCCTGTCATCGCTCCCCCTACAAATAACACGTCCCATCGACGCATACCGGCGACCGGCCGCCGACCCCATCCACGCTGCGCAGCACCGGCGACGACATGTGGCCCCAGCCGGGGATGAAGGCGGAAAACCGGCCGGCGGCGCCGCCGATCACAAACAAATGGATATGGTCGGGGCTCGGCACGATCGGGATGCGGCTGTCGAGCTCCCGCTTGTACCAGCGCGGCAGATTGCGGTTGTAGACCTTGCCGTAGCGATGGTCGAAGGCGAGCCGACCGAAAAGGTTGTACGCATTCATGTGCAGGTATTCGCGCACGTCGTGTCGGGTCCAGCCTTTGCCGGCGATCGTTGCCGCGTGCTCGGGCCCGATCACGACCGCGCAATGCCCGCTCGACACGGCGTTGTTGTTGGCGATCGTCGACATCGCCGAACAGATCGTGTCGAGGATGCCTTCGGGATCGTCGGCGACATGGTTGGTGCAGCTATGCGGCGGCTCGGCGGCGATCACGAAGACAGTCGAATCCTCGGGTGCGAACCCCTTTTCGACATGATAAGGCGCCCACGGGCTGTCGCTTTCGTTCTCGGCGACGCAATAGGTGTACTTGCCGGGGTGGCCGAGGGTCGATTTGTCGAGGTCGCCCGGCCACCCGCCGCCGACATTCAAGAGCATCAGCCGGATCGCCCGGCCGATCGTCGCATTGGCGCGGTTGCCCGAACCGAACGCGTTGACCCCGCCATTCATCCCGATCGCCCTCGCCAGCGGCCCGTTGACGATCAGGAGCGGCCCCGCCATGTGCGTCGTCGCCTGGACCCCGTTGAGGTTGAACGCCTTTTCCGCGAGCGCCAGCATCGCCGCGCGCACGACCGGGGCGTATTC
This sequence comes from Allostellaceae bacterium, assembly GCA_036489765.1. Taxonomy (GTDB): domain Bacteria; phylum Pseudomonadota; class Alphaproteobacteria; order ATCC43930; family CGMCC-115725; genus DATARH01. The sequence goes on along the minus strand of DASXFE010000040.1, from coordinate 23,411 downwards.
GGGCCGGCACCCGGCCATCACCATGTTGATCGCCAGAACCTCGCGGGAAAGGCTGCCAAAGCGCGGCGGCACCTTGCATTCGACGAGTTCCGGCTCGCCGCCCATCGCGGCGACGCAGGCAGAGACCTTCTCTTCCGTCGGCGGCACCACCGGAAGCCCGTCGGTCCAGCCCCGCTCGTAATACCATTCGACGAGATCGGTCCCCGTTGCCGGCAAGAGCCTGTCGCCGTCCGCCATCGCCGCCCCGCGCCCGGTTGAACCGGTCGACGCTACCACCGTTTCCCGTCCGGGCGACACATCTTGTGCCCCGCGCTATGATGGCGCCGCCGACCCGGAATGGGGGCGTTCGATGCAAAAATCATGGGGTTCGCGGTTCGCGCCCGGGACGTTTCTGCTCGTCGCCGGGATCGCGTTGTGCGCCGCCCTTCCCGGTCCGGGGGCGGCCCCGCCGCCAAAGCCCCAGGCCGCCGATCCGCCGCCCGGCGACCTGCTGATCGCGGCCGACACCATGGGCGACCCGCGTTTTTCGCATGCCGTGATCCTCATTCTGTCGCATGACGCCGACGGCGCCTTGGGCATCGTCATCAACCGGCCGCTCGAGGAAAAGCCGATCGCCGACATCCTTGCCGCCGCCGCGAGCAGCAAGGACCGGGAGCCCGACCCCGACATCAACGGTACGATCCGCGTCTTTGCCGGCGGACCGGTCCAGCCCGAGCGCGGCTTTGTCGTCCACACGACTGACTACAAGGGCGAAAGGACACTCACGGTGCCGAACATCGTCGCGATGACGCCGACGACTGGCGTGCTGCGCGATATCGGCCACCACAAGGGGCCGGCCAAGTACTTCTTTGCGCTGGGCTATGCCGGCTGGGGGCCAGGCCAGCTCGACGACGAGATCAAGCACCATGACTGGTTCTCGACCCCGGGCGACCCCAAGCTCATCTTCGACGACGACCGCGACGATCTGTGGAAACACGCCCTGGCGCGGCGGACGCAGGATTTGTGAGGGGCTGGCCTCTCGCGGCGCTCGCCCTCACCCCGTCACGCTCGGCGTGCCACCCTCTCCCGCAAGCGGGAGAGGGTGGCCGAAGGCCGGGGTGAGGGCGCGACCCCGGTGAAAGCCGGGGAGCGGAGCCTACAGCCCCTTGATCATTGCCTCGGCGCTTGAGACGTCGTACTGGCCCGGCTGCTCGACATTGAGCGCCTTGATGACGCCGTTATCGACCAGCATCGAGTAGCGCTGCGAGCGGACGCCCATGCCGTTGCGGCCGAGGTCGAGCTCGAGGCCCATCGCCTTCGTGAACTCTGCGCTGCCGTCGGCGAGCATCACGACCTTCCCGTCGGTCTTGTGCTCCTTGCCCCAGGCGCCCATGACGAACGCGTCGTTGACCGCGACGCAGGCGATCGTATCGACGCCCTTGCCCAGGATGTCGGCCGAGCGCTCGACATAACCCGGCAGGTGCCGGGCCGAGCAGGTCGGGGTGAACGCGCCCGGTACCGCGAAAAATGCGACCTTCTTGCCGCTGAAGAGCTCGTCGGTGGTCATCTCCTTCGGGCCTTCGGCGGTCAGATGACGGAACTTACCGGCGGGAACCTTGTCGCCAACCTTGATAGCCATCGCTCGTCCCTCTGAAAATTGGTCTTGCGCCGGCGCCCGATGGGGTCGATCGGCCGCAACGCTGGGCGCACCGATACCATAGGCGCCGGTACGGCGTAAACGGCGCCTCGGCGTTGCCCCGTTCGCGCTTCCCGCGTTGTTTTTGGTATGGAGCGGCACCGATCCGCCTATATAGGGTTTACAGGTCAGAGGAAGACCGCGGAGCTCATGATGAAGACCTTGGCCGGTGACCTCCTGATTGCGATGCCGCAAATGCAGGACCCGCGCTTCGCCCGCACGGTGGTGTACATGTGCGCGCACAGCGAGGCGGAAGGTGCGATGGGGCTTGTAATCAACAAGCCGCTCGTCTCGCTGAGCTTCGAGGAGCTGTACCAGCATCTCAAGCTGGAACCCTCCCGGCTCAACCGGCCTCGCCCGGTGCATTTCGGCGGACCCGTCGACCCCGGCCGCGGCTTTGTGCTGCACACTGCCGACTATTCCGAGGGCGCCACGTTGAAGATCGGCGGCGACTTCGCGGTGACCGCGACGCTCGACATCTTGCGGGCGATCGGCGCCGGCGGCGGCCCCGACCGCAGCATCCTGGCGCTCGGCTACGCCGGCTGGGCGCCGGGCCAGCTCGACGCCGAGATCCAGGCCAATGGCTGGCTCTCCGTCCCCGCCGACCCCGATCTGGTCTTCGACCGCGACCTCGACAACAAATGGCAGCGCGCCCTCGGAAAGCTCGGCGTGGATCTGACGATGCTGTCCACCGAGGCCGGCCACGCGTAGAGCGCCAGCTTAAGCGGTCTTCGTTTAGGAGGCCTCCGCCGATCGGTATTCTTCGGCCGCCTCATTCGGGAATGCTTGCAACCGCAGACCATCGGCAAAAAACTCAACCCGAGTTGGCCATTCGATCCCCAGCCGATCGTCTGCCACCCGCATGTCGTGAACAACATAGTCACCGTCGCGCAGAGGCGCGAAGACGCGACCGCCGGCGATCACAGGATGAGGCACCGCCGTCTCTACGCCCGCCAGTCCTCGCGCAGGATCGCGAACAGCAGGTGGTCCTGCCACTTGCCGTCGATCAGCAGGTAGCTGCGGGCGTAGCCTTCCTGCTGGAAGCCGGTACGGACGAGGAGGGCACGGCTCGGCACGTTGATCGGCAGGCACGCGGCCTCGACCCGGTGGAGGCGCAGGCGGTCGAAGGCGAAATCGAGGACGAGAGGCAGGGCCGCTGTCATCATGCCCTGGCGCGCGAACGGGGCGCCGACCCAATACCCCAGACTCGCAGTCTCGGCGACGCCGCGGCGCACATTCGACAGCCCGACCCCGCCGACGAGCGCGTCATCGCTTCGGAAGATGAAGAAATTGTACCCCTGGTCGGTGCGCCAATCCTCGGCGTAACGGGCGATGCGGGCGCGGAAATTGGGCCGGCTCAGCGCGTCGGAGGGCCAGGTCGGCTCCCACGGGGTCAGGAAGTCGCGCGAGCGCGCGCGCAGGCTCGCCCACTCCTCGAAATCGCCGCGCTCGGCCGGGCGCAGATAGACCTTGTCGCCCATCAGCCGGAACGGCTCCGGCCGGGTCAGGAAGAGGCGCGGGAAGGTCTTGCGCTGAGGGGCCATCAGCTGCCGAGCCGAGCCCGCAAGCGCTCGAAATCCTCGAGCCGGCCGAGCGGTCCGAGCGCGGTGAGGGTCGGCGGCGCCGCCCGCCACGCCTGGACGACACGCGCGATCGCGGCATCGTCGACCGCATCGATCCGACGCACGAGATCGGCCGGGTCGAACGGCGTTCCGTGGATCAGCATGTGCTGGGCGAGCTGCTCGCACCGGGCCGAGCTCGATTCCAGCGACATCAGGAGACCGGCCTTCATCTGTGCCTTGGCCCGCTGAAGTTCCACCGGCTCGAACCCGTCGGCGAGCTTTGCCGTCTCCTCGCACAAGACCGGCATCAGCTCGCCCGCCTCCTCCTCGCCGGTGCCGGCATAGATGCCGAAAAGGCCGCTGTCGCGGTAGGAGTGGGCAAAGGAATGGATCGTGTAGACGAGGCCACGCTTCTCGCGCACCTCCTGGAACAACCGCGACGACATCCCGCCTCCGAACGCGGTCGACAGCACCGCCGCCGCGTAATAATCGGGATCGGCGAGGGTGAGGCCCGGGAAGCCCAGCACGAGGTGAAGCTGTTCGAGGTCGCGCTCGAACCGCATTTCGCCGCCGGTGTAATTGGCCGGCGTCGCCGTCACCACCCGCTCGCGCGGCAGGCGCGACAGCAGCTTTTCCGCGAGGTCGACGACCCGCGCGTGCTCGATATTGCCGGCGACCGACAGCACCATCCGCTCGGCGCCGTAATGGTCGCGCAGATACGCGGTCACCGCCTCGCGCGACAGGCGCTTGATGATCTCGGGGCTCCCCAGCACCGGCCGCCCCATCGCCTGGTCCGGATAGGCGCATTCCTGGAAATGGTCGAAGATGATGTCGTCGGGGGTGTCGTGCGCCTGGCCGATCTCCTGCAGGATCACGGTGCGCTCGCGCTCGAGCTCGGTCGCGTCGAAGACCGAGTACTGGAGGATGTCGGCGAGGATATCGAGCGCAAGCGGCGCGTCTTCTTTCAACACCTTGGCGTAGTAAGCCGTGCTTTCGCGCGAGGTATAGGCGTTCAAGTGACCACCGACGGCCTCGATCTCCTCGGCGATCGCGCGGGCGCTGCGCCGCTCGGTTCCTTTGAACGCCATGTGTTCAAGGAAATGCGCGACGCCGTTGACTTCGGCCGCCTCGTGCCGGGTGCCGACCTCGACCCAGAGGCCGAGCGACACCGTATCGATCGTGCCGATATGGTCGGTCGCGATCCGCAGCCCGTTCGCGAGTGTCGAGACCTGTGCGCTCATGCCGCCCGTGCCGTTCGCCGCGCATGGGTGCGCAGATGCCGCGCGACCGCCGTCGCGTCGTTGGGAAGAACCGTCACCCGCTCGCGTCGCTCGGCGAGTTCGGCAAGCGAAGCCGGCACCGGCGGGCGCAGGCCGATCGCCCGCTCGACGGCATCGGGGAATTTCGCCGGATGCGCGGTCGACAGCACGACCATCGGCGCGTCGCCCGCCCCTTCCGCGCGCGCCGCGGCCACCGCCACCGCGCTGTGCGGGTCGATCAGCAGCCCGGTATCGCGGTAGACCTGCCCGATCGAGCGCACGGTCGCCGCATCATCGACCCGGTGTGCCGAAAAGAGGTCCCGCGCCGCCTGCCAGGCCTGGTCGTCGGGCGGCAGCGCGCCGGTCTTGCGGAACTCGCCGATCGCCGCCCCGACCGCCGCGCCGCTCCGGCCCTTCAATTCGAACAGCAGCCGCTCGAAATTGCTCGACACCTGGATGTCCATGCTGGGGCTGAGGCTCGGCGTCACCCCCTCGATGACCATCCGACCGGTCGCGAGATAGCGCGCGAGAATGTCATTGGCATTGGTGCCGATCACCAGCTTCTCGATCGGCAGCCCCATCGCCCGCGCCAGATGCCCGGCATAGACGTTGCCGAAATTGCCGGTCGGCACCGCGAACGACACTCTCCCGCGCAACGCCGTACCGGCGGCAGCGTAGTAGACGATCTGCGCCGCGACCCGCGCGAAATTGATCGAATTGAGCGCCGAGAGGCTCAGATCCTGCCGCAGTCGCGGATCGGCGAACAGTGCCTTCACGATGTCCTGGCAGTCGTCGAACGTGCCTTCGACGGCGACCGCATGCGCGTTCGGCGCATCGACCGTCGTCATCTGCCGCCGCTGAACCTCGGAGATGCGGCCATGCGGGTAGAGGAAGAACACATCGATCGCATCGCGCCCGCGGCAGGCGTCGAGCGCCGCCGAGCCGGTATCCCCCGAGGTCGCCCCGATGATCGTCACATGCTCTCCGCGCCGCGCCAGCGCCCGGTCGATCATCCGCCCGACGAGTTGTAGCGCCAGATCCTTGAACGCCAGTGTCGGCCCGTGAAACAGCTCCATCAGCCAGGTGCGTTCGTCGAGTTGGACGAGCGGCGCGACCGCGGCGTGGTGGAACGTCGCGTAAGCCTCTGCGGCCAGCGCTCCGAGCTCCGCCGGCGGAAAATCGTCGCCGGCAAAGAGCCCGACCACCTTCGCCGCCAGTTCGGCATAGGGCACCGCCGCCACCGCGCCCAACGCCGGCACTCGTTCGGGCACGTAGAGCCCGCCATCCTCGGCGAGGCCCGCCAAAAGGACGTCTGCGAAGGAAAAGATCGCCGGCTCGGGTCGGCTGTCGCGGGTGCTCAGATAGCGCACGCTTTTTCACATCCCCGTAACGCACCGAAGAACCTATCCTTGCACCGCCCCCGCCGCAACCGGCACTCTCTTAACGCCCGATCCGGAGACCCAGCGATGTTCGAAGGCTTCACCCGCACCGATATCGACACGACAGGTCCCTTTGGCGGCGCGCGAATCCACCTGCGCCACGGTGGCGATGGGCCGCCGCTGCTGCTGCTCCACGGCAACCCGATGACGCACGTGTCGTGGCACAAGATCGCGCCGCGCCTCGCGGAGCATTTCCACGTCGTCTGCACCGATCTCCGCGGCTACGGCGACAGCGTCGGACCCGACGACGCCGGCGAGAACAACATCAACTACTCGTTCCGCGCGATGGCGCTCGACCAGGTCGAGGTCATGGAGAAGCTCGGCTACAAGGAGTTTTTCGTCGCCGGCCACGACCGCGGCGCGCGCACCACCGCGCGCATGTGCCTCGACCACCCCGACCGGGTCAAAAAGGCCGCGCTCGTCGACATCCTCCCCAACCACCACGTCTGGACCCGCGCGTCGAAGAACTGGGCCATGCGGTCGTGGCATTGGGTTTTCATGGCTCAGCCCTACGATTTCCCGGAGCAGATGATGGCCGGCGTCTCGGCCCGCTGGTTCATGGAGAAAAAGCTGTCGAAGCCGGGCATCGGCCTCGGCTTTTTCGACCCCGAGGCGTTCGAGGAATACGTCCGCTGCTTCAACTGGAAGACGATCAAGGGCTCGTGCGCCGACTACCGCGCTTGCGTCACCTGCGACCTCGACATGGACACGGCAGATTTCGACGCCGGCCGCAAGATCACCGTGCCGCTCTGCGTACTCTGGGGCCAGCGCAGCCACACCGAAGGCGTCCACGGCGACGTCCTCGCGGTATGGAAAGATGACTATGCGACAGACGCCTGGGGCGGCCCGCTCCCCTGCGGCCACTACGTGCCGGAAGAGGCCCCGGAGGAGACGTACCAGCACTTCATCAAGCACTTTAAGGGGTGATGTCCTTCAACCAACCACCACATCGGAAAGCCGGAGTGGGCGGACCTCAACCCCCGCCACCGCCTTGGCAGATCACGTTCAGCAGCGCCTGCTGCCCGCCATCGACCGCCTTCAGCGCCCGCCCGAGCGCCGCGGGCAATTCCGCCGGGTCCTCGACGCGTTCGCCGTAGCCGCCGGCCGCCTCGCACACCTTGTCGAAGGCCGGCAACTCGTCGAGGTCGATGAAAGGGGGCTTGTTGCTTTTCGCGGCGTCGCCTTGCGGATACATGCCGAGGGTGGCGCGGCGCACGGCGCCCCACATCGCGTTGTTGACGACGATGAAGAGCACCGGAAGCTTGTGCATCGCCGCGGCATGATGGACGGCGACCGGGTTCGAGAAGATGTAGGAGCCGTCGCCGAGGACGGCGATGACCTGGCGGTCGGGCTGGGCGAGCTTGACGCCGAGCGCCGCCCCGGCGCCCCAGCCGAGCCCCGCCGCCGGGCTCGACCCGAAAAAGCTGCCGGGCCGGGTCGACGGGCAATGCTGCGGCAACAGCGTGTATTCGTTGACGATCACCCCATCGGGGTCGCGCGCCGCGGCGAGGCATGCGCTGACGTGGACAGGGCTCAGCGGCTGCTGCTTGGCGGCCGCCTCACGCGCCCGCGCCCACCCAGCCTGCTGCGCCTCGCGGCGTTCGGCGACGCGGCGGCGGCGGGTCTCGATCGTCGTCGCCGACACCCGCGACGCCCACGCCGCGCTGAGCCGCGCGAGCGCCACCTTCGGTGCCGCGGTGATCGCGACATCGGCCGGGAAGCCGCGGATCGGATAGCGGCTGAACAGCGGGTCGATCCCGACATGGATGATTTTGCAGTCGGGCCCCGGGTTCTTGCGGCTCGGGACCCACGGCACGTCGCTTTCGACGACGATGATCGCGTCGGCCGTATCGATCAGTTCGTTCGGTTCATAGCCGAGGTGGCAGGGGTGGTCGGCCGGGATGTTCAGATGCCTGTGCCGATGCTCGACGACCGGCACCGCAAAGCGCAGCGCGAAATCGGCGATCGCTTTGACCGCCTCGTGGTCGCGCCCGGCGCTGGCGGTGATGATGAGCGGGTTCTCCGCATCCGCGAGCAGCGCCCCCGCGGCATCGATCGCGTCGAAATCCGGCCCCGGCGGCGACGCTGCGACGCGCCGCCCCGGACTGTAATACGAAAGCCCTTTTAGCGGCTCGGCCAGCACCTCGCGCGGCAGGGTCAGGTAGATCGGACCGGGCGGAGAGCTCGTCGCCAGCGACAGCGCGCGGTCGACCACGGTCTCGACCTGCACCCCGTTGCGCAGCTCGTAATCCCATTTCACCGCCTCACGCATGATCCCGCCCTGGTCGAACATCTCCTGCGCCCAGTGTATGTAGGTGTCGCGCGAGCCGGCCATGCCCTCTTCGGTCAGCGGCGTGCGCCCGGCCGTGAACAGAATCGGCACGTTGTCGCGCGCGGCATTCCACGCGGCGCAGACCGCGTTCGCCGTGCCGACGCTGACATGAAACATCACCGCCGGCACCTTGCCCGAGGCGACCGCATAGCCGTGCGCCATCGACGCCGCGACATTCTCATGCGTCGCGATCAGCGGCTTCGGCAGCGCGAGCCCCGATTGGCCGGCGCGCGCATAAGCCTCGACGATCGGCGCGAAATCAGTGCCGGCATTGGCGAACAGATATTCGACCCCGCGCTCGGCCAAAAGCGACAGATACCCCTCGGCAACGGTCTCGACAGGGAGTTCCCGGCGCGGCATCGCATTCCCCTTTCGGCAAAGGCCGGGAGCATACCGCGTCACACGACCGTGATCACACCCTGTCGCGCAACTGTCATGGCGGCCCGGGATCATGCGCCGCCCTCGCGGTCGCTCTGGCCCCCCCCTCAGCCATTCAAACTATGGGCACACGATCCGCCTCGGCGCCCGCTGCTTCGTCAATTGCAACTGCGTCTTCCTTGATTGCGCGCCGATCGAGATCGGCGATGGCTGCGTCATCGGCGCCGGCAGAGTAGTGACCCGCGACCTGCCGCCGAGGGTCCTTGCGGCCGGCCACCCGGCGCGTATCATTCGACACCTTGCATGACGGGAGGGTCGCGATGGCCTACGAGACGATCACGGTCAAAAAGCTGACGCCGCATATCGGGGCCGAGATCGGCCGGGTCGACCTGTCCCGCCCGCTGGGCAACCAACAATTCCAGGAGGTGCACGACGCACTCATGGAAAACCTGGTGGTCTTCTTTCGCGACCAGCACCTCTCGATCGACCAGCACAAGGATTTCGGCCGCCGCTTTGGCGAATTGGCGATCCACCCGGCGAGCCCGAATTCGCCGGACGGCCACCCCGAGATCCTGATCATCCACGCCGACGAAAAGTCAAAGCGCGTCGCCGGCGAGGAGTGGCATTCGGACGTCTCGTGCGACATCGAGCCGCCGATGGGCAGCATCCTTTATCTCACCGAGATCCCGCCGGTCGGCGGCGACACGCTTTTCGCCAGCATGTACGCGGCCTACGACAAGCTGTCGGAGCCGATGAAGCGCCTCGTCGAGGGCCTCACCGCGGTCCATGACGGCGAGCACGTCTACCGCGGCCGCTACGGCTGGGACGACAAGGGCAAGGCCTTCCCCAAGGCCGAACACCCGCTCGTCCGCTCCCACCCGGTCACCGGTCGAAAGGCCCTCTTCGTCAACCGCGGCTTCACGACCCGGATCAAGGAGCTAAGCCGCCTCGAAAGCGACGCCCTCCTCGAAATGCTCTACCGCCACGCCGAAACTCCCGAATTCCACTGCCGCTTCTCCTGGCAGCCGAACTCTATCGCCTTCTGGGACAACCGCTGCGTCCAGCACCACGCGATGTGGGACTACTACCCGCAGCGGAGGCACGGCCACCGCGTGACGATCAAGGGCGACCGGCCGTTCTATCGGGCTTGATTAATCGCCCCCCGCCCGCAATGCGGGCGAGGGGAAAACGGCAGCGCAGGGCGGAAAAGCAACGCGCATTCCGCCGATCGAGCGGTGGAATGCGCTCCGCTTTTCCACCCTACGAGAGATGCTTCTTGAAGAACGCCGTCGCGTCGTTCCATAGCTCGTGGGCGGGACCTTCCTTGTAGCTGGGGCGGTAGTCGGCGAGGAAGGCGTGGCCGGCGTCTTTGTACACTTTGGTCGTCACATCCTTGCCGGCGGCCGCGGCGCGTTTCTCCAGCTCCGCAGCCAAAGCCACCGGCGGGTTCTGGTCTTCTTCGCCGAACACGCCAAAGGTCGGGCAGTGCATGTTCTTGACCATGTCGAGGATGATGCGCGGGCGCGAGGCGGTGGTTTCGTCGCTCGGCGACGCGCGGTGAATGAACCCGCCCCAGCAATCCACCGCGGCATCGACCTTCTTGCTGCTGCACGCGAAAAGCAGCGTGTGCCGGCCGCCCGAGCAGAACCCGATCGCGCCGACCTTGCCGGTCGCGCCCTTCAATCCGCGCAGGTAATCCGCCGACGCTTCGAGATCGCCGACAGCCTGCCGGTCCTGGAGCCCGAACATCACGGGGAGCACCGTGTCGAAGTTGCTCGGGTCCGACGGCGCGCCCTGCTTCCAGTAAAGGTCGGGGGCGATCGCGTTGTAGCCGATATTGGCAAAGCGCCGGGCGAGGTCGCAGATATGGTCGGCAAGCCCGAACGCCTCGTGGATCACGACGATGCCGGGATAGTTGCCGTCCTGGTTGGGTGTTGCCAGATAGGCCGGGATCTTGGTCCCGCCGCTCTGCACATGAACGATGCCGCCCTTGATCTTGCTGGGGTCGGTAACGAGACCCGGTACGTTCGCCATGGGGGACTCCTCCGAGGGTTATGAGGCAAGATTAGAAAGGCCGGGATCATCCCGCAACACCGAGGACTCACGATGACGCTTGCCCCGCCCCGCCCGCTTGTCGAAGGGCCGTCCGCCTGGATCGGCGCCGATCTGCGCCAGCGGCCGGAGGACTGGATCTACACGCTGTCGCGCGCCGAGCTCGCCGAGATTGAAGCCGCCACCCAAAGCGTCCGCGCCCGCGGGCTCGACATCGCCGACATCGCCCGCGCCGATTTCCCGTTGCCGACGCTGGGCCCCGCGCTCGACAAGCTCCGCGGCGAGATCCTCAACGGCCGGGGCTTTGTCCTCCTGCGCGGCATCCCGGTGCAGGACCGGCCGATTGCCGACAGCGCCGCCGCCTATTGGGGCGTGGGCACCTATCTCGGCAATGCGCGCTCGCAGAACGGGATGGGGCATCTCCTCGGCCATGTCCGCGACCTCGGCGTCGCCACGACCGACCCCAACGTCCGCACCTACCAGACCACCGAGCGCCAGCATTTCCACACCGATTCGTGCGACATCGTGGGGCTCCTGTGCCTGAAGACCGCAAAGTCGGGCGGCCTGTCGTCGATCGTCAGCTCGATGGCGATGTACAACAAGATGGCAACGGAGCGGCCCGACCTCGCTGCGCGCCTCTTCGCGCCATTCTCGACCGATCGCCGCGGCGAGGTGCCGGCCGGCGAAAAGCCCTATTTCGACATCCCCGTCTACAACGACCACCAGGGCTATTTGTCGGCGATCTACAGCGGCACCTACATTCGCTCCGGTCAGCGCTTCCCGGATGCACGCCGCCTTTCGCCCGAGGACCACGAGGCGCTCGAGCTCTTCGACGACCTCGCCAACGACAAGGACCTCCGCCTCGACATGGAGTTCCGCCCCGGCGACATGCAGTTCGTGCACAACCACACGTGCCTCCACGACCGCACCGCCTTCGCCGACTGGTCCGAGCCCGAGAAAAAGCGCCACCTGCTGCGCCTATGGCTGGCCGCTCCCGGCGCCCGCCCGCTCCCGCCCGCCTACGCCCCGCGCTACGGCAGCACCACGATCGGCGACCGCGGCGGCATCATCTGCCCCGGAACCAAGCTGCACGCGCCGCTGGAGCCGGTGTAGGCCTCCTCCCCCTCGATGGGGGAGGTACGGGTGAAAGTGGCGGTGGGGCTGGTTACCCCTTCGCCGATTTCAGCTTCAACCCCAAGAGCGGCGCCAGCGCTTCGGCGGGGAGTTTGTTGAACCCTTGCGGCACCTCGAACAGCGCATCCGGCTGGGGCCCGATCTTGACGTGGCTCAATTCCCATTTGAGGGTCGAGTGGTGGCCGTTAGGCGCCGTGAACGTGCCTTCGCAGCGCATCGGGATGCCGTCGCGGCTGAGCCACAGCGTACCCTCGGCGTGGCCTTGCGGCGCCGTTTCGTCGACCGCGTATTCCATCGTCGGGATGCCGTTGACGACCTCATGACCGATCGGGTGCCGGGTCAGGCGCGGGTCGGCGAGGAGGCGCAACTCGGCCGGAAACACGAACTCGACCGTCGTATGAAGCTGCGCGAGCACGATGTCGCCGATCGGGCTGTCCTCGCGCAGGATGAAAACGGGCTGGAACCCCCTGATCATCTGCTCGTGCCGTTCCTTGCCCGGCATCGTCCATACCTTGCCGACATAGGCCTTGCCGTCGAGGATCAGCGTGCGGTCGGCGCTGAACCCGACGCGCGAGTCGGAAAGCGTGCCGGCCCTGGCGCCAACGGACGCAGCCGGCGTGGCGAGCAGGACGGCGGCGAAGACGGCGAAACGAAGCAACCTCATGCGGCCTCTACTCAAATCGTCACCCCTGCGCAGGCGGGGTCCAGGGCGGGCGACAAAGCGGGGCCCCTGGATTCCCGCTTGTACGGGAATGACGAGGAAAACGGAATTCTGCCGCCAACGATCCCGCACTAAGGACCGAATGCGGCGGTTTCGCGGCGGGCTGGACAGCGGCGTCGGAGCCCCTATCCTCTGCCTATCGACGTATCGGCGGGAGCACAAAGAGATGAGCGGAACGGTCGAGGCGCGGCTCAAATCGCTGGGCCTGGAATTGCCGGTGCCGGCGATGCCGATCGCCAACTACGTGCCGTTTACGGTGACGGGCCGGGTCGTCGTGATCTCGGGCCAGATCCCCCTGCGCGACGGCAAGATGGAATATGTCGGAAGGCTCGGCGCCGGGATGTCGGTCGAAGACGCGCAGCAGGCGGCACAGCTCTGCGCCCTCAACCTCCTCGCCCAGCTCAAGGTCGCGGCTCGCGGCGATCTCGACAACGTCGGGCGCTGCCTCCGGCTCGGTGGCTTCGTCAACTGCACCCCCGATTTCACCCAGCAGCCGCAGGTCGTCAACGGCGCGTCCGACCTTATGGTCGCGGCGTTCGGCGACGCCGGCAAGCACGCGCGCACCGCCGTCGGCGTCTCGGCGCTGCCGGGCGGTGTCGCGGTCGAGGTCGATGCGATGTTCGAATTGGCCGATTGATGAGCGACACGATCACGGTCCAGGTTCACGAGTCGATCGCCGAAATCCCGGCCGCCGGATGGGATGCCTGCGCCGGCGACATCAACCCGACGGTCTCGCACGCCTTCCTCGCGATCTGCGAGGAAAGCGGCTCGGCGACGCAGCGGACCGGCTGGGCGCCGCAGCACCTGACCGTGACCGGCCCCGACGGCAGGATCGTCGGCGCGGTGCCGCTTTACGCGAAAAGCCACTCCTACGGAGAATACATCTTCGATTACGGCTGGGCCGACGCCTATGAGCGCGCCGGCGGCCGGTATTACCCAAAGCTGCTCTGCGGGGTGCCGTTCACGCCGGTCCCCGGCCCGCGCCTGCTGGTCGCGCCCGACGCCCCACCCGAGACGCGGGCGCACCTGATCGCGGGCATGGTCGAACTTACCCGCGCCCGGCACATCTCGTCATTGCACATCAATTTCACCGAGATGGGCGACGAGGCGGCCTTTGAGGAAGCCGGTTTCTTGAAGCGGATGGGCCAGCAATTCCACTGGACCAACGACGGCTATGCCACGTTCGACGACTACCTGGCCGCACTCAACTCGCGCAAGCGCAAGGCGGTCAAGAAGGAGCGGCGCGAGGCCGTCGCCCCCGGGCTCGAGATCGATGTACTGACCGGCGACACGCTGACCCCGAAGGTGTGGGACGCGTTCTATCACTTCTACCTCGCGACCTCGGACCGCAAATGGGGTTCGGCCTATCTGAACCGCAAGTTCTTCGCGCTTTTGGGCGAGCGGATGGCCGATAAGGTCGTGTTGGTGATGGCGCGCAAGGGAGAGGAGTATGTCGCCGGCGCCTTCAACATCCTCGGCCGCGAAACGATCTACGGTCGCAACTGGGGCAGCTATGGCGACTACCCGTTCCTCCATTTCGAGTGCTGCTACTACCGCGCGATCGAATTCGCGATCGACCACGGCCTGAAAAGGGTCGAAGCCGGCGCCCAGGGCCCGCACAAGCTCCAGCGCGGCTACCTCCCCGTCCCGATCTACAGCGCCCACTGGCTCCCCGACCCCAGCTTCCGCCGAGCCGTAGCCCAGTTCCTGGCCCGAGAACGGGAGATGGTGACGGAGAAGATCGAGCACCTGGCCGAATACTCCCCGTTCCGGCAGGCGGAGGATCAGGTGTAGGTGACATCGCTTTCAGCGGACATTATGTAACTCGCATGAACCGCGAGCGCGCGATCGAGCTGCTAAAGGGCCACGAACGCGAGTTCCGCGATGCCGGGATCGCCTCGCTGTTCCTCTTCGGCTCAACGGCAAAAGGTAATGATAACGAAAAATCGGATGTCGACCTTTTCTTCGACTTGAAGCGAGCGAAAGGTTTTACGCTCTTCGACTTGGTCGGACTGCAGCAGCAGATGCAAGACATCCTTGGGATTAAGGTCGACCTGATGACGCGCAGCGGTATCCATCCGCGGCGGCGCCAGCGCATCGAAAGTAATGCGGTCCGCGTTTTCTGATGCAAGGATCGGCGGATCTGCTGCTGGACATCCTCGAACTGATCGAGCGGATCGAACGGCAAGTCGCGGGCCTATCGCGCGACCAATTTCTCGAAGATACGGATGTGCAGGAACGCAACCGCCTACCGCATCCTGGCGATCGGAGAGGCGGCGAAGGGGCTCGGCGAAGACATCGCCAGCGCAATCCGGAAATCCCGTGGCGCCAAATCCTCGGGCTCCGCAACATCCTCGCGCACGGGTATTTCATCCGCGAGAGCGAGCTCATCTGGGAAACTATCCAGATGGGCCTGCCCGCACTGGCGGCGGTCTGCCGCACCGAACTCGATTGCGCCGATTAGGGCAGCGCTTCCCCTACTCCACCAGCTCCGGTTCCTGCGGCTCCGCCTCCGGTTTGGCGGGGGTCGGCGGGGGCTCGAAGTCGAAGGCGAGTTTGTCGTCGTCGGCGTCGTGGCGGACGCGGACGATCCCGCCCTTCGCCAGGCGCCCGAACAAGAGCTCCTCGGCCAGCGGCTTTTTGATGTGCTCCTGGATGATCCGGGCCAACGGCCGCGCACCGAACAGCGGGTCGTAGCCTTTCTTGCCGAGCCACTCGCGGGCGCTCGCTTGCAGCTCGATGACGACGTTGCGATCGGCGAGCTGTTCTTCGAGCTGAAAGACGAACTTGTCGACGACGCGGCCGATCGTCTCCGGCGCCAGGGCCGAGAACGAGATGATCGCGTCGAGCCGGTTCCTGAATTCCGGCGTGAACATGCGGTTGATCGCCTCGTGATCGTCGCCGGTACGGATACCGCTGCCAAAGCCGATCGCCTGCTTGGCGAGGTCGGAGGCGCCGGCATTCGTCGTCATGATCAGGATGACGTTGCGGAAATCGACATTCTTGCCGTTGTGGTCGGTCAATTTCCCGTAATCCATGACCTGCAACAGGATGTTGAACAGGTCCGGATGGGCCTTTTCGATCTCGTCGAGCAGCAGCACCGAATGCGGGTGCTGGTCGATCGCGTCGGTGAGGAGCCCGCCCTGGTCGAACCCGACATAGCCCGGCGGTGCACCGATGAGCCGAGAGACCGTGTGCCGCTCCATGTACTCCGACATGTCGAAGCGGGTGATCTCGATCCCCATCGTGCGCGCGAGCTGACGCGCGACCTCGGTCTTGCCGACACCCGTCGGGCCCGAGAACAGGTATGAGCCGATCGGCTTCTCGGGGTCGCGGAGCCCGGCTCGGGCGAGCTTGATTGCCGAGACGAGCGCCTCAATGGCCGGGTTCTGGCCGAACACCATCGTCTGCAGATCGCGTTCGAGGTTCTTCAGCACCTCGCGGTCGTCGCGCGAGACGCTCTTTGGTGGAATCCGCGCCATCGTGGCGATGCAGGCCTCGACTTCCTTCGCCGTGATCGTCTTGCGGCGGCGGTTTTCCGGCACCAGCATCTGTGCGGCGCCAGTCTCGTCGATCACGTCGATCGCCTTGTCGGGCAGTTTGCGGTCGCCGATATAGCGGTGCGACAGCTCGACCGCGGCCTTGATCGCATCTGCCGTGTAGCGGACCTTGTGGTGCCGTTCGTAATACGGCTTGAGCCCGCGCAGGATCTTGATCGAATCCTCGATCGTCGGCTCGTTGACGTCGATCTTCTGGAACCGGCGGACGAGCGCGCGATCCTTCTCGAAGTAGTTGCGGTATTCCTTATAGGTCGTCGATCCGACGCAGCGGATCGCGCCGCTGGCGAGCGCCGGCTTCAACAGGTTCGAGGCGTCCATCGCCCCGCCGCTGGTCGCGCCGGCGCCGATCACGGTGTGGATCTCGTCGATGAAGAGGATCGAGCCGGGCGTCGCTTCGAGCTCGGCGAGAACGGCCTTCAGCCGCTCCTCGAAATCACCGCGGTAGCGCGTGCCGGCGAGAAGCGCGCCCATGTCGAGCGCGTAGATCGTCGCGTTCATCAACACTTCGGGCACTTCGCGCTGGACGATGCGGCGGGCGAGTCCCTCGGCGATCGCGGTCTTGCCGACCCCCGGCTCGCCGACATAAAGCGGGTTGTTCTTCGACCGGCGGCAGAGGATCTGGATCGTACGGTCAACCTCGGCCTCGCGCCCGATCAGCGGGTCGACCTTGCCGGCTTTGGCCTTTTTGTTGAGGTTGACGCAATAGGCGTCGAGCGCGTCGTGCTGGCGCTTTTGCCCCTTTTCGCCGCGCTCTTCCTCTTCGGCGCCCTGGACCCGGCGCGTCTCGGAGCGGCCCGGCGCCTTGGCGATGCCGTGCGAGATGTAGTTGACCGCGTCGAAGCGGGTCATGTCCTGTTCTTGCAGGAAGTAAACGGCGTGGCTTTCGCGCTCGGCGAACATCGCGACGAGCACGTTGGCGCCGGTCACCTCCTCGCGGCCCGACGACTGCACATGGATCGCCGCGCGCTGCAAGACGCGCTGGAAGCTCGCGGTCGGCTTGGCGTCCTCGGCGTTGCTGTGGCTGACGACGAGGTTGGTGAGTTCGTTGTCGACATAGGTCGTCACCTCGCGGCGCAGCCGGTCGACATCGACGCTGCACGCCCGCAGCACCGCGATCGCGTCCTGATCTTCGGTCAGGGCGAGCAGCAGGTGCTCGAGGGTGGCGTATTCGTGGCGCCGCTCGTTGGCATAAGCGAGCGCCCGATGCAGCGACTTTTCCAGGTTGCGAGACAGCAACGCCCTGATCCTTCCTCTAGTCCTTTTCCAGCGTGCATTGCAGCGGATGCTGATGCTGCCGGGCAAAATCCATGACTTGGGTCACCTTGGTCTCGGCCACCTCATAGGTATAGACGCCGCAGATGCCGACCCCGCGCCGATGAACGTGCATCATGATCCGCGTCGCCTCTTGCCGGTTCTTGGCGAAAAAGCGCTCGAGGATGTGAACGACGAACTCCATCGGCGTATAGTCGTCGTTCAGCATCAAAACCTTGTACATCGACGGCTTCTTCGTCTTCGGCTTCGATTTGACGATGACGCCGGTGCCCGGTCCCCCTTCGCGTGGTGGTTCGTTGTCGCTCATCTCGCTCCAGATCGGCGGCGATGTGGGCCTCCGGTATGATATGGGCTTTGCTGCCTTCCAGGAAATGCTTTTACCGTTACAAAAGCTCACTCGGCGCGATAGGGCCGGGCCAAAAGGGACTCGATCATTGTATCGATCGCAAGGCCGCGGTGGAGCACCCCGTCGACCGCGGCGGTGATCGGCATCTCGACTCCGAGCCGCCCGGCAAGTGCATTAAGGGCAGCAGCCGTCGCCACCCCCTCGACTACCGCCCGGCTTCCCGAAAGCGCCTCGGCAAGGCTCAGGCCGCGGCCCAGCGCGGCCCCGAGCGTGTGGTTGCGCGATTGCGTCGCAGCGCAGGTCAGCACCACGTCGCCCATTCCTGAGAGCCCGCGGAACGTGTCCGCATCGGCGCCCTTGGCAACACCCAGCCGGGCAATCTCGGCGAGGCCCCGGGTGATCAGGGCGGCGCGCGCATTGTCGCCGAGCCCGCGCCCGTCGATGATCCCGCAGGCGATCGCGACGACATTTTTGCCGGCGCCGCCGATCTCGGCACCGATCGGGTCGTGCGACAGATAGGGGCGGAACCGCGCCGTGCCCAGCGCCGCCGTAAAGTCGCGCGCGAGGCCCTCCTCGCGGCTGGCGATGACGACCGCGGCAGGCTTGTCGGCAGCCACCTCGATGGCGAAGCTCGGCCCCGACAGCACCGCAGCCGGCGCCGCCGGCGCGGCCTCTTCCGCCATCTCCGACATCGTCAGCAGCGACCCGTTCTCGATCCCCTTCGCGCAGAGCAGCAGCGGGACCCTGGGCGCGACCCGCCCGAGGACGCCGCGCAGGAATTGCGCCGGCACGACCATCAGCGCCGCCTCGGCGCCGTCGAGCGCGGCGCCGGGGTCGGTGGTCGCGGCGATCGCCGGGTCGAGCCGGATGCCGGGCAGAAACACCGGGTTCTCGTGGCGCGTGTTGACCGCCGCCACCAGCGCCGGATCGCGCGCCCACAGCACCACGTCCGATCCGGCGCGGCGGGCGACGACCGCCAAGGCCGTGCCCCAGGCGCCGCCGCCGAAGACCGCGAGCCGCCTCACCGCCGCGCGCCCTTCCGCGAATCCGCCGCCGGGTCGAGCGGCCAGCGCGGCCGCACCGGGGCGTCGAGCCCGTCGGTGAGCCCCAGCCGCAACCGCTCCAGCCCAGCCCACGCGATCATCGCGCCGTTGTCGGTGCAAAGCCTGGGCGGCGGCGCGACAAACGCCAGCCCGGCCTCGCCCGCGAGGTCCGAGAGCCGCCGCCGCAACCGCCCGTTCGCCGCGACCCCGCCGGCGACGACCAGCGTCTTGCCCTCGGGGTGGTGCCGGGTAAACCAGGCGATGGCGTGCCGGGTGCGGTCGGCCAGCGCCTCGGCGATCGCCCGCTCGACGGCGGCGGCGAGGTCGGCGACATCGGCGGGCGCGAGCGGCGACGCCGCCTCGACCCGCTCGCGCACCGCGGTCTTGAGCCCGGAAAACGAAAAATCGCACCCGCCCCGCCCTTGCAGCGGCCGCGGCAGCTTGAACCGCGCCGGGTCTCCGTCCCGTGCCGCCAGCTCGATCGCCGGACCGCCGGGCTGGGCGAGGCCGAGCAGTTTCGCCGCCTTATCAAAAGCCTCGCCGGCCGCATCGTCGCGCGTCGTGCCGAGCTGCACGAACTGTCCGACGCCGCGGCACACGAGAAGCTGCGAATGCCCGCCCGACACCAGCAGCAAGAGGTACGGAAACGCGACGTCGTCGGTGAGCCGTGCCGTCAGCGCATGCGCCTCGAGGTGATTGACCGCGACATAAGGCTTGCCGGCCCCCCAGGCGATCCCCTTCCCCGCCATCGTCCCGACCAGCAGCCCGCCGACCAGCCCCGGCCCCGCCGAGGCCGCGACCGCGTCGATCCCGCCGAGCCCGACACCGGCCTCGTCAAGCGCGCGTCGCACCAGCCCGTCGACATGGTCGAGATGCGCCCGCGCCGCGATCTCCGGCACGACCCCGCCATAGGGTGCGTGCTCCTCGAGCTGCGACTGAACGATATTCGCCCGGATCTCCCGCCCCTCGCCGACGACAGCCACCGCGGTCTCGTCGCACGAGGTTTCGATGCCGAGAACGGTGTGGGAGGGCATGACGCTCACATGGCATGGGGAGAGCCGTGCCGCAAGCGTCGCCCACTGGGATCGCCGTTGTGCGTCCTTCGAGACCGCCCGCCAAGCGGGCTCCTCAGGCTGAGGAGCGCCCAGAGGGCGCGTCTCAAAGGACGCACCCCGCGCATGCAAACCTGTAGGCTACTTCGTCTCCGCCTCGTAGGTCTTGAGCACCTTCTCGGTCGCGGCCTCGATCTCCAGCAGCCGCACCGCGTATCCCCAAAGCTGCGACGTGTACCGCAGCACGTGGCGGCAGGTCTTGTCGTCGAGCAGGACGCCGTCATGGACGTAATGCGCCAATACCAGGCACCGGTCGCCGGTCAGATCGACATCGACGACCTGGATGTCCGGCTCGCGCCGAGACAAATCGTATTGCTTAGACAGCGCGGTGCGGATGCGGCGATAGCCCCAGTCGTCGTGGATCGCCTCGACCCGCATCGCCGGCTTCGCGGCGTCGTCGGTGACGTGGAACAGCTTGAACCGGCGGATCATCGCCGGGCTCAGGTACTGCAGGATAAAGCTCTCATCGCGGTAATTGGCCCAGGCGTGGCGGAGCACGCCATAGGCGTCGCGGCACCCGGCGATATCGGGGAACCACTCGCGGTCTTCCGGGGTCGGCTTGTCGCAGATGCGCTGGATGTCGGCCATCATCTCGAAGCCGAGCGCATAGGGGTTGATGCCGTTGAAGCGCGGGTCGTCGAACCCCGGCTGGAACACCACGCTCGAATGCGAGTGCAGGAATTCGAGCATCGACCCTTCGGTGATCAGGCCCCGGTCGTGCAGCCGGTTCATGATCTCGTAATGGACAAAGGTCGCGCAGCCCTCGTTCATCAGCTTGAGCTGCTTTTGCGGATAGAAATACTGCGACACGTGACGGACGATGCGGATCAGCTCGCGTTGCCAATCCTCGAGCCGCGGCGCCCGTTTCTCGATGAAATAGAGCAGGTTCTCCTCGGGCAGGCCGAGGCGGCGCTTGATCTCGGTCGCGTGCTTCTGCACAGCGTCCGCGTCTTCGTCGGGCTTTCCCGACGTGGGCACGGTGCGCCAGAGGTCGTTGTACGACTCCTCCTCATAGGCGCGCCGTTCTTCGGCCCGGCGGCGCTCCTCGGCGAGGTTCGGGCGTGAGCGGTGGGCATAGCGGTTGACGCCTTGGTCCTGTAGCGCATGGGCGGCATCGAGCACCTGCTCGACGGCCTCGAACCCGTATTTCTCCTCGCACTGGGCGACGTAGTCGCGTGCAAAGCTCAGATAGTCGAGGATGCCGTCGGCATCGGTCCACTGCCGGAACAGATAATTATTCTTGAAGAAGTGATTATGGCCGATCGCCGCATGCGCCATGACCAGCGTCTGCATGGTCATGGAATTCTCCTCCATGATGTAGCAGATTACCGGGTTCGAATTGATGACGATCTCATAGGCGAGGCCCTGGAGCCCCTTCCTGTAAAGCGTCTCGTGATAGGCGAAGCGCTTGCCGAAGCTCCAGTGCTTGTACATCAGCGGCAGCCCGACCGCCGCATACGCATCGAGCATCTGCTCAGACGTGATCACCTCGATCTGGACCGGGTAGTAGTCGAGCCCCAGCTCCTCGACAGCGATCTTCTCGATCTCGTCATAGGTGCGGCGCAGGAGGCCGAAATCCCAGTTGGATTCGGTGAAGAGCGGCGTCACGCCGCTCCCCGCTTCGAGCCCCACTATTCGGGTATCAGGCACGGACGCACCCCTTGGCGAAAAGCTCGTGGAATACCGAAAAGATCTGCGCCGGGTCGCCGACCCGCCGCATCGCGAAATGCTGGTGCGCCGGCGCGACCTCGCTATAGGCCCGCCACAGATCGCTGTCGCGCGACAGGCCGCTCAGACCGCCGCCCATCCCGTCGCCGACCTCGACATAGGCGTAGTACTGGCAAAGCGGCAGCACCTCGCCCCCGAGCAGCGACACGCAGCGGCTCGAATCGGCACCGTAATTGTCGCCGTCCGAGGCTTGCGCGCCGTAGATGTTCCAGCGATCTGTCGGATAGCGCGCGCGGGCGATCTCGATCATTTTGTCGAGCGCCGTCGACACGACGGTGCCGCCCGTCTCGCGGCTGTAGAAGAACGTCTCCTCGTCGACCTCTTCGGCGGTCGAGGTGTGGCGGATAAAGACCACATCGACTTGGCGATAGCGCCGCACCAGAAACACGTGCAGCAGCATGAAGAACCGCTTGGCGAGGTCCTTCATCGCCTCGGTCATCGAGCCCGACACGTCCATCAGGCAGAACATCACCGCCTCGGTGTTTGGCTTCGGCACCCGCTCATAGCGGCGATAGCGCACGTCGATCGGGTCGATGTAGGGGATGATCTTGGTGCGCCGCGTGGCTCGCTCGAGGAGCGCCGCGAGCTCGGCGATCTCGCGCTCGCCGGCACCGTTTTCCTTTGCCTCCGCGAGCTGCGCCTCGATCGCCTCGATGTCGACGAGCTTTGGCCGGTGCAGCGCGATGCGACGCGCCATGCTGTTGCGCATCGTGCGCGGCACCGAAAGATTCGACGGAGTGCCGTTGACCGTGTACCCGGCACGCTGGAGATCGACCGCAACGGTGTCGCGCAGACTCTTCTTCACCAGATCCGGCAGTTCCAGATCCTCGAAGAAGAGGTCGAGGAACTCCTCCTTCGACAGCGTGAACTCGAACGGGTCCTCGCCACTGCCGTCGGGACTGCCCTCGCGGCCGCCGCCCTCGCCGCCCCCTTGCGGGCGCGGGATCTCGTCGCCGCGGACATACTCCTTGTTGCCGGGCACGACGATGTCGTTCTTGCCCGTGCGGCGGCTATGGTGAAACACCGGCTCGGTGATCCCGCGCGTCGGGATCGCGACCTTTTCGCCGTGCTCGACATCGGCGACCTTGCGCTTGCGCAAGGCGTCCTGCACTGCCGCTTTGACCTCGCCCCGGGCCCGCGTCAGAAACCGTTGCCGGTTGC
The DNA here is from genome assembly GCA_036489765.1 of Allostellaceae bacterium. Taxonomy (GTDB): domain Bacteria; phylum Pseudomonadota; class Alphaproteobacteria; order ATCC43930; family CGMCC-115725; genus DATARH01. Next base: position 637 of record DASXFE010000040.1, on the reverse strand, counting down.
TGAGGCTTTTGCCTTTCGGGTTTGGCCGACGATCGACGATGTTCATCGATACCTCTCCCGGCCCAACGGGCTAATGACCCAGGGCCTCGCCTATCCGGCCTTGTTCACCCGCATGTACCACTCGACCAGCCGGCGCACCTGCCGCTCGGTATAGCCGCGCGACACCATCCGCTCGAGGAAGTCGGCGTGCTTCTTCTCGGTATCCGAGTCCTTTTTGGTGCCAAAGCTGATCACCGGCAGCAGGTCCTCGACCTGGCTGAACATGCGCCGCTCGATGACCTCGCGCAGCTGTTCGTAGGACTGCCATGACGGGTTGTGGCCGCCGTGCTGGGCCCGCGCGCGGAGCGCGAATTTGACGACCTCGTTGCGGAAATCCTTCGGATTGGCGATCCCGGCCGGCTTTTCGATCTTCGACAGCTCCTGGTTCAAGAGCTCCAGGTTCATCATCTGGCCGGTATCCGGATCCTTATAGTCCGAATCCTCGATCCACGCGTCGGCGTAGGCGACATAGCGGTCGAACAGGTTCTGCCCGTAATCCGAATAGCTTTCGAGATAAGCCTTCTGGATCTCGTTGCCGATGAACTCGGCATAGCGAGGCGCCAGCTCGGCCTTGATGAAGTTCATGTATTTCTTTTCG
>DASXFE010000159.1:0-31164 GCA_036489765.1 Allostellaceae bacterium | reverse complement strand
TGCTGATGTGCGTGATCGGAACGCTGGTGCTCGGCGTCTTCGCGTCGCGCGACCTCGTCACCTGGACCCAGCGCTTCGAGAACGCACGTCTCAACCACTTCGCCGAGGAGTGGGACGGCTGGATGGCGGGTGTCGGCCTCGTCCGCCCGCATGAAACGCTGCGCTCGGCGGTGGCCCGGCTCGTGGGCATGGGCTGGGAAGGCGGGTCGCTGGATTGAGCGATGGGTTTCGCTATGCTCGACCCATCCTACGAGATCGGCGCCGTAGGATGGGTTGAGCATGGCGAGACCCATCGGCCGTCCTCCCAGGCATAGGAGAGCCTCTCTTGTTTCCAGCCTTGAACGAGACCCAGCGGCAGTTTGTCGGGACGATCCGGGAGTTGGCGCAGGGGGAGTTTCGCGAGCGGGCGCCGCGTTATCAGGACGGCACGTTCCCGTGGGAGAACATGAAGCCGCTCGCCGAATTAGGCGTGCTCGGGATGGCGGTGCCGGAGGAATATGGCGGGCTCGGGCTGCCGGTGTTCGATACCGCGCTGGTGCTCGAGGAGATCGCCAAGGTCTGCTACGTGACCGCGATGGCGGTGCTCGGCGAAGTGGGCGCGCAGACGCGGATCATCTCGACCTATGCGCCGGACGCGATCAAGCGGCGGGTGTTGCCGCAGGTGGTGAGCGGCGAATGCCTCCTCGCGATCTGCATGACCGAGCCCGACGCCGGCACCGATGTTGCCAACTACAAGACCAATGTCGACCGGGTCGGCAACAAGCTCAGGCTCAATGGGGTCAAGACCCTCATCAGCCGGGCCGAGGAGGCCGGGTGGTTCGTCGTCTTCACCCGCGTCGACAAAAAGCCGGGGCGCGAGGGGATCGGGTGCGTGCTGGTCGAAAAGGGCACGCCGGGGTTTTCGGTGACCGGGACCTATCACACGATGGGTGGCGAGAATTTGGCCGAGATCCGGTTCGAGGATGTCGAACTGCCGCCAGAGAATTTGGTGCTGGAGGACGGGTTCCGGAAGCTGCTGGGGGCGTTCAACACCCAGCGGTGTTTGAACCCGTCGATCTCGCTGGGGCTTGCCGAGGGGGCGCTCGAAGAGGCGATCAAATACGCCAAGGAACGCAGCGTCTTCGGCCGTCCGGTCGCCGATTTCCAGGGGATGCGCTGGAAGCTCGCCGAGATGTACCGCGACATCGAGGCCAGCCGCTCGATCCTCTACCGCGCCTGCGCCACCGCCGACCCGTTCCCCGACCCGCTATTGGCGGCGGCAGCCAAGATCACGGTCAACGAGATGTCGCTGCGCGTCACCAGCGAGGCGATCCAGGTGCACGGCGGCTACGGCTTCACCGACGAATTCCCCGTCTCCCGCTTCTACCGCGGCGCGCGCTACGGCACGCTCGGCGGGGGCACGACCGAGACGCTGAAGGATCTGATCGGCCGGCGCGTGCTGGCGGGGATCGATCCGATCGACGGAATCTTGGGGCTGGGAGCGTTCTGATTTTTCACCGCGACGTCACGAAGAACAAAGGCGCGCAAAGCGCGCAACAGGTTTTCACCACGGAGGCACTGAGGCACAGAGAGGACGAGCGACAGGACGTCTCGGTGCCTCAGTGCCTCCGTGGTGAAAACCTGACGCTTCGCGCCCTTAATCTTTGTCCTTCGTGCTTCGTGGTGAACCGATCTGAAGGCGGGCGATCAAGATCACCGGCGGGTGCCACAATGAGGCAGTGAGGCAGTGAGGTGGGATCAGCCCCAAACCTCACTGCCTCACCGTCTCATTGTGATTATCGTGGCTTCGCCGCGGCACGGCGCCTTGGTGTCCTTTGCGCCTACTCCGTGTCCTTTGCGTTGAGGCGTTCTGTTTTGGTGGGTCCCGCTGCGCTCTACCCTCCCTACGAGGGCACTACTCGACCTCCGCGTCGCGCCGCAGGCGGCTGGGCAGCAGTTCGCCGAGCTTGTCGAGGACGGGGTAGGCGGCGGCCGCGATGTGGGCGTTGATGCGCTTCATGTCGCGGAGCACGTCGAGGTGGAGCGCGCTCGTCTCGACGCTTTCCACGCGGCCGGCGCGGATGCGGGAGAAATGGGCCTCGGTTGCGCGCGCCTCGAGATCGCGGAACACCTCCTTCTCGCCGAGAAGGCGGCGCGCGGCGCGGGCGTCGTCGGTCATGAAGACCGCGGCGGCGGCTTGGCCGTTGGCGATGAGGCGCTCGAGCATCGTCCGAATCTCGGCGCGGCCCTCGGCCGAAAACGACAGCCCGCGCTTCAGCCGCTTCGACGCGATCTTGACGATGCCCGTCTCGACGATGTCGCCGGCGTGCTCGAGATTGGTGATGAAGGCGAGGATTTCGCCGAGGCGGCGGTTGTCGTCGTCATCGAGCGAATCGGGGTCGAGCCCCGTCAGGTACACCTTGATCTCGCGGTTGAGGTTGTCGAGCACGTCGTCGAGGCCCTTGGCGGCGCCGACCTTGTTGCGGTCACCCCCGTCGAGCGCGTCGAGCCCGTCGCGCATCATCGCCTCGAGCACATCGGCCATGCGCAGCGCCTCGCGCGCCGCGCCGGCGAGCGCGATCGCCGGGGTCTCGCGCGCCGACTCGTCGAGATAGACCGGCCGCGACGGGTCTGTCGGCACCGCGCGCGCCGGCATCAGCCAGACGAGGAACCGTGCGAACGACCCGAGGAACGGGAGGAAGGCCACCGCCATCACGAGGTTGAACAGCGTGTGGAAATCCGCCGTGGCGCGCGCGGCGTTGGGATCGAGCGTGACCATGAACGGTCCGATCCAGTCGAGCGCGGCAAGGCCGATGATAACCCCGACGCCACGGTTGATCAGATTGCCGGCGGGGACGCGGCGGCCGGTCGGGTCGCCGCCACTATTGCCCTCGATCAGCGGGTTCAAGGCCGAGCCGAGATTGGCGCCGAGCACGAGCGCAAAGGCGGCGTCGGGCGGAACCACCCCTTTCGCGGCGAGCGAGACGGTGAGGAGCACGGTCGCGACGCTCGAATGCGCGGCCCAGGTGAGCGCCGCGGCGAGGATCACGTCGATCACCGGCTGCGTCGCGAGCGCCCCCATCAGCATGCGCAGGCTCGGGGTATCCTCGTACGGCGTCATCAACGCGAGGAGCTGACCGAGCGCAAGCAGCATCAGCCCGAGCCCGATCGCGACGCGGCCGAGATCGCGGGCCCGCGACGCCCGCTCACGGCGAAACAGAATGACGCCGACCAGCACGAACACCGGCGCCACCCGGCCGATATCGAACGACAGTACCTGGACGATGAGGGTCGTGCCGATATTGGCGCCGAGCATCACCGCCAGCGCCGGCATCAGGTCGACGAGTCCGCCGGCGGCAAACCCGGACGCCATCAGCCCGGTCGCGGTGCTGCTCTGCAGGACCGCGGTGACGCCGAGCCCGGCCAACAGCGCCCGGAACCGGTCGCCGAGCGCGCGGCCCAAAAAGCGGCGCAGATGCGGCCCGAAGGCGCGCTGAATGCCGCTTTGCACCATGTGCACGCCCCACATCAGCAGGGCGATCGAGCCGGCCAGATCGATCAGCGTGAGGGTGACGTCCATAGGACCCTCCCGGCGACGCGCGCAAATCCCGCAGAAAGGGCATAAATCGCCCGTTACGCCGGGGATTCAAGGATTAATTGCGGGAAGGCGCGGGAGGGTGGGCGAGGCGCCCGCGCTCCCTTCTTTTTATTCCAGCGGCAGCCCGGCGTGGGTGTTGCGCGAGTCGAGGGAGGTGAAGCCGTTGGCGAGAGACGGCATCGCGACCTCGGCGATCGTCTGGGTGGTCCAACCGCCGTTGCGGTGGACCATGCGGACAGGGCGCATATGGCCGTAGAGCGAGAGTTCGCCGCCGCGCTGGTGGAACACCTGGCCGTTGACGTAGCCGGCCTGCTCGGATGCGAGGAAGGCGCAAAGCGGGGCGATCGCGTCGGCGGGGCTGCGGCGCAGCCTCTCCTCGCGCACGGCGGCGGCGGCCGGGTCCTTCGGGGTCGGCACCGAACGGGTCATGCGGGTGTCGGCCGAGGGGGCGATGACGTTGGCGGTAATGCCCTTCGACGCGTTCTCCATCGCGATGATGCGGGCGAGCGCGACGATGCCGAGCTTGGCCGAACCGTAATTGGTCTGGCCGACATTTCCGAGAAGGCCCGAGGTCGACGAGACCAGGATCAGGCGGCCGTAATTCTGCTCGCGGAAGAGATTGATCGCGGCTCGGTTGACGTTGAAATGCCCGGTCAGGTGGACGTCGATGACGGCCTGCCAATCCTCGGGGAACATGTTGTGGAACATCTTGTCGCGCAGGATGCCGGCAGCATTGAAGACGATGTCGAGGCGGCCGAACGTGTCGCGCGCCTGCTGGACCATCTTGAGGCAATCGTCGAAGTTCGAGACCGAGCCGAAATTGGCGGCGGCCTCGTAGCCCATACCCTTGATCTCGTCGGCCATCGCCTGCGCCGGGGCCTGACCGCCACCCTCGCCGCCGCCGCCGACGCCGGGGTCGACGATGACGATCTTGGCGCCCTCGCGCGCCATCTCCTTGGCGACCTCGGCGCCGACCCCGCGCGCCGCCCCGGTGCAGATCGCAACGCGACCATCGAGCATGCCCATCGTAACGCTCCCTTTGGCGAATTTCCTCCGTGCATCTGATCCGCCGAGCGGGAGTTTTGTCAATTCCGCGCGGGCGTTGTGCGCGGATGTAGGGGTTTTGTTAAGGAAACCCTGGCAGCTTCGCGGCGGGAGTATGGCAGCAGGTCCCGATGGGGATCAAAGACGGTACGATGGGTCCCGCACAGCAACGCCAATCCGGGTTCGCATCGAGTCGGGGATTGACGATCGCCGGCATCGTGCTGATCGCGGTCACGATCGGGATCGCCGCGCTGACGATCTGGAATTTGCGGCGCGACGCGATCGCCCGGGCAATGACCGACGCGACCAATCTCGGCGCGCTGATGGCCGACCAGAACGCCCGCCTCATCCAAGCCACCGATCTCGTTCTGCAAGAGACGCGGCAGCTTGTGCTGGCCGCCGGCGTCGAGACGCCCGCCCAATTCCGCAGGCTGATGGCGACAAAAGCGGTGCACGCCCGGCTCGTCGACGAATTGCGCAAGCTGCCGCAGGCCGAGGCGATCTCGCTGATCGACGACGAAGGCAACGTCGTCAATTACAGCCGCACCTGGCCGGTACCGCCGATCAACACCCTGCACCGCGAGTTCTTCGAGGCGCTGCGCGACGGCGACCCCCTGGGCACGTTTGTCGGCCTGCCCTTCCGCAACTCGACCGACGGGACCTGGGACCTGCCGATCGAGCTGCGGATCAACGGCCCGGACGGCCGGTTTCTCGGCCTCGTCAACATGATGGTCGCGGCCCGGTATTTCGAGGATCTGTACAAGCAGCTGGTGACGAGCGAGGGCGAGTCGATCGCGCTGTTCCGTACCGACGGCACGATGCTCGCGCGGTACCCGCATATCGAGCGGATGATGGGCGGGAAACTCCCGCCGTCGGCGCCATGGTACCGCGCCCAGGGCAAGCAGGGCACCTATCGCAACGAAGACTCGATCGACGGCCGGCCACGGATCATCTCGGCCCACCCGCTCGACAACTGGCCGCTCGTCGTGTTCGTGACGACGCAGGAATCGGTGGCGCTCGCCGATTGGCGCCGGCAATCGATCCTGATCGCGATCGGCGCAGCGTGCTCGGTGCTCGGACTGCTCGTCTTTCTATGGGCGCTGCGCGCGCAACTTCGCCGGCTCGCGTGGTCGGAAACGGCGCTTGCCGAGCAGAACGCCGCACTGCAATCCGGGCGCGCGGAAGTGGAACTCGCGGCCGAGGCGCTGCGCGCCAGCGAGGCACGCTTCCGCGGCTTCGCGACGACCTCTTCCGACTGGTTCTGGGAGACCGACGCGGAGCACCACATCACCTACATGTCCGAGGGGATCAGCACGACCGGCTTCGGCATCCGCCCGGCCCAGATGCTCGGCCGGACCCGCGCGGAGCTGGCGGCAGCCGCAGACCGCGAGCCCGAGCTTTGGCAGCGGCACCTCGCCGCCCTGGGCCGCCACGAGCCGTTCCGCGATTTCACCTATACGTGGAACAACCAGGGCGGTATCGGCACGGCGTCGATCAACGGCGACCCGATCTTCGACGACGACGGCAGCTTTCTCGGATACCGAGGCACCGGCCGCGACGTCACCCACCAGATCCGCGCCGAGAGCCACATGCGCGAGGCCAAGGAGGCAGCGGAGGCGGCGAACCACGCGAAATCGCAATTCCTCGCCAATATCAGCCACGAGCTGCGCACACCGCTCAATGCGATCATCGGCTTTTCGGAGATGATCGAGCAGGGCATTGCCGGGCCAATCTCGCCACAGCAGCAGGAATACATGCAGTTGGTGCTGCAAAGCGGTCAGCACCTCCTGTCGGTCATCAACGACATTCTCGACCTCGCCCGCGCCGATTCCGGCAAGTTCGAGCTGTTCGACGAGGCGGGGCTCAATCTGCGCGAGGTCGCCGCCGCGACGATCGCGCTGATGCGCCATAAATCGGAGGCGGGCGGCGTGTACCTGTCGAGCACCTGCACCGACGACCTGCCGCGCCTGACCGCCGACTCGACGCGCCTCAAGCAGATCCTCCTCAACCTGATCTCGAACGCGGTCCGGTTCACCGGGCCCGGCGGATCGGTCACCGTCTCGGCCCACACGACCGCCGACGGCGGGATCGCGTTCGCCGTCACCGATACCGGCGTCGGCATGACCGAAGACGAGGTGCAGATCGCGCTCGAACCGTTCGGCCAGGTCGATGCCCGCCTGTCCCGCGAGCACGAAGGCACCGGCCTCGGCCTGCCTCTCGCCCGCCGCCTCGCCGAGCTGCACGGCGGCTCGTTGCGCATCGAAAGCAAAAAGGGCACGGGCACACGCGTAGTCGTGACGCTGCCGGCGTCGCGGGTGTGCCGCGAAGAGCTCGCGATCGCGGGCTGACCGGACGCACAAAGCCCCCAGGGCTCACGCCGCCGGACTTACCGCTTCGCGGGGTCGATACCCCTCACCTTCTCGACAAATGCGGCGATGTCGTCGCGCGGGTGTTTGAGGTGGACGCGAGCGGTCGCGGGGCGCTGTTTCGACCGCGAGACACCGGGACGGTGCGCGGTCGCCGGGCGAACCGGGCGGGGGACAAAGCCGCCGCCGCAATTCGGGCAGACATTGTGCAGGAAGCTCTCGACGCAATCGGCGCAGAACGTGCACTCGTAGCTGCAGATGCGCGCGTCGGCCGCGTCGGGCGGGAGGTCCTTGTCGCAGGCCTCGCAGTTCGGGCGGAGCTCGAGCATCGCGGTCAGTCTCCGAGCCGGGCGGCGGCGGCCGCGACCGCATCGCGGCGGGCGGCGGCCATCGCGGCGTTGCTTTTGCCGACCCGGGCGAGGATCGCGGGCGGCGCGGTCTCCGGGCTGCCGGCGTCGAAGGGCGGCGCCGGTGCGTATTCGATCCCGAGCTGGATCGCCTGCGCCGTCTCCGCATCGCGCAATTCGGCGACGACGGCGAGAGCGAAATCGATCCCCGCGGTGACCCCACCGCCGGTGATCACATTGCCGTCGCGCACGACGCGCTCGGCGGCCGGGGTCGCGCCGAACGGGACGAGCAGGTCGCGCCAAGCCCAATGCGTCGCAGCCCGCTTGCCGCGCAACAGCCCGGCCGCGCCCAGCACCAGCGCGCCGGTGCAGACCGAGGTGACATAGCGCGCCGTCGCCGCGAGACGGCGCAATTCGGTGAGGAACGCGGCATCCGACATCGCGATATCGGTGGCGCCGCGCCCGCCCGGCACGCAGATGATGTCGCAAGCCGGAATGTCGGCGAGGCGGCGCGTGCCGGCGAAGCTGAGCCCGCCGCTCGCCGCGATCGTGCCGCCCGCGCTGCTGGCGACGATGACCTCGGCGCCCGGCAATGCCGAGAACACCTGATGCGGCCCGGTGAAATCGAGCTGCGTAACCTCGGGAAACACGGCGAAGACGATGACCGGCGCTTCGGCGCTCATGGCCCCTGCCCTCCTCTGCGGTTGACCCGCCGATCCTAGCGGGCCTAGGGTTTGGCGGAAATGACCTATTTCCCTCTTTTTATGACATGGCCCATGACGCGAACCATCGCCATCCTGATCTTTCCGGAGTTCCAGCTGCTCGACGCCGCCGGGCCGATCGCCGCCTTCGAGGCGGGCGGACGCGAGGGTGAGGCGTATCGGATCAAGGTGATCGCCCGCGAGCCGGGGCCGGTGACGAGCTCGTCGGGGGTGCAGCTCGTCGCCGAAGGGCTCTCGGATGCATCGCTCGACACGCTGATCGTCTCCGGCGGCTGGGGGACGCGGGCGGAATCGACAGAAGCCGGAACGCTCGAGTTCATCCGGGGCGCCGTGCCGCGCGCGCGGCGGATGGCGAGCGTATGCTCGGGCGCGTTCATCCTCGCCGCGGCGGGGCTCCTCGACGGACGGCGGGCGACGACGCACTGGGCGCGCGCCGCCGAGTTTGCCCGCGCCTATCCGCGCGTCGATCTCGAGCCCGAGCGCATCTTCATCCGCGACGGCACCGTGTGGACCTCGGCCGGGATCACCGCCGGAATAGACCTGGCGCTGGCGCTGGTGGCCGACGACCACGGCGAGGCGGCGGCGAAACGGGCGGCGCAGCAGCTCGTCGTCTATCACCGGAGGCCGGGGGGACAATCGCAATTCTCGGCGTTGCTCGAGGCCGACCAGTCGAGCGGGCGGTTTTCGCCGGTGCTGTCCTGGGCACGCGAGCGACTCGACGAGCGACTGTCGGTCGAGCGGCTCGCCGACCACGCCGCGATGAGCCCCCGCCATTTCGCCCGCGCCTTTGCCGCCGAAACCGGCATGACCCCGGCCAAAGCGGTCGAGCGTCTGCGCCTCGAAGCCGCGCGCGAGCGCGTCGAAAGCGGCGGCGAGCCGATCGAGGGCGTCGCCGCCCGCACCGGCTTCGGCGACCCGGAACGCATGCGCCGCGCCTTCCTCCGCGCCTTCGGCCAGCCCCCGCAGGCGCTAAGGAGAACGGCGATGGCGGGGCGAAGGGCGTAGGCGTCAGCCAAACCGGCGCCGCGCGTCGAGCGCCAGTCCCGTGGCGACGGCGCCGAAGCGGTCGCCTTCGACGATCTCGGCATGGGGGAAGTTGGCGCGGATCCAGCGGTTGATCGCCGGGATCGCGGTCGAGCCGCCGGTCATGAAGATCTTTTCGATGCGCTCGGATGCCAACCCCGACAGCCGGACCGTTTCGGCGATGCCGTCGAAGATCGCCTGCATCTCGTCGGCAATCGCATTCTCGAGCTCGTTGGCACTGATCGTGACGGACAGGCCGGGCTCGATCGCCTCGAGCGCGCAATCGACGAGGCGGGTGTCGGTGAGGCCGATCTTCATTTCCTCGACCCGCATCAGGATGTAGTGGCCGAGCCGCCGGCGCAGCACCCGCTGGAGGCGCTCGGCGAGGATTGGTTCGACCGCGAGACCGCGCAACTCGCCGACCATGCGCATCACGCGGTGGGTGTAGAGCGAGTTGATGCGGGGCCAGTTCGCGAGGTCGACATAAAGCCATGACGGCATCACCGTGCCGCCGCGGGCGAGCGGGGCGCGATATCCAAGCAGCGGCATCGTCGCGAAAAGCGCGAGCGAGGCGTCGAAATCGGTGCCGCCGATGCGCACGCCGTGATTGGCGAGGATCGCGCCGCGGTCATCCACGGCGGCCTCGGTCATCGGGTCGAGTTCGACGATCGAGAAATCCGAGGTGCCGCCGCCGGCATCGACGATCAGCGCGATGGCGCGCCGCGGCACCTGCATCCGATACGTCATCGCCGCGGCGATCGGCTCGAACTGGAACTCGACATGCACAGAGCCGGCCCTGCGTGCAATCTCGCCGAGCGCCGCCTCCGCGGCGGCGTCGCCGTCGGAGTTGTTGGGGACGAACCGGACCGGACGGCCGAGCACGACATTGTCGACCGGCTTTCCGGTCGCTGTCTCGGTCTGCGATTTGAGGTGACGCAGAAAGATCCCGATCACATCGGCGAGCGCGATCGACGAGGTGCCGAGCCGCGTCCGCTCGTGGAGCAGGTCGGTGCCGAGGATGCGTTTCAGCGAACGCATCTGCCGTCCGGGGACACCGTCGACATAATCGGCAATCGCCTCGCGGCCGAAGGCGATCGTGTCCTCATCGGCATGGAAGAACAGCGCAGTCGGGATCGTCGGCTGCGAGGCTTCGATCGGCACCAGCACGGGCCGTCCCCCGTCGACGATCGCGACGGCGGAATTCGAAGTGCCGAAATCGAGCCCGCAGGCGAAGGCCATCGCACGGTCCTGTGGTTAGAGGCGTTGCTGGTTTTAGCCCTCTCCGCCCATTGGGGGGAGAGGGAGGGGCCCACGAAGCGCGAGAGCGAGGTGGGCGCGCCGAGACGCCGATCATTCCCACCTTACCCCAGCCCTCTCCCCCACTAAGCGAAGAGGGAGCTAAAAAATTAACCGACCAGCGCGGACGGGGCTTCGTCCTGCGACGATCGCGTGCCACCATCGTCGGTAACGTCCGGCCTTAGGGCCGCACCGCACTTGGGGGGAAGCCGGGAATGACGCGCCGCCGCCTGTGGGTCTACATCCTCCTGTTTCTGTTCAACATGATCGCCTATGTCGACCGGGTGAACATCTCGGTCGCGGGAAAGCCGATCGCCGCCGAACTGCATCTGTCGCCGGTCGCGCTCGGGTATCTGTTCTCGTCGTTCTTCTGGGCCTATGTCGTGACGATGCTGCCGGGCGGGAAATTGATCGACCGGCTCGGCCCGCATGTCGTCGCCAGCATCGCGACCGCGGTGTGGTCGGCGGCGCAGATGCTGACCGGGGCGGCGACGAGCTTTTTTCTGATGCTCTTGACGCGGTTCGGCATGGGGATCGGCGAGGCCCCGTTCGCCCCGGTGACCTATCGCAGCGTGCGCGCCTGGGGCCCCTACACCGAGCGCGGCGTCGCGATCGCGTTCATCTCGGCGGGGTCGAGCCTCGGCCCGGCGCTGGGCGCGCCGGTCGTCGCCTGGCTGATCCAGTCTCTGTCATGGCGGTGGTCGTTCGTCATCACCGGAGCGGTGGGATTTATCTGGGTCGTCGTCTGGGCCTCGCTGGTATCGAGCCCGGAGAAAACCAAATGGATCCCCGAGCCCGAGCGCCAGCGCATCATCAGGGAGCGCGACGCCGGCATCGAGATTCCGGACCACGGCGGGGTCGGCTATCTCGGCCTCGCGCGGGCGCCGGCGATGTGGGGGCTGTTCGTGTCGCAGGGGTGCTGCGTCTATTCGGTGTACCTGTATCTGACTTGGCTCCCGAACTACCTCGAAAACGCACGGGGGCTATCGCTCGTCGAAGCCGGCGTGTTCACCTCGATCCCGTTCTTCGCGGCGACCGTGCTCAATGTCGTCGTCAACTGGATCGGGGACAAAACCCTGTCGCCTGAGGCGATGCATGCCGGGAAGCGCCGGTACCTGCTGGCAATCTGCCTGCTGCTGACCTCGGCCGGCCTCTTCGTACCCTATGTCGAATCGCTGACCGCGGTGACGGTGCTGGTGTCGATCGCGGTCACGTTCAGCAATTGCGGGCCGGCGGCCAATGCCGCGCTCATCGCCGACATCCTGCGCTCGCCGGCCGATGCGGGGCGCGCCTTCGCGTTCCTCGTGCTCGGCGGCAACACCTTCGGCCTCTGTGCTCCGATCGTCACCGGCTACATCGTCCAGGCCAGCGGCACGTTCAGCGCCGCGTTCACGGTCGCCGGCGTGCTCGCGCTGATCGGCGCCGCCAGCGCCTTTATCTTTGGCCGCGGCACGATCGGCGAGGTGCGGAGCGCGGCGCGGCCGGCCCTTGCCGGGTGACTCAGCGAAAGTAGTGCGGCACGAAGCGGCTGGTGTTGCGGGTAACGGGGTCGCGGTCCTCCCGCAGGCCGATGCCGCCGGCCTTGCCGCCGATCACCCACGAGCCGATCAGCGCGTGCCAGCCGTCGAAGACCGGCAGCGGCGCCGACGCCTGGTAGACTTGGCCGCGGTGCCCGCTGCCGGGCTCGCGGGCGGCGAGGAAACGCACGTCCTTGCCCTCGCGGCCGTAGATCGGCTTTTCGACGCACGGGCCCGTGATGGCGGCGCGCTCGCGCGAGGCCGCGAGCAGGTTCGGGTGGCCGGGAAACATCTCCCACAGCACCGCGAGGATCGCCTTGTTCGAGAGGATCATCTTCCATGGCGGCTCGATGATGCCGATCCGATCGGTCACCAAACGCGGGCCGAACTGCTCGCGCAGCAGCCATTCCCATGGGTAGAGCTTGAACAGAAAGCGGATCGGCGCCTCGGACAGATCGGTAAAGATGTCGCCGTTCCAGCCGATATCGGCGATGTCGATCGGCCGCGCGGCCCAGCCCGCCTGGCCGGCGACATCCTGCATGTACTCGACCGTGCGGCGGTCTTCGAGATCGGTGAAATAGCCGGTCAGGTGCAGCCGGGAACCGGCCGGCGCCAGCTCGCGCAGCGCCTTCCACCGGTCGATCAGCTTTTCATGGATCGAGTTGAACTGGTCCGCGCCCTTTTTGACCTCTTCGAGCCAATACCACTGCACGACCGCCGCCTCGATCAGCGCGGTGGGCGTGTCCGCGTTGTATTCGAGCATCTTCGGCGGCGAAGTGCCGTCATAGGCGAGGTCGAACCGGCCGTAGAGGTCGGGGTCGCGGCGGCGCCATGACTCGGTGATCCACGGCCAATAGGCTTGCGGTATGTCGAGGCGGGCGAGTTCGCCTTTTGTCACCAGCCGGTCGACCGCTTCGAGGCAAAGCCCGTGCAAGGTTTCCGTGGCCTTTTCGAGCACGTCGACCTCGTCGGCGGTAAAGGCGTAGCAGGCCGCCTCCCACCAATAGGGCTCGCCATCCGCGCCGGTGTGGAAATCGAGCCCCAGCGCCTCGACCTTTTGCGGCCAATCGGGGCGCGGCGCGACCGCCTCGCGCTTCATCTAACTGCCCGCATGCGCCGCGTGCGCAAAGCCGCCGAAACCACCGCGCACACTGCTGGCGACCGAGGCATGGTCACCGGTCCGGCCCGGACCGGGATCGCCAGACGGGGCGGCGCCGCGGTTGGCCGTGTATTCGGGGCCGCTGTAATAGTGGACATACGTAAAGCTGCCGCCGCTCGACTGGTCCGGCTGACACTGCTGTGGCGAGTAGTCCCGTTCGCAGGCGGCACGGTCGTTGTAGAGGTTGCGGCGCATCTCGGTGCCGGGGAAGGCCTCGGCGGCGATGCCCACCGCGAAGAGCCCGCCGGCGAGAGTGAGGATCACGGCGGCCGAACGGCGCTGCGTCTTCTCGTCCATCGCCCATCACCCCGCCATGCAGGCCGCGTCGAGAATGCCGAGCGCCACGGACAGCCCGGCGAGGAACGCCGCATCCGAAACCTTGCCCTCCGATACGGCCTGCGGCAGATGCGGCATCAGCAAGCGCGCGGCCAGGAACCCGCCGAGCTGCACGAGCATCGCGATGACGCCCCAGACGACGAGGTCGACCAGCGTCGCGCTATGCGCGATGACGCTCGCGAGCGGGATCACGAACCCGAGGAGCCCGCCGTTCATGGCGACCGTCGCGGCGACGTTCCCCTCGCGGATCAGCGCCAGCTCGCGATGCGGGGTGATCCGCGTGTAGATCGTGAGGAAAAGGGCCGTCAGCACCGCCGCGACGACGAAATAGGCGATAAAATTGGGAAAGTTCGACAGGGACCCGGCAACCACCTCGTTCCTCCCGCAGATTGCCCAAGCCCCTCATATAATCGCTCGCCGGTCGCAGCCAGAGGGCGTCGTGATTTTCTTTTGGCTATCCGCCCGACCACGGTAGCTGCGACGAGTGGCGGATATGCAGGATCCGAACGGTCTCCGGCTCGGGGATGTCGTAGTAGATCAGGTACGGATACCGGAGCACCGAGGCGACGCGTGCCCCCGGCCGCTCCGGCACCTGCCGTCCGCTCCGCGGATGGGCAGCAACGCGCGCAATGACTTCGTCGAAGCGCGTCGCAATCCGATTGCCGAGCCCTGCTATCCCAAGGCTCTCATAACAGGCAGCGATGTTGTCGAGGTCTGCGACGGCCTGATTGTGTATTCGACCGTCATGCCCACCGGAGGCGGGCGAAGGCTGCTGCTATTTTCTCGGGAGATGCGATCCCGCTCGCCCACGCCTCATCGATCGCACGCAATTCATCGGCGGAAGCCTCATACGGCGCGCCCTCGCACTCGGCTTCGATCTCAAGCGCGATTTCGACGAGTTGCTGCTGACGCTCTTGCGACCACGTCGGCACACGCCGGAGAACAGCTTCGATCTGATCTTTGGTCATCGCTACATCATATGCGCGGCGATACCGGCCTCAAGATCTGCTCAACGCTCAGACAGCATCTCTCTTTGAAAACCAGACAGAGGCAAAGTCGGCCGATCAATTTCTTTGCCCCCGCGCATCGCGATAAAGGTAAGCACAACCTACCCTCGCGCCGAGGCCGCTGCCCTCAGGTCGAAGCTTTCGTCGGCCGCCTGTTCCGGCGTCACCGTGCGGCCGGCGGCCATGATGCGGCGGGCGAACGCGTGGTCGGCGGGTTTGTTGATCGATTCGATCCCGAGGAGCGTATCGCCGGCGTAAAGAAAGGCCGAGAATTCGCCGCCCTGGAGATTGCCGCGGACGACGACGCGGTCGTAGCCGCCGGTGAGGCCGACGATTTGCAGGCGCTGGTCGCCCTGCTCGCTCCAAAACCAGGGCAGCGCGACGTAGGGCCGCGGCTTGCCGTTGAGGCGGTCGGCGACGCAGCGGGCGTGGTCGGCCGCGTTCTGCACCGCCTCGAGCCGCACCGGGTTGATCCGCGAATGCGCCGACGGAAACGATACGCAATCCCCGATCGCGGAAATCGCCGGGTCGGTGGTCTGGAGGTGGTCGTCGACGAGGATGCCGTTGCCGGTGGCGAGGCCGGCAGCGGCGGCCAACTCCATATTGGGCACGACGCCGATGCTGACGACGACGAGATCGGCCGGCAGCGTCGTGCCGTCCTTGAGCGTGACGCCGGTGACCTTGCCGTCGTCGCCGGTGATGCGCTCGGCGGCGGCGCCAAAGGTGAACTCCACGCCGCTTTTCACATGCGCGGCGAGGAAATGCAGCGAGGTCGCCGGGCATATGACACGGGCCATCACGCGGTCGACGAGCTCGACGACATGCACCGGCCTGCCCGCCGCACGGGCGCAGGCGGCGAATTCCAGGCCGATGAACCCGGCGCCGATGATGACGACCCGCTCTGCGACCGCGAGACGCTGGCGGAGGTGATCGGTCTCGTTGAGGTCGCGGAGATAGCAGACGCCGTCGAGATCGATTCCGGGCAGCGGCGGCACGCGGTTGCGCGCGCCGGTGGCGAGGATCAGGTGGTCGTAGCCGAGCGTGGCGCCGACCGCGAGCTTCACCTGTTTCGCGGCGCGATCGATCTCGGTGACGCGGGCCCCGCCCATGTATTCGATGTGCTGGTCGGCGTAAAATCCTTCGGGCCGCATCAGAAGCAGGTCGAGCCCGTGCTTGCCCATCAGGTAGTCTTTGGAGAGCGGCGGGCGCTGGTAGGGCAAGCCCGGCTCGTCGCCGATCAGCACCACCTCGCCGTCATACCCGCCCTGGCGCAGCGACGCGGCGAGCTGAAACCCGCCGTGGCCGGCGCCGACGATGACGACCTTGCCGGAGGGCATTAGGTCTGCGTCTCCGGCATCGTGACGACGAGCCCCTCCATCGCCGGGGTCATCACGAGCTGGCACGAGAGGCGGCTGTTGGGCTGGCGCGGCACGGCGGTGCCGTCGAGCATCGCGTCCTCGCCCAATTCCATCTCAGGCGTCTTCGGCAACTGGTCTTCCTGCACGAAGACGTGACAGGTGGCGCACATGCACGATCCGCCGCATTCGGCGACGATGCCGTCGATGCCGTTCAGCACCGCGGCCTGCATGACGCTGGTGCCGACCGGCACGTCAAGCACGGTCTGTTTCCCGTCGTGGCTGGTATAGGTCACTCGCGGCATGGTTCGGTCGCTTCCTCGCTCCTCCCAGAGGCCTTGAGCCGTAAATGATCCGGCGGCGCGGGTCGAGTGTTTTTCGCGCCTGTCAGATCGGCTTCCGGCGCAGTTAGCCGCCTCACTGGGCTGATGTACGCGCCGCTCGCTCCCCGTGCATGGCCCGGTGTATAATTCACCGAACGACGCGCCAGGGAGCATCGCCATGAGACAGGGCCTGCGTGTTTACGATGCCGACACCCATGTCGAACCGTCTGCCGAGATTATCGACAAATATGTCGACCCGGCCTTTCGCCCCCGCCTCGACGACCTTGCCCCGTACCGTGTGCCGAGCCGGCCGGGAACCCCGGGCGGCGCCGTCGGCCGGCACGTCTATCGGTTCGGCCAGATCTCGTTCAAGCGCATCCTGGGCGAGGCCGCTCCCCGGCCCGACCATTCGGGCCGCGACTCGGTCTGGATGGGCACGCAAAAGCCGCGCGACGGGACGCAGGACGACCAGGCGGCAGCCCGCGTCGCCGATATGGACGAGGAAGGCACCGACGCGCATTTCCTGATCCCGACGGCGTGGACGAGCCTTGTCGGGCACGAGGACCCGTCGCTGGAGACCGGCGTCATCCGCGCCTATCACCGGCACATGGAGGATTTCTGCGCGCAGGCGCCGGGGCGCCTCACCAGCATGATCGTCGCCTCGGCGCGCGACGTCGACGCCGCGGTCAAGGAGGTCCGGGACTGGGGCAAGTCGCGCTGGGCCGTCGCGGTGATGCCGCTCGTGACCAAGGACATTCCGGCCGACCACCCGTCGCTCGAGCCGCTCTGGCAAGCCGTGGCAGAGCATGATTTGCCGATCTGCCACCACAGCTTTACCTGGACGCCGCCCTATTTCCCGGGCTGCTTCGATCTATGGGACAACATCTTCCTCGGCCGGCTCGCGTCGCACCCGTGGGGGGCGATGCGGTTTGTCGCCTCGGTGATCGGCGGCGGGATCATGGACCGCTATCCGAAACTGCGCGTCGGCACCCTCGAATGCGGGTTCGGCTGGCTCCCGTTCTGGGGCCGGCGGATGAACGAGCAGTACGAATATGTCGGCAGCACGCAAAAGCTGAAGCACCACCCCGAGGATTACCTCAAAAGCGGGCGGTTCTTCTGCTCGGTAGAGCGGCACGAGGGGGCGGACATGTACAACATGGTCCGCAGCTTCCTCGGCGACGACGTCTTGATGTACGCGTCGGACTATCCGCACTCGGAATGCCAGTTCCCCAACACGGTCGACAATTTCCTCGCCTGGGGCGGGTTCGGCGAGGAGACGCGCGAAAAGCTGATGTGGGGCAACGCCGCCCGGTTCTTCCGGTATTCGTGAGCCTGTAAAGCCCCCACCCTTCTCCTTATCCCCGCGCGCGGGGATAAGGAGAAGGGAACAGTCTCGAAAAAGCGTCAGGCGAGCCCCTTCCCCCGCAGGCGGGGGAAGGTTGGAATGAGGGCTTAGGGCAACGCCTTTCCCGGTTCGGCAACCGGTTCCGCCACTGCCCGCATCTGCCGCCTTGCGGTGCGGCGGAGGGTTTCGCGCCAGAGGATGTAGAGCCCCGAGGCGACGACGATGATGGCGCCAAAGATAAGATCCGGCGTCGGGATGTCGCCCCAGATCGCGAAGCCGAGGATCATCGCCCAGACCAGCGACAGGTAGTTGAACGGCACCACCGCCGAGGGCGGCGCCAGCGACAACGACCGCGTCCACCATAGCTGCGCGATGCCGTTACCGAACCCGGCGACCGCGAGCATCCCGACATCGGTCCAGCTCGGCCGGATAAAGCCGAACGGCAGAAGCGTCGTCGTCAGGATCGTGATGATCCCCATCTGGTAGAGCGTCAGGGTTTCCGTCGACTCGGTGGCGCTCATGCGGCGGATGGCGACCGCGACGCTGGAGATGAGCACCGCGTTGGCGAGCGCGAAGAGCGCGCCCGGCTGCAGCGCGCCGGCGCCCGGATGGGCGATGATGATGACGCCGACGAGGCCGAGGATGAGCGCGGTCCAGCGGTGGACGCCGACCCGTTCCTTGAGAATGACGATCGAGAGGAGCGTCGTGATCAGCGGCGCGGCGAAGCTGACCGCGACGGCCGAGCCCAGCGGCATCAGGCTGAACGCGAAGAACATGCAGGTCATCGAGCCGAACTGAGACAACCCGCGCTGAAGATGCGCGAAGATCCGGTTGGTGCGGAGGACGCCGATCCCGCGCTGGGGCAGGATCACCACCCCGACGATGACGAGCGCGAAGAGCGACCGATAGAACGCGACCTCCCCGACCGGATAGCGCGCCAGTTCCCACTTCCCGATCGCGTTGACCCCGGCGAACATGATCGTCGAGATCACCATGTAGAAGATGCCGCGCGACAGCTGGTTGTGGCGCGTGGCGGCGGCGACTTCGGCAATGGTCATCGCGCGAGACTATCCCCCGGAATCACCGAGGCGGGCAGCACCCGGCCATCCGTGACACAATCGAAAAGGGGATTGTTGCGGGAGATATCGGCAAAATTCGGGCTACATCGAGGGACGCGGGAGCGGATTGAAAATCTCTCTTATCCTTCGTATCGAGCAACCACCCGTCGATCACAGATCGACATGTTCGCGCGGTGCCGCTTCGGTCCGCTCGATCTCGACATCCTCGAATCCGGCGCGGGCGAAGAATTCGCTTAGACATTGCTTACGACGGCCCAGGCGATCGAATTCCTCGGAAAGGAAAATCACAGCACGGCGGTCGCGGCGCGTGATCACCTGCGGCTCGTCCTGAGCGGCATCGACCAGCTCGCCCAGGTGATCCTTGGCGTCGCGGATGGACCAATCCTGCATATGGCCATCGTGTCCATAGGGCCCCGTACGCAAGCCTATCGGCGCCCGAACAGGCGTTCGATGTCGGCGAGTTTGAGGACGATGTAGGTGGGGCGGCCGTGGTTGCATTGGCCGCTGTTGGGGGTTGCCTCCATCTGGCGGAGGAGAGCGTCCATCTCGGGTTGCGACAGGCGGCGGCCGGCGCGGACGCTGGAGTGGCACGCCAGGGTGCCGCAGACCGACTCGATGCGCTCCTTCAGCGACAGCGCGGCGTCCCACTCGGCGAGCTCGTCGGCGAGGTCGCGAACGAGGGATTTGACGTCGAGGCCGGGGACGAGAGCCGGGATCTCGCGGACGATGACGGCGCCGGGACCGAAGGGTTCGAGGACGAGCCCGAATTCGGCCAATTCGTCGGCGCGGGCGGCGACGCGGGCGGCGAGGTCCGGGTCGAGCTCGACGATCTCCGGAAGGAGCAGGGTCTGGCGAGCGACGCCGTGGCGGGCGAGGCCCTCCTTCATCTTTTCGTAGACGAGCCGCTCATGCGCCGCGTGCTGGTCGACGAGGACGACGCCCTGCTCGGTCTCGGCGAGGATGTAGGTGCCGTGGAGCTGGGCGCGGGCCAACCCCAGCGGATGCTCGTTCTCGGCCGCCATCGCGACCGGGGTCGGCTCGGGGGCGAGATAGGCGTTGGCGCGCTCGGCGAGACCGCGCGGCGGGTTGGTCGGCTGCGGCAGGTTGAGGCGCGGGGCGGCGAAGCCGGACGGCGGCTGACCAAAGGGCACCGAGAACGAGGCGAGGGCGGCAGCGGAGGCAGTCGTCGAGCTGCGCTGGCCGGCGTCGGCAAGCGCGGCACGCAGCGCGCCGACGACGAGGCCCCGCACCCGCCCGGCGTCGCGGAAGCGGATCTCGGCCTTCGCGGGGTGGACGTTGACGTCGATCTCGGCGGGCGGCGCGTCGAGGAAAAGGGCGACGACCGGGTGCCGCTCGCGGGCGAGGACGTCCTGGTAGGCGGCGCGGACCGTGCCGATCAGCAGCCGGTCGCGCACCGGGCGGCCATTGACGACGAGGTACTGGTCGCGCGGCAGGCCGCGGTTAAGGGTCGGGAGGCCGATCAGACCGGTCAGGTGATAGCCGTCGCGGAACGCGTCGACCGGTACCGAGTTTTCGCCGAAATCGCGGCCGAGCAGGGCAGCGAGACGCGCCGGGCGGGCCATCTCGCCGGGGAGTTCGGCGGGAAGACGCAGGATCACGCGGCCCTCATCGGCGGCGACCGAGAAGGCGATCTCGGGATAGGCCATCGCCAAGCGCTTGACGGCGTCGACGGCATGGTCGCGTTCGGAGCGCGGGGTCTTGAGGAATTTGAGGCGGGCCGGGGTCGCGAAGAAGAGGTCGCGGATGTCGACGCGGGTGCCCTGCGGGTGCGCGGCCGGTGTCGGCGGGTATTTGATGCCGGCGTCGACGCGGATCTCCCAAGCCGCGTCGGCCCCGAGGGGGCGCGAGGTGATGCTGAGGCGGCTGACCGCGCCGATCGACGGCAAAGCCTCGCCGCGAAAGCCGAGATGCTCGATTTCGAGGAGGGTGTCGTCGGGCAGCTTCGACGTGCAATGGCGCTCGACCGCCATCGACAATTCGTCGGGGGTCATCCCGCAACCGTTATCGGCGACCGAGATCAAGGCCTGGCCGCCTTCGTGCAGGATCACGTCGATGCGGGTGGCGCCGGCGTCGATCGCGTTTTCGACAAGCTCCTTGACCGCCGCGGCCGGGCGCTCGACCACCTCGCCGGCGGCGATGCGGTTGACGAGGACGGGGGGAAGCTGGCGGATCGCCATGACCCGGCGAGACTACTACAGCGCCTCACCCCGCGCGAGGCGCGGGCGGTCGCCGAGGACGCCCATCGCGTGCTGCATCAGAAGGCGCTTCAACGGCGGCACCCGGTTGACCGCGGCAAGCCCCAGGTCGCGGGCGAATTTCAAGGGCGCGATCGTGTTCGAGAAAAGCCGGTTGAGCCCGTCGGTGACGCCGGCGAGGACGACCGCGTCAAGCCGGCGCCAGCGCTGGTAACGCTCCAGCACCGAATCGCCGCCGATATCGAGGCCGAGGCGGCGGGCGTCGACGATCGCCTCGGCGAGCGCGGCGACATCGCGAATGCCGACATTGAGCCCCTGCCCGGCGATCGGGTGAATCACATGCGCGGCCTCGCCGATGAGGGCGAGACGCGGGGCGATGTAGGTCTTGGCCTGCATCAGCGACAGCTTGTACGTGAAGCGCGGCCCGACGGGCTCGACCTCGCCGAGAAAATCGCCGAAGCGGGCGCGGAGCTCGGCGGCAAATTCCGCGTCGGGGAGGGCGACGAGACGCGGGGCGAGGCTCGCGGCCTCGGTCCAGACCAGGGATGACCGCCGGTCGGTCATCGGCAGGATCGCGAACGGGCCGGCAGGGAGGAAATGCTCGATCGCGATGCCGGCGTGCGGGCGCTGATGCCGGACGGTGGTGACGATGCCGATCTGCCGATAGTCCCATTCCACCGTGTCGATGTGGGCCGCGCGGCGCAGCGGCGAATTCTTGCCGTCGGCGGCGGCGGCGAGGCGGACGCGGCGGGTGGTGCCGTCGCCGAGCGTCGCGACCATGCCGGTCGCGGTCGCCTCGGCGGAGATGACCGTGCGGGGATAGGTCAGGGTCAGGGCAGGGATCTCGGCAGCGCGGGCGAGGAGGGCGCGGCGGAGGACGCGGTTCTCGACGATGTAGCCGAGCGGGGTCTCGCCCTCGGCCCCACCCGGGAGGTCGCGGTGGTCGTAGTGGAGGAACAGCGGCGAGCCGTCGTCGGCGACGCGGATCTCGCGGATCGGCTCGGCCTCGCCGGCGGCGCCGGCCCAGACGCCGATCGCCTCCAGCACCAGCTTCGACCCATAGGCGATCGCCGAGGAGCGTCCGTCGAAGGTTTCCGCGATCGTCGCTGCGATGTCCTGGCGATCGACGAGGATCGTCTCGAGCCCCGCGCCCGCACAGGCGATACCGAGCGCGAGACCGTTGAGCCCGCCGCCGGCGATCAGTAGCTCGGCGTCATCGGGCATGCGATTGCACCGCCATTGCGAGGAGCCGCAGGTGACGCGGCAATCTCGACGGGAGCGCGCGCCCTGCACGAGATTGCTTCGCTGCGCTCGCAATGACCAGCGAATTGAGGGTGCCCTTGGATGTATCGTGCGCGGCAAACGCTGAGAAGGAGACGCCGATGGCGAGGTTGGAGGGCAAGATCGCGCTGATCACCGGGGCCGGCACCGGGATCGGGCGCGCCACCGCGATCCTCTTTGCGCAGGAGGGTGCGAAAGTGGTCATCGCCGATATTGACGCGGCCAGCGGCGAGGAGACGGCGCGACTGGCGGGGCACGGCGCGATCGCGATCCGCACCGACGTCACCGAGGCGCAGAGTATCGAGGGGACGATCCGCGCGACGGTCGATGCCTTTGGCCGGCTCGACATCCTGCACAACAATGCCGGCGGCTCGACCGCCGAGGACAACACCGCGGTCGAGGCGCCGCTCGACGAATTCTGGCGCGCGATCAAGCTCGACCTCTTCGGCACGTTTCTCGGCTGCCGGTTCGGGATCCCGGAGCTGATCAAGGCGGGCGGCGGGTCCGTCATCAACATGAGCTCGAACGTCGCGCTGATGGGCGTGCCGGGCCGCGACTGCTACACCGCGGCGAAGGGCGGGATCGCGTCGATCACCCGCTCGCTCGCGGTCGCCTATGCGCCGCACAAGGTGCGGGTCAACGCGATCGCCCCGTCGGCGACGATGACCGAGCGCGTACGCCGGCTGGT
Source organism: Allostellaceae bacterium (assembly GCA_036489765.1). Lineage (GTDB taxonomy): Bacteria > Pseudomonadota > Alphaproteobacteria > ATCC43930 > CGMCC-115725 > DATARH01. The sequence goes on along the minus strand of DASXFE010000159.1, from coordinate 8,483 downwards.
GGCCGGCAACGCCGCGCTGACCAAGCTCGCCGACTCGCACCTCCTCGGCCTCATCGAACCGGAGGACATCGCCCGGACGGCGCTCTACCTCGCCAGCGACGAGAGCCGCATGGTGACGGGCCAGGTGCTGCCGGTCGACAGCGGCGTGACGATGTCGTGACCGGTCATCCCGGCAGCGGGTCGGCGTCGAGGGGCATGTCGATCGTGCAGCGGATGGCGCCGTCGCCGGCTTCGTAGGTGGTCGTCGCGTCGAGCGACGAAGGCAGGCCCTGCTCGATCAGACGGCGGCCGTAGCCGGTCGCCAGCGCGATGCCTTGCTCGAGCCATTCGACGACGACCCGTCGGTTGGCGCGGCCGCCGCGCAGCCGCCAGGTGACCGCGAGCTGCCCGGCCCGGCCCGACAGCGCGCCGGAGGTGCGGGCATTGGTGCCAAGCTCATGGATCACCAGGGCCAGCATCTGCGCCGCCGTAACCGACAAGGGAAGCTCGGGACCGTCGAGCCGCACCTGACGATCGAGCCAGCCGCCGTTGAGCGCGCTGAGCTCCGTACGCAGCAGCGACCCGACCGTAACCGGCTGCCCGTCCCCGCGCGACAAGAGGTCCTGCGCCCGCGACAGCGCGGCGAGCGCGTCGCCGAAACGACTGCGGAACGCCTCGACCGAATCGCAAGCCCGGGCGAGATCGGTGGCGATGCCCTCGACGACGGCCAGCAGGCTGCGTGCGCGGTGCTGCAGCTCGGCGACCATGATCTTGTGCTGCTCGACGAGGCGGCCCAGCCGCTGCTCGGCGTCGCGGCGAAGGGCGCGGACGGCGCGCAGTTCGGCCAGCGAGTTCTGCAGCCGGGCGCCACCGTTGTCGGCGATCGCATCGCCGGTATCGAGCAAGAGCCGCGACAGCTCCTTATGCCGCTGCATCACGACGACCATGTCGGGCTCGAAGGCGATGTCGGGGTGCGTCTCGGTCCAGTAATGCGCGGCCCGGACGAAAGCGAGAAGCGCGAGAAGCTGCTCCGCCACCGGCGCACCGACCAGGGCACGCACCGCGCGGACCTCGCGGCCGGCGGCGAGCGGACGCAGAAAGATCACCGCAAGTGCGTCGAAAAGGTCGGCCTCGGCCTCGCTGCCGGGGGCGGGGATCTCATCCCGCGCCGCCCTCGTCTCGATCCGCAACAGCGCCTCGTCGAGCTCGGCTTCGCCCGGGATCGGCCGGCGCAACAGCACCAGCGCCTCACCGAGCGTTTGCGGCTTGGCCTCGGGATTGCCCGCCGGATGGCCCTCGCCGATCAGGAACCCGACATGACGCACGACGCAGTAGCGCACCGGCGAAAACCGCGACAGGTGAACGAAGAGGCGCTCCTTGAACAGCGGCGGCAGCGGGCTGTCGACATAGGCGGTGCGAGCGAAATCCCACAATTCCTCGGTCAGACCCGGCATCGCGGCGGCGGCTCGGAACAAATTCGGTAGCAAGCCAAAACGTGCGGCGACCTCGGCCGCAAAGGCCTCGGCCCGATTGGCGTTGCCGCTCATACGCTATTCCCCCTAACTGACGATCCCTTGGATGTCCCATGGGTCCTTTCGTTCCGAGAATTCGACCGGTACCCCCGCTCCTCTCCTGAAGGTAAAACACGCGGCAGACGGCAGATGGTTCCCGTGATTTCTTGCATGCCTTCCTTTCGTGTGGCGGCGTGATCGCGTAGTCTCGCCGCGCGAAAGGAAACGACCGTGCCGCTCAACCCTCAGCTCGACACACTCAGCGACTATCCGTTCGAGGCGCTGCGCACGCTGCTCAACCCGGTGACGCCGCGCGTCAACGACGAGATCATCGCGATGTCGGTCGGCGAACCGCAGCACCAGCCGCCGGCCCTCCTGACCGAGACGCTGGCGAAGCATGCGCTCGAATGGAACAAGTATCCGCCGATGGTCGGGACGCCCGAATTGCGCCAGGCGATCGCCGCCTGGCTGACGCGGCGCTACAAGCTGCCCGCGGGTTCGCTCGACATCGAAAAGAACATCGCGACCCTGGCCGGGACCAAGGAGGGGCTTTATCTCTTCGCGTCGGTCGCGGTGCCGCGCGAAAAGGCCGGGCAGACCCCGGTCGTGCTGTGCCCGAACCCGTACTACCTCGTCTATAACGGCGCCGCGACGATGGCCGGGGCCGAGGCGGTGTTCCTCGACGCGACCCGGGACAACGCGTTCCTCCCGAACCTCGACGACATCCCAAAGGCGACGCTGGAGCGCTGCGCCCTCTTTTACCTGTGTTCGCCCTCGAACCCGCAGGGGACGATCGCCGACCTCGACTACCTGAAAAAGGCGATCACCCTCGCTCGCGAGTACGATTTCGTGCTGGCGGCCGACGAATGCTACGCCGAACTCTACGATCAGGCGCCGCCGCCGGGCGCGCTCGAAGCGTGCGCGACGCTGGGGCCGGGAGCGAACGGCCTCTTCGACAATGTCGTCGTGTTCCATTCGCTGTCGAAGCGGTCGAGTTCAGCGGGACTCCGGTCGGGTTTTGTCGCGGGCGACCCGCGCTATGTCGGGCAGTTCAAGCGGCTCCGCGACTTCGGCGGCTGCCAGGTGCCGCTGCCGATCCAGCACGCGGCGACGGCGCTGTGGCGCGACGAGGAGCATGTGACCGAGAACCGGGCGCTCTATCGCCGCAAATTCGACCTCGCCGAGACGATGCTCCGCGGGCGCTACGGGTTCTATCGCCCGGCCGGCGGGTTCTTTCTGTGGCTCGATGTCGGCGACGGCGAGGCGGCGGCGTTGAAGCTGTGGCGCGACGCGGCGATCCGGTGCCTGCCCGGCGGATACACCGCGCGGCCGGGGCCGAGCGGTGTCAACCCCGGCCAGCAATACATCCGGCTCGCGATCGTCCATGACGAGACCGTGCTGGAGGACGCCTTCGCGCGGATCCGGCGGGTGCTGTAGGGACGATTCGTTTCGACGGAAGGGAGCGCGGGCGGCACGCCCGCGATACTTGGACGAAGATGCGGGCGAGATGCCCGCGCTCCTAAGCGGCAAGCGCCCGGAATGACTTCGTGGGGTATTCGCGTATAGTAGCGGCGTGACAGTGCGGGGCCGGCCTTCGGGGGAGGGGCGGAGCCGGGGGGGCAGGGATGATCGGACGAACGGCGCAATTCTGGGGCCGCGGCGTCGGCGACCGCGTGCGAAGCTGGGCGGATATCGTAGCCGGGGCCCGGCGTCGCGCCTATGAGGGCGCCGGCGCGGTGCTGCTGTTGACGAGCCTTCTGATCACGCTCGCCCTCATCACCTACAATCCGCGGGACCCTTCGCTCGACACCGCGATCGACGGCGGGGCGACCAATTTCCTCGGCCATGACGGATCTTATGTCGCCGATGCGCTGGTGCAGTCGGTCGGGCTCGCCGCGTATCTGATCCCGGTCGTGCTGGTCGGCTGGGCGTTCCGGCTGCTGCTGCAGCGGCCGCTGCGCGCCTTGCCGCAGCGGATCGGGATGCTGATGCTGGCGCTGTTCTTCGGCGCGACGGCTTGCTCGATCCTCGAGGTCAAGGCCGTGCCGCTGCCGGCCGGGGCCGGCGGCGCGGTCGGCTGGGCGACGACGCATCTCTTGGAGACCTCGGGGATCGGCGGGGTCAAGCTGCCGGCGGCGATGGTCGCGGCGGCGCTGGTGGCGCTTTTGCTGTTGTCGGTGACCGGGCTGTCGCCGCGCGACTGGCGCGACATCCTGCGCGGCTTCGGGCGGGGGGCATCGCGGCTGAGCTCGGCATCCGGGCGCGGAACGGTCGCGGCGGCGGCGGTCGGTGCGGGCTGGTGGCGGCGCCATCTCGAAAACCGGCGCGAGGTCCAGACGATCAAGCGGCAGCAGCCATCGTTGGAACCGTCGGCGCCGGCGCCGTCATTCCGCGCGGTCGTCACTCCGCTGCCCGAGCGGCGCGAGCCGCGGCCGGCGCGCACTGCCGCTGCCCCGCCGCCACCGCCCGCCGCCGATGAGCCGGAGGTGACGACATCGAAGCTGGTGCGGCTGGTGATCCCCCGGGCGCGGCCCGCGGGCCCCGGCAAACGCGCCGAGGCAGAGCGCCAGCCGGGGCTCGGGCTCGAACCCGACGGGGAGCCGATCCTCCCCGAGCTCGAACTGCTGGTGAAGCCGCCCGAGGGCAAGACCCAGGCCATCGACGAGGAGGCGCTGGCCAAGAACGCGCGCATGCTCGAAGCCGTGCTCGAGGATTACGGCGTGCGCGGACAGATCGTGCAGGTGCGGCCGGGGCCCGTCGTGACGCTCTACGAGCTCGAGCCGGCGCCGGGGATCAAGGCGTCGCGCGTGATCGGCCTCGCCGACGACATCGCCCGCTCGATGAGCGCGCTGTCGGTACGTGTCGCGGTCGTGCCGGGGCGGACGGTGATCGGCATCGAATTGCCGAACACCAAGGCTGAAACCGTATACCTCCGCGAGCTCCTGGACTCGCCGGCCTACGAGCAGCACTCCGGCAAGCTGGCGCTGACGCTCGGCAAGGATATCGGCGGCGAGCCGGTGATCGCGGATCTCGCGCGGATGCCGCATCTGCTGATCGCCGGCACGACCGGGTCCGGCAAATCGGTCGGGATCAACACGATGATCCTGTCGGTCCTCTACCGGATGACGCCGCGGCAGTGCAAATTCATCATGGTCGACCCGAAGATGCTGGAATTGTCGGTCTATGACGGTATCCCGCATCTGTTGGCGCCGGTCGTCACCGACCCCAGGAAGGCGATCCTCGCGCTCAAATGGACCGTGCGCGAAATGGAGTCGCGCTATCACAAGATGTCGAAGCTCGGGGTTCGCAACATCGAGGGCTTCAACCAGCGCCTGCGCGAGGCGGCGGGGCGCGGCGAGAGCCTGGTGCGCAAGGTGCAGACCGGGTTCGACGCCGACAGCGGCCAGCCGATCTTCGAAGAGCAGCCGTTCGATTCGACCGAATTGCCGTTCATCGTCGTCGTCGTCGACGAGATGGCCGATTTGATGCTCGTCGCCGGCAAGGAGATCGAGGCGGCGATCCAGCGCCTGGCGCAGATGGCGCGCGCCGCCGGCATCCACATCATCATGGCGACGCAGCGCCCGTCGGTCGACGTGATCACCGGCACGATCAAGGCCAATTTCCCGACCCGCGTCAGCTTTCAGGTCACGAGCAAGATCGACAGCCGCACGATCCTCGGCGAAGGCGGGGCGGAGCAGCTCCTCGGCCGCGGCGACATGCTCTACATGGCCGGCGGCGGGCGGGTCACGCGCGTGCACGGGCCGTTCGTGTCCGATGAAGAGGTCGAGCGGGTCGTCAACTTCCTCAAGCGGCGCGCCACGCCCGACTATATCGACGAGATCACCGAGGATGACGGCGGCACGCTCGACCCGTCGATCGAGGTCGAGGAGGGCGGCACCGACAACGGGCTCTACGACCAGGCCGTCGCCCTCGTCTGCCGCGAGCGCAAAGCGTCGACGAGCTTTGTCCAGCGGCATCTGCAGATCGGTTACAACCGCGCGGCGCGAATCATCGAGCGGATGGAGGCCGACGGCGTCGTCAGTGCGGCAAATCATGTGGGCAAGCGCGAAGTGCTGGCGCCGCCCCGGTAATGACGCAATTTCGCGCGATCTGAAGCGTTAGCGGCCTGGAAATCCCCGATTCCGAAGAGTTTTCCTGGCCCCGACAACCGCGAGTCATCCCCATGCGCCCATCGAGGCATTTTCTGCACACCTGCCGCGCGCTCGCTGCAATGCTCGCGCTGGCAATCCCCCTCGCCGTCGCTCACGCGGCGGCGCCGGCCGAGGTCGAGCTCAACCCCCAGGACACGCTCGTGCTGCAGCGCGTCGCCGCCTATCTCAATGGTATTCACACGATGACCGCGCGGTTTTCGCAGATCGCCGGCAATGGGCAGCGCAGCGCCGGCACCATGTATATCTCCCGGCCGGGGCGGATGCGCTTTGAATATGACCCGCCCAATCCAATAACACTGATCGCCGATACTTTTTATGTTTATTATTGGGATAAGGATTTACATCAGGTCCAGCAGGTTGGCCTGAAATCGACCCCGGCGTGGTTCTTTCTGCGCGACCCGATCAATTTCACGGCCGACAGCCTCGTCACCGGGTTCGAGCGGTCCGACAACCAGATCCAGGTCAGCGTCGTCGAGCGCGCCTCGCCCGATACCGGGTCTTTGACGATGGTGTTTACGGAAAATCCACTCGCGCTGCGACAATGGACCGTAGTTGATCAGCAGGGCAAAACGACGACAGTGAGCCTGGCGGATCTGCAATACGGGGTGGCACTGAACCCCAACCTGTTCCAGTATTACGACCCTCAGGCTCGGACCTTGAAAGTCAATTGATCTTGCGATGAAGAGCGGTCATCCCACCCCGGTCATCGGCATTCCCGCCTGCGTTCGGCAGATCCACGAACGCCCCTTTCACACGACGGCCGACCGCTACTGCACAGCCGTCGTCGAGGCGGTGCGGGGATGCCCGATCATCGTGCCGTCGATCGGCGACAAGATGTGTTTCGACACGCTGGTCGGCCATCTCGACGGGCTGCTGCTGACCGGTAGTCCGTCCAATGTCGAGCCGACCCATTACGACGGCCCGATCATCGACGGCATCCTGCATGACCCGTTGCGCGATGCGACGACCCTGCCGCTGATCCGCGAGGCGGTGCGGCGGGAGATCCCGATTCTGGCGATCTGCCGCGGCATCCAGGAATTGAACGTCGCGCTCGGCGGCAGCCTGCACCAGCGCGTCCACGAGCTGCAGGGAAGCCTCAATCACCGCTCGCCGCACGGCCCGATGCCCGTCGATGCGCGCTACGGGCCCGCGCATACGGTCGTGCTGACCCCGGGCGGGGTGCTGGCGCGGCTCGCCGGCGCCAACGAAATGATGGTCAATTCGCTGCATGGCCAGGGCGTCGACCGTCCAGCCCCCGATCTGATGGTCGAGGCGGTGGCACCGGACGGGCTTGTCGAAGGGGTGAGTCACCGCACCGCACGGTTTGTCGTCGGGGTGCAATGGCATCCGGAGTACAAGCCGCTCGAAAATCCGTTCTCGCGGGCGTTGTTTGCAGAGTTTTCGGAGGCTTGTCACGATCGCGCCGCGGGAATCCCAACGAAGCGCCGCGCCGCCTAGGCGCATTATCTCTCCGGCGGAGCGAACACCCCACGCGCCAAATCGTTCGACACGATCTGCATGCGTTTTCGCCGTACACGCATGCGTGAATCGCATTTTCGTCCCGAATGTGTTATCCCCATCTTCCATAGTTAGAAGCGGAGAGAGTGGATAACTCTCTTTATAACCCGGCCACCGTTTCCCCTGCGGGGTCGGATTTCCCCCAACGCTTCTGACAAAAGGCGCCCGGTCTCCCCCCGACCGGGCGCCGCCTTTTTGGGGATAAGTGTTCTTCATCCACAGACCCGCGGGGCTTGCCTGTGACGCGAGCGGCGTGGTTTATCCGGGCCGTCGTCCCCTCGCCCGCCGGTCCCTGCCATGCCTTTGCGTCTTGCCACCTGGAACATCAACTCGGTGCGGCTGCGCGCCGGCAATGTCTGTCGGCTGCTCGAAGAGGTGGCGCCCGACATCCTCTGCCTCCAGGAAACCAAGACGCCGAACGAGTTCTTTCCGGGCGATGTGTTCGCCGAGCGCGGCTATATCCACCAGCACTACATCGGGATGAAGGGGTACAACGGCGTCGCCATCCTGTCGAAGGTGCCGTTCGCCGCAAAGGCGACGTGGGACTGGTGCGCCCGGGTCGATTGCCGGCACGCGACGGTCGAGCTCGACGGCGGGATCGAGCTCCACAACATCTACGTCCCGGCGGGGGGCGATATCCCTGACCCCGAGGCGAACCCGAAATTCGCCCACAAGCTGCAATTCCTCGACGAGCTCAGCGCGTGGTTCTCGGTCGAGCGCCGCGGCGGACGGAAGATGATCGCGGTCGGCGACCTCAACATCGCCCCGCTCGAGATGGATGTCTGGTCGCACAAGCAGCTCTCGACCGTGGTCAGCCATACGCCGATCGAGGTCGAGAAGCTCGGGCGGATGCAAAATTCGGGCGGGTTCGTCGACGCGGTCCGGCATTTCGTGCCGCCCGAAGAGCGGCTCTACACCTGGTGGAGCTACCGCAACCGCGACTGGGCCGCCTCCGACCGCGGCCGGCGGCTGGACCACGTGTGGGTGACCTCGCCCCTGGTCGGCGCCTTGAAGGCCGCGCAGGTCCACCGCGACGCCCGAAACTGGGACAAAGCCTCAGACCATGTGCCGGTGATCGTCGATTTCGAGCTGTAGGTCCCGAGGGCGTCGCACCTCAGTAATCCCCTCCCCGCTTGCGGGGAGGGGATTTTACGGACCTGTCTGCCGATACAAGTGATATCGGCCTAGCGGAACGTCTTCGGGTAAAGGCAATACCTCCAGCCCTGGCCCGTCCATTGCCTGCTGCGTCGCCAGCACTGCGCCGGGGGACAACAGGGGCAGGATCAGGGGGCGGAGATTGGCG
>DASXFE010000158.1:0-3018 GCA_036489765.1 Allostellaceae bacterium | reverse complement strand
GGCGCTGCGCAAGGTCGCGCGCGTGCGGCTCACCAACGGGTTCGAGGTGACGAGCTACATCCCCGGCGAGGGCCATAACCTGCAGGAGCACTCGGTGGTGCTGATCCGCGGCGGTCGCGTCAAGGACCTGCCGGGCGTGCGCTATCACATCATCCGCGGCACCCACGACACCCAGGGCGTCAAGGACCGCCGTCAGCGCCGGTCCAAATACGGCGCCGGCCGGCCGAAGTAAAGGAGGGCGGGATATGTCGCGTCGTCGCGCCGCGGTCAAACGCGAGGTTCAGCCGGATCCGAAATTCGGCGACATGGTCGTCACCAAGTTCATGAACTGCCTGATGTACGAGGGCAAGAAGTCGACCGCCGAGCGGATCGTCTACGGCGCCTTCGAACGCATCCAGAAGCGGACTGGGCAGGATCCGATCCACGTCTTCCACGACGCGCTCGGCAATGTTCGGCCGGCCGTCGAGGTCCGCTCGCGCCGCGTCGGCGGCGCGACCTACCAGGTGCCGGTCGAGGTGCGGCAGGACCGCAGCCAGGCCCTCGCGATCCGTTGGCTGATCTCGTCATCGCGCGGCCGGTCGGAAAACACGATGGAAGAGCGCCTTTCGGGGGAATTGCTCGACGCCGCCAACAATCGCGGCGTCGCCGTAAAAAGACGGGAAGACACGCATCGCATGGCGGATGCCAACAAAGCCTTCTCGCATTACCGGTGGTAGGGAGAAAGCGGCCTAAACACGGCCCCGCAACTGGATTTGAGGAAGCGGCGCACGGCGCCGCCGGAGTCTTATAGTCATGGCACGTACTACGCCGCTCGATCGGTACCGCAACATCGGCATCATGGCTCACATCGATGCCGGCAAGACCACGACCACCGAGCGTGTGCTCTATTACACCGGCCGCTCCTACAAGATCGGCGAGGTGCATGACGGCACCGCGACGATGGATTGGATGGAGCAGGAGCAGGAACGCGGCATCACGATCACGTCGGCCGCGACGACCTGCTTTTGGGACGATCACCGGATCAACATCATCGACACGCCCGGCCACGTCGATTTTACGATCGAGGTCGAGCGGAGCCTGCGCGTGCTCGACGGCGCCGTCGCCGTGTTCGACTCGGTCGCCGGCGTCGAGCCGCAATCCGAGACGGTGTGGCGCCAGGCCGACAAATACGGCGTGCCGCGCATCTGCTTCGTCAACAAGATGGACCGCATCGGCGCCGATTTCCGCCGCTGCGTGCAGCAGATCGAGGAGCGCCTCGGGGCGGTGCCGATCGTGCTGCAGCTTCCGATCGGGGCCGAGGCCGATTTTCTCGGCGTCGTCGACCTGATCCTCAACAAGGCCCTCGTCTGGCGCGACGAGACGCTGGGCGCGGAATTCGATATAGTCGATATCCCTGCCGACTTGGCCGACGAGGCGGCGACGCTGCGCGCCAAGCTCGTCGAGCAGGCGGTCGAGCAGGACGACGAGGCGCTCGAGGCCTATCTCGGCGGCGAGGAGCCGGACACCGAAACGCTGCATCGCTGCGTCCGCAAGGGCACGGTCGCCTCGGTCTTCGTCCCGGTGCTGTGCGGTGCGGCGTTCAAGAACAAGGGTGTGCAGCCGCTGCTCGACGCGGTCGTCCGCTACTTGCCGTCGCCGATCGACGTCGCCGCGATCAAGGGCGTGACGATGAAGGGCGACGAGATCACCCGGAAGTGCTCGGACGACGAGCCGTTCGCCGGCCTCGCCTTCAAGATCATGACCGACCCGTTTGTCGGCTCGCTGACCTTCGTGCGTATCTATTCGGGCGTGTTGAGCGCCGGGTCGCAGGTGCTCAACACGGTCAAGGACCAGCGCGAGCGCATCGGCCGCATGCTGTTGATGCACGCGAACCATCGCGAGGACGTGAAAGAGGCGCGCGCCGGCGACATCGTCGCGCTCGCCGGCCTCAAGAGCGTCACGACGGGCGACACGCTGAGCGACCCGGCGCACGCCGTCATCCTCGAGCGGATGGAATTTCCGGACCCCGTCATCGAGATCGCGGTCGAGCCGAAATCGAAGGCCGACCAGGACAAGATGGGCCAAGCCCTCGCCAGACTCGCGACCGAAGACCCGTCGTTTCGCGTCTCGGTCGACGACGAAAGCGGGCAGACCGTGATCAAGGGGATGGGCGAGCTCCACCTCGAAATCATCGTCGACCGCATGAAGCGCGAGTTCAAGGTCGACGCCAATATCGGCGCCCCGCAGGTCGCCTATCGCGAGACGATCTCGCGCGCCGCGGATGTCGATTACACCCACAAGAAGCAGACGGGTGGCTCCGGCCAGTACGCTCGCGTCAAGATCCATTTCGAGCCGATGCCGCCGGGTTCGGGCTTTGTGTTCGAGAATTCGGTGGTCGGCGGCAACGTGCCCAAGGAATACATCCCGGGTGTCGAAAAGGGGCTGCGGCTCTCGACCGACAGCGGCGTCCTCGCCGGATTCCCGGTGATCGACCTCAAGGCCGAGCTCTATGACGGCGCCTATCACGACGTCGATTCGAGCGCGCTCGCCTTCGACATCGCGGCGCGAGCGGCCTTCAAGGAAGGCGTCATGAAGGCGGCGCCCAAGCTTCTCGAACCGATCATGCGGGTCGAGGTGGTGACGCCGGACGAGTACATGGGCGACGTCATCGGCGACCTCAACAGCCGCCGCGGCCAGGTCACCGGGATGGACCAGCGCGGCAACGCGCGCGTCGTCGATGCGATGGTGCCGCTGGCCAATATGTTCGGTTACGTCAACACCTTGCGCTCGATGAGCCAGGGGCGGGCCCAGTACACGATGCACTTCGACCACTATGAGCAGGTTCCCCAGGCGGTAGCGGACGAAGTCCGCGCCAAGATGGCCTGACGAAGGGAGAGAGACGATGGGTAAGGCGAAGTTTAATCGGAACAAGCCGCACTGCAACATAGGGACGATTGGGCACGTCGACCACGGGAAGACGACGCTGACGGCGGCGATAACGAAGGTGTTGGCGGAGAGCGGGGGCGCGACGTTCACGGC
>DASXFE010000147.1:0-42900 GCA_036489765.1 Allostellaceae bacterium | reverse complement strand
AGCTCGTCGCAGAGCAGATACTCGTCGAGCGTCTCCTGGAACAGCCGCGCCGCGACCTGGGGATCGCAATACCGGTTCGGCAGGCTCGCGCGCACCGAGTCGGTCGCGTTCAGGATGTCTTCGTCGACGAACGGATAGGGGTTCTCGCAGTGAAACCAGGCGTCCATGCGTGTTTTCCTCTGACCGAGCGCCCTGGTGTTGTATCAGAGGCCCAAGGGACTAAGGAACGGGCGATGAGGAGCAGGCGATGAACCCGATGAAGCCGCATCTCGAATTCCACCGGCTCGACATGGCGACCGGGTGGGAGACGCCGGAAGGCTACCCCACGGGCATCGAGCAGAAGATCCTCGCCGGCACCCTCGACGAGCGGGCCAAGAACGGCAGCCGCACCCGCCTCCTGCGCTTCCAGCCCGGCATCTACACCACCGCCCCCTTCGTCCACGACTATTGGGAGGAGGTGTACCTGGTGAGCGGCGACCTTACCGTCGGCAACGACGAGCAGGGCAGAGGCGGCGAAAACTACACCGCCGGCACCTACGCCTGCCGCCCGCCCGGCGCGGCCCATGGGCCGTTCAAGTCGAACGGGGGGTGCCTGCTGTTGGAGAGCCACTACTACGCGGGGGATTGATGGGTTTCGCGGCGCTCAACCCATCCTGCGGCACCGAATTCGTAGGATGGGTTGAGCGCAGCGAAACCCATGCTGACCGCCCTATCACCCCCAATGCTCGCTCCTACAAAAAATTGCGAGCGGGACGCCCGCGCTCCTTTAACTTCGAAGGGCGGCGCAAGCTCCGCCGACCGCGAGGATGGCTCGGCAGGTGCGCTCGGCATCGGCGCGCGACGCTTCCGGGATCATGACCCGGTAGAACGGGAGCCGCCCCCGGCTGCGCAGCACGCCGTAGACGACCATCGGCTGCGTATCTCCGACGATGCGCTGATAGCGCTGCGCCGCCCGCGCAAACGAGGCGAGCGCAATCGCTTTCGAGAAATTTCCGGCGAGCTGAACGCCCCAAGGCGCGACCGGTATCGACATGCTCCCGGCCTCTTCGGAGCGCAGCGCAGCGGTGACGGCGGCGCACGATTCGCCTCCGTCCACATCGTCCCCAGTTTTCGCCTGCGCCCTGACGCGCTTCCAATCCTCGGCGGGGATGCCGGTCACCGAGATCACATAGGCCTGCGTCTCCGCCGGGAGTCCGCCCGACCCCGCTAGCCAACTCACGACCCGGTCCGCCCCGGCGTTGTAGGCCGCCGCCGCCAAGCCGACATTGCCGAACCGCCGGGTCAGGTCGGCGACCAGCCGCGCCGCCTTGGGGACGGCTTGTTCAGGGTCGAACGGGTCGGCGAGGCCGCGCGCAGCGGCGGTCGCGGGCATGAATTGCGCGATGCCTTGCGCGCCTTTCGGGCTCACCGCGCGGACCCGAAACCGGCTCTCGGTCCAGATGAGGCGGGTCAGGAGCGCGACCGGAACATGATTTTCCCGCGCCGCGCCGTCGACGAGCGAGCACACGGTCTGCTCGACCGTTCCCCCGGATCTGTGGAGCCCGGCCTCGGGCTCGGCCCCCGCCGCCGAAGCCAATCCCAGCGCGACGACCAGCCCCGACAGCACGAAACGGCCCAGCAGCCTTGTCACCGCTCCTCCACCGCCGCCGCCGATTTAGCGAACGATATGAGACAGCAACGGTTGCGTCCCGTCCAGATCGGGGACCGTGGGCGTCCCGCCCGCATCTTCTGCAAGAGCGGGCGGGACGCCCGCGCTCCAATTGGGCGTTATCCGATCGCCTTCAGCGCGGTCTGCTGGACATAGGGCTTCAACAGCTCGTCCGCCGCCTTCTGCGCCGCGGCGGCGCCGTCGGCGGGCGTCATCTTGGCCGACATGATGGCCTGCACCGAATCCTCCATCGCCTTCCTGACGGCGACCGTATTGAATGTATCGAACCAGGGCACGGCGTATTGGAGCTGGTCGAGGGCGACTTTCGCGTCGGAGTGATCCTCGAGGTATTTCTTCATCTCGGGCAGGTCGTAGGCCGCCTTGCGCGGGGAGAAATAGCCGGTGAAGCGGCTCCATTCGCCGGCGGTCTCAGGGCTCGTGAGCCATGAGATCAGCGTCCAGGCGGCGGCCTGGCGTTCCGGCGAGTTGCCCTTGGGGAGGATCAGCGACGCGCCGCCGATCGGCGCGGCATGGCGCATGTGCTGCGGCAGGAACGCGACCTTGTACGGCTGTTTCATGTTGTCGCGAACAAAGCTCAGCGAGCCCGTCGACAAGAGCATCATGCCGAGCCGCCCGGCGAAGAACGCACCGGTGCAGGTGTTGGCGTCGGAGACGCCGGGCGGCATCACCTTGGCCTTGTTGACGAGCGTGTCGACAAGGGTCAGCGCCCCGAGCGCGCTCGGGCTGTTGTAGTAAACCTCGCCGCCGTAATCGTGGTTGTAGTACTGGCCGCCGTTCTGCATCGTCAGCGCGCTGAAGATCCAACCGCAATAATCGTAGGTGTTGGGCCAGTTGACACCCCAGCGGTCGCCGCCGGGCTTTGTCAGCTTCTTTGCCGCGTCGAGCCATTCGGCCCAGGTCGCGGGGGGCTTGTCGGGGTCGAGCCCGGCATCCTGGAAGGCGCCGACGCTGTAGTACATGAGCGGCGTCGAGTTCTGGTACGGGATGCCATAGACCTTGCCGTCGACGACCGCGTTGGGCTTCAGCGCCGACCAGAACTGCTCGAAAAACCGCCCCGCCGTTTGCCCGCCCTTCTCCCCGCCCCTCTCGATGATCGGGTCGAACGGGTCGACATCACCGTTGATCACGTACTCGCGCACGAAATTGGCCGACATGATCACGACCGCGGGCGGCTTCCCGGTTTTGATCGCGGCGCGGGTCTTGAGGTTGGTGTCGTCGTAGCTGCCGGTATAGACCGCGGTCGCCTTGACCCCCTGCTGTTGACCGTTGAAGCGGTCGATCAGCTCTTTCATCTTGTTTGCCAGCATCCCCTGCACCGGCACCGGAAAGAACAGGTCGATCTCGACGGGATCGGCGGCAAACGCCGCACGTGTCAGCGCCGCCGCGGCAGGAATCGCGATCGCCGCGCCGAGCGCGCTGCGCCGGGTGATCTCGGTCATATAACCCCCAGTTATTTGATGCCGGAAAAGACGAAGGACGAAACGAACCGTTTCTGGAACACGAGGAACAGGACGAGCAGCGGCGCCGCCGCGAGAAACGTGCCGGCCGCGACGATGCCCCACGCGGTCCCCGCCTCGGCGCCCGAGGCGAACGACGCGAACCCGACCGTCAGCACCTGCCGCGACGGCGACGACGCGGCCATCAGCGGCCACAGGAACTCGTTCCAGTGCGCCGTCACCGACACGATCCCGAACGCGACGAACCCGGGCCGCGCCAGGGGCAAGAGCACATGGCGGATGAGGACCGGGATCGACGCCCCTTCGAGCATCGCCGCTTCTTCGTAGTCGCGCGGGATTGCCCGGAACGTCTGGCGCATCAGGAACACGCCAAAGGCCGAGGCGAAATACGGGGCCATGATCCCGAGCAGCCGGTCATAGAGGTGCAATGACACCAGCGTCGCCAGGTTGGGCACGATCAACAGCGGCGGGATCAGCAGAAGCTGCAAGAGGAACAGGGAGAACAGCAGGTCGCGTCCGGGAAAGCTGAGCCGGGCGAAGGCGTACCCGGCCATGCTGATCGACACGAGTTGCACGGCGAGGATGCCGCCGCACATCAGCACGGTGTTGAGGTACCACAGCGGGAAATTCCCGCTCTTCCACGCCATCGCGAAATTGCCGAAGCCGAACGGGCCCGACGGGGTCAGGGAAGCGATGTCGGCCGGCACGCCCGGCCGCAGCGACGCGACTGCCATCCACGCGAACGGCACCGCCCAGATGAGCGCCGCCGCGCTCGCCGCGACCATCGCGATCAGGCCACGCCTACGATTCATAGTGCACGCCCCGCTCGATCAGCCGGAACGAGATCAGCGACAGCGACAAGAGCGCCGCAACGCTGATCGCCGTCGCCGCGGCGGCGAGGCCAGTGTCGTTGTTCTGCGCCGCCTGCTGGTAGATGTAATAGAGGAGGAGGTTGGTCGCCTCGGACGGCCCGCCATTGGTCACGGTAACGACGTGATCGATCTGGGTCAGCGCGTTCAACAGGGCGATCGGCACGACAAAGCCGAAGGTCGGCCCCAGCATCGGCAGGATCACGCTGCGCAGCCGCCGCCACGGCCCGGCGCCGTCGATCTTGGCCGCGTCGACAAGGTCCTGCGGCACCCCGGCAAGCCCGGCGATAAAGAACAGCATGTAGTACCCGGTGTTCTTCCACACCGTGATCGCGATCACGGCCGCAAGCGCGTAATCCGGGTCGCCGAGCCAGTTGATCGCGAGCCCGATCCCAACCTTGCGCAGGTAGAAATCGAGAAGCCCCTCGCCCGGCAGCAGAATGAACGTGAACAGCGCCGCCGCCGCGACGAGCGGGATCAACAGCGGCATCACGACGAGCGTGCGCAACAGCGCGTTGAGCCGGGTCGATTCCCGCAAGGCGAGTGCCAGAGCCAGCGCGAAAAAGAGGCTCGGCGCGATCGTGCCCACGGCATAGACCGCATTGTTCCACGCGGCGCGGGCGAAATGCGGATCGGCAAAAAGCCGCCCGTAATTGCCGAGCCCGATCGCGTGCTCACCGGCAAACCGCCCGACCGCCAGCGATTCCCCGAGCACCCGCGCCACCGGCCAGTACGTGAACAGCCCGAGAAAGATCAGCGACGGCGCCAGCAGCACGACAATCGGCAGCCAGCGCTGCCGGCGACCGCGAAGCGCGGGGCTCGCGTTCGCCGCACGCACCAAGCCGTCGTCGATGGCCAACTCTTTTTGAATGGACAGGGAATTCATCACGCGCCGGTCAGATATCGGGCCTCGATGACGGTTCGATGATCGGAGGAAGACAGGTTGATGACAAGTTTTCCCTCTGCCCCAATGGACGGAGCGGGGAAATCGTCAGATCGGCGCCAGGTAGCTGGCGAACTGCTCGATACTGGCCTTCCAGTCGAAGCGTCGCGCGCGGGTGACACAGCGGTCGCGGGGGATTTGAGGGCGCGGGCGATCGCCGCACCGAGGTCGTCGTCGAGCGCCCGGGCGCCGCTGTCGCCGATCGCAACGCGCGGGTACATGAAGGTTTTTCGTCGCTAGGTGTGGTGTCACAACAGAACACCAACCCCCTAGGACGGATAGAGCGCAGCGAAACTCGTCAAGACAAAGTGCAAGGAGGCCGCAGCGGAGCGGCGCGCTAACGCTTTCCTCGGCGCCCGCTGTGTCCCCAGTGGTGCAAAATGATGGGTTTCGCTACGCTCTGCCCATCCTACGACGCCCAGTCAGGAACCGCGCCATGCAGCCCACCAGGATCGGCCAGTTCGAAGTCGCCCGTATCGCCGATTACCAAGGTCCGTTCTTCGCACCCGAGGAGTTCTTTCCCGATTTCGATCCGGAGGTCGTCAGCGCCAATCGCGACGTCATCACCGACCGCCTGATCGATCCCGTCACCGGCAAGCTCGTCTTCAGTTTCCACAGCTTCGTCATCAAGACCGGGCGCCACACGGTGCTGATCGACGCCTGCATCGGCAACGACAAGGAGCGCCCGACCCGCCCGCAATTTCACCGGATGAAATCGTCGTTCATCGGCGATCTGGCCGCGGTGGGGGTCAAGCCCGAGGACATCGATTACGTGATGTGCACGCACCTCCACTGGGACCATGTCGGCTGGAACACGCGGCTCGCCGACGGAAAGTGGGTCCCGACCTTTCCCAACGCCAAATACGTGATGGCGAAGACCGAGTTCGAGCATTGGCGCGGCATCCACGACAGCGGCGCCGATTCGGCGCATGCGCTCGCCTTTGGCGACAGCATCCTGCCCGTGGTCAAGACCGGGCAGTCGATGCTGGTCGGCGACGATTTCGCGCTCGAAGACGGGCTGTGGTTCGAGGGTTATCCCGGGCACACGCCCGGCAATGTCGTGATCCACGCCAAATCCGGCGGCGAGCGCGGCGTCTTTATCGGCGACGTGCTGCACCATCCGCTGCAGTGCCTCAAGCCCGAATGGTCGACCACCGCCTGCACCGACGCCGCCCTCTCGCGCAAGAGCCGCACCCGCTTTATCGAAGAGCATTCCGACAGCGGCGTCCTTGTTCTCCCTGCCCATTTCCCCACCCCCACCGCCGGCCACATCCATCCTCATAAGGGCAATTACCGGTACGATTTCGTGGGGTAACCGAAGCCCTCCCCCTGGATGGGATTAACGAACCTCCACCTCGACCCGGTGGATCGCATTCCGCGCGGCCTCGGGTGGCTGCACGGCGCCGGACTCGTCGCGGGCACGGGCCATGACCGTAGCGGGGCCTGCCCGCTCGGGGCGCCAGCGCAGCGTAAACCGCTGCCAGGCGAATTGACGGCGCGGTTCGAGATCGGCCGGGCACCAGGTGGAGCCGCCATCGATGCTGATGTCGACCCCCGCGATCGGCAAGGCGCCCCAGGCCCACCCCCAGATCTCGGTGTCCCCTGGCCCCAACACGGCACGCGGGGCTGGCGCGACGATCGCCGATTCCGGCATCACCGCCCACACCGGCTGCATCCCGCCCCCGGGCGCAGGGTCGTTGTAGAGCACGGTCGTGAAGGGCCCGTCCGACCGCCGGTCGGCGAGCACGATGCGGTCGAGCCACTTGACCGAGTTCGTCCCGTAAAACCCCGGCACGAGCAGTCGCGCCGGGTAGCCGTGCTCGGCCGGCAATGGCGCACCGTTGAGCTCGGTCGCGATCAGCACGCTGTCGTCGAGCCGGGCGAGGGGCAGGTCCTTTGCGTAGTTCTCGACCGCGTGCCCCTCATAGGTGCCATGGTCGAGCCCGTAGGACCAGATGAAGCGTGCTTCGGGCAGCACGCCGGCGCGATAGAGGATATCGCTGAGCCGCACCCCGCCCCACACCACATTCATCACCCGCCGCATCGGCAGGTCGGGCCGCTTGGGCGCGCCGGCGCATTGGTGGAACGACTCGATCTCGGTGCGCGGACACGCCCTGAGCGCGGCGAGGTCGAGCCGCAGCGGGTTTCGCACCAGCCCCTCGACCCGAAACGACCAGCCCTCGGCCGCAACCTTGGGCACCCCCATATGCGCCAGCACAAAGCACGACTGGACCGGGGTGATGCGGTCGAGCCGCTGGTGCGGCGCCAGCGGGATGCGGCGATAGGTTCCCCCCGGCGGCATCTCGGCTTGCACGGCATCCTCCCGGTCTGGTTTGCGTCGATCTTACGCCGATTGTGGCATAGTGGGGCCGATGCAGGCGCAAACCCCGATATCGCAGGACCTTGTGCTCGTCGGCGGCGGCCATGCGCATGTGCATGTGCTGAAGAGCCTCGGCATGCGCCCGATCCCCGGCGTGCGCGCGACGCTGATCGCCCGCGATACCGAGACGCCGTATTCCGGGATGCTGCCAGGCTATGTCGCCGGGCATTACGACTTCGCCGAATGCCACATCGACCTGGTGCGGCTGGCGCGCTTTGCCGGCGCCCGCCTGATCCATGACGAGGCGGTCGGGCTCGACCGCGGCCAGCGGCGCGTCTTGTGCCGCGCCCATCCGTCGATCCGCTACGACCTGGTCTCGCTCGACATCGGCTCGACCCCGCGGCGAAACGACGTCCCCGGCGCCGCCGAGCACACGATCCCGGTCAAGCCGATCGACCGCTTCGCCGAGCGCTGGGAGGCGCTGCTCGCCCGCGCCGAGCCCGGGATGCGTCTCGCGGTGGTGGGCGGTGGCGCCGGTGGGGTCGAGCTCGCCTTGTCCGCGCACCACCGCCTCGCCGACGCCCGCGTTACCCTCGTCACCCGCGACGTGCTGCTGCCGTCGCACAACGCGGGCGTTCGCCGCCGCTTTGCCCGGATATTGGCGGAACGCCGCATCCGCGCCGTCACCGGAGACCCGGTCGCGCGGGTCGACCCCCATCGCCTGATCCTCGCGAGCGGCGAGACGATCGCGTTCGACGAGGCGCTGTGGGTCACCGAAGCCGCCGCCGCGCCATGGCTCGCCGAAACGGGATTGCCGCTCGCCCCCGGCGGGTTCGTGATCACCGACGAGATGCAGCGTTCGCCGGCCGACCCGACCGTCTTCGCCGCGGGCGATGTCTGCGCGATGCAGGGTCACCCGCGCGACAAGGCGGGCGTCTACGCCGTGCGCGCAGGGCCGAAGCTCGCCGACAATCTCCGCCGCGTCCTCGCCGGTCGGGAGCCGCGCCGCGCCGTCTTGCAGCGCCGCGGGCTCGCGCTGATCGGCACCGGCGACCGCAACGCCGTCGCCTCGCGCGGCCCGCTCGCCGCCGAGGGAGTGGCGCTGTGGCGGCTCAAGCAAGGGATAGACCGCCGTTGGATGCGGAAATACGTCGAGCTGCCCGAGATGGCGGGCGCCGACGACGAAGACGCGATGCGCTGCGGCGGCTGCGCGGCGAAGGTGCCCGCGGATGTGCTCGGGCGCGCGCTCGCCCGGCTCGGGCCGCAGACCGGCGCGGCGGTGTCGCTCGGCGCCGGCAGCGACGACGCCGCGCTCGTCACCCTTCCCGGCGCGCCGCCGCTGCTCCAGACCGTCGATTTCTTCCGTGCCCTGGTCGGCGACCCGTATCTCTTCGGCCGCATCGCCGCCAATCACGCGCTCGGCGACATCTACGCGATGGGCGGCGTCCCCGACACCGCCCTCGCCATCGCGACCTTGCCGCCGGCCCGGCCGCCGATTACCGAGAACGACCTGTTCCATCTACTCAAAGGCGCGACCGAAATGTTCGAGGCGGTCGGCGCCGTGCTGGTCGGCGGCCACAGCGCCGAGGCTGCCGAACTGGGGCTCGGCTTCGCGCTGACGGGGCGCCCCGGCGCGGCGATCCTGCGCAAGGGCGGGCTCAACCCTGGCGACCGCCTGATCCTGAGCAAGCCGCTCGGCACCGGCGTCATCCTCGCCGCCGAGATGCGCGGCAAGGCCTCGGCGCGCGTCGTCGCCGGCGCGATCGAGGCGATGACGCAATCCGCCGCGATCGCCTCCGGCATCCTCGCCGCGCACGACGCCACCGCCTGCACCGACGTCACCGGCTTCGGCCTGCTCGGCCACCTCAACGAGATGCTGGCCGCCTCCGAGGTCGACGCGAGCCTCGACCCCGCCCGGATCCCCGCTCTCGACGGCGCCCTCGCGCTCTTCGAGCAGGGCCTCGCCAGCTCTCTCCACATCAGCAACCTGTCCGCCCTCGCCACCCTCGCCAGCGCCGACCCCGACTCGCCGCTCGCCAAATTGCTGATCGACCCACAAACCGCCGGCGGCCTCCTCGCCGGCGTGCCGGAAGAGCGCGCCGCCCCGTGCCTGGCGGAATTGCGGCGCCGAGGCTATCGCGCCGCCGAGATCGGGGTGGTCGCGGCGCAAAGAGGCGCTTCACCACGCGTGCGGCTCGATCCCGGCTGCCTCGCCGATACCCCCGAACGGGTAGCCGCGCAATGAGATTGCCATCGGTCGATCGCATCCTCCTGGCCGCGCCGGAACTCGTCGCCGAATACGGCCGCGTCCTTGTGCTCGACGCCGTGCGCGGCGCCCTTGCCGAACATCGCGCCGCCGGGCAGGACGCGGATATCCCGCACATCATCGCCGCCGCCCAGACCGCGCTCGCGGCGTTGACGGCGAAATCGCAGCGCCGCGTCTTCAACCTGACCGGTACCGTCCTCCACACCAATCTCGGCCGCGCGCCCTTGCCCGAGGAGGCGATCGAGGCGGCGGCGGAGGCGATGCGCTCGCCGACCTCGCTGGAATACGAGATCGACAGCGGCAAGCGCGGCGAGCGCGACGACCACATCGCCGGCTGGCTGACGCGCCTCACCGGCGCCGAGGCGGCGCTGGCGGTCAACAACAATGCCGGGGCGCTGGTACTGGCGCTCAACGCGCTGGCGGCCGGGCGCGAGACGATCGTGTCGCGCGGCGAGCTCATCGAGATCGGCGGCGCCTTCCGCCTCCCCGATATCATGGCCCGCGCCGGCACGACCCTGCGCGAGGTCGGCACCACAAATCGCACCCACCTTCGCGATTTCGCCGCCGCGATCGGGTCGAACACCGGCCTGATCCTCAAGGTCCACACCAGCAATTACGCGGTGCAGGGGTTCACCGCCGCGGCCCCGACGCCGCGCCTCGCCGAACTCGCCCGCGAGCACAAGATCCCGCTCGTCGAGGACCTCGGCAGCGGTACGCTCGTCGGGCTCGAACGCTGGGGCCTCCCGCACGAACCGACCGTCGCCGAGGCGCTGAAGGCCGGCGCCGACCTCGTTACCTTCAGCGGCGACAAGCTCCTCGGCGGCCCGCAAGCCGGGCTCATCGTCGGCCGCAAGGACCTCATCGCCGCGCTCGCCCGCAACCCGCTCAAGCGCGCGCTGCGCCTCGACAAGATCCGCCTGGCCGCGCTCGAAGCGGTGCTCCGCCTCTACGCCGACCCCGACCGCCTCGCCGCGCGCCTCCCGACCCTCCGCCTTCTCGCCCGCCCGCGCGACGAGATCGCCGCCCTCGCGGCCCGCATTGCCGCCGCGATCCCCGGCGCCGCGATCGTCGAGACCAGCAGCCAAATCGGCAGCGGCGCCCTCCCCGTGTCGCTCCTCCCGAGCGCCGGCATCGCGCTGACCCCGACGGGCTCGGCCGATGCGCTCGCCGCAAACCTGCGCGCGCTGCCGATCCCGGTCATCGGCCGGATCGAGGGCGGCAAGGTGATCCTCGACCTCCGCTGTCTCGAGGACGAGGCGGTGTTTATCGCCCAGTTCAACCGCCGATGATCCTCGCGACCGCCGGCCATATCGATCACGGCAAGACGGCGCTGGTGCGTGCGCTGACCGGGGTCGATGCCGACCGGCTGCCCGAGGAGAAGCAGCGCGGGCTGACGATCGATCTCGGCTTTGCCTATGCGACATTGCCCGACGGCACCGAGCTGGGCTTTGTCGACGTGCCCGGCCATGAGCGATTTCTGCCGAACATGCTGGCCGGCGTCCTTTCGATCCACCGGGTCCTCCTGATCGTCGCCGCCGATGACGGGCCGCGGCCGCAGACGCTCGAGCATCTCGACATCCTCGCGCTGATCGGCGTCTCCGAATTGACCGGAGTCGTCACCAAAACCGACCGCGTCCCGCCCGAACGCACCGAAGCGGTCACCGCCGAGGTCGCGGCGCTGCTCGCCAAATTCGGGTACGGCGACAGCCCGATCCTCGCCGTGTCGAGCCGCACCGGCGACGGTATTCCGGCGCTTACCCGGCACCTGGTCGACAGCGCCGCCCGCGCCGAAGCGGACCGCGCCGCCAACCCGCCGCGCGGCCAATTCCGCCTGCCGATCGACCGCGTATTCTCGCTTCCCGGCATCGGCATGGTGGTCACCGGCACCGTCGCGGCCGGGAGCGTGACAGCCGGGGAGCGGATGCTGATGACCCCGCGAGGGGTCGAGGTGCGGGTGCGCGGCATCCACGCGCAGAATCGCGCCGTCGAGGGCGCCGCCGCCGGCGAGCGCTGCGCGCTCAACCTCGCCGGCGCCTTTCCCGAAGGCCGCGAGCCGCGACGCGGCGACTGGGTCATCGCGCCGGGTCTGCACCTGCCGACAAGCCGCCTCGACGCCACTTTGACGATGTCGGCGGCCGCGCCGGCGCCGCTCCGCGACGGGCTGCCGGTGCACCTCCATCTCGGCACCGAGGATGTCGTTGCCCGCGTCCATGTGCTCGGCCAGCGATCGATCGCGGCGGGGGACAGCGGGCTCGTCCAGCTCGATCTCGACCGTGCGGTGGGGGCCCTGTGGGGCGACCGCGTGGTGCTGCGCGACCACGGCGCGCGTCACACGCTCGCCGGCGGCCGGGTGATCGACCCGACCCCGCCGCGCCGCGGCCGCGCCCGCCCCGAGCGCCTCGCGATCCTGGAGGCTCAGCGCGAGCCCGACCTCGCCATCGCCCTCGCCCGGCTCGTCGAACGGGCCGGCGTGATCGAGCTGTCTCCGTTCGCGCTCGCTCGCAATCTCGACCCCGACGACCTCGACATCGCCGCCGCCGGCTTTGCCCGCCTCGGGGCCGCCCGCGCGCCGCTCGTCGTCGACCCCGCCTACCTGGCCCGCCTCGGCGAGACGATCGCCGAGCGGCTGCGCGAATTCCATCGCGCCAATCCGGAATCGCTCGGCCCGACCCGCTCCGCCCTCTATCGCCTGATGCGCAGCGCGGCGCCCGAGCCGGCCTTCGACGCCGCCGTCGCCGCACTGGCCGCCGACGGAAAGCTGGTCCGCGACGGCGCCGTGCTGCGCCTGCCCGAGCACCAGCCGCGCCTGACGCGCGAAGACGAACGGCTCTGGGAGCGCGTGTTGCCGCTCCTCAAGGCTGGCGAGTTGCGCCCGCCGCGGGTGCGCGAGTTGGCGGAAGCGCTCGGCGTGGAGCCCGAGCCGATGACCCGCTTCCTGAAGCGCGTCGAGCGCTTCGGCCGCGTCGCCGCGGTCGCGCCGAACCGCTATTTCCTGCCTGAGGCCATCGCCCGCCTCGCCGGGATCGCCCGCGATCTAGCCGCCGATGCGCCGTTCACGGCGATGGCCTACAAGGACGTCTCGGGCATCGGCCGCAACCTGACGATCGAGGTCCTGGAACACCTCGACACGATCGGAGTCACCCGAAGGGTCGGGGACGCGCGGGTGATCCTGCGCGACCCGAAAGAGCTCTTCGGATAGGCGCCCTACCGGTAGAACTCGACCTTCGCCTCGCGAAAAAAGATGAAATTGGCCGGTGCCGCCGAGATCGGGCCGTTGATCGCAAAGATGGCGATCTCGTAGGTCTCGCCCGGATGCACGATCTGGTCGCCGAGCACGAGCCGATGCGGCATGTTGAACCCCTGGATGCAGGCGGGGCTCGGCCGTCCGGCGGCGCGCGGCAGCTGGCCGTTGACCCAGATCTCGGCGTAATCATCGATATTGGCGCGCAGCACCGCCTTGGCGCCGTCGATCGCAAACCCCTGCGCCTCGTCGGGGATGGTCAGCGTCGCGCGGTACCAGAGAAACGAGATCATCCCGCCGCCGCGCCGGCCGCCGAGATCGCCGGCCGCGATCACCGGCCACGCCGAGTCGTCAAACCCGAGCTGTTCGGCACGCGGCTCGACATCGTAATTGGTCTTGTACTCGGGCATCGCGTCGGCAAGCGCCGGGCCCTCGACGAGCTTCGCCTCCTTGAGCCGCCACACCGCCCGAAACGCCGCCGCTCCCGCCGGCGTCATCAGATCGACGACATGAACCGGCGGCGTCAGCGGCGCAATCGCCGGCTGCGGCGCCAGCAACGGGTTGGTCGGCGGCGGAGCGGAGCGAGTGGGGCGGATATAGGGCATGGCGAAATCCTTGTGTGGGGGTGGTCAGGCCACCTCGCGGGCATGGGCGATTTCCTTCGGGCGCACCGACCGTATGGCGGAAGCCGGGACCGTCACAACCGATACGGTCTCGCCCGTCAGCGTGACAAACTCGACTTCATAACCAGCGCCGTCTCCATGGATCATGACGACACAACCGATATCCCCGGCACGAAGACCTTCTGCTGTGAGGTCCCGGGTCAAAACGATGGAGTCCAGCTCCTTGATCATGCTCACCTCGTCGCCAGCGGGTACGCGGTCACCAATCGCGGTTTAGTTTCACCTGCGCCAACGACCCAGACAGAACGAATAATCGGCCTTTGGCCACTCGGCGTTATTATCGGTCCCTGTACGATATATTTCATCCCGAATTCGAACTCTCGTGTCGAGACCAGTTCGCCTGAGAGGACGTGCGCGCACAACGCATCTCGGAACTCAGTCCAGGTCACCAAGCGATAGCCGAACTGCCGAGAGAACAACGCTTTCGGTGCACCGACCGGGTGATCTGCGGCCAGCAGGTAACGCGTGATTTTGCGCTCGTCAATGATCACCAAGCCGGCGTTGGGCAGCCTGGGCATCAGTGCCGCGGACCAAACCTCGGCGGCGGCACACGCCGCCGTGACGCCGCTTCGTAAGCGGAGGCCACCTTGAGCACCACATCCTCACGCCCCGGCTCGGCACGAAACACCAGCGAGAACGGCAGGCCCGGCTCGGGCAGCGTCGTCGGCGCGCTCGCGGGCGCCGTCACGTAGCGCGTTCCATCGTCACTGAGCCTGAACACGGGGTCCCACGCCTCCGTCACGTAACCCGCCGGCACCAGCATCTCCGTCAGCCCGGCGTTGGGGCCGTACATGGTTTCGGGGCGGAGATTGCCGCCGCCGCCCTGCGGGTCGTGGGCGCCGCCGATGATCGCGGGCGGCAGCGGCGTGTGGAGGCGCACGAGGGCGTCGAGGCGGTTTTCCAACAGCACCATCATGTCGACGCGGCGCAGCAGCTCGCGCAGCATGATGCGCTCGTCGACGCCCTGGCGGCCGCCGAGCTTGTTGCGCGGGTCGGTCACCTCCTCCCAGTTGCGGAAGGCGGCGCGGCCGTCGTCGCCCCAGAATTTCGAGCGGCGGTTGAGCTCGGCGAAATCGCCAAGTCGTTCCTCGAACCCCCGCTCCCGCCAATCCGCCGCGCGGCGCGACAGGTATTGCGGGATGTGGAAGCGGAAGCTCATCGCCAGCTCCTGCTCCTGCACCGTCGCGATGTCGAGGTTGGGCGGCGGCTCGATCCGGCCCTCGGCGAGCGCGACGCAATAGTCGATCGGCGCCATGTCTCCGGTGCCGAACACCTTGCCGGGGAGGAACTCGGTCGGGCGGATCGCGGCGGCGAATTCCTTGAACACCGGCTCTCCGTCGCGACCGACGCGGAACAGGATGTCGGGCATGAACACCGGCACGAGCTGCGCCAGCGCACGGCGGAAATCGACCCGCATCCGTTCGATGGCGGGGTCGCCGGGCCAGAAGCGGTGGCCGCTTTCGACGAGAGTCGTGCCGAGCTTGCCGCCCAGCACCGCCTTGATCTCGGCCGCGGCGGCGCGGGAGATCGGCTCCCCCGCCTTGTCGCCGGGGCGCAGCAGCATCGACTCGCGGACGATGCCGATCCGCATCCCCTGGAGGCTTACCGGTGCCGCCGCATGGCTCGCGTAGTTCGGCAGCACCGACGAACGCGGCACCGTCGTGTAGATGTCGCGCGGGTCGTAATACCCGCCGTCGTCGTTGCGCAGCGCGTCGAGCACCTTTGCGGCGTCGCCGAGGGTGCGGGCGAGGATGCCCGTGCGGTCGCAATAGATGTCGGCGCCGATCGCCCCGCCGTCGAAGCCGAGCATCGCCTTGTGCGGCAGGATCAGCGCGACCGCATTGTGGTTGGCGGGGCCGCGGCACGAGGCGCGGGTTTCCTCGCCGAGGCTCACCATGCACAGGTTGGCGCTGACCGAAACCCCGGACCCCGAGCTCGAACCCAACGACGCGGCGCGGGTCGTGTCGTAGGGGTTGGCCGGGTTGCCGGCCCAGGTGCTGCGCTGGTAGCCGAGCGTCGAGGGAAGGATCCGGTCGGGCTCGTGGCGTCCGCCGGGGTTGCCGGCGCGGCCGTTGTATTCGGTATTGACCGCCTTCGCGTAGATGATCGCGCCCTTCTTGCGGAGCTGCTCGACGGTGATGTGGTCGCGTGCCGGGAAATCGATGTCGTAGGCCGCGTCGCCGCCGGCCGTCGTGCGCATGTCCCTGGTGTCGAACGGGTCCTTGAACGAGAAGACGATGCCGTACATCGGCATCTCGTCGAGCGGCGGGTTGGCGCCGTATTGCGCGTCGAGCTCGGCGGCGCGCTCGAGGGCGTCGGGCTGGCGGCGGAACTCGTCGCAGACCGGCGGGGCGCCGGGCGGCAGCGGCCCTTCGGACGGATGCCGGTCGAACTCGCCCTTGCACGTCACCGACCGCTCGCCGCGGATGTTGAGCGTCCCGAGCGCATTGAGCTGCGTCCCGTTCGGGATGCCGGCGATCATGCCGTATTGCTGCTGCACCGCCGGATCGGAGGCGGTCGGCTCCATCCGGCCGAATTCGAGCGGTTTGCCGCGGTACCTGTCGAGGTCCGGGTAGATCGTCGATGCCGGCACCGTCTCGGTCGGAAAATCCAGCGCCGAACCCGCCCGCGTGGTCCCCTGCGGCGGAGCGGCCGCAGCGCCGTCTTCGGTGACGAGGCGGCTGGCGACGCCATTATAAGCGCGGGCGCGGGCGAGATACTGGCGCACGATCGCGACGCAGCTCGTGCGCCCGGCGCGGATTGCCCGGTGCACGTCGTCGATCGTGGCTTCGTCGATATGGAAATCGGATTCGCTCACGAAAGGCCCCCTGGCTGCCGCCGGGAAGCTTCGGCCGATCGCGGCGCGACCGCAAGCCGGCGCCGCTAGGCCGCGACGCCGATCTCTGCCGGTTGGCCAATCTCTGCCGGTTGGCCAATCTCCACCGGTCGGCCAATCTCCACCGGTTGAACGATCCGATCCGGCGGAAAGACGAGCGTCGCCCGGGTACCGACCCCGAGCTGGCTTTCGAGGCGGAACTGGCCGCCATGCGCCTCCATCATCGCCTTGACCAGCGGCAGGCCGAGACCCGTTCCCTGGTGCTGGCGGTTCAAGGAGGAATCGACCTGCTCGAAAGCTTCGAGCACGCGCGGGAGGTCCTTAGGCGCGATGCCGATGCCGCTATCGGCGACGGTCAGCTCGAGCCCGATGGCTGGGCCGGCGCGACCGGAAATCATGATGCACCCGCCCTCGCTGCTGAACTTGACCGCGTTGGTGACGAGGTTGAGCAGCATCTGCAGGGTCTTGCATTCGTCGCCGCGGATGAGCGGCAGGTCGGCGGGGAGGTCGATGGCCTCGGTCACCCCGCGGTCGCGCATGCGCACGCGGGTAAGCTGGCCCACGGAGTTGACCACGTCGCGCGGATCGAACACGTCCTCGGCGATGGTCAGCTTGCCGGCCTCGGCCTTCGACAGATCGAGGATGTCGTTGATGATCTGCAGGAGGTGCGCGCCGCTGGCGTGGATGTCGGTCGTGTAGGACCGGTATTGCTCGTTGCGGAACTCGCCCATGACCTCGCGCAGCATCATCTCGGAAAACCCGATGACGGCATTGAGCGGGGTGCGCAGCTCATGGCTCATATTCGCGAGGAAGGCGGATTTCGCCCGGTTAGTTGACGAACGCGTCGACGAGCTGCATCGCCGTCGCCTCTTCGTCGGTCTTGTTGGCGACGAACGAGGCGAGGCTGGTGCGGTAGAACCCGGTCGCCGCAACAACCGAAAGCGCCGCGGCAAACAACAGGATCGTGACCAGCCCCCTGCCTTCCCGTGCGCGGAGAAAGGCCCTGATATCGGCGCATCGCGCCATCACTGTCTCGCTTGAAGATGTACTCCGGTACGCAGGGTTAATAAGCGCGAATCCCTAATTCGTGGTTGAGAGGCGAGGGTTTGCGATCCCCTGATCGGCGGCGCTTTGTTTCCCGGCGCCTTGCGGCTAGACTCCGCCGCAACCCCAACCCGCGACTGGGAGACCCCTGATGGCATTCCGCGCGATACAGACGGAAATGGTGAGCTATACCGGCCACAACCGCGACAAGGGCGAGGCCTACTACGCGCGGCCCTCGGGCAGCGGGCCGTTTCCCGGAATCGTCGTGATCCACCACATGCCGGGCTGGGATGAATGGACCTGCGAGGTCGCACGGAAATTCGCCCATCACGGCTATGCCGCGGTCGCGCCGAGCCTCTATTTCCGCGTCGGCGACGGCGCCGATGAAGCGGTCGTCGCCAAGGTGCGCGGCGAGGGCGGCAACCCCGACGACCAGATCGTCGGCGACGTCAACGGCGCGATCGCGTTCCTGCGCGAGCAGAGCCACGCGACCGGCAAGGTCGGCGTCATCGGTTTCTGCTCGGGCGGGCGGGAGACCTATCTGGTCTCCTGCCGGCTCGGCAAGGCGATCGACGCCGCGGTCGATTGCTGGGGCGGCAACGTCGTCGTCGACGATCCGAAGGCCCTGACGGCGAAAAAGCCCGTCGCACCCATCGACCTGACCGCCGGCATCCAGTGCCCGATCATGGGCCTCTTCGGCAACGAGGACGGCAACCCGACCGCGGCGCAGGTCGACAAGACCGAGGCGGCGCTGAAAGCCGCCGGCAAGACTTACGAATTCCACCGCTACGACAACGCGGGTCACGCTTTCTTCGCGCACTACCGCCCGAACTACCGCATCGAGCCGGCCGTCGACGGCTGGAACAAGGTCTTCGCGTTCTTCGGCAAGAATTTGAAGGCCTGATCGGGGTTTGACGGGCTTCGCGCCGCTATAGCCCATCCTACGGCGCCGGCCTCGTAGGATGGGCTGGGGAACGAAGCCCATCGATTTGACGGAACGCGACGAATGCCCATCACCGTCACCAAATCCGATGCCGCGCTCGGCGCCGAGATCCAGGTCGATCTGTCCGAGCCGTTCACCGACGCGCGCTTCGCCGAGATCGAGGCGGCGTTTCACGACAATATCGTCGTGTGCTTTCGCGGCCAGAACCTGACCAACGAGCAGCAAATCGCCTTCAGCCGCCGCTTTGGCGAGCTCGAAATCCACATCGTCGAGAAGTACCTGCTGCCGGGCCACCCCGAGATCCTGCTCGTCTCGAACGTCAAGAACGAAGCGGGCGAGCATATCGGCCTCGCCGATGCCGGGTTCACCTGGCACAGCGACGTTTCCTATCGCAAGAACCCGAGCCGCTGCTCGCTGCTCTACGCGAAAGAGGTGCCGCACCGCGACGGCAAGCCGCTCGGCGAGACCGTGTTCGCGAATTGCGTCGCCGCCTATGAGGCGCTGTCGCCCGAGATGAAGAGACGGCTCGACGGTCTCAAGGCGGTCCACCGCTATTCGATGCGCCGGCGCATCGAGAACAGCCCGCGCCCGAAGCTGACCGCGGCGCAGCTCGCCGAGACGCCGGATGTCGCGCACCCGATCGTCCGCACCCATCCCCATTCCGGCAAGAAGGCGCTCTACATCACCGCCGGCGAATGCATCGGCATCGAGGGCATGCCCGACGAGGAGGCGGTGCCGCTGATCGCCGAGCTCGACGAATGGTGTGTCCGGCCGGAGTTTCTTTACCGCCACCGCTGGCAGGTCGGCGACCTGTTGATGTGGGACAATGCGACCTGCATGCATCTCGCGATCTGCGACTATGCGTTGCCCGAGCGCCGATTGATGCACCGCACCACGGTCATCGGCGGCGTTCCTTACTAGGTTCTTGCACCACTTTCGCGCAGTTCCGGAAACCACTTGCCTTCGATTTCCGTTTACGGCTTGACTGCGCTTGATCGGGAGCCCTCTCCCCCGGGAGGCCTTTATCGGTACCGAGATCGAACTAAAGCTCGCCGCCCGCAGGGGCGACCTGCCGGCTTTGACGCGTGCCCTCGAAGGCATGGCGGCGCGTCCCGGTCCGTCGCGGTCCAAACTCGTCAGCACCTATTACGACAGCGCCGAGCGAGCCCTGGCCCGGCACAGCCTGACCCTGCGCGTGCGCAAGGCGGGCACGCGCTATATCCAGACCGTCAAATCGGCCGGCGCCAATGGCGGTTCGATGCTGGGCCGCGGCGAGTGGGAGGACGAGGTCGCCGGCGAGCGCCCCGATCTCGGCGCGGCGCAGACCGGGCGCTTCCTGTCGCCGGAGATTGGGCCGCGCCTGCAGCCGGTGTTCTGCACGAACATCGTGCGGGTGACGATCCCGCTGGCCCCGGCGCCGCAGACCCGCATCGAGGCGGCGATCGACCGCGGCGACATCCGCGCCCCGGCCCGCGACCGCACCGAAACGGTCAGCGAGATCGAGCTCGAACTCCTCGAAGGACCGCCGGCCGCGCTTTACGACGTCGCCCTGCAACTCCTCGAGGTCGCCCCGCTCCGCCTCGGATTGCGCAGCAAGGCCGAGCGCGGCTACCGCCTCGCGGCACACGATCGGCACCCGGCCGATGCCGCGCATTTCGGCGGCGTCGCGCTCGACCCCGAGGAAGACGGCGAGGCGCTGCTGCAGGGTTTTGGCCGCGCCTGCCTGACGCAGCTGCTCGGCAGCGAGGCGGCGGCGCTCGCCGGCGAGGCGGAGGGCGTGCACCAGATGCGGGTCGCGCTGCGCCGGCTGCGCGCGATCCTCTCGGCCTTTTCGATGCTGATCCCCAAGGACCGGCGCGACCCACTCGACGGCGAGGTCAAGTGGCTGACCAAGGCGCTCGGCGACGCGCGCAATTACGACGTTTTCGCCGAGGAGACGATCGGCTCGGCGAAAAAGGCGGCCGTCGACGGCGCCGGGCTCGACCGGCTCTGCAAGGCGGCCGAGCGGCGGCGGCGGGCGGCCTATGTCGCGGCGCGCCAGGCGATCCGCTCGCCGCGCTATACGGCGCTGCTGCTCCGCCTCATGCGCTGGTTCGACGGACGGCAATGGCGCGACGAGGGCGGCAACCCGGCGGACGAGCGCCTGACCTGGCCGGTGCGGGAGCTCGCGCCGCTCGTCCTCGACAAGCGGCGGCGGACCGCCAAACGCCACAGCCACGGCTTTGCCGGGCAATCGCCCGAAGAGCGGCACGAATTGCGCATCGCCCTCAAAAAGCTGCGCTACACGATCGAGCTGTTCGCCGGGCTCTACGAAACCGGGACGACCAAGCCGTTCATCCACGCCCTGAAGCGGCTGCAGGACAAGCTCGGCGACGCCAACGACCTGCAGACCGGCCGCAAACTGATCGGCGAATTGGTCCCGGCGCGGCGACGGGCGCCGGCGATGGCGCAATCGGGACAGCGCCTGCTGGCCTGGCACGCCCGCCGCATCGCCAAGGCGGAGCCGAAACTGCGCGACCATGTCCAAGAGCTGTTCGCCGTCCCGCGCTTCTGGCAACCGGCGGAAGCGGCGAAGCCGGCGGCGGAGTGACTACCGGGCGGCAAGGCGCGGCATCACCTCGCGGGCGAAGAGCTGCAGCGACTGCCGGGCCAGATCCTGCGGCATCATGTTGAAATTGACCTGCAGCGAGGCGTGCTCGAAGCCGCCGAATTCTTCGGTGATGCGCGCGACCGCCGCGGCGACCTCATCGGGCGTGCCGACCCAGGCGGAACCCGATTTCATCTGTTCCCCGGCATTCGAGGCGCGCAATCCGGCGATGATGCGCTCGTAGCCGGGATAATCCCGCGACGTGCGGCCGTCGAGCCAGTCCGAGGCGGCGTCGGCCAGCGAATGCAGATAGGCGTCGATCAGCGGCATCGCGATCCGCCGCGCCTCGCCGCCGTCCGGGTGGCAGAACATGTGAAAGGCGATCATCACCTCGCCGTCGCCGGGGTGACCCGCCGCCCGCCACGCGTCGCGGTAGGCCTGCAAGAGCGGCCGCATCTTGTCGGCGACAAAGGCGATCGCCATGACCGAGTGCCCCATCTGCCCGGCAAACGTGAACGATTCGGGCGTGGTCAGCGCCGCGACATAGAATTTCGGTCGGGGACGCTGGGTCGGGCGCGGCAGCGACGTCGTGTTCTCGATCGTGTGAAAGCGGCCGCGATGCGAAACCGCCTCCTCGCGCAACAGCAGATCGATCTGCTCGATCCCCTCGCGAAAGCGCGCCACGGATTCGTCGGGCGAGCGGCCGAAACGGCGGAACTCGTGCGGCAGAAACGCCCGCGCGAACCCGACGTCGAGCCGCCCGCCGCTGATCGCGTCGAGCATCGCGATCTCGCCGGCGAGCTTGAGCGGATGGTTGAACGCCGGCAGCACGGCGCCGGTGACGAGCCGCGCCCGCCGGGTCCGCTGCGCCGCCGCCGCCAGGAACACGATCGGGTTCGGGCTGTAGCCGCCGTAATGGTGAAAATAATGCTCGACGATGCGGATATGGCTGTAGCCGAGCCCATCCGCCTCCTCCGCCAGATCCAGCGCGTCGCGGAAATACGCCTCGGCCGACTTCTCCTCCGGCCGCACATCGGGAAAGAACTGGACGCCGAATTTCATCGTGGTCTCGTAGGAGCGCGGGCGTCCCGCCCGCACCCCTTTACTCCGCTGCCGTCGCCACACCCACCGGGCAGCTCACCCCGGTGCCGCCGAGGCCGCAATAGCCCCACGGGTTCTTCGCCAAGTATTGCTGGTGATAATCCTCGGCAAAATAGAACGGCGGCGCCTCGCGGATCTCGGTCGTGATCGGACCGTAGCCGGCCTTGCCGAGCCCCTCCTGAAACCGTTGCTGCGATGCCTCGGC
Source organism: Allostellaceae bacterium (assembly GCA_036489765.1). Classification (GTDB taxonomy): domain Bacteria; phylum Pseudomonadota; class Alphaproteobacteria; order ATCC43930; family CGMCC-115725; genus DATARH01. Next base: position 20,736 of record DASXFE010000147.1, on the reverse strand, counting down.
CGCCCGCTGCTGCTCCGGCGAATAGGTGTAGATCGCCGAGCGGTACTGGGTCCCGGCATCGTTGCCCTGGCGCATCCCCTGGGTCGGGTCGTGGCTTTCCCAGAACACCTTCAACAGCCCGTCATAGCTGATGATCTTCGGGTCGAAGACGACAAGCACGACTTCGGTGTGTCCGGTCATGCCGCTGCACACTTCCTCATAGGTCGGGTTCGAGGTGGTGCCGCCGGCGTAACCCACGGCGGTCGTCCACACGCCCGGTGCCTCCCAGAACTTGCGCTCGGCGCCCCAGAAGCAGCCGAGACCGAACACCGCCTGCTCGAGACCCGCGGGATAGGGTCCCTCGAGCTTGTGACCGTTGACGAAATGCGCATCGGGCACCGGCATCCGGATCGCGCGGCCGGGAAGGCATTGCTCCGGGGCCGGCATCGCCATCTTTTCGCGCCGCAATGACCACATCTCGCCGCCTCCTCTCATCGCCCGAGCCCCAAGAGCCCGCGCCGCCTCGCCCCTTAAAGGTAGGACATCGGCCGGCCGCCGCCAACACCCGCGCCGGGCCGCCTCGGATAGAGGGAATATTTACCATTAACGCCCATGGTCAGCCTCCCGACCGCGCCTCACTCCCAGGCTGTTCCAGGGCCGATGACCGCCGCGCACGAATCCCGCCTCAGCCCGATCCGTCTCCGCCTCGCGCAATGGCGGGCGCAGTTTCCCTGGGGATCAGGGCGGCGGCGCCCCGATTACTGGTGGCTGTGGAGCTGTGCCTCGCTCGCAGCCCTCGCGGTGGTCGTCGCCAATACCGCAATCCTTCTGCAATTCCGCCAGGCGGCGCTCGACGATTCGCGGGCCGATGCGGTGACGCTCAGCCGCGTCTACGCCGAGGCGACCGACCGGACCTTTCAAAGCGTCGATCTGTTCGTCAGCGCGCTGACCGACGTGCTGAGCCCGCTCGCCGCAAAGGGCGGCGACGCCTTCCACGAGGCGGTCTCGACGCGCGCCACCGGCGACCTGATCATCGGGAAACGAGGGGGGCTGCCCCAACTTGCGGCGCTCGCCGTGATCGATGCCAAGGGCAATCTGCTGATCTCGACCGGCGGGCAACCGGGCACGCCAGTCAATGTCGCCGACCGCGACTATTTCACGATGATGCGCGACCATCCCGAGCTCGACCGCTACATCAGCTCGCCGGCGCCGAACCGCGCCACCGGGATCTCGTCGATCTTTCTCGCGCATCGGCTCCGCGCCGCCGACGGCACCTTTGCCGGGCTCGTGGTCGGGGCGATCCGCGTCGACTATCTCCAGGATTTCTACCGCGCCGCGGCCCATGGCGACGAGGACATCGTGGCGCTGTGGCGCAATGACGGGACGCTGCTCCTCAACGACGCGGCGGCGTCGGACACGGGTGCGGCCGCGCCCTCCGGCGGGACGTTCAGCGATCTGGTGGCCGGCGATCCGGTGGCCCGCGGCCAGGCGCAAGTCGTGCGCGCCCCGATTGGCCCGGATGCGGCTCCGACGATCGTCGCCTCGCAACCGCTCCACAACTATCCGCTCGCCCTGACCGTCGCGATCCCCGAGGCGGCGGCGCTGGTGCGCTGGCGCAAGGAGGCGCTGGTGATCGGCATTGCCGCGGTCGCCGGCATCGTCGGGATCGGCCTCGTCGCGGCGCTGGTTCGGCGCCACCTGATCGCGGTCAGCCAGGTCGCCGCGGCCCGCAAGGATGTCGACGTTGAGGCTTATGCCCGCGTCCAGCTCGAACAGGCCGTCACCCGCGCCGAAGAGGCGGTCCGCGAGCACGAGCGCGCCGAGACCGCCCTTCGCGAAAGCGAGCAGCGCTTCCGCGACGTCGCCGAGGTCGGCGCCGACACGATCTGGGAAACCGGACCCGACCACCGCTTCACCTTTTTCAGCGGCGGCAGCACCCAGGAGATCGAGTCGCGCATCGGCGTGCGGGTCTCGCATATCATCGGCAAGACGCGATGGGAACTGGCCGCGGGCGACCCCAAAAGCGACAACGTCTGGCGGGCACACAAGGCCGACCTCGACGCCCACCGGCCATTCCGCCGGTTCCGCTATCGCATCACCGCGGCGACCGGCGCGCCTGTCTATTACGTCGTCAGCGGCAAGCCCAATTTCGACGAGAACGGCCAGTTCACGGGCTATCGCGGCACCGGCACCAACGAGACCGAGATAGTCGAGGCGCACTCGCGCGCCGAGCGTGCCGAGGAGATGCTGCGCGACGCGGTCGAGAGCATCTCCGAAGGGTTTGTGATCTACGACAAGGACGATCGCCTGGCCCTCTGCAACGAGGCCTTCCTCAATCTCTACACCAACCGGCGCGACGTGCTCGTTCCGGGCAACACATTCGAGGAGATCCTTCGCGACGGGCTCAACCGCGGCATCTATGCCGATGCGATCGGGCACGAGGAGGAATGGTTCAAGGAGCGGGTGGAAAGCCACCTCCACCCGCCCGGCCCGATCGAGGCGCGGCATTCGAGCGGTCGCTGGCTCCTCATCTGCGAGCGCCCGATGCGCGGCGGCGGCATCGCCGGGCTGCGCATCGACATCACCGCGCTCAAGGCCGTGCAGCAGCGGCTCCGCGACAATGAGGAGCGGCTCAACCGGGCGCAGCGGCAGGCGCGGCTGGGGAGCGACACGCGCGATCTGCGCACCGGCCAGATGGTGTGGTCCGACGAGACCTACCGCATCCTTGGCGTCACCCGCGAAAACTTCGTCCCGACCACCGAAAGCCTGCTCGCCTGCGTCCACCCGGCCGACCGCAAGTTGATCCTCGATGCGCGGGCCGAAAGCGCCGCCGGCAAGTGCCCCGCGCCGTTCGAGTATCGTGCCATTCGCCCCGACGGCACGATCCGCCACATCCACCGCGAGAGCGAGCTGATCTACGACGAGCACGGGCTGCCGGTGATGCTCGCCGGCACGATCCGCGACATCACCGATCTGCGCGCCTCGCAGGCCCGCCAGGGCGAACTCGAACGCCAGCTCCAGCATTCGACCAAGATGAAGGCGCTCGGCACCCTCGCCGGCGGCATCGCGCACGATCTCAACAACAGCCTGGTGCCGATCCTGTCGCTGTCGAAGATGATCGCCGAGCGCATGCCGGCCGACAGCGACGAGCGCGAAGACCTCGAAACGATCACCTTTGCCAGCGAGCGCGCCCGCGACCTCCTCCAGCAGCTCCTCGATTTCAGCCGCAATCAGATGACGGTCAAGAAAGGGGTCGATCTCGGCGCGGTCGTGCATCGGAGCCTGCAGATGATCCGCGCGACTCTTCCGGCCAACGTGCGGCTGGTCGAGGAGATCGAGGCGGTTCCGGCGCTCCAGGGCGACGGCGGCCAGCTCGAGCGCGTCGTCGCCAACCTCGTCACCAACAGCATCCAGGCCATCGGCGAGCAGCCCGGCATCGTCACCGTCGGGGTGGCGCCGGCGGCGGCCGTCGATTGGCCCGGCGAGCTCGGCCCCCCGGGCGGCGGCGCCGTCGTGCTCTCGGTCGGCGACACCGGCTGCGGCATGGACGCGGCGACCGTCGAGCGCATCTTCGAGCCGTTCTATACGACAAAGCGCGTCGGCGAGGGCACCGGGCTCGGCCTGTCGGTCGTCCACGGCATCGTCACCGACCACGGCGGCCACATCGACGTCCAGAGCAAGCGTCGCAGGGGCACCGTTTTCAAGATCGTCCTGCCGCTCGCCGGCCCGCAGAACGAACCGATCGCCGATCTCGTCCAGGTCGCGCTCGAGCCCGGCGAACTCGTCGAGAATCCCGTCTGAGCCAGGGGTAGCCCATGTTGCGAAAATCGGTTTCCGCCGCCCACCTCCGTCCCGTCAAGGACGCGACGGCGTCAGCCTCGACCCCCGCCCCCGAAGGCGACCTCGGCGCGACGGCCAAGGTGCTGGTGATCGATGACGACATCCTCGTCCGCCGCACGATCTCGCGCATCCTGCAGCACGGCGGCTATGAGGTGACCCTCGCCGAGGACGGTGCCAAAGGCGTCGCCAAATTCCGCAGCGAGCGTCCCGACCTCGTCATCACCGACATCATCATGCCCGAGCAGGAGGGGATCGAGACGATCATCCAGCTCTTGCGCGATGACCCGGCGGCACGGATCATCGCCGTGTCGGGCGGCGGACGGCTGGGCTCGATGGATTTCCTGACCGTAGCCAACAAGCTCGGCGCCGCCGCGATCCTGCGCAAACCCTTCGAGCCCGCGGAGCTGTTGGGCTGCGTCGAGCGGGCCCTGTCGCCGGCGTAAGAACGGAAGGAGCGCGGGCATCCCCGCCCGCATTTTTTGTTTGGATGCGGGCGAGACGCCCGCGCTCCTACGCCCCCAACCAATCGACCGTCGCCTCCGCCTCCAACCGACGCAGCCGCCCGAGCAGCGCCGTCCCGGCCGCCTCGCCGATCGTGCCGCGGGTGAGGCGGGTGAACTTGTCGCCGAGCTCGCCCGGCTCGAGCATCCCGCCTTCGGCCACGGCTTCGAACCGCCGCCCGTCCTTGAGCGCCACCGAAACGAGGGCCCGACCGCCCGCTTCCGGCACCATCGTGACGCGCCGGCACAGCGCCCGGATGTTCGGGTCGGCGAGCGCCCCGTCGTCGAACGATTCCGGGTCGCGCGCCTCACGGTAAAGCGCCAGCGCGACGCAAAACGGGATCGAATACTGGGCGAGCATCAGGTCGGCCGGCTCGGCGATGTTGTGCCGCTCGAGCATCCGCCCCGTGCCGCCGACCGTGACCGTGTCGACATCCGCCCCGCCGAACCCGTGCGCCGCCGCCAATTCCCGCACCGCCTTCACCGGGGCATGCGCGGTCGCGTGCAGCGGATAGCGCTTCAGCACAGTCGAGAGCACCACGAACTCCTCGCCGAGGCCCTTGGTGAGCAGACTCTCGTCGAATTCCGTGCAGAACACGCGGAGGAACCCGAACTTGCCTTCGAGCACGGTGCGGGGCCCGTTGAACCCGCCCGCCGCGAGGCTCGCGGCCAGCACCCCCGCCTCCGACGCGCGCCCGAGATGCAGCCGCTTGACCATCCCGCCGTCACCGCGGCTGAACTCCAACAGCCCGCCGGCGAGCGACCCGGCGATGCCGATCGCGCTGGTCATCTTCCCCACGTCGAGCCCCAACAGATGCCCGCACGCGACCGCCGCGCCGAACGGCCCGGTATTCCCCGGCGCATGGAACCCGCGCCCCTCATTGGTGTGGCCGGTGGCGCGGCCGATCCGGATCATCGCCTCGTTGCCGGCGACAAAGGCCGCGATCAGCGCCTTCCCCGACGCCCCAACCTCTTGCGCCACCGCGAGCGCCGGCGGCAGCACCGTCGCCCCCGGGTGCGCGCCGGCGCCGGGCCGCGTCAGGCTGTCGAGCTCGAACGCATGCGCCAGCGCCCCGTTGGCCAGCGCCGCCGACGGCGCCTGCACCGACGTCCCGCGCCCGAGGATGCGGGACGTCCCGCCGGGGCCGGTGCGCTCGGCGTAATCGATGACGATCCGGCTCCACGGCAGCCCGCTGCCGCAGATGCACGCCGCCACCGTGTCCGCAATCGCATCCTTGGCGCAGGCGATCACCCCCGCCGGCAGATCCTCGTAGGTGAGCCCGGCGGCATAGCGGGCAAGCGTCACGGTTTCGTCGGTCATTTCACATCTCCCCGCGCCATCCCGTAGGGTGGGTTAGCGAAGCTTAACCCACCGGATGCGCCGCCGCGATCCCGGCATGGTGGGTTTCGCTACGCTCTACCCGCCCCACGATACTACGATGCGGCAGCTAACGTCGGGATACGGGGAACATCATGGAATTGCCGGAACGCGATGTGATCGTCGTCGGAGCCGGGAACGCGGCGACCTGCGCGGCGCTGTCGGCGGCGGAGAACGGCGCGTCGGTGCTGATGGTCGAGATCGCGCCCGAGGCCTCGGCTTGCGGCAACTCGGCTTTTACCGGCGGGGCGTTCCGCGTCGTCTATCACGGGTTCGACGATCTCGGCCGGCTGATCCCCGACATGAGCGACCACGAGCTCGCCAACGTCGATGTCGGCACCTACACGGCCGAGCAATATTACGACGATGTCGGCCGCCTCACCGAGTGGCGCTCCGACCCCGACCTCACCGAGATCCTGATCACCCGCAGCCTCGAAACCGGCGTGTGGATGCGGGAAAAAGGCGTCCGTTTCCAGCTCGGCCTCGGGCGGCAGGCGTTCAAGATCGACGGCAAGTTCAAGTTCTGGGGCGGGCTCGCGTGCCATATCTGGGGCGGCGGCAAGGAGTTGATGAAGGCGCTCCACGCGCGCCGCGAGCGGGAGCAGATCCCGATCCTCTACGAGACCCCGGCGATCGCCCTCCTGCAGGGCGACAGGGGCGTCGAGGGGGTTCGCGTGCGCCATCAGGGCCGCGCCGTCGACCTCAGGTCAAAGGCCGTCATCCTCGCCTGCGGCGGGTTCGAGGCGAATGCCGAGATGCGCGCCCGCTATCTCGGCCCCAACTGGGATCTGGCCAAGGTCCGCGGCACAAAATACAACACCGGCCAAGGCCTCCGGATGGCGCTCGACATCGGCGCCGCGCCGGCCGGGCACTGGTCGGGCTGCCACGCGGTCCAGTGGGACCTCAACGCCCCGCCGGTCGGCGACCTCGATGTCGGCGACCGCTTCCAGAAGCACGGCTACCCGTTCGGCATCGTCGTCAACGCACGCGGGCAGCGCTTTATCGACGAGGGGCTCGATTTCCACTCCTATACCTACGCCAAGTACGGGCGCGAGGTGATGAACCAGCCCGGTCTCTTCGCCTGGCAGGTGTTCGACCAGAAGACCCTGCACCTGTTGCGCGACGAATACCGCATCGCCCGCTGCACAAAGGAAAAGGCCGACACCTTCGAGGACCTCGTCGCCAAGATGGAAGGCGTCGACCCCAAGGGCTTCCTCGACACGATCCGCGCCTTCAACACGGCCCCGCGCCCCGACCTGCCCTTCAACCCCAACATCCACGACGGCCTGCGCACCAACGGCCTCGCCATCGACAAAACCAACTGGGCCCAGAAGCTCGACACCCCGCCCTACGAGGCCTACGGCGTGACCTCCGGCGTCACCTTCACCTTCGGCGGCCTAAAAGTGTCGAATGATTGCGAGGTGCAAGACGCCGCCGCCACCCCCCTCCCCGGCCTCTTCGCCGCCGGCGAAATCATCGGCGGCCTCTACTACCACAACTACGCCAGCGGCACGGGCCTGATGGCGGGAGGGGTGTTCGGCAAGATCGCAGGGAAGAGCGCGGCGGGGTATGTGAAGGAACGCTGAACCTTGCGGTGGTCATCTGGCTTCGGGTTGTGAAGCGCTCGGTGCGGGTCGCAGCGTCGGTTCCCGCAGGTACAACTCATCCAGCAATGCTTGAAAGAAGCTCGTTCCTTTCGCGTCCATATCCACCGCGTCAGTTATGCGCTGGCCGGCAGCATGACTACTGTTCACGCGAATGAGCCAGATTGCCTCAATCAAGCCTTGGTTCCAAATGGGAGCCCGTCGAATGGCGATATTACGCAGGTTTCCCTCGAAGTGGTCGCTCCATGTGCCCTTTCCATCCCGTCGCAACGAGTCTTCTTTTTCGTCCACGATCACGACGTAACCAATAACGATTTCAGGTGAAAGCTGCTGGACGTTCGCGGCCTCGCCCATAAGGTCATCCAGGCGATTAGGGACAGTCCCTGAGAGATTTCGCAGAATGGATTTTAAGGAAACCAGCAGCCGCGGCTTTCCAGCCAAGACGTACGCCAAGTCCCAATCCTTTTGGCGCCCCAATCCGCGTATGCCGACTTCATCGGCCTTACCTCCGCGGACCCCGGGCAGGCCATGCCTCTCGAACGACTTGATGCAGTACCTAGCAAGCATATCCAGCCGGCCAGAGTCCGTCCTCGACCGTTTGAATAAATCATCAACCGCATCAGAAAGAGTGACTGACATTATCGTCGAGACTCGATAGCGATCGCCTTGTAAGACGTGGATAGTGTCTCTGGAGTGAGCGCCGCGATGCGCCTCGTCGCGGCATTTAAATATTCCTCTTCGATCTCTACCGAGATTGAGTTTCGTCCAGCCCGTATTGCTCCCACTGCAGTCGAGCCCGACCCGCCAAACGGGTCAAGCACGGTATCGCCGGCAAAGCTGAACATCCGGATCAGACGTTCGGCCAGCTCAATTGGGAACGGTGCCGGATGTCCCTGTTGTAGGCTTGCGCCACGGATGTCAGACCAAACTGGTCGCATCCAAGCGTCCATCTCGTCTCGTTGAAGGATGGATAGCGCCTTTTGAATCATTGGCGTCGTTCGGTATCCGCCCGGCTTCCGTAACATGAGAATGTGTTCGTGATCGTTTTTGATAATCGCTCCTGGCTGATAGGGCTTTCCGTAATAACCGCTCGATCCACCGCCAGCCTCGTTGGTGCGGTTCCCAATCTTGAACCACAGGATTGGAGTCAAGTTGTCTAAGCCGATTTTCCGGCTGCGAACCTGGATATCTGAGGGGAGCGGCAATACGCGATGCCGCCCATCAGCGCGACGCGGAATCAAAATGTCGCCAATCACGCAACAGACGCGTCCGCCTGGGACGAGGACGCGCTCGCACTCACGCCATACCTTGTCCAACTCATCCAGAAATGCTTCGTAATCGTCGACACGGCCAAGTTGCGCGCCGCCGCCATCCGAAGCGTAGGGCTTGAGATTGAAATAGGGCGGGGAAGTCACGACGAGGTGTACGGACTCGTCGGAGAGGGTTCGCAAATCGCGGGCATCCCCGAGGATCATCTCGTGGCGCGTTCGATCGTAGGGTGCCGGCCATCCGCGCTGCCGCAGTCGCCGGTTCGCCTCTAGGAGTTCGGCGACGGCCCCGGGCCCGTTGTCGGTGAGCGGCAGCGCAACCTCGTCTACGTACGGCTCTTCCTGAAATTGCGCGTCGAGTGGCATCGCCCAGCTCTCCCGATCGAACTACACTATAGTGTGCCGTCAGGGATCTTAGCCACAACAATGTGTAGAGCGCTGAAGTTTCGGCGCGACCAGTCTGCGGGAATACCGGTGTTGGCGCAACCAGAAAGTTCCCTTAATGTTCCGCCCCGTCAACCATTGTTGTTCTTCGTCAAGTTGAGCTTCAAGCCCATATCGCCAGCGATCTGGCGGGCCATTTGGTCCTGTTCTCTGACGATGGTCAGGGTCTGCTCGACGAATTGCTTGAGCTTCGGGTCGGTGGTGTGGCGCTCCTCGTCGGAGAACGCCTTGGTGTCGTCGTCATGATGCTTGACCATGAGCTGAATGTATTCCTTGTCGAATTCGTCGCCCTTGAGGCTGGCGAGGTGGTCGCGGAGCTGGGTGTGCTCGGCGTCAAGGCCCTGGGGCACGGTGCCGCCCTGCGCTTTGACCAGCCGGGAGAGCTCGGCGTTGGCGGCGCTGTGATCCTTGACCATCCGCTGCCCGAACGCCTCGACCTTCGGGTTCGTCGATTTCGCTGCGAGCTTGCCGGCCTCGACCTCGAACTGGCCGCCGACCGCCGCCTCGTTGATGAATTGCTGGTCGTTCGCGTTGACCGCCGCGTGGCCCGGCGCCAATGCCGCCGCGCCCGCCAGCAATGCCGCCGTCAGCGCCGCGCGCTGGATGAGATGATGCCGCATAGCGCCGCTCCCGCATTCGATGGACACAGCCCGGAAACGGCGCCTCACCCCCTTAAGTTCACGGCCGGCAGCAGGGGCTCAGGCCAAATCAGCGAGCCGCGGCAGCACCTCTTTCGAAAACAGGGTCAGGTTGTCGACCGTGTCTTCGTGGCTGATGTGGCCGCCCTGGCCCATCATCAGGAGGTGGCCGAAGCCGTCGACGTGGTCGTAGAAGGATTTGATCTGGTCCCACACATCGTCGGGAGTGCCGGCGAAGACGAGGCCGGCGCCTATCGCGTCCTCGACGCCGATCGTCCGCGGGTTGATCGGCTTGCCGTCGCGGGTCTGCACGCGGGTGGCGCGGGCGGTGTTGGCGCTGCCGGCGATCGCGGTCGCGGCCATCGCCGGCGGGGCATAGCCGGGCGGGTTGGCGAATTGCGGCGATACGACCCCCGAGGTGCGGCTGTACTCGAGGATCTGGTCGGCGCGGCGATACCCCTCCTCGCGCGTGCGGCCGACGCCGATCAGGGCCATATAGGCGAGGTCGTGCAATTTGGCCGTGCGCCCCGCCGCCGCGGCGCTTTTGCGATAGGCCTCGAAGATGCCGGGGGTGCGGGCCCAGCCGGTGTTGAGGACGCCGATGACGATCCCGCGCGAGGCGGCCTCGGCGGCGCTGCCGGGGCTACCGACCGGCATCCAGACCGGCGGGTGCGGCTGCTGGTAGGGGCGCGGCCAGATGTTGACGTTGCGATAGTGGAAGTGGTTGCCCTCCCACGAGAACGGCCCGTCATGGGTGGTCATCGCCTTGAGGATGAGGTCGTGCGCCTCCCAGAACCGCTCCATCAGGTCGGCGGGGTTCGAGTTCGCCGGGAGGATCTCGAAAGGCACGCCCTTGACGAACCCCATCTCGATGCGCCCGCGCGAGATCACGTCGAGCATCGAGTATTCCTCGGCGACGCGGATCGGGTTCTCGCGGTTGGCGATCGGCATGCCGAGCGCGAGGAGCCGCACCTTTTTGGTCTCGCGCGCGAGGATCGCCATCGGGATCGTGCACACCGAGTCGGCACAGGTGACCGTCGCATGGTGCTCGTTGGTCATGATGTTGATGCCGAGCTCGTCGCACAGCGCCCACTCGTCGAGGTAGCGGTGATAGAGGTCGGCGCCGATTTTCGGGTCGTAGAGCTTGTTCGGCACCGTTACCCGATAGGTCTCGCCCATCTGCTCCCACGCCGGGTGATAGGCCATCTCGCTGAAATGCCAAGTGTGCATCATTTCGCGAACTCCTCGATCGCCGCGGCGACAGTCTCGGGCTGTTCGATCTGCGGATAGTGGCCAGCGCCGGCGACCGGCTTGAAGGTCGCGCGCTGCAGCGCCTGGGTCAGATGCGCGCCATAGGACGGGGCGGCGACGCCGTCGCGCTCGCCCCAGATGACCAGGGCCGGGACCTTCACCCGGTGCAGCCAGTGCCGGAGGCTCGGGTTGTGCATAAAGGGCCGCCAGCCAAAGAGCACCGCCGCCTCGCGGTCGCGGGCCACCTCTTCGACCGCGGCGGGGTCGAGCGCCTCGTAATCGGGCGCGTGGGACGGGTCGACGAAATTGGCTCGGACGACGTCCTCGGCCGAGAGCCGGAAGAGATCGGTGATCTCGACCTCCTCGCGCCCGCCGAATTTGAGCCCAAGCGAGTCGATCAGCACGAGCCGCTTGAGACGCGCGGTCGAGCGCACCGCCATCTCGAGCGCCAGCCACCCGCCGAACGATGAGCCGACGAGCACGGCGTCATCGAGCGCCAGCCGGTCGATCAGGTCGAGATAGAGATAGGCAATGTCGTCAACGCTGCGCATCCACGCCGGGCGGTCGCTGCCCCCGAACCCCGGATGGCGCGGCGCCACGACCCGGAACGACCGCGCCAGCCGATCGAGAAATGGCCGCTGCTGCGCGAAATAGTCGATGCCGTGCAGGAACAGCAGCGGCCTGCCGCTTCCAGCGACGAGCGCCTCGAGCGAGACCCCGTCGATATCGATGCGTTCCATCCCTACCTCGCCAGGCCATCGTTGCGGAGCGCAGCTCCGGATGCTTCCCTGCGAGATTGCTTCCTCGCCCGGCTCCCCGCAACGACAATTCAGATGAGGTTTGGCGGCACGCCGCTACAATGCGCGCCGCGACATTCGGGAAATCGAGCACATGGGTCACTTCGGCGTTATGGTGGCGACCGGAACGGCGCTCTATGCCGCGGCCGTTCCGGCTGTCTGGGCAAGTTCGAAAGGCAACCCGCCGATCCGGCTCGATTGCCCGGCCATTGCGGGCGAAACGCTGGTTTACATAGACATCTACGACGGCCCGCCCGATGACAAAGCCGACCTCGTGCCCGATCAGCACCACAACGCGGCGAATACGCAGGCGTGGAACACCTGGGAGCTGTACCAGAACCCGGAGCGCATCTGGGTTCAATGCGGCTACGGACGGCGCCTGGAAGGCCCTTACAGCCGGACCGAATACATCATGCTGCCGGAAACGGCGAAGAATTGCCGGGCCGATTTCAGAATGGGCCCGAAGCCGACCGACGTGACCTTGCAGAAATTTTTCTGCCGCTAGCGCGCCGGCGGGACCTGAGACGGAGACGATGGGATGGGCCAGTTCGGAATCGGCCAGCCGGTGCGGCGGTTCGAAGACAGGAGGCTCCTGCGCGGCAACGGCCGCTACCAGGGCGACGTCGACATCGCGGGCCAAGCCTATGCCGTGGTGCTGCGCAGCCCGCACGCACATGCCTGGATCACGTCGCTCGATACGAAGCCGGCCCTCGCGGCGCCAGGCGTCCTCGCGGTCCTCAGCGGCGACGACATCACCGCCGCCGGGCTCGGCGCGATGGGGGTGCCGTTCCAGCGCAAGCGTCCCGACGGGTCGCCGATGTTCGCCCGCTCCTTTATGGGCCTCGCGCAGGGCACGGTGCGGTATGTCGGCGAGCCGGTGGCCTTCGTCGTTGCCGAAACCCTAACCCAGGCCAAGGACGCCGCCGAGCTCGTCGCGGTCGATTACGAGATCCTGCCCTCGGTCACCGACACGGGCGACGCCGCCGAAGCCAGGATCGCCGTCTGGCCCGACTGCCCCGACAACATCTCGAACCTGTTCGAGGCCGGCAACAAGGCCGCCGCCGACACGGCGCTGGCCGGCGCCGCGCATATCGTCAAGCGCCGCTATGTGATCAGCCGCGTCTACGCGCATTTCATGGAGCCGCGCGGCGCGATCGGCGTGTGGGACCCGGGCGAGGAGCGCTTCACGCTCTACGCCGACGTGCAGTACCCGCACCGCGTCCGCCAGGCGCTGGCGACCCGCATCTTCAAGATTCCGGAAAGCCACATCCGCGTCATCGCCGGGGATGTGGGCGGCGGATTCGGCACCAAGGGGTGGCAGTATCCCGAGCACCGGCTGGTGCTGCTGGCGGCGCGGATGCTGCGCCGGCCAGTCAAATGGAGCTGCGAGCGCAGCGAGGCGATCCTCGCCGATGAGCACGCCCGCGACAACATCACCGAGGCCGAGCTGGGGCTCGACAAGGATGGCAAGTTCGTGGGCCTCCGGGTCAAGACCTACGCCAATGTCGGCGCCTACGTTTCATCGGAGCGCAACCTTCTTGCCAGCTTCAGCAATGTCGGCACGCTGACCGGCGTCTACGACATCCCGGCCGCCCATGTCGGGGTCCTCGCGGTGATGGCCAACACCAACGGCACCGCCCCCTATCGCGGCGCCGGCCGTCCCGAGGCGACCTACGTCATCGAGCGCCTGATCGACGACGCCGCGCGCGAGCTCGGCCACGACCCGGTCGAGCTGCGCGCCAAAAACATGATCCCGACCGCTCGGCTCCCATACAAGACCGCGCTCGGCCTCAATTACGACGTGGGCGATTTCGCGGGCAACCAGGCGCGGGCGCTGGAGATGGCGGAGTGGACCGATTTTGCCCGGCGCCGCGACGAGGCGAAGAGCCGCGGAAAACTGCGCGGCATCGGCCTCGCCAACCCGATCGAGAAGGCCTCCGGTCCCGGCCAGGAATTCGCCGAGATCCGGTTTCACCCGAGCGGCGACGCGACCCTGCTGATGGGCAGCAAGTGCACCGGACAAAACCACGAGACGACGTTCAAGCAGGTCCTCTCGGAAAAGCTCGGCATCGACCCGACAAGGATCCAGTACATTGACGGCGATACCGACCGCGTCGCCTTCGGCATCGGCACCAACGGGTCGCGCTCGACAGTGATCGGGGGGTCCGCGCTCTTCGCTGCCGCCGACAAGATCATCGCCAAGGGAAAGCGCCTCGCCGCCCATCTCCTCGAGGCGGCCGAGGCCGACATCGAATTCGGCGAGGGTCAATTCACCGTCGCCGGCACCGACCGGGCCGTCGCACTCGCCGACGTCGCCAAGGCCGCGTTCCGCGCCAACAACCTGCCGCCGGGGCTCGAAGGCGGGTTCTACGAAACCGGCACCTTCTCGATGACCGATTTCACCTTCCCGAACGGCAGCCATGTCTGCGAGGTCGAGATCGACCCCGATACGGGCGCGCTCGAGATCGTCAACTATACGGTCGTCGATGATGTCGGCACGGTCGTGAACCCGCTCGGCCTGCACGGCCAGATCCATGGCGGCGTCGCCCAGGGCCTGGGCCAGGCCCTGATGGAAGAGGTCGTCTACGACCGTGAGTCGGGGCAGATGCTGAGCGGCAGTTTTATGGACTACTCGATGCCCCGCGCCGACACGATGCCCTACATGCACATCGAATCGAGCCCGGTACCGACAAAGCGCAACCCGCTCGGGGCCAAAGGCGCCGGCGAGGCAGGCACGGTCGGTGCCCTCCCGGCGATCGTCAACGCCGTCGTCGACGCCCTGGTGCCGCTCGGCGTCAAAAGCCTCGACATGCCGGCGACCAGCCAGCGCATCTGGCAGGCGATCGCGGCGGCACGGGCGTAAGCGACGCGCCGCCCGTTTCGCATTGTGGTAACGGCCGATCTGGATAATCCTCAACCCGTCTGCCGCGCCCTCACGCACACGCTGATCCGGAGAAGATCCATGACGAAATATCTGCACACCATGATCCGCGTCAGCAATCTGGAGGACACCATCGCCTTCTTCGACGTTCTCGGCCTCAAGGAGATCCGCCGACGTCCTGACGAGAAGGGCCGCTACACCAACGTGTTCCTCGCAGCCCCCGGCGACGAGGAGGCGGCTGTAGAGCTCACCTACAACTGGGATCCTCAGCCCTATCCGGGCGGCCGCAATTTCGGCCACCTCGCCTATGCGGTGGACAACATCTACGACACCTGCAAGGCCCTCATCGCCCACGGCGTGACGATAAACCGCCCGCCGCGCGACGGCCGCATGGCGTTTGTCCGCACGCCGGACAGCATCTCCATCGAAATACTCCAGGCCGGCGACGCACTGGCGCCTGCCGAGCCCTGGGCCAGCATGGCCAATAGCGGTTCATGGTAGCGCGAGAGCAGGCCGGGAACGCGTCATGAAAGAAAACAGCATACGGCGCGCGGTGCGCGAAGGACGGGCGGCTCTGGGCACCGGCCTCAAGGAGTTCGCCTCGCGCGGCGTTCCCTGGATCATCGAGGAGTCAGGCTTCGATTACTGCGCGATCGATCACGAACACGGCGCGTTCGACCTGGAAACGATCGCCAAACTGGCGAGCTGGTTCCAGGCCACGAACGTGTCGGCCATCGTTCGCATCCACAAATCGTTCGCGCATCTGATCCCCGGCATTCTGGATCAGGGCATCATGGGCATCCAGGTGTCCGAGGTAGAGACCGCGGAGGAGGCACGCGCGATCGTTCGCCTGGCGAAATATCCGCCGCTCGGGAACCGGGGCATCTCCGGCCAGGGGCCGCACACGGGGTACAAAAGCTACGGTGCCCGCCACGCCACCGAGTATGCGCCGTGGGCCAACGAGAACATCATCCTATGCCCGTCGATCGAGTCGCTCGAGGGCCTGGAAAACGTCGAGGAGATTGCCGCGGTCGACGGGATCGACATGATCGCCTACGGACATTCCGACCTGAGCGCGCAGCTTGGGGTTCACCTCAACCTCGAGCACCCGACTTTCAAGGCGGCGGTGAAGCGGATCGCGGCGGCCTGCAACGCCCATGGCAAGCTCGCTCGCGGATCGGCCGAGACCGAGGCGCAGATCGAGGAGTATTGGCAACTCGGGTGCAAGGTGCTGAACCTGCCGGGGAACGATGTCAGCACCTATCTCGACGGGATGAAGGTGCGCGCCGGCCGTGCGCACGCGCGCTTGAAGTCGATCGGCGTGCCGGCGCCGTAGGCTGGGGAGCCGAGCCAGCCGGACCGGCCCGCGATATCGATCTTCTTCAACCGCCCCAAAAAGCCGCGGCCAATCGCATGTAGAAACAGCCAATCGTCCGGCCGCGTGGGCCCGGACGGTTGGCTGCATATGCCGCGGCGCCGTCTAACGCCGCTGCTGCTTGACGAGGCAGGCGATGCCGTAACCGGCGGCGAGCGCGACGAGGACCGAGGCCCAGGGGTTCTGGCGTACGGTTCCTTGAACCATGTCGGCGACGTCGCTGCCGGTGTCATAAGCAGTCTCGACCGCGGCGCTGGCCCGCCGTCCGGCGTCCTGCGCCAGGCTCATCGCGCGGGAGCCGGCGTCCGCAGCGACATCGGCCACGTCACCAGCAACGTCCATCACGCTCTGCGCGGCGTCTACCGCCGCGTCCTTGGCTGCTCTTGCCTGCGACCGCCCATCCATCCTGACCTCCGCAAAAACCCCAATCGATGTGCCGGGCTAACGCAGCAGCGCGGGAGGCCGTTCCGCTGCGCCTAGCTCTGCCCTCCCGAAAGCATCCAATCGTCGGGTCCCGTCACCGGGCGGAAGCCCGAGATCGGCTGCTGACGTTCCTTGGGCAGACAGAGCAGGTTGGCCGATACCAGCCGCGGGAAGACGTTGGTCGGGTTTCGGGCGAAATTGTCGGAGTTGTAGAGCGGCGGCAGATCCCAATAGAGGTCGTAGCCGTATTCGACGAGCAGTCGGATCAGCGCGGGGGACTTCCCGCGCCGGTCGTTCTCCGCATAGATGATCGGGCGGTATCGGGCGATCGTCTCGCGGGCCCCGCGCAAAACCTGCATCTCCATGCCCTCGACATCGATCTTGAGAAGATGCAGCGCCGGCAGCGCGAGGCCGTCGACCCTGCGGACAAGGACCTGCTCGGTCGGCCCCGGGTCGAAGAGGGCCTTGCCGCCAAAGTTCGCCGGCTGGTGGACATCGACCAAGGGCACCGGGGCGTTGCCCGGCGCGTCGCCGAGCGCGATGCGATAAGCCATCACATGGAACAGGTCGTTCAGCGCCAGGTTGGCGCACAGCAGATAGAACATCGCCCGCTGCGGCTCAAAGGCGATCACCTGCCCGGACGGCCCGACGAGACGCCCGAGATGAACCGTATGCGCGCCCATATTCGCGCCGACCTCGACGACCGTCTGGCCGGGCTTGACGAGCTGGGCGAGCGTGCGCGCCTCGATCTCGCCGTACTCGCCGTAAAGGTCGAGCGCACGCCCGACATACTGGTCGTGCGGCAGGAACATCATCCGGCCGTGCCGGCAATCCTTGATTACGGTAACGGGCGGCGGCATCGTCTCGTCAGATAGACGGTCCAGCACATGGCGGCAAGCCATGCAATCCGTGCAATGGCAAAACCCTTGCCAAACGCGCTACACTCGCCGCAAGCGACCGACCTCGAAGGAAACGCGCCATGCAATACAAGCGGATTTCAGCCGATTGCCATCTCGACATGCCGTGCATGCCGCCGGAGCTGTTCGTCGAGAACGCCCGGAACGATCTGAAGGCAAAGATGCCGCACGTCGTCGACGGCCCGGACGGTCCGCACTGGGTCTCCTCGAACGGCGCCGATTACGGCCTTGTCAATGGTGTGGGCCCGGGCGGCGCCAAGTACGTGCCGGGGCAGAACTACCGCGTCGACAAGATGCAGGAGGCCGGGCTCTACGACGACGCCAAAAAGGGCAAGTTCCGACCGCGCGATCCCGATCTGCGGCTGAAGGACATGATGGATGACGGCGTCGACGCCGAGATCATCTACGGCATCCTCGGATCGGCCTCGAAGCTCGACGACAAGGAAGCGTCGAACGAGCTGCTGCGCATCTACAACGACTGGCTGAAGGCGGTCTGGACCAAGCATACGGACCGGCAGCTTCCGCTCGCGTGCCTGCCCTATGGCGATATCGACGAAGCGGTCAAGGAGATCCACCGCGTCGCCAAGATGGGTCTCCGCGGCCTCGAGCTGTCGTGCTCGTGGGACATGGTGCCGATGTGGCACCCGGATTGGGAAAGGCTGTGGAAGGCGGTCGCGGAAGTCGATCTGCCGCTTCATTTCCATACCTTCCCGACCACCGATGGGCGTGCCCGCCAAGGGGTTGATGGGAAGGCCCGCCGAGCCGCGATGTTTACTGGGGTATCGTCGTTCCAGATGGGCCTCATCAACATCATCGCGGCGATGATCGGCTCGGGCGTGTTCGATCGCCATCCGGACCTGCGCGTGTCGTTTGGCGAAAGCGGCGCGGGCTGGCTCGCCTATGCGCTCGACCGCATGGATTTCGAGTTCGAAGACCGCTTCCGCGACCTGATGAAGCTGAAGCCGTCGGAATACTGGAAGCGGTCGTGCAAGTGCACGTTCCAGTACGACCGCATCGGCGCCAAGCTGCTCGACGATATCGGTGTCGAGACGATGATGTGGGGCTCGGACTACCCGCATACCGACGGCGTCTGGCCGGAATCGGACAAGTTCATCGAGGAGCAGTTCGCCGAGCTGACCCCGGAGCAGGTGCACAAGATCACGTGCGAGAACGCGGCAAAGTTCTATCGCTTCACGAACTGACCGCGACGCGCTCGTCCCCGGGGCCTGACCCGGGGATGATTTCGTTCAAAAAGGGCAGCCCTCACCGGCTGCCCTTTTTGCTGGGCCTCGCGCAAACGTGATGCGCACCGGGTATGCGATCGCTGTTAATTAAACGGGTTCGTATCATTGTTGCCTTGCCCGGAGTATCGCGATGACCCCGCGGCTCGCCGCGCTTGCCACCGCCGTTCCGCCTTTTGCCCTCGACCAGGACCGGGTGATCGCGCTGATGCGGCGGATGTTCGCCGGCTCCGCCCGGTTCGAGCGGCTGACGCCAGTCTTCGCGAATAGCGGCATCGCGCGCCGCTATTCGGTGGTGCCGTTCGACTGGTTCGAGCGGCCGCATACCTGGCCCGAGCGCAACCGGGTCTACGTCGCGGGTGCGCTCGACCTGATCGAGACGGTTGCCGGCCGACTGCTCGACCGCGCCGACATGCGTACCGGCGACATCGGCGCGGTCGTAACCGTCTCGACCACCGGGATCGCGACACCGAGCCTCGACGCCCTGCTGATCGAACGGATGGGGCTGCCGCGCGACGTCGAGCGGCTGCCGATCTTTGGCCTCGGCTGCGCCGGCGGCGCGATCGGCCTCGGCAAGGCGGCGACGCTGGCGCGGATGATGCCGGGCCGGGCGGTGCTCCTGCTCGTCGTCGAGTTGTGCACCCTCGCCTTTCACCGCGACGACGGCAGCAGCGACATCGTCGCGGCCGCGTTGTTCGGCGACGGCGCGGCCGGTGCGCTGCTGCGTTGCGGCGGCACCGGACCGGCGGTCGTCGCGAACGGCGAGCATACCTGGCCGGCGAGCCTCGACGTGATGGGGTGGGACATCGTCGCCGATGGGTTCAAGGCGATCTTCTCCCGCGATGTTCCGGCGCTTGTCGCCGATGGGCTCGGTGCGGCGGCGCGCGGCTTCCTCGCCCGGCACGGGCTCGCAACAGGCGATATCGACCGGTTCGTCTGTCATCCTGGCGGCCCCAAGGTCATCGCGGCCTGCGAGGCCGCGCTCGGTGTCTCCGAAAATAGCCTCGGAGACGCCCGGGCCGTGCTGCGCGAGTTCGGCAACATGTCGGCGCCGAGCGTCCTGTTCGTGCTGGAGCGGATGCTGGCCGCCGGCGGGGCATGGCAGCATGCGCTGGTCGCGGCATTGGGGCCGGGCTTCACCGCCGGCCTTACCCTGCTGAGCCGGGAATGAGCGTGCTCGCGATCGTCCTCGCTCTCGTCGCCATCCAGCGTACGGCCGAGCTCGTCCTGGCGACGCGCAACACGCGGCGACTGCGCGCGCTCGGCGCCTACGAACTCGATCGCGGCGGCTACAAATGGATCGTGCTGCTGCATGCCGGATGGCTCGCGGCGATGGCAGCGACGATCCCGGCAGCGACCGCGCCGTCATGGCCGCTGCTTTGCCTTTACGCGATGCTGCAGCTCGGGCGGGTTTGGGTCATCGCGACGCTGGGGCGACGCTGGACGACACGTGTGATGGTGCTGCCCGGAGCGGCGCTCGTGCATAGGGGGCCGTATCGGCTGTTGCGGCATCCCAACTATGCGGTGGTCGCGGGGGAGATCGCGGTGTTGCCGCTTGCCTTCGGCGCCATCGCCATCGCAATCTCGTTCTCGCTCGGCAACCTCACGCTGATCCTGCGCCGGATCAGGATCGAGGACGCCGCACTTGCGCCGCAGCGTACCGCCCGAGCCGAGCCCCTACATTCGCGAAGACCAGCCCCCACAACCGTGGACGTGGGCACCTGAACGATATTGTATTATACCCTTATTATCAGCCTCGGTGGTAATCTCGCAGGGTACAAATGCTCGATTTGGAACGAAGTTTCGGGTTTCTGGTCAATGACGTCGCGCGCCTCTTCGGCCGCCGCTTCGACGTCAACGGCCGCCGGCTTGGGTTGACGCGCGCGCAATGCCGCACGCTTGGCTATCTCGCGCGAAACGAGGGGATCAACCAGGCGGGTCTCGCCGACCTCCTCGAGATCCGGCCGATGACGCTGGTACGCCAGGTCGACCGCATGGAGGAAGCGGGCTGGATCGAACGCCGCGCGGACCCCGCCGACCGCCGGGCGCGCCGCCTCTTTCTGACCGACAAGGCGCGCCCGGTGCTCGACCGTATCTGGGACGTCGCGACCAAGACGCAGAACGAAGCCTTCCTTCGCCTGTCGCAGGAGGATGCGAGCCGGCTGATCAACCTCTTGCACAAGGTTCACGGAACGCTGGC